>CALUJS010000013.1 GCA_944321015.1 uncultured Phocaeicola sp. | reverse complement strand
ACATTATTATAATAGCAGAATCATGAGTACAGACCAAGAAAATTGGCAACCGAATTCGGAGGAGAATTCTGAAGCCCGTGAAGAATCCCGTTCTTACAATAGAGAGTACAGAAAGGTAAATTACAACCGCGATGAGAACACCGAGGCGCGTCCTTCGCGTCAGGCATACAACCGATATGGAAACGATGGAGGAGGGCAGGAGCGTCCGCGTCGTCCGCGCATCAGCCGCCCAACCGGAGAACCGGCTTATCGTGCCGACAATGCCGACATGCCCCGTCCGCGCCGTCCGCGCATAGGCAGTTCGCCGGCATACCACAGCGACGGCAACAACATGGGCGGCCGTTATGATAACGGCGGATACCGTGGCGGCGATCGTCAGAACACCCGTCCGCGCAGCTACAACCCCAATTTCCGCAACGGAAACAACGGCGAACAACGTCCGTGGCGCCAGAACAACTATAACAACAATGGCAACCGTTACGACAACGGTAACCGCTATGACAATAACGGCGGCAACCGTTGGGAGCCCAATGGCAACCGTTGGGAAAATGGCGACGGTCAGCAGCCGCGCTCTACTTATCGCCGTCCGAACAACAACGGCGGATATAACCGTGGCGGAGGAAACTCATACGGTCAGGGCGGCTACAACCAAGGTGGCTACCGTCAGCAGCAGGGCGGCTATAATAACCGTCAGAAAGGCGGCTACCGTCCGCGCCATACGGCTGACTACGACCCCAATGCCAAATACACTCGCAAGAAGCAGTTGGAGTACAAGGATGTCCTGACCGATCCGAACGAGCCGATTCGTCTGAATAAGTTCCTGGCCAATGCCGGCGTTTGCTCCCGTCGCGAGGCTGACGAATTTATCGCAGCCGGCGCTATTAGCGTAAACGGACAAGTGGTAACCGAATTGGGTACGAAGATTAAACGCAGCGACGAGGTGAAGTTCAATGACCGACTCGTGAAGATAGAACGCAAGGTCTATGTGCTGCTTAACAAACCGAAAGACTGTGTGACCACCTCAGATGATCCGCAGGAACGCAAGACCGTGATGGACTGCGTGAAGGGCGCTTGCAAGGAGCGCATTTATCCTGTTGGCCGTCTGGACCGCAATACGACCGGTGTGCTGTTGCTCACGAACGACGGTGACTTGGCATCCAAACTGACCCACCCGAAGTTCCTGAAGAAGAAAATCTATCATGTGCATTGCGACAAGCCGGTGGCTCAGGCCGACCTTGAAAAGATTGCCGCAGGCATCACGCTCGACGATGGCGAAGTGCATGCCGATGCCATCAGCTATGCTTCAGACACCGACAAGGCACAGGTGGGCATCGAAATACACTCGGGCAAGAACCGCATTGTGCGCCGTATATTTGAAGCTTTGGGATACCGCGTGATTCGTCTCGACCGTGTGTTCTTTGCCGGACTGACCAAGAAGAATCTCCGTCGCGGACAGTGGCGTTACCTGACAGAGAAAGAAGTGAACATGCTTCGCATGGGTGCTTTCGAATAAATATTGTTCATACTAACAACGATTATGATGGAAACAATTCGTAGAACAAAAGTTGTCGACCTGCTGAAGCGTACCGATGTAGGCGCGCAAGTCAATGTGAAAGGCTGGGTGCGTACCCGCCGTGGTAGTAAACAAGTCAACTTCGTGGCTATCAATGACGGTTCTACTATAAATAACGTGCAAGTGGTGGTCGATGTGGAGAAGTTCGATGCCGACCTGCTGAAGCTCATTACGACCGGTGCCTGCCTGAGCGTGAACGGTACGCTCGTGGCTTCCGTTGGTTCCGGCCAGGCGGTAGAGATTCAGGCTACCGAAATCGAGGTGCTGGGCGCTTGCGACAACACATATCCTTTGCAGAAGAAAGGGCACTCCATGGAGTTCCTGCGCGAGATTGCTCACCTGCGTCCCCGTACCAATACGTTTGGTGCCGTGCTCCGCATCCGTCACAATATGGCCATTGCCATCCACAAGTTCTTCCACGAGAAAGGCTTCTTCTACTTCCATGCGCCCATCATCACGGCTTCAGACTGCGAGGGCGCCGGACAGATGTTCCAAGTGACTACGATGAACCTCTACGACCTGAAGAAGGACGAGAACGGCTCCATCATCTACGATGACGACTTCTTTGGCAAGCAGGCCAGCCTGACGGTGTCCGGCCAGTTGGAAGGCGAGTTGGCAGCCACTGCCTTGGGCGCCATCTATACGTTCGGACCTACCTTCCGCGCCGAGAACTCCAACACGCCGCGTCACTTGGCCGAGTTCTGGATGATTGAGCCCGAGGTGGCCTTTGCCGACCTGCACGAACTGATGGACTTGGAAGAAGAGTTCATCAAGTACTGCGTGCAATGGGCGTTGGATAATTGCCGGGACGATCTGGCCTTCCTCAACAAGATGGTAGACCCGGGCCTGATAGAGCGCTTGCAGGGCGTGGTGAACACGGAGTTCGTGCGCCTGCCCTACACCGAGGGTATCAAAATACTGGAAGAGGCCGTGGCCAACGGACACAAGTTCGAGTTCCCCGTCTACTGGGGATGCGACCTGGCCAGCGAGCACGAACGCTTCCTGGTGGAGGAACACTTCCGCAAGCCGGTCATCATGATAGATTATCCGAAGGAAATCAAAGCCTTCTACATGAAGCAGAACGAAGACGGGAAAACCGTGCAAGGCACCGACGTGCTCTTCCCCCAGATTGGCGAAATCATCGGCGGCAGCGTCCGCGAGGAGAGCTACGACAAGCTGATGGCCCGCATCAAGGAACTGAACATCCCGATGAAGGACATGTGGTGGTATCTCGACACGCGCAAGTATGGCACCTGCCCGCACGCCGGCTTCGGCCTCGGTTTCGAGCGTCTGTTGCTCTTCGTGACCGGCATGACCAACATCCGCGACGTGATTCCGTTCCCGCGCACGCCGCGCAACGCCGAGTTCTGATTACATACCATATTATATATATGGAAAGCCGCGTAAGCATGAATTGCCTGCGCGGCTTTTTTGGGTTGATGGAGACTACCGTCAGCGAAACGATGCCGGCAGTGCCAACAGCTGATACATCAGCGTGAGCGCCATGCGGCGGTGGCCTTCGGCGTTCGGGTGCAGGCGGTCGGTGTCGCGGTCATGGAAGTAGCGCGCGTGCGCGTCGTTCATGGGGTAGAGGCCGCTCAGGCTGTGCAGGTCGATGACGGGCACGGCCCACACGCTGCCCGCCTCGCGGATGGCCTCCACATACTCGTCCACGTAGAGGCCCAGCCGGTTGGGAAACGCTTCTTCGGGCTGGATGTTCCGGTTCTTGAATTGCGCGGCGGCGCGGTGGATGGGTGTCAGCACGATGATTTGCTGCGTGGGGAAGTTCGTCTTCAGATAGTCCATCACACGGTTGATGCGTCCGCGCAGCGTGGCGCCGTTCATCTGCGGCGTGCGTCGGGCACGGATTTCCCGGCCTCCGCCTTTCACCGTGGTTTCAGTCTGCGCGTAGTCATACCATCCGCCCAAGGGAATTCCCGCATTGTAATCGTTCGTTCCGGCAAAGATGATGATGGCATCCACCTGCGTTCGGTCGGCTTTCAGCCGTTCCGCCTGGCGCAGCACGCCGTCCCACTGGTTGCCGTTCTTGGCATATACGTGCGGTTCGATGCCCAGCCATTCGGCCAGAAACTCCCAATAGCATTTGGTGGTGCCCACATGGATGGAGTCCGTGATGGAGTCGCCCAGGAAAGCCACCCGTTTGCCCTTCCACTGGTTGTCCGTGGCGGTTTCGGGTCCGTCTTGTGTCCCGATGGCGGCGGGGCAGGCGGGTGCTGCGGCCAACAGGGCCGTCAGCAGGCAGAGGATGATGCGTGTGTTCATGATGTGTTTGTATGATGTTTGGTCTTTCGATGATTGTCTTCGGACAAAGATACGGATTTCCCTTCACACCCGGCGCGATTCCGCCCTTCATTCGTGCGTCGTCGGGCGCGATTCGGCCTTGTGTTTTCCCGGTTTGAGCGCGAATATTGCGGCTCGTCTCCCGGCATATGGACGCTCGCGAGCGGGCATATGGTGCGTCGCGAGCGATCATATCTCCGCTCGGAGGCCTGTTTGGACGGCCGATTTTGTTTTGTGGCGTAAATAACTCCTTCATAGCGAGATAAAAAAGATATTGAATTGTTTGGAGTTTAAGAGAAAAGCCGTACCTTTGCAAGCCGATTATTATCTAGACGTTATAAAAGTTTAGACTTAAGCGTGTTAATAGCCCGTGCGGGTGGTTAGCGCTGCCAAAAAGAAAATGTTTTTTAGTAGTTAACAATTTAAAATTTTATCAAGAGTGGATACTTTAAGTTACAAGACCATTTCTGCAAACAAAGAGACTGCGACCAAAGAATGGGTCGTTGTTGACGCTACTGACCAGGTGCTGGGCCGCCTGGGCGCAAAGGTTGCGAAGTTGTTGAGGGGTAAGTACAAACCCAACTTTACTCCTCACGTGGACTGCGGCGACAATGTGATTATCATCAACGCAGACAAAGTGAAATTGACGGGTAACAAGTGGACTGACCGCGTTTATCTGCGCTTCACCGGCTATCCCGGCGGCCAGAAGCAGTTCTCTCCGGCCGACCTGGTGGCTCGTCCCTTGGGCTGGGAACACCTGTACCGTCGTGTTGTGAAAGGCATGCTTCCCAAGAACCGTTTGGGCGCCAAGCTACTTGGCAACTTGTATGTGTATGCCGGAAGCGAGCACAAGCATGAGGCTCAAAACCCCAAAACAATCGATATCAACTTACTTAAATAATACAGGATGGAAGTAGTAAACGCAATAGGCAGACGTAAGAGCGCTGTTGCTCGCGTGTATGTTCGCGAAGCCAGCGAAGGCACCGGAAAGATTACGATCAACAAGAGAGATCTCGCACAGTACTTTCCGTCGTCGATTCTTCAATTTGTCGTAAAGCAACCGTTGAACACACTGGGCGTTGCTGAAAAATATGATATTAAGGTAAATCTCTACGGTGGCGGCTTCACCGGCCAGTCTCAGGCTCTCCGCCTGGCCATCGCCCGTGCATTGGTTAAAATCAATCCCGAAGACAAGAAGGCCCTGCGCGCCGAAGGCTTCATGACCCGCGATTCTCGTGAGGTTGAGCGTAAGAAACCGGGACGTCCGAAAGCACGCAGAAGATTCCAGTTCAGTAAACGTTGATTGGAGTTCGTAAGTTTTTTAGTTTATAAGTTGGTAAGCCGTGCCACTTCCCTCGGAAGGACGGCAGCTTGAAACTCAGAAACTTAAAAACTCAAGAACTTCGCAACTTCAAACTTCGTTTAGTATCTAAACCGTCGGGACTCCTCCAATGCAGACTACCCGGTGGTTGGTGAAAACAAAAAAGAAAGTAAACGATTTAAAGAATAAAAACAATGTCAAGAGTAACATTTGATACTTTATTGGAAGCCGGTTGCCACTTCGGACACTTGAAGAGAAAGTGGAACCCCGCAATGGCTCCCTATATCTTCATGGAACGCAATGGTATCCACATCATTGACCTCCACAAAACAGTGGCTAAGGTGGAAGAAGCTGCCGACGCCCTGAAACAAATCGCCAAATCAGGAAAGAAAATCCTGTTTGTTGCTACTAAAAAACAAGCCAAGCAAGTAGTGGCCGACAAGGCTGCTGCCGTAAACATGCCCTACGTAATCGAGCGCTGGCCGGGCGGTATGTTGACCAACTTCCCGACCATCCGTAAGGCTGTGAAGAAGATGGCTACCATCGACAAACTGAGCAACGATGGTACCTATGCCAACCTCTCCAAGAGAGAAATCCTGCAAATCTCCCGTCAGCGTGCCAAGCTGGAGAAGAACCTCGGTTCCATCGCCGACCTGACCCGTCTGCCGTCTGCACTCTTCGTTGTCGACGTGATGAAGGAAAACATCGCTGTGCGCGAAGCTAACCGTCTGGGCATCCCCGTATTCGGCATCGTGGACACAAACTCCAACCCCGACAACATCGACTTCGTAATCCCGGCCAACGACGACGCCAACAAGTCAATTGAGGTCATCCTCGATGCATGCTGCGGCGCCATTGCCGAAGGTCTGGAAGAAAGAAAAGCCGAGAAGGTCGACATGGAAGCTGCCGGCGAGAACGCTGCTCCCAAGACCAGAAAGAAAGGCGCCGCCAAGGCCCGTCTGGACAAGTCGACGGAAGAGGCTATCAACGCAGGCAAGGCTGCTGCTTTCGTTAAGGACGATGAAGAGGCTTAATCACGCTGATTGAAGTCCGCTACATAGGTGAGAGTTGAAAGTTGAGCGTTGAGAGTTGAGATGTTTCTATCCCTGTACTTTCATCCTTCAGCCTTCAACTCTTATCATTTTATAACCATAACCACTGATTATTCATTAACCCATTAAAATAAGAAAAAAGAACTATGGCTGTAAGTATGGCTGACATTACCAAGCTGCGCAAGATGACCGGAGCTGGTATGATGGATTGCAAAAACGCTTTGACTCAGGCTGAAGGCGACTTCGACAAGGCAATGAAGATTATCCGCGAGAAAGGACAGGCTATCGCTGCCAAGCGTTCCGACCGCGAAGCCTCGGAAGGCTGCGTGTTGGCTAAGGTGGCTGACGGATTTGGCGCGATGATTGCGCTGAAGTGCGAAACCGATTTCGTGGCAAAGAACGAAGACTTTGTGAAGTTGGCTCACGAGATATTGGACGCTGCCGTTGCCCACAAGTGCAAGACCTTGGACGAAGTAAAGGCTCTCCCCTTGGGCGACACCACGGTGGCACAGGCTGTGATCGACCGCAGCGGTATCACCGGCGAGAAGATGGAACTGGATGGTTACATGACCATCGAGGCTCCGGTTATCTCGGTGTACAACCACCAAAACAAGAACTTCCTCTGCACCATGGTGGCCCTGAACAAGAACATCGAGGGCGTAGACCGCATCGGTCATGAGATTGCCATGCAGGTGGCTGCCATGAACCCGATTGCCATCAGCGAGGCCGACGTGCCCGCCGACGTATTGGCCAAGGAGAAGGAAATCGCTGCCGACAAGGCCCGCCAGGAAGGCAAGCCCGAAAACATGATCGAGAAGATTGCCATGGGACGCATCGGCAAGTTCTACAAGGAAGTATGCTTGCTCAAGCAAGAATACATCCAGGACGCCAAGATGACCGTTGCAGACTTCCTGAAGGCTACCGACAAGGATTTGACCGTAACCGCTTTCAAGCGTTTCACCCTGCGTGCCGAGTAATAAATAGTCGGACGATATAAAGAAAAAGGCCGTTTCCCGTTTGGGGGGACGGTCTTTTTGCTTACTTTAGCCGCCGATTATATATTCGATTGCAAACAAGTGAGTAAGATGGGTGAAAATACTTACGCGGAGCAGCTCCTGCCGCAAGTGGCCGTCGGCAATGAGGTGGCCTATGACACCTTGTTTCGTCGCTACTATGCTCCCATGGTGTTGTATGCCGACAGCCGCCTGCACGACCGGGAGGAGAGCGAGGACATCGTGACCGACCTCTTTTGCGTCTTGTGGCAGAAGAAACAAACCCTCTCCGACGTGCGGTCGGACAAGGACTATCTCTTCATCCTGCTGCGTAACCGGCTCGTCGACCATCTGCGTCGTGGGCAATCCTTCCGCCGTGAGGAGCTGACCGATGTCTATCAGGACGAACCGTTGGAGGATACCATCTTTGAAGTCGAACTCTATGCCCGCCTGAAAGAAGAGATTGACCGCCTGCCCGTGAAATGCGCCGAGGTGATGCGCCTGAAGCTCGAAGGGTGGGACGACAAGGAGATTGCGCAACTGATGAATATCGGTTATGAAACTGTGCGCACCCACACCAAGCGCGGAATTTCCCTGCTGCGCAAGAAGTTTTCCGATACCTTGCTGCTTATTTTATTCGCCTGAGCAAAAAAATCTGTAAATCCGTTAACCAAAAGCACGCCTTCTTTCGTCTTTAGGGAAAAGAAACGTGCAAATGGACATTTACCAACTCATATTGAAATCCTGCATCGGCAAGCTGAACCCTGCCGAGCAGGAGGCTTTGGATGCCTGGCTGGCCGATGAAGGACACAGACGTTTATACCGTCGGGTGGCTGCCACCTTACGTTCGCGCGACGCCATTGCCTTTCTGGCAGAGGTCGATACCGAGCAGGCCTTGGCTCGTGCCAAAGGGCGTCGTCGGCATATGTCGTGGCCGCGTATGCGTGTGGCCGCCGTGGCCGGAGTCGCAGCCGCTGTGCTGGTTGCCGTGTTGTGGTGGGCCGTACCCGGCACCATGCCTCCCGCTGCGCAATCCGAACTGGCACATGCCACGCTGACGCTTCCCGGCGGCGAAGTGTTGAACCTGAACGATTCCACGCTCGATTACCGTTCGGACGGTGGACAGGTGAAGAAGTCCGGCGGTCGGGTGGAAGTCTCCTCCGGAGCCGTGCCGTCTGCCACGCCCAACCGGTTGGACGTGCCATGCGGCGAGCAGTGTCATCTGGTGTTGCCCGACGGCACGCAGGTGTGGGTCAATGCCCTCTCGTCCCTGACATTTCCTTCTTCTTTTGAGGGTAAGGCAGAGCGCGTGGTGCAGCTCACGGGCGAAGCCTACTTTGACGTGGCTCCCGACAAGGCCCATCCGTTCATCGTGTCGAGTGAGGGGCAGCGCGTCACAGCCACCGGCACTGCGTTCGGCGTCTACGCCTATCTAGGGGAGAACCTCCGTACAGTGCTCCGTGAAGGCGGTGTGCGTGTGCAGGCCAATGGCGGCCAGGCCGTAGACCTGTCGCCCGGCGAGCAACTGCTCATCCGTACTGATGGCGCGATGGTAGTCAGCCGGGTTGATGTGGATGCCTATTGCAGCTGGATGCAGGGCGTGTACAGTTTCGATGGTGTCAATCTGCATGATGTGTTCCGTACGCTTTCCCGTTGGTATGACATCCGCAGGGTGGATTTTGATATCAACGTGCCGGTGGAAAGATGTTTCAGCGGAAGGTTGCGGAAGTCCGACGGGTTGGAGACGATTATGGTCGTGATAGAGCGCGGCTCCGGTTGCGACATAGATTTCCATGACGGTGTGGTGTCGGTGCGTCTGGCCGGAAATTGACCCTCTTAGTTTGCGGAATATTATTTAGCAGACTTGCTTCGGTATATTCCCTTGGCCGTGCCACAATGAACGCCATATTCTACAGAGAGAAAAAAAAGGAAGGGCAAGAACATAAACTTCCCGGGATACGTTTCCTGCCCGACCTTATATAATATGTATAAAAACACGCAAATGTATGAAGAATCCAATGAAAGGACGAACCCTTCTTGGTAAAAATGAGGGAGAAGGGAGAAAAATCGGTTTGCGTCGCAGGACATGCCTTTTTGCTTGTGCCGTTGCCTTTGCACTGACGGCTTCCGGGCAGAATCTGAGGACGCAGGTAACAAACTTTTCGGTGACCAATGTCACGCTGAAAGAAGCCTTGCAGCAACTGGAAAAACAGGTAGATTTGGGCTTTTTCTATGAGTCGGCCGAGGTAGCCGGAGTGCGGGGCGTCACGCTCCACCTGGGGCGCACCACGGTGGAGAATGTGCTTGCGCAACTCTTGAATGACAGAGGTTTTACGTATGAGGTGGTCGATGGTAATATTGTCATTACCCGTAGACCGAAAAATTTTGTAAGGTTGCATTTTGAAATGTTGCAGACGGTAAACTTTACCGTCTGCGACGCAGAAACGCGCGAACCCTTGCCGGGTGTGACCGTGGTAATGAGCGGCACGTCGAGAGGCGGCGTAACCGATATGAAAGGACAAGTGACGTTGCGCGATGTTGCTGTGGACAGTCGCATCGAAGTGCGCTACATTGGCAAGGAGAGCGTCACCGTGCGGATTGCTAAAGGCAAATTGCAGTACACGGTATACCTGGAGGACGATACTCGTTTGCTGAGCGACGTGGTGGTGACCGGTTACCAGACCCTTTCGCGTGAGCGGTCGGCCGGCTCGTTCGATTTCGTCAAGGGCGAGGACATCGCCACGAAATCCATCAGTACGAACAGCGTCATCGATGCGCTCGAGGGCCTCACCACCGGTCTCTCGGTCAACAAGGCATCAGGTGCCGACAAGTACCTCATTCGTGGTACGACCTCCATCAATTCCACCCGCTCGCCGCTGTTTGTGGTCGATGGCGTTCCCCTCGACGAGTCGCTGGTGGAGGATATGATTAACAGCAACGACATCCAGAGCGTCACTATCCTCAAGGATGCCACGGCGGCTTCCATCTGGGGCTCGCAGGCGGCCAACGGCGTAGTGGTTATCACCACCAAACGCGGCGAGCAGAACCAGAAGGTGAAGGTGTCCTACAACGGCACGTTTACTTACTACGGCAAGCCCGACTACGGTTACTATCACTATATGGACGGCCCCACGTTCATGCGCAACGCCCAGGAGATGTTCGACGAATATTCCGACCGGTATTCTTACGATTTGGTGCAGAACACGGCGGCCGGTGATGCCGGACTGACGCACAACCTGTGCTATAACTCCTATGTCCCTCGCGTGCTTCCGCACGAGATACCGATGTATCAGTACAAGGAAGGACTCATTAGCTTGGCCGAGCGTGACGAACAGCTGGCTTACCTCTCCGGATTGAATGGGCGCAAGCAGTTCGAGGATTACTTCATGAAAGACAAGTGGTACACGCAGCACAACGTGTCTTTCCGTGGCGGCAGCGAGCGCCACACCTACTTCCTTTCGGTCAGCTACAAGGGCGACCGCGAAACGAATACCGATTGGAGCGACAAAATCACCGTTAATGCCTATCAGGATTTTCAGCTTACGAAATGGCTGAAGTGGGACTTGACTGTCAACGCGAACTTTGGCGCTACCAAAGGGCATCTCATGCCGTGGACGAGTATGGGTTTTGCATCTCAGACGTTGGAGAGCATAGGTAATGTGATGAACATTTCGAGCGGTGCGACCTATTACGACCTGCCATACAACATCTTCCGCGATGCCAACGGCTGGGTGGACCAGTCGGCTATGGTCCTTTCGCCCACGGTGCGCCAAAGTGCCGAGGAGATTACGGGCGTCGACATGGGGTTCTATCCCGTAGACGATTTTCATAAGAACTACAATCGCATCAACCAGACGAACATCCGCGTGAACACGGGTGTCACGATGGATTTGCTTAAAGGACTGACTTATGAAGGACGCTTTCAATACACCCGCATCCACTCCCGTCAGGAGACGTATCGCCCGTCGGACACTTACGTGGTGCGCGAGGAGCGCGCTCAGACCTACGACACGGCCAATAACGAGTTTCGTGTGCCCACCACCGGCGGACACTACATGCTGGACAACGGTGTAACTACCGACTGGACGCTGCGCAACCAGTTGCAGTACGACGGCTCGTTTGGCGGCGGCGACCACCTTATCACCGCCCTGGCCGGTACGGAAATCCGCTCCTACGTGAGCACGGCCTATCAGAACTATTTCCGTGGCTACGACATGCAGACCATGGAGAAGCAAAGTTACGATAACTATGCTTTGTCTGGCGGTTGGATAATGCCTGTGCCCATCGGTTCCTATGCGGTAGTACGCAGCGGGGAGTATGGGCAGAGCGAGACGTCCAAGCGCTACTTCTCCCTCTATGCCAATGCGGCCTACACCTACAAGCATCGCTACACGCTCAACGCCAGTCTGCGCATGGACCAGTCGAACCTTTTCGGCAGCGACCCCAGCAACCAGTACAAACCCATCTGGTCGGTAGGTGCCGCCTGGCGCATGACGGAGGAGAACTTCATGCAAGGCATCGACTGGCTCAACGACCTTACGCTGCGTGCCAGCTACGGTCTGGCGGGCAACTCGCCCCAACCGGGCACGGGTGGCAAATACGATATTCTGGAAGCCTTCTCTAACTATCTGTTCGAAGAACCGGGATTTAACATCATTACGCCGGCCAACGACATGCTCACGTGGGAAAAGACGCGCATCATCAACGTTGGCTTTGATACGCATCTGTTCGACAACCGCATCGGCCTGTCGTTCGATTACTACGACAAATACACCCGCGACCTCATCGGCACAGTCAACCTGAACCCCACAACCGGCTGGTTATCGACCACCGGCAACCTGGGCGAGATGAGCAACCGAGGTTTCGAGTTGTCGCTCAACACGCACAACATCCGCACGCGCAACTTCAATTGGTACACCACCCTGACCTTGTCCTACAACGACAACAAGATAGAGAAGCTCGACGTGGAAACGCCCATCGAACTGGCTTCCGACCTCCTCTATGAATCGTATGTAGAGGGATATCCAATGGGAGCGCTTTTCTCTTATCGCTATGCAGGGCTGGACAGTGAAGGCCGTCCGCAGGCATACGACAAAGAAGGCAACATCGTAACCGGCTCAGACATCGACTATCTGACGAAGGACGATGTGGTGTATTCCGGCACCACCATCCCGAAGTACTACGGTGGATTGACCAATACGCTTACGTATAAGGACCTGTCGCTCTCGTTCATGTTCGTGTATAACTTGGGTCACAAGATGCGGCAGGATGGCATCTACTTCTACGGACGTCCGGGCACGAACCTCCCGGAAGAGTTCGACCGCCGTTGGCGTCAGCCGGGCGATGAGGCCTTTACCGACGTGCCGCGTTATACAGTCGAGAACGATTACTCCCTGAAGAGCGACGTGTATTATAGAGCTGATACGCGCATTCAGAATGCATCCTACATTCGTTTGCGCGACATTACGCTGAGCTACGTTTTGCCGAAGGACTTCTGCCGCAAACTAAGATTGGAGAATATCCGCCTTACGGCCCAGATAGGCAACTTGCTGTTGATAGACTTCAACGATGCAGATATCGACCCTGAGGCTTACCTTTACACGAGTGGGAACTACTATTCCCGACAGGATAAGTATGGCCCTTCCTATTCGCTGGGAATCAATATAGACTTCTAAAAACATATGATCATGAAAAAGACAAAATATTTCTTACCGGCTTTACTCTTGCTGTTGGCTACCGGCTGCGACTCGTTTCTGGACGAACAGCCACGAGGGTATGCGTTGCCCGAAACTACGGACAACTACAACGGCATGTTCAATACGAACAACTTCATGAACTTGAGCATGGAGGACTACACCTATTTCTTCAGCGACGACATGCAGTTGGACCAGTCGTGCATTGACGGGTTGACCGATGCGTTCGGATATTCTTCGCTCGACCCGGAATCTGTTTTGAAAGCCTTCCAATACAGTCAGGACATCTATAAGACCACGGCCAACTGCAAGGCTTGGGAGATGTGCTACAAGAACGTTTATACGTTCAACGTCATTGTCAACGGCGTGATGTCGTCTACCGGAGGCACGCAGGCCGAGAAGGAAGCCATACGCGCCGAAGCCCGCATCAGCCGCGCGTGGATGCACTTCATCCTGGCACAGCTGTTTGCCAAACCATGGAACCCCGACATCGCCGACACGGAACTGACCATCCCCATCGTGACCGAGGCAAACACGAACGTGAACACTTTTGAACGGGCCACCATGCGCGAGCTTTACGACTTCATTACCACCGAGATGGAAGAATCGTGTCCGCTGCTCGAAGACCGTCCCGACCACAACATGCGTGTGTACATGACTACGGGTTATGCCCTGCTGGGCAAGCTCTATTGGATGATGGGCGAATATGAGAAAGCCCTCGAACCGCTGCGAACGGCTTACCAACGTCTGCAGAACGAACCCGACTTCCACCTGATGGATTACAATGCGCTGATGGCCAAGTACGACTATCGCGAACTGACGGCCACCGAACTCAGCAACGAGCAGATGGTGGGCGACGACGATTTCCTGCTGGCCTACACCTATGCCAATCCCGAGGTGCTGTGGGTGAAGCAGAATCCCTGTTTCAGCCCTTACCGCTTCTGGAGTTACGGGCTGGTGACCTGGTATCTGAAGCCGGAAGTGTATGCGCTCTTTGGCGAGCATGACCTGCGCCGTAACCTTATCCCCACGAAGTTCCCCGACGGCGAGCCTACGCCTTATCCCGTGGGTTGCATCCGCGACGGCCTTTCACCCAACTACGGGGTAGACATGGCCGAGGTCTACATGGCGCTGGCCGAGTGTGAGGCACGCGTGGGTTCGGAAGCCGACGCCCGCAAGGTGCTCACGGAGTTTCGAGCCAAGCGCATCCGCACGGGCTATGAGGAGATACCCGCCACGGTGCAGACGCGCGACGACCTGGTGCGTTTCTGTTGGGAGGAACAGCGACGTGAGTTTGTGGGCCGCGTGCACCGCTACTACAACATCCGCCGCCTGTGGAACGACCCGCTCTTTCAGGATCAGAAACCCATCAGTCACAGCGACGGCACGAACACCTACACCATGTCGGAAGAGAACCTCTATCTGCAACTGCCCGAAGGCGTGCTGAAATGGAACGAGAATTGGCGATAACTATAAATACTAACAGACTATGAAACAGTTTACTATTTTGGGCTGTGCAGCCCTGGCTTTAGCCGCCTGCGCCCAACGACCGGCCGACACGGCTTATCTGGCCGGAACACTACACAACTACGAAGGCAAGGGATATGCCCTGCTCATTAACAGCGATACCATCGGTGATGCCGTGTATGATACCATCGATGTGCAGGCCGACGGCACCTTCCTCATGCCCGTAAAGACCACGAAGAATGTGGAGCGCGGCCTTTACCTGGAGTATCTGGGTGACAACCGAGGTGTGATAAATTGCTACCTGAAACCCGGCGACACACTCCGGGTGGACGTGACGGGCGGCATGAAGACTGAGACCCTGTTTGGCGAAACCCTGACCCACTACGTCTCTACGCCCGTCTTTGATGGCTCCACCCGTGTGGAGAGTGAATATCTGAACCTGCCGTCTTATTATGACTATAAGTATAAGAACGACGACGGCTCGCAAGTTTCCTTCAAGGACTATATGGCACAAATTGAGGCACAGCAGGCATTCCGGCGCGGCAAGCTGGAAGGTGCATGTCCGGAGTTCGTGGCCGAACAGACCCCGGCCATCGACGGGCTAAAGACGCAATACAGCTTCGTATATGCCCGCCGCTTGCAGATAGACGGCAACCATCCGGAGCAGGATGCCGACTTTATGGCCTACGTGAACAGCATCGATCTCAACGATGAGGCCAACATGGCCGGAGGAGGTCAGTCAACCACCACGGGCGATGCCGTGAGCTTCAAGCTATCCATCCAGCCCGACCTTTATAAGGACGAGCCGCAGGATGCCCGTTTCTACTGTTTCTTGCGCGACAGTATTCAGAACTCCGCCGTTCGTGAGAAACTGGCCGACGACCGCATGCACATCTACCTAGCCATGGGCATGAACAACGATTTGCAACATCTGTTCGAGATTTACCGCACGGTATCCGGCACGAGCGAGCGGTTCAAAGAGAACGAGAAGGTGTACAACAACCTGGCCCGTCTGCTTCCGGGCGTGAAGGCCACCGATTTCGAGATGCAGGATGTCGATGGCAACACCGTGCGCTTCCTCGACGTGATTGGTCAGGGCAAGGTGACCTATATCGACTTTTGGGCCACCTGGTGCGGCCCGTGCTGCGCCGAGATTCCGTTCGTTGAGAAGCTCGTCGAGCGATACAAGGGCAACCCGAAGATAGAGTTCCTCAGCATTTCACTCGACAAGGACCTCGCGAAGTGGCACGAGAAGCTCGACCGCGACAAACCCACGTGGCGGCAGTATGTTATCCCGGACAACTTCGAGTCTGCCTTTGCCAAGGAATATAACATCACGGCCATTCCCCGCTTTATGGTGTTCGACGGCGAAGGACGCATCATCACTATTAACGCAGAGCGTCCTTCGGCTCCCAACATCGTGCAGGTCATCGACGGATATTTGGAATGACAAACTGACATCCGACGAATAAACACAGAGGGCGCGCCGCAATAACCGGCGCGCCCTCTGCTCATGTCATGGTATATACCGCTCAGTCTGCGGCCCTCCGCAGCGCGTCGATAAACTCTGTCTGCGAGGTATAGAAGTGCACATAGGCCGAGTCGGCACGCAGAAGCTCCTTCGTCTGACGGACGAACGTGTCCGCATAGTCACGTATCACCTCATCCTCATCCAGCTCCGGATACTGCTGCTTCTTATAGTTCAGGATTTGCAGGAAGGTGCTCGTCGTCGACGCAAAGTCAATGTAAACCCGCTCGAAACGGCCTTCCCCGGCGGCAATCCGGCCGACGATGGTGCCGCGCCTCACGCTCGTTGGCAACGTCTCCGACACCAGCGAATCGGCACGAAGTTCCTTCATGATGAGTTTCCCCATGTGGGCAATGCGGTCGCCATGGCGGAGGTCGTCGACGCAGTAGGGCATGAGGATGTAGATGCCGAACGACGGGCGATGCTCCTTCAGATAGGCGACGGCCGGGCTAAGGAAATTCTTCTCATAGCCGAAGACCACCGACAGAGGGAAGATGTTCTTCTCGAACTTCGTCAGCTCCTCCTGCTTCCGTGTCAGCTCGCGCTGGCGATTGAGCGAAATGAAAAGGAAGAGGCACGAGAACAGCAACAGAGCCGCAAACGACGCCCACAGCCGCACCTCGTACTTCCGCTTGCGCTTGGAATAGGATTCGTAACGGTTGTACAACAGCGAGAAGTCCACTTTGAGCAGGAAGGCGGCGACGTGGTAGAAACAATATAGGTTGGCCTCGCTGCGCGCATCGAGTTTCGTGTCGTAGATGGGGCAGTTACGCTTCAGAATATCCATCTCGGCAAGAGCGGGCGGGATGCAGCCCTCCACACGGTCGATGAACACGGGCAATATCAGTTTGCCGCGGTTATCGTGCGTCTCGAGGAAGTAGCGTATCTCCCTGTCGACATAGGCCGACGTCGCCGATCGCTCGGAACAGAGCACAATGAGATAGCGCGCCTCGGCCAGACGGAGCTTGATGTCATCGGCAAATTTCTGTTCCGACACCGGAAGGTCCTTGACGTCCATAAACACCTTGCGCACATATTTCTCATGAGGCGGACGGTTCTCCTCGGCCACCATTGCGGACGGATAGGGATACTTCTCCAACTTCTGATGGAGCCAGCGGGCGACATCGATGTCCGTCCTCGAATAGGATATGAAAGCGAAACACTTCATGGCATTGATTCGGGTTAAGTGTTAATATTCATGTATCTCAAAGCATGTCGATACACCTACAAAGTTAGCACACAAACCGATACGGACCGCATGTTGAAGTGTTAAATCCTCGTCCTCACAATATCATGCAGGCTATCCGGGCGCAGGCTTCGGCATCGGCCAGGGCGTGGTGATGGCGCGTGAGGTCGAAGCCGCAGCGGGCAGCCACGGTCTGTAGTTCGCGGTTGGCCGTCTCGAAGTTGATGGCTGCAAAGTCGGTCATTGTTCACCTTCTTTCTCATATCGTTTCAGCATGGCGGCGGCCTTTGCCCGCATGTCCTCGCGCATCCATTCTGGCGCAAGCACCTCTACCTCGGCGGCGTGCGACAGCAGCTCCTGCACAAAGTCGTGCGTGGGTCGCAGCAGGTAGGAGAACACCGTGTAGTCTGTCGTGCGCTCCAGCTCGGTTTGCGACTCGTGCAGGGGCAGGGTGCGCAGGTAGTTGCAGGTCACGCCGTAGGCTTTGATGCGCACGTGCTCCACGTCGTAGCTCGGGTCGACTGTGATGCCGAAACTGAAGCGGAAGAAGTCTTGCGGATTGAAGTCCTTGGGATAGACGAACGGGTGCGACGTGGGCGTCAGTTCGTGCATGCGGTCCAGCGAATAGATGCGCGGCTCGCGGAAGTCCACGCAGCGGGCCACCAGATACCACCGTTGCTTGAACACCTTCAGGCAGTAAGGTTCGGCCTCGAAGGTGCAGGGGTGGTCGTGGGTGAAGCTTTGGTAGGTCATCTCGACGGTCACCTCGTCGCGCATGGCTTCGATGACGGGTGTCAGGAAGCGCTGTCCCGAGGGTATCTCCTCGAACAGGATGCGGTGTTTCAGGCGGTGGCTCTCGTTGATGAGGTTGCTCACGGCAAAGGTGTTGAGCAGCCATCCGCGCACGCTTCCACGCGCCATCTCCTCGGCATTTTCAATGTAATAGTAGTATCCGCCCTGCTTGTTGCAGCTTATGTTGATGTCGAATATGTGTTCGATGGCGTTGCGGTGGTTGTGAAAGGTGCGCAGGGGCAGTTCCTCGCCGCCGCTCATCTCGGTGCGCATCCAGCGGCGGTTTATCTCCTCGAATGTGATTTTTCCGGCGTGGTGTATGGTGTCTACCAGCCAGATGTAGCGATTGAATAAGTCTCGTGCCATGGTTGTGTGTCTGTTTTTCTTGGTGTTCAAAAGTCGCGATTGTTTTGTTTCACGCCGTATGCCGGAAGCCGATTTTTCTCGGCTTGTCCGGTGTGGCTATCAGTTCGTTGTCGCAATATTGTTTCAGGGTGGAGAGGGCGATGTGTTCCGTGCCGTTCAGAATTTTTTCCACCATCTGCTTGCGTGCAATGTTCTCAATCTGTCCGCCCGTGAAGTCGTAACAGGAGGCCAGCTCGGCGGCGTCGGCCTCGCTCAGGTCGGGCAGCATGGTTTGCCAGATGGCTTGCTTGGAGCGCAGGTCGGGTCGTTCGAATTCGATTTTGTAGAGGAAGCGCCGTTCGAACGCCTTGTCCAGATTCTGGGTCAGGTTGGTGGTGGCTATGAGGATGCCGTCGAGCGTCTCCATCTCTTGCAGGATGATGTTCTGTATGGCGTTCTCCATCTTGTCTACGGCGCGTTCGGCTCCTTCCCGGCGTTTGCCGATGATGGCGTCGGCCTCGTTGAAGAGCAGGATGGGGGTGACTTCGGATTTTTTTGCCAGGGCGCGATATTTGTCGAAAAGCTCCTTGACGTTCTTCTCGCTTTCGCCCACCCAGCAGCTTTTCAGTTGGGCAAAGTTGACCTGCATGATGTCGCGCCCGGTGCGGCGTGCCAGTTGGAGCGCGGTTTCGGTTTTCCCCGTGCCCGGCGCGCCGTAGAACAGGCAGGCGAATCCTCGCCGCATGCCGTTTTCGGCCAGCCGTCGGCGCACTTCGTCGAAGCGTTCGCGGCTCAGCAGCGAAGCCAGCTGTTCGATTTGCATCGTTTCGCGCTCGTTGTAGTAGAGGGATTTGTATGGCAGTGTCTCGCCTTTTATCAGCTCTTGTCCGGCGTTAGCCTGGCGGTCGCAAAGATTCAGTTCAGACAGCAGCTCTTCTTTCACCTTGGCTGTCAGTTGGAAATTGTTGCGGTCGGCAAAGCCGTCGTTGTTGACATATTCCACCAGCTTTTGTTCCATCAGGTCGCTGTAACCTTTTACCAGTTCGCGTTCCTGCATGCGGAAGATGTTTTTGCTGTCAAACAAATCTTCGAAGTCGCGTCCGCAGATATTCGTGTCGTCGTTGTTGACAAGCATGTGGCAGAAATAGATGAGTTCCATCCGGTCCCAATCGCCGAGTCGGTAGCTTTCCAGTTGACGCACGAAGTGCAGCGTGGCATTGTTGTCGAGCAGGATGCACACTTCTTTCTCCAGGGCGTCGTAGGTGAGTTCCTCGTCGCTTCGTTGCTCGAAGAGGTCTTCCAGTTCGGCGGAATAGGTCGTCGCATGTCGTTATCTTGGCGGGAGCGGGTTCGTAGCATCGGTTTTCCTTTAGTGCTTCGATGACCGGCAGGGCCACACGGTAAGTCTTTTCCCGTTTCTGCCGACAGCAGATCACCAGTTTGCGCTGTTCCAGTACGTCGATGTCGCTCATGTGGCGGATGATGCGCACCATGCGGCAGCGGAAGTGCGATGCCAGTTCGCTGATGCGGATGCGGCTGTCATCGCTCTTGTCGATGAAAAGGGCGAACAGCACGGCTTGGACCGGAGTCAGCCGCATCTTCCGGCTTACGTAGCGGATGTAGCGGTGAGCGTCCTTGAAAAACTCCTCGCTCAGGCCGGAGCCTTCCGAACGTTCCACAATCTGTTCGATGGCCGTCAGCAGGTTCAGCTGCTTTGGTTCCTCCACGGCCTTCTTTTCCTCTGTCAAGTGTTTGCTTTTGCCGAATTGTCTCATCTCAGTCTTTGTTTTGAATTACGATGCAAAGATGAGGCAATGCTGTGCAGAAACGCGGCATAGGATGGAACATTTTTGCAGGGAGATGAACTTTGTTACCACAAGCAGCCGGTTACCGAACGGAGAAAAAGACGATGTGCACGATTGGAATACTTTGACATGATATTAATTTTGTGGTCGTTAGTCTTTGTCTGACGCTGAATATGGACGCTCACGGCTAAAGATATGGACGCTCGCAAGCGAAGATATGATCGCTCGCGGCCGAAGATATGGACGCTTGCGCCCGAAAAATGAGGTGCACGACGTGGCGAATCGGATAATGGTCAGCCGGGGTTGCTTATATGTTCAAGTTCGTTTCCTGTCTGTTTCTTACATGCGTGTCTTTATGGTTATTGTTCCATAAAGCTACGCTTTTCTTGAAACATCCGTCAAAACGGGTGCACATATTTTACCGACAGCTCTCACAGACGCAAATATACCTCTGCTCACTGCCAAATGGTTGCGCAGCCCGCATATTTCTTCCTCAAATTTGCCCGTCCACGGCAAAGCGGTTAATTTTGCATCGCTTTTAATCACGCATATACCTATATTATATATGATATATCCACAGAACTTCGAGCAGAAGATTGGCTTTGACAAGATACGTGAATTGTTGCGCGCGAGGTGCCTCAGTCCGCTGGGGCAGGAGCGGGTGGACGCAATGGCGTTCTCCGACGTCATGACGACCATTGAACGTCGGCTTGACGAAACGGAGGAGTTCATCCGCATCATCCGCGAAGAGGACGACTTCCCCGACCAATATTTCTTCGACGTCCGTCCCTCCCTGCGTCGCATCAAGGTCGAGGGGCTCTACCTCGATGAACAAGAACTCTTCGACCTGCGCCGTTCGCTGGACATCATCGGCGGCATCGTCCGCTTCCTCCGACCGTCGGACAACGACGATGGCGAGACGCCCTATCCGTCACTTGCTGAACTGGCGGGCAGTGTGTTGACATTTCCGAGAATCATCGCCGACATCGACCGCATACTCGACAAATACGGGCGGATGAAGGACAACGCCTCTCCCGATCTGTTGCGCATCCGTCGCGAACTGACGGCCACGGCCTCGGGCATATCGCGCAGCCTGAACGCCATTCTCCGTGCGGCGCAATCGGAGGGCTACGTCGACAAGGACGTCTCCCCCACGATGCGCGACGGCCGCCTCGTCATTCCCGTTGCGCCCGCCATGAAGCGCAAACTGCGCGGCATCGTTCACGATGAGTCTTCCACCGGGCGAACCGTCTTCATCGAACCGGCCGAGGTGGTCGAGGCCAACAACCGCGTCCGCGAGCTGGAGGGAGAGGAGCGTCGCGAGATAGTCCGCATCCTAACGGAGTTTTCCGCGTCCGTGCGTCCTTCCATCCCCGACATGCTCCAATCCTACGAGTTTCTGGCCGAAATGGATTTCATCCGTGCCAAGGCCCGGCTGGCTGTGGAGACCAACGCCGTCAAGCCCGCTCTTTCGGACGAGCAGGTGATAGACTGGTCAGGGGCCGTGCATCCGCTGCTGAAACTATCGTTGGAGAAACATGGCAAGACGGTCGTCCCGCTCGACATCGCGCTCAACCCCTCACAGCGTATCCTCATCATCTCCGGACCGAACGCCGGAGGAAAGTCCGTCTGTTTGAAGACCGTCGGCCTGCTGCAATACATGCTGCAGTGCGGTCTCCCCATCCCCATGCACGAGAGCAGCCGGGCCGGCATATTCGGCAGCATCTTCATCGACATAGGCGACGAGCAGAGCATAGAGAACGACCTGAGCACCTATTCCTCACACCTGCTCAACATGAAGAACATGATGCGTCATTGCGACCGACGTAGCCTGATACTCATCGACGAGTTCGGCAGCGGCACCGAGCCTCAGATAGGCGGTGCCATGGCCGAGGCCGTGCTGAGGCGGTTCAATGACCGCGGCTCTTACGGCGTCATCACCACCCACTATCAGAACCTCAAGCACTTTGCCGACGCCCACGAGGGCGTGGTCAACGGCGCCATGCTCTACGACCGCCACCGCATGCAGGCCCTGTTCCGCCTTCAGATAGGCAATCCCGGCAGTTCGTTTGCCGTTGAGATTGCCCGCAAGATAGGCATTCCCGAGGATGTCATAGCCGATGCGTCGGCCATCGTCGGGAGCGACTACATCGATGCCGACAAATATCTGCAGGACATCGTGAGAGACAAGCGTTATTGGGAAACAAAGAGGCAGAACATCCGCCAACGCGAACGCCGGATGGAGGAGACGATAGCCCGCTACGAGGAACGTCTGAAGGAGCTGGACGATAGCCGGAAGGACATCATCCGCCGCGCGCAGGCCGAGGCAGAACGCCTCCTAGAGGAGTCGCGCGCACGCATCGAGAATACCATACGCACCATCAAGGAAGCCCAGGCCGAGAAGGAGCAGACGCGCAATGCCCGCCGCGAGCTGGCCGAATTCGAACAGTCAGTCCGCGAGACGGAGCATCGTCCGGACGACGATCGGATTGCGCGCAAGATGGAGCAACTCATCGAGAAGCAACGTCGTCGCGAGGAGCGCAAGAAACAGCCCAAGCCGGATGCCGTACGTCCGGAGAAGCCGCGCGTAGAGGCTCCCCTGCAGCCGGGCGACACGGTGAGGATGAAGGGACAGACCGCCGTGGGCGAGGTGCTTGCCACGGACGGCCGCAACGCGACCGTCGCCTTCGGTGCCATCAAGACGACGGTGAAGCTCGACCGCCTGGAACGCGCTGAGGCGCCCCGCACGAACGACGCGCAGCGGAGCACATCCTTCGTCAGCTCCGCCACGCAAGACAGTGTGTATGAGAAGAAATTGGACTTCCACACCGACATCGACGTGCGCGGGATGCGCGGCGAGGAGGCCGTGCGCGCCGTGACCTATTTCATTGACGACGCCATCCTCTTGGGCGTCGGTCGCGTGCGCATTCTGCATGGCACCGGCACCGGCATCCTGCGCACGCTCATCAGGGACTATTTGCGCACCGTGCCCGGCGTGCACGCCTTCCGCGACGAGCATGTGCAGTTCGGCGGCGCCGGCATCACGGTGGTAGATTTGGAGTGAGACACGCGGGTCAGAAGTCGTCCTCGTCGTTCTCGCGTGGGAAGTCGGGACGCTGTCCGGGTCGTCGTCCGGGGAAGTTCGGGCGGCGTTCCATGCGCGCCTGCTCGTCCTTCAGATAGCGGTCATATTGCTCCTTGGTGAGGATTCGCTGCAGGCCGGCACGGTAATCCTCATTGGCCTTCTCCATACGTTCGCGCATGGCTTCACGCCGTTCTTCATTCGCTTTGCGGTAGGCCTTGCGTTCGCTCTTGCTCATGGCACGCAGCGAGTCTCGCGACACGGGGCTCGGACGTAGGCTCTGCATTTGCTCCATCTGCCGCATGGTCAGGGCGAAGATCGAGTCGGTCTGTTGTTGATTGAGACCGTACTTTTGTACCATGTAGGCTGTGCGTTGTTCGGCCATCTGTTCGGGCGATATGCGTCTGCCTCGTTCGGGCCGTTGGGCTGCCGCTTCGTTCGTGAATCCGAACAACATGACGGCAACCAGCATCATAAGCATCTGTTTCATCGTTTTGTACTTTTGGGTTGTTAATAACTAATTGAACTATGGGAATGACCCTCCGCCTTGTCGGAAAGTTCAATGACGCAGAAAGAAAACGTCGATGGATTGGGCAGTTTCCCGGGAAACTGTTACTTTTGCACTCTTGAAAAAACCGAATAACACTAAAAACATATGGGACTGTTTGACATATTTAAGAAGAAACAACAAGATAGCGTGGAGCGTGTCGGTGGCATGGAAGACTTCATGACGCTGATACGCGTCTACTACGAGTCGGTGATGGCCTGTAATTTGGGCATCACCAATCTGGCCTTCCTCCCCGACGTGGCCGTGTTCAAACGCACGCTGAAAGTGCCTACGCAGAACAACAAGCTGGGCGTCGCGGAGAGGAGCCGCAGCCGTAAGATGCTGAAGGAGATCTACGGACTGAGCGACAACTTTTTCAAGGAGGTCGACCAATCTATCAAGAAGAACTGTCGCAACGTGGGCGAGATAAAGAACTTTCTGTTCCTCTTCCAAGGCTTCAGTCAGGACCTCATGATGTGCGTGGGGACGCTGATGAAGTGGAAGTTCCGCGTGCCGTCCGTCTTTCGTAAAACCATCTATCAGTTTACGGCCAAGGCCGTCAACGACATTCTGACCCGCTATGAGTGGAAGGACGACGCCATGCGCAAGACCTGTTCCAACCTGCGCAAATATCAGCATACGCTGGGTTATTCGGCCGACTGGATGACGGAGTATGCCTTCAACATCCTCCTGCTGGCCAAGAAAGAGCCGAAGCCCAAAGACGAGGATTAGCCGGGATTATATATAATTCCTGTGAATTTCTTTTGTAGTTCACAAAGAAAGGCTATATTTGTCTGACAAATTGGTGTCGTATGACGGAAGAAGAACGAAGACAACTCAACACGTTTGAAGCCCATGCTCGTCATTTCCTATATCTGTATGACCGGTTGAAGCAGAAAAACGAGGAGCTTAATCGGGAACTCCGGCAGAAGAACGAGGAAATCAAAGCCTTGGAAACGCGTTGTCAACAAGCCGAGGCCGACTACGCCAATTTGAAGGCAGCCAGAATCATTAGCATCAATGACGATGAATCGCGTGACACGAAACAACGTCTGGCTAGGCTGGTGCGTGAAATCGATAAATGCATCGCTTTATTGAACGGATAAGGAGGATGTATGGAACATGACGACGAAAAAATGATTATAACGCTGACAATGGCCGACTATCCCTATAAGCTGTCTGTCAACCGTAAGGACGAGCAGCTCTACCGGGACGCGGCCAAGTTGGTTAACGAGAAAGTGAATCTGTATCGCTCCAGAGTGCCGGGCGGGAGTGTCGACAACTATCTGGTGATGGTGGCTTTCGACATGGCTTACCGCTGGGTCGAAGTGGAAGAGCGGAACGATACGGTGCCCTACAGGCAAAGCCTTGAAGAGCTGGTCCGGGAGTTTGAGGAGCGGTTTCGCGACGAACAGCCCGGTGAAGCTGAATCGGCGGGAGAGGCATTTTCTTGTGGTTAGAAGATAGAACGATATTCGCGCATTGCTTCATGTTCAAGAGGGAAGTGTTCTCTTGAGAGGAGTGGTGCGCATTTTTTTTATTATAAATTATAAGTACGATGGATTTAACTATAGTAACATCACTTGTGGCGCTCGTTGTAGGGTTGGTGGTTGGCTATGCGATTTTCAGGTATGTCATGAAGTCGAAATACAACACCATCCTGCGGGAAGCGCAGAACGAAGCAGAGGTAATCAAGAAAAACAAACTGCTGGAGGTAAAGGAGAAGTTCTTGATGAAGAAGACCGAGCTGGAGAAAGAGGTGGCACAACGCAACCAGCGCATCCAGCAAGTGGAAAACAAGTTGAAGCAGCGCGAACTGACGCTCAATCAACGTCAGGAGGAGGTGCAACGCCGGCGCAATGAGGCCGATGCCATCAAAGCCAATCTGGAAAGTCAGTTGGCCGTCATCGATAAGAAGAAGGAAGAACTGGATAACCTCCAGACGCAGGAACGCGAGAAGCTGGAGGCCATCAGCGGCCTTTCTGCCGAGCAGGCCAAAGAGCGCCTGATTGACTCGCTGAAGGAAGAGGCCAAGACGCAGGCGCAGTCGTACATCAACGACATCATGGACGATGCGAAGATGACAGCCAGCAAGGAGGCCAAGCGCATTGTTATCCAGACCATCCAGCGCGTGGCCACCGAAACGGCGATAGAAAACTCGGTTACGGTGTTCCATATCGACTCCGACGAGGTGAAAGGACGCATCATCGGCCGCGAAGGCCGCAACATCCGTGCGCTCGAAGCCGCGACCGGTGTGGAAATTGTGGTGGACGATACGCCCGAAGCCATTGTGCTTTCCGCTTTCGACCCCGTGCGCCGCGAAATCGCCCGTCTGGCCCTGCATCAGCTCGTGACCGACGGACGCATCCATCCGGCACGCATCGAAGAGGTGGTGGCCAAGGTGCGTAAGCAGGTTGAGGACGAAATCATCGAAACCGGCAAGCGCACGACTATCGACTTGGGCATTCACGGCCTCCATCCTGAACTGATTCGACTCATCGGCAAGATGAAGTATCGTTCCAGCTACGGACAGAACCTGTTGCAACATGCGCGTGAGACGGCCAATCTCTGTGCCATCATGGCATCCGAGTTGGGCTTGAACCCGAAGAAAGCCAAGCGTGCCGGTCTGCTCCACGACATAGGCAAGGTGCCCGATGACGAACCGGAACTGCCACACGCATTGCTGGGGCAAAAACTGGCCGAGAAGTACAAGGAGAAACCGGATATCTGTAATGCCATCGGTGCCCACCACGATGAGGCCGAGATGGAGACGCTCATAGCGCCCATCGTGCAGGTGTGTGATGCTATATCCGGCGCGCGTCCCGGCGCACGCCGCGAAATAGTGGAAGCCTATCTTAAGCGTCTGAACGATTTGGAGCAGTTGGCTTTGTCCTACCCGGGTGTGACCAAGACTTATGCCATACAGGCTGGTCGTGAGCTTCGTGTCATTGTAGGTGCGGACAAGATTGACGACAAACAGACGGAACTGCTCTCCGGCGAAATCGCCAAGAAGATTCAGGACGAGATGACTTATCCCGGACAGGTGAAGATTACCGTCATCCGCGAGACTCGTGCCGTCAGCTTCGCCAAATAGCAGATTTTGGTCCGATAATTTGGTGATATATAGATAAAGCTCTATATTTGTAGCCCTCTTCGGTGGAAGAGGGCTACATTTTTTCTGGGGTTGTTTGGATTTGACAGCGGGCAGAAATGGTATGTAAGCATGCAGTGCGTCGGCAATTGGCACTATAATCTCAGTTACCGAACAATTATCTGGCGAAAACAACTACGCTCTCGCTGCTTGATCGAAGTACAGTAGATTAGCTTAATTTCCGCACAAGGTGTGGAAACGGGACATCACTCGGAAGCTGTTGCTCCGAAGCATTCCGGTTCAGTGGTGCAGTCATATCGGGGATAGCCGCGGTCGCGCCTTGAGGCTGTGGTGAAATTTAAAGGCTAAGGCATAAGTGGGTGGCTCTGGTCTTGCTTGTGCACGAAAACCGAAGGCAGAGATAAGCATGTAGAAAACATATGGTTTCCTCGTTTGGACGAGGGTTCGACTCCCTCCAACTCCACTCCGATAGTTTTTTAATAGCTGGTGGTAATCTATAAAGCATTGATAAGTAGGATGTTCCGAAAGTCGATGCTTTTTTTAAGCCTATTAAAATACATTTGAATCTCTCGAAAATGGTACATACATTTGCGGATGTGTACCAAAGCATATAAAATTATGTACCATGAATATTAAGCGAACTATCTCCTTTTACCTGCAAAAGGTATATGCAGGCAGGAATACGGGCGAAAGCCAAATCAGGATGCGCGTCCGGTGGGAAGGGAACGTGCTGCAGTTTAATTGCGGATATACCATTGGCCCGCAAAAATGGGACGCGGCGCAGATGCAATGCCGGCGCGGCACGACCAACGCGAAGGGCATTGCCGCTTCCGAAATCAACCGTGCGCTGGCACAGATGGAAGACGCGGCAAACGACGTGTTCAAATACTACGAGGTGCATGGCGACATCCCCTCGAAGGCCGACTACCGCGACGAGTTCAACCGGCTGAGCGGACGGGGAACACAGGCCGCAAAGAAGCGCCGCACGCTCGACGACTATTTCCTGGAGTTCATCACCACGCAGGGAAGCGTCAACGGATGGTCGGACAGCACCGTGTTCAAATTCCGCACGCTCAGGAAGCATCTCCGGGAGTTCGACGAGGGCCTGACGATGGAAGATTTCCGCAGTCCGATGTTTGCACGCTACATTGATTTCCTGCTTCGCTCCTTGGGGATGCAGAACGTCACCGTGCTGAAAGAGTGGAAGCTCCTCAAATGGTTTCTGCGATGGGCCGGGAAGCAGGGATACCTCGACAACAAAGACTTTGAGGACTTCGCCCCACGGCTGCGCACCGTGGCCGACAAGGAAGTGGTCTACCTCACCTGGGAAGAGCTGATGCGCGTCTACGGTCTGCGCTTCCCGCCGGGGAAGAAATACCTGGAACGGACGCGCGACGTATTCTGTTTCCAATGCTTCACCTCCCTGCGCTATTCCGACGTGAGCCGCCTGAAACGTTCCGACATCGGTCCGGACGCCGTCACCGTCGTGACCCGCAAGACGGGCGACACGCTCCGCATCGAGCTGAACAAGTACTCGCGGGCCATTCTGGCCAAGTATGCCGACGACGAACGGCCTTTGCCCGTGGTCAGAAACCAGCGCATGAATGAGTGGCTGAAGGAAGTGGCCTATCTGGCCGGAATCGACACGCCCGTGACCACCGTGGCCTATCGTGGCGCCGAGCGCATCGAGCAGACAAGGCCCAAGTACGAACTCATCGGCACCCACACCGGGCGGCGGACGTTCATCTGCAACGCCCTGGCGATGGGCATACCCGCCGCCACAGTGATGGAGTGGACGGGTCACAGCGACTACAAGGCCATGCGTCCCTACATCCGCATAGCCGACACCGAGAAGGCCCGGGCCATGCGTCTGTTTGACGAGAAATGACACGCGGGCATTTGGTTAATAATAACAAAAACGTTAGCTTTGTTTGCTTGCTTGTTTGTTTGTTTGTTTGTTACTAACAGAAACGTTATTTTTGCATCGTATTTCAAAGGCTTTTGCAAAAATGTCAGAAGATGAAAAAAATTACTGCAACCATTGAACGAAACGACAACAACTATTATCAGATTAGCTCCGACGACGAGATAATGGATTGCTGCTTTGGCGGGTACGGTTATTCCGTGGATGAAGCCAAAAAGGATTTCTACAAGAGTATCGAGGAAGCAAAAGAAATCGTTGCGGAACGAGGCGGGGAATGGCCCCGGGAAGCGGAGGAGATAACGGTTGAGTTCCGGTACGACCTCCCGTCGTTTTTTAACTGTTTCGATTGGATAAACGTCAGCCAGTTTGCCAAACGCGCGGGCATCAACGAAAGCCAGATGCGGCAATACAAGACAGGAATCGCTTCGGCTTCCGAGACCACGATGAGAAAAATCATGGGAACCATCAGGAAGATGAGCGCGGAGCTGCAGGCTGTGACCATGTAGGATTTAATTTCAAAGAGCTAAATACAACGGATGCCCGAACCTGTGAAGGCTACGGCACGGACAAGGGCGGGTCCTGACACCCGCCCTTGTTGACATGATCACTTTTTCAGCCTCATCACGATCCGGCCAAGCGCGACAACCACCGCAGCCGCCACCACGGCCAGAGCCGCCCCGCCATAGTCCACCTTTAACCGTTCCCAGCGCGTCAGCTCGCGCTCCACGGGGTAGGGCACGGGGATGCTGTCAGTCCTCACGATAGTGTCGCGCATCAGGCGGTCGCGGTAAGCCGTGTGCCAGCGTTCCATCCACACCGTGTCGCCCCGTTCCTTCACGTGGATGCTGTCGTGCAGGACGATGCTGTCCCGCACCAGACGGTCCCTATACTCTGTTTGCACATTGCTTACGGGGTAGGGCACAAGCTCCACGCTGCGGCATCCGACGAGGAACAGCACGGCGCAGAGTATCCAAGGCAATGTTTTCATAACGTTTCATTTTTAAGTTCGACAAAAAAGCCCGGCACGTTTCCGCCCGGGCATGAAAAAGGCGGTGAATTGTTGGAAACACCGCCTTTTTAGGACTTCACAAATGTCACTTATTGAATATGTCAAAATATTCTTTCAACATGTAAATCCTGCCCCTCTTTCCCCCGGTAACTTCAGACAAAATTCCACATTTTTCCATGCTTGAAATCAACGTATATGCAGAAGCCGTACTGATTCCGGTTATAGTTACAACTTTATTGACATCTATAATAGGAAGCTTATACATCTCTGTAACGATTTTTAGCGCGTTAGCCGACCTGCTCCCCAATGATTTTATCTTCTCTTCATTTTCCTTTTGAAGTAACATTATTTCCTCAAAAGTCCGAACGCCATTTTCTGCCGTTTGGATGATTCCGCTTAAAAAAAACTTAAACCATCCAGATATATCATTGTTTTCTCTTGCGCGCATAAGGTTGGTATAATAAGAGTTCCTATGCTTTTCAAGGTAATCTGACAGGTACAGAATCGGCCTTTTTAAAATGCCTTTGCTCACTAAATACAATGTAATCATTAATCTTCCAGTGCGTCCATTCCCATCGAGGAATGGATGTATCGTCTCAAATTGATAATGTATCAAGGCAATTTTTAGCAATTCTGGAAAAAATATCTTGTCGTTATGTACGAACTTTTCAATATCTTCCATTAAATCGGGAATAGAAGAATGAACGGGAGGAACGAATATAGCATCATTTATGTTTGAACCTCCAATCCAATTCTGGCTTCTTCTAAATTCTCCCGGTTGCTTGTGTTCGCCTCTTACGCCTTGCAAGAGGATTTTATGGACATTCCTTATCAATCTGGAAGAAAAAGGCAATTCATCTAATAACTTGATAGCTTCATTCATGGCGTTGATGTAATTATGAACTTCCATCCAATCGTCCCTCTTGTCAAGAGGTACATCTTCCTTAGAAAGAACAGCATCTTCCATATTTGTTTGCGTCCCTTCTATTTTGGATGACTGCGTAGCTTCTTTCATCACGTGCATGCTGATGAACAAATCAATGTTGGGGATGTGTTCAGAATACATGTCTAAACGTCCAAGCATTCTGTCAGCTTTGCTTAACAATGTAATAACTTCCATATCAGAGACTTCCCATGCCTTGTTTATGAAATTAGGCTGGAAGCTCTTGTAATACCCTTGGTTTATATAAATACCTGATTTAAAGCTCTTCATATATGCTATTATAATATTCCAGGCAAAATTAGAATAAAGTATGCCTTATTCCAAGTTTTCAGCCAAAAATTAAAATAAGCAGCCGCATTATTCCAAAAAGCAAGCAATAATCTAAAATAAGCGATGTTTCCACCAAGTCAAAGAACGCCTTTATTCTTCACTCTTCATTCATCATTCTTCATTAAAAAGGAAGTTATCCCCTTCACATGCAGCTCCACGATGGAAGCCTTTCCCGCCGCCGACAGCAGCAAGTCCACGTCCTCGCGGTTGTCCTGAAAGAGATTCTCCGTCAGCACGGCCGGGCAGCGCGTGTGTTTCAATATATAAAGGTGTCCCTCCTTGTCCGGGTCACCGTCGGTGGTGTCCTCGCGGGTCTTGAAGCCCAGAGCGCGGGCCGCGTCGTAGAGACACGTGGCCAGACGGTCGGCCTTCGTCCGCCCCGGCGAAGTCCAGCACTCCCAGCCGCGGGCCTGCTTCCACTCGTCGCCCATGCCCGCCGCGTTCACGTGGATGGAGACGAGCACGGCCTCCGATGCCTTGTACTCGTTCACGCGCCGCACGCGCTCCGCAAGGGGCACGTCCGTCTCTTCCTTCACGATGCGCTCGGCATCGATGCCGCGCTTGCGCAACTCACACTCCAGCCTCTCCGCAATCTCGCGGGCATAGGCATACTCCCGCAGCCGTCCGTCGGGCGACCGCTTGCCCGGGGTGTTCGCCCCGTGGCCGTTGTCAATCAGTACTTTCACCATAAATTCTTAATTCTTCACTCTTCATTCTTCATTTTCTCTATTACGTTCTCATACTCCTTCTTGTTCCCGCCCAGCACACGGCCCAGCACCGCCGCCACGATGGCCTTCACGTTCAGGCTGTAGCCCTTCGGTTTGAGGATGTTGCTCACTATCGAGCAGAACTCTATCCCACACACCAGCAGGCACGCCCACTTGTCGATGCCGTATTCCGAGCTGGCCGCCACCTCCACCATGCACACCATGCACACGAAGGCGAAGTAGGTCACCATCTTCCCCATCGTGCGGCGGATGGCTTTCGAGAAGCGCACCTCTTCCTTCATCATCATGCTCTTGCGGATGCCGAAGCAGAGGTCGCACACGATGACCGCCGCGCTGGCTATCAGCCAAGGCACCATGTGGCTCAAACTCTCCTGAATGAAGGCCGTGGCCAGCGCGGCGAACCCTCCCGTCACGTCTTGGGCCACGGCTTCTTTTATCACTTCCGAACTCATCATAAAGACAACTCTTCATTCTACATTCTTCATTCCTCATCGCTTACCGGTTCGGCCAGCGTGGGCAGGTCCTTCAAGTCGTTGGGGTAGCCGTTGGGCGCGTCCATGAGGCCACGGTAGAGCACGCCGTCCTCGGTGTAATACTTGCCCTCCTCGATGAGCATCATCTGCTCATAGGGGATGGGGTCGTCCTGCGTCCCGGCGTGTTCCGCCCCGGCTTCTCCGGTGAGGGCATAGAGCGACGCGGTGTCCGTTCCCGGCTCCCAGTTCTGCTGCGCGGTGTGGGCCTGCAGCACGTTGTAAAGCTTGCCCCCGTGTTGCAGGCGGAAGCCTTCGGGCAGATTCCGGCCCCACAGCGTCTCCCATTCGGGGTAGAGCGTCTGCACGGCCAAGGCCTCGGCGTCGGTCAGGCCCATGTCGTTCACCTTCATGCGCATGAGGCTCATCGTGGCGGTGATTTCCTCGGGATACTCGATGGTTCCCGTCTGTGCCTTGGCGGCCTTGATGCGCTGGGCCTCCTCTTCGCCCACCTCCTTCCATTCGTCGGCCGACACCCATTCGGGAACGAGCACGCTGTGGGCGATGATTTTGTCTTTGTCCTCGCCCTGCGCGTTGCCGACGAGATACTGCTTGTAGGCGGCGGTTATCCGCTTGCGCCCGTTTCCTTCGTTTCTGATTTCCATAGATTGAAGCCCCCTCTAACTCCCCCGGAAGGGGAGAACCGCGGGGCCGTCGGTTTTTGGTTAAACAATGTCATTCACTCTTTAAGCCCTCCCCGTCGGGGGAGGGTTTGGGTGGGGCTGTCTTTTTTTTAACATTCATTCTTTTGCTTGCGTTATCTATTTGTTATACATTTGCAATCACAAACCTAACACAACACGTATGCCTATGACTACCACCACAGCACGAACCCAGACCGCTTTCCGCCTGAGCAACGCCCTGCTGGAACGCCTGCGCCGCGAGGCCGAACGCGAGCACCGCAGCCTCAACAACCTTGTGGAACTGCTCCTCATGGAAGCTCTCGAAGATCGCCCCAACCCCGAGACGCTGGCCGCCATCGAAGAGGCCCGCTCGGGGAAGGACAAACAGACTTTCGACAGTATTGAATCTCTCATGGCCGAACTGATGCGATGAAACGGAAGCTACACCCCACCGGACAGTTCAAGAAAGACTTCAAGCGCATCCGGAACAATCCCCGCAAGGTGGCCGCCTTCGAGCGCATCGCCGCCCTGCTCATCGAGGGCCTGCCCATCCCGCCGGAACACAAGCCCCACGCGTTGAAGGGCCGGTATCGCGGCTGCATGGAGTGCCACGTCGAGGACGACCTGCTGCTCATCTGGATTGACGGCGACGTCGTCAGCCTCTTGCGCCTCGGCTCTCACTCCGAACTGTTCTGACGCGCCTCGTCCACGGCCTCGTCGAACGCGCGCTTGACGAAGGCCTTGTAGTTCTTCTCCACATAGCGGCGCACGGTCTGCGTCTCCTCGTCGGTCAGGTCGACGCACCCCTCGCGGTAGATGCGCTGCGCGAGGTCCAGCTCGCCGAGGTCGGCCGTCTCGTTGTAAATCATGTTGCCCAGCTCCTTGGCGATGTCGCGCGGGCAGAGGTTCCCCTCGATGTCCCGCACGGGCAGGTTTCTAAAATCTACTTTCATCTTCCCTTTTAATTAAGAATGAAGAATTAAGAATGAAGAATGGCCATGCGGCACGTATACCATAGTCGGCGAAAATTCTTCATTCTACATTCATCATTCTTCATTTAAATCGATTCTTCATTCTTAATTCTACATTCTTCATTTTCTCAGAGTCCTCCGTCTTCGCCGCTATCGTCGCCTCCGTCGCCTCCGGGTTCTTCCGTGTCGTCCTCTTCCGCGGGGGTGCCGTCGAAGCGCACCCAGCGCAGGGTGTCGGGCACGAGGGCGCGGGTCACGTCGCCCGTCTTGTTGGGTCGGCGCGTCTCCGGGGTGTAGCGCACGCGCACGGAGCGTATCTGGTCGGCGGAGACGTCGGCCGACGTGTCAACCCCGTTTTCGGCAGCGTTGATGGTGTAGCGGAAGGTGCCGAGGCCCTCCATGCGCACCGAGCGGCCCGCGTTCATCATGTCGGCCATGACGGCGGGCAGGTTCACGAGCACGGCGTAGACGTCGGCGCGGCTCACGGTGGAGATTTGCGCCAGGCGGTCGGCCAGCTCGTCGGTTTCAAACGGTTTGTCCACTTGAACGGCCTGCGGATACCACTTGCCGTTCTTCTTCAGTTGCATGGGTTTGTAAAAAGCCATAATCTTACTGTTTTTATAAGGTTAATACTGTCGGGGACAAGGTTTCAGGTCTCAGCCGACAAGGCTCCTCGTCCCCTTGCTTCCTTGTCGGCTTGTATCGTTTATCAAACTAGTAGTTTTACGTCGTTAAACTAGTACTTCAATCGCGTTAAACTAGTACTTTTATCCGCTGCTCAGGCTGAACAGGTCGCTCACCGCGTGGCCGCCGTAGGAGTATGCCGTGCCTTCCGCGTACATCAACACGCCATTGTAGGCCTTCAGCGTGTATATCCAATGATCGGCTCCGCGTGTCATGCTGATGTATTTGTCCGACCCGCTCACGTTTGCGATGACTATTATCTGATTGCCCTCGGACGGAGCGCACACGTTGACGGTGTAAATCACGTTGCGCGTAAGGCGGATGCAGTTGACGTATTGGTCGGTGCCCGAGGGCTTGTATACGCGGGTTCCGGTTTTGGTCGTGGGGTAAGTGTACACGAACACGTCTACATTGCTTATCGTTGCATAGGCCGTTATCGTGTTCAGCCGCCCGAACGAGAGATTCTGTATCCCCTTGAAGTCGCAGAATCCCGCGTCGACCTTGATGGCCAGCGGGGGGTCGCCCAGAGGGTTGGTCGACGTGCTCTTGGCGCTCAGTTCCAGAGCCACCACGTTGGAGATGCTGCCCGCGTAGCCGGTGTACTCCGCGCCGATGAACGCGCCGTAGAGTCCCGCGTTGGTTCCCTTGGCTATGATGCTGGCGGCCATGGCCATGCCCGAGGCGGACTGCAGGATGCCCGCCGAAGTGCTGACCCCGGTCTGCATGCCGCAGGTGAGCTGCAGTCCGCCGTCGGTCAGGCGCGAGCCTTTTCCGTCGCCGCTCGTGGGGTTGCTGGGGATGACGTTGTTCTCGGTCTTGAGGCTGTAGCCGTCGATTATCCAGCGGCCTATCTTGCCGCTGTCGGCGTTCACCTCGCCCGTGAAGTCGCCCGTGGCACCCTCCAGATGCTTCACGTATAGATTGTCCACGTCAATCATCGAGGTCTTTATCTTGCCCCCTTCGATGATGGTCGCGCTGTCCACCTTGCCGTTGATGGTGCCCTGCGCGTCGGCGGAGAGCATGGCGAAGGTCACCCGGCCCGTGAGGGATATCTCCTTGCCCAGCAGGCTGATGCCTCCGGCGGTCATGGTGAAGCTGGAGGTGATGTCGTCCTTCGTCACCCTGAGCGCAATCTGCTGGGCCTGCTGCTCGATGGTCGATTCGGCGGTGGTCACGCGGGTGGTGAGGCCGCTGATGCTCGTCTCGGTCTTGCTCACGCGGCTGGTGATGCCGTCCATGGTCTGGTTTATCTCGCTCACCTTCTGGTTGAGCGTCGTGGTGGTGACGTAGTTCGCGAGGGTCTGCGTCAGGGTGGTCTGGCTCACCTTGGCGTTTATCTGGCCCGCCAGCACGGAGAGCTGCGAGGTGGTGGATTGCTTGAACTCGGCGAGGTCCTCGCCGAAGCCGTTGATGTCGCCCGCCAAGGCGGGGGTGGTGTAGGTCACGGAGTTGTCGGTCCACGTCACCTTGGTGCGCGTCCAGATGTAGCGGCCCTGCTGCCATGCGGGGCAGGCGGTCTGCCACGTGCCGCCCGTCTGCGTGGTGGCGGAGGTGGAGAGGTAGTACTGCGGCTCCAGCGCCTTCACGCCCTTGCCGGTGGCTCCGGTGTCGCCTTTGTCGCCCTTGTCGCCTTTTGTCTTGCTCCATGCGTAACGCTTGTAGTCGGTGGGGTCGGCGGCGTTGGTGTCGGTGCACGTGCCGATGTAGGTCTTGCCCGTTGCGTCGGTGGTGCTGAATCCCTGCGAGCCGTCGGCCGAGGTGGCGTAGGCGATGTGCAGGTAGTAGGTCTTGCCGTCGGCCCCGTTCGTGCCCGGTATGCCTTGGTCGCCCTGAGGGCCTTGGATGCCTTGGAAGCGTGCCCAAGTGTACGCCTTCGGGTCGGTGCTGTCGGTGGCGGTATAGTCCACGTAGGTGCCGATGTACGTGCTGGGCGTTTCGGTCATCTGGCTTGCGCTGGTGGGGTTGGCCACGGCGGAGTATTTGATGTGGAAGTAGCTCGTCTTGCCGTCGGCCCCGTCCTTGCCCGGCGCGCCGTCCTTGCCGGGGATTCCCTGCTCGCCCTTCTCGCCCTGCAATCCTTGGATGCCCTGCGGTCCTTGGTCGCCCTTGTCGCCTTTTTCGCCTTGCGGTCCTTGCACGCCCGGTATGCCTTGGTCTCCTTTTTCGCCTTGCAGCCCCTGCAGGCCTTGGATGCCTTGCGGGCCTTGGATGCCCTGAGGTCCCTGCTCGCCTTTCGCCCCTTGGATGCAGGCCACGTTGCCGTAGGTCGTGCCCTTGGCGGTGGTGACGGCGGTGCGCTGCCACACGTACTTCCCTTCCGTCCACTGCGGGCTGGCGGTGCTCCATCCTGTGGAGGGGGCCACGTCGGGGCTGTCGCCCAGGGCAAACTCCGTGCGGACGTTCGTCACGGCGGTTTCCGTCTTGCCGTCCACATACTCCTCCACCGTCTGCCCGTTCTCGATGACGAACTTTCCGGTGAAGAGGTTGCCACCGACGCCGGGCGAAACGCGTATCTTCTCCGTGCCGTCGAGCGAGTAGGTCTTGATGCCCGCGTGCTGGGTGAAGCTGGGCGCCCCTTCGCCGTAGACGCTGATGAGGATGGCGTTCTGGCGCGCCGTGTCGGTCTTGTTGCCCAAGGTGATGACGCTGTCGCCCGCTTGGGGCACGTCGCTGCCCGCCTCGCAGTCGCTCTTCGAGAGGTCTATGTAGTCGTCGCCCACAGCCGTGACGGCGCGCCAGTAGCGGCGGTTGGCCACGCCCTCGTACTTCCCTTCCTTGATGTTGAACGTTTGCGAGATGACGAGGTCGTCCACCCGGAAGGGGTTCTCGGTGGCCGTCCGGCCGTCGTCGGCAGTGAAGTAGCAGCGGTAGCCGTCCGCCGTCTCCTCCACGCGGCTCACGGTGAGGCCCGCCGGGGAGAAGATGAAGTTGCCGCCCGAGTAGGACAGCTTCTTTATCTCCAGCTCGGTAAACAGGGCCTTCATGCGGACGTACAGCTCGTCGACCTCCATATACGAATGGCCCGCCGCATTCCGCTTCATGAGGGCATACCCCGCGCCCAGCGCCCCGGTGGCGAAGTTGTCGCTCTTCAAATCGCCGCGCAGCAGCAGCGAGAGCAATTCCGCCGCCCCCGTCTCGTCTATCTTGCCGCCCGTGAGGCCTGCGACGAACTCGCCGAATTCCGCGCCCGCCAACAGCTTCAGCAGGTAGGAGGTGGCATCAGCCTTTTGCTTGGAAAGGAATTGCCGGGCCAGCTCGTCCCACACGGGGCTGCTGTCGTCCAGGTCATGGGCCGTGTCGGCCTCATCGGCGTGTGTGGCCGTGTCGGCGTGTCCGGCGTTGACTTTGTCGGTCTCTTCCTGCCATTCGGTCGTGCCGTCCTCGAGTTCCACCTCGTGCAGTTGGGTCAGATAGAGGTATCCGTTGGACCGTGTGGTCATCTGGTCGAGCGACGACTTGTTGTCGTGGGTGTGGCCGGGAGCTGTCGCGGCGCCGCCACTGATTTGCACCACGGTGCTGCCTCCGCCGCCCGAGGCTGCGGCGCCCAGCTGGCGGAGGCGTTTGCTGCGCGGACGGGCCGTGCGGCGGTTTACGGTGAGTTTGTAGGTTTTGTCCATGTCGTTTGTTTCTTTGTTTTGTTCAGTTGTCGGTCCGGTCGTATTCGTCGGGGCTCAGTTCGATGATGACGGCTTGGCTCGTGGCGGCCTGCGGGTTCTGCGTGTCGGCGGCCACGAGGAAGAGCTTGCCGGGCTGGTTCTGCTCGGTGAGCGTTCCCCACGGGCCGGAAAGCAGGACGGCCTCGCCCTCGAGCCGGGTGTGGCGCGTGGCATACTGGCTGTACAGCGTGCCGATGAGCAGCTCTTCGGCTTGGGCCGTGCGTCCGGCGCGGGTCAGGCTGGTCAGTTGGGTGTAGTCGTCGGTGCGGAAGTAGGCGCCCCGGGCCGTGGGCACTCCGCCGTCGGCCGTGCCGCAGGTGGTCTCCAGCTCGATGGGTTCCTTGGCGGCGGGGTTCAGCTCGGCGCTGTATTCCACGTCGTCGGTGTTGATTTCCTGGTCGAAGGGCTGGTTGTTGACAATTTCCACCTGGGGCAGTTGCATGAGGATGTGGCGCATCTTCCAGTAGAGGTCGTTGTCGTTTCCCCACAGGTTCTTGGGGTTGTCGGAGCCTCCGGCGGGGAAGTTGTTGCCGCCGTCGACGATGTACCAGCCTTCGGCCCTCACCTCCATCCACAGCTTGCCGCCACGGCCGTCGCCGGGGTAGGCTATGTATTGCCCGTCGTCGCACTCCTCCAGTCGCTTGGTGAGGGTCTTCGTGTGGGGGTTGATGGCCTGCCGGTTCATGCTCCAGCCTTGGGCCACGCCGCAGCCTTCGGTCCGGTTCTTCGGGTCATACCATGCCAGGTAGCCCCAGCGGTTGGGGTCGCTGTCGTCGGCCGCGGCGCTGTAGGGCATCCAGCCGCCCAGCGTTTCGCCCAGGGTGGTCTGCGGCTTGTCGTCGACGTCCATCCACACCGTGACCCGGTTGTCCCAGCACAGCACCTCGTCGCTGCCGTCGGGGCGGAACTTCACCGTCACGGGGACGTAGAGGAAGTTGCCCGAGCTTTTCCAGTGTTCCTGATGGTCCTTCTGCTGATAGTTGTAGGTGTTGCCGCTCCATTCGATGATGCTCTCCCAGATGTTGTCGCTGGCCCAGTTGACGGCCTCCTCGAAGGGGTTGAAGCGCGGGTCGGCCATCAGGTTCAGGCTGACGCGCAGCAGCAGGCCCTGCGGGTTGTCGACGGGCGGAAGCCACACCTCTTCGGTGCGGAAGAGGGGATAGCCGCCCGTGCGGCTCGCGGCTTTCAGGAACATGGGCGGCAACACGCCGCGCCAGGTGAAGCTGAGGTCGCGCAGCCCGCTTTCGCCCGGCCCGTTCTTCACGCCCGTCCAGCTGATGGCTATGCCTTCCGACTCGTCGCCGTCGAGCTGGGGCACTATCTTGAAGAACTGGCATTGCCCGAACGGGAAGGTGGCGTTTTTCCCCTTCGAGCTGGTCCACAGCGTGAAGCCGCAGTTGGTGGCGTCGTTCCATCCGGCCAGGTCGGTGCCGTAGTAGTAGCTGTAGAGGATGCACTCGCCTGAGGGCTTGCCAAATATCTCGTTCAGGGCCGTCTCGTTCGGGTCGGTAGGCTCGGTCCAGCATTCGGCGGGCATGAGATTGCCGCTCTGGGCGTAGGTGTTCCAGGTGATGCGGGCGTTGTTGTAGACCACGTCGGCGCCCATCGTCTGGCTGTCGCCGTCCCACTCGATGGCGGCGGGCGTGCCTTGGGCGTGCAGGCCGTTGAGGTCGTAAATCCACACCCGCCCCCGGCGTTGCACCATGCGCAGGCCCAGCGGCTGCAGGATGCCTTCGATGACTTCCTCGAGGGTGGAGGCCTCGCCGTCTTCGTCGTAGAAGTTGTCGGAGCGCACGCTGAGCGCGTCGAGCGTCAGGGGCGAGGCTTGGCCGGGCAGCGTGGTGCTGATGAGCGTCTGGTCGATGTCGGCCTCCAGACCGGCCCGGGCCAGACTGTAGGCCAGGATGTCGCCCACGGTCTGGAGGCCCGAGAGGTCGAACTTCAGGCGGTCCGTCACGCCGAAGTCGGAGAACTTCAGGCTCACGGGGTAGAGCGAGGCGCGTTCGTAGGGCTCTTCGTAGAACTCCGTGTCGAGCGTGCCCTGCCAGTAGAGCCGGCTGTCGCGGTAGACGTCCATGCGGATGCGGCAAGCCTCAACCGAGTACAGCCCTTCATACGTCCGGTCGCCCGGGCTTTCCACCCGCAGCGTGGCCACGCAGCCCTGGATGACTTCCTCCTTGCCGCGCTCTTCCCATTCGAGCAGCAGCGGCTCGTCGGCCTCGAATGTCAGCACGCCCACCGTGGCGGGGGCCGTGTCGGTGTTTTCCAGCAGTTCCACCCGCCACAGCGTGCCGTCGCGGCCCAGGAACTCGCCTTCGTGTGTTTTGTGATATGCCATATCCGGTTTTGCTTAAAAACGGTTAATACTGTTTTATTTTGCTTATATGTGCTATAGACGAGGTCTATATGTGCTACAGATGCCGTCTGTATATGCTACAGATGCCGTCTGTATGTGCTTTAAGGGGGCTCGGCCCCACTCGCACCCTCCCCCGGAGGGAGGGCTTAACAAGCGGGAGTCAGAGGGGGCTCTTGTCCCCTGAAAACCTACCCCCGTGCCGACTGCCGGGCGCGGCGGCGCAGGATGCCCACCAGCTTGTCGCCCTCTATCTCGAACCGCACTTCTCCGGAAATCCCTTCCGCCGGTTCGATGAGACTGCGCAGGCGGTCGAGCGGGGCCACCACTTCGGGGTTGCGGCTTGCGCCGGCGTATTCGCCGAACATGCCCAGCGTGGGGCCGTAGGCGATGCCTCCCTTGGCAAACTTGGGGATGCTGGCCAGCGCGGCCACGACGCTTGCGATGGCTGCCACGGCCATTGCCGGGCACACGAAGGGGATGCCCGCCACGCTGTTGGCCGCCTTGGTGGCCGCGCCCTTGGCGTTGGCGGCGGTCTCCTCTTCGGTCAGCCCCAGGAGCGACGTGATGGCGGGGATGGCCGAGGCGATGGCGCTCAGCACGCCCGACGCCCACTGCATCCACTGCCCGGCTCCTTCGCCCACCACGCCCGACAGACTGGAGAGGGCGGAACCCACGGCGCGGAGGTTGTCCTGCACGCCGGGCGTGCGTTGTCCCGTGGCGTCGAGCGTGTCGGCATATCCCTGCCACTTGCCGATGAGCGTGTCGAGCTGCTCGCGCTGGCCTTCGGGAACGATGTCGCGCAAGGCCTTCAGCCCGGCCAGCTGCTCGCGCACCTTGTCCAGCCCGATGAGTTCCAGCTCGGCCTGCAGCTTCGCGGGCGGAAGGTTCTCCAGCTCTTCGGTCTGCCGCTCGACGGAGGGCAGGTCGAGCGTGGCGGCCATGCCCTCGCGTTTCTCCCGGGCCTGGTCGATGAGCTTCTGGGTTTGCAGGGCGTCGCCCATCTGCTGGCCTTGTTGCCGGTTGGTCAGGCGGGAGATGATGTCGTCTATCTCGCGCAGGGTGTCGGCCTGGCGGATGTATTCCTCGGTGATGGGCTGTGCGGCCCGGCGCAGCTCTTCCACGCCTTTCGTGTCCACGTCCGAGCCGGGCGTGAAGAGGCCGATGTCGGGGCGCGTCGGGGTGGCGGTTCCGGCGGTCGGGGCGCCGGGGCCGTTTCCGGTGGCGGCGTTTACCGCACCGGCGGCCTGGCTGATGTCAGTCCCTATCTCTTCCGCGCTTTTGGCGATGCCCTGCTGGGCGAGGGCCATCTTCTGTTCCAGCTCGGCTATTTCGTCGGCCAGCTCGCGGGCTTCCTGCTTGGCCTCGCGCATGGCTTCCGTGTCTACCCCCTCGACTTTGGCGGAGGGAACGAGGCCGCCGACATTAACCGGCATTATCTTGGTGTATGTTGCCTTCCCCTCCTTTTTCAGCTGTTCCTGCTTCTGGCGGTTCTGCTCCAGGGCCATTTCCTTTTCGGCTATCTGCGTGGCCAGCTTGCGGGCCTGGGCCTCGTAGCCCACCTGGCGGGCGTAGGCGCTGCTCTTCTGGGTGAGGATGTCGTACCACTCGGCGGCGGTCTCGTAGGTGCCGAACGTCCGGCCGTACTCCTCGTTTAGGCGGCGCACGGCTTCGGTGGTGTCGGCCTTCGAGGCGATGAGCGCGCCCAGCTTCTTGATTTCCTCGTCGATGGCCACGCGGGCCTCGGCTCCGGCACGCTTGAACTCCTCCTCGGCCTCGTTCAACTCGTTCAGCCCCTCGGTCGTGTCGTCCATGGCGTTGAGAAACTTCTCCAGCGCGAAGGTCGCGGCGGCTATGACAGCCCCGACGCCCGTGGTGATGAAGGCGGCGCGGATGGCCACCTTGGCCGCCGTGGCCGATGCCGCCACGCCGCGCATGGCGGTGCTCATGGTGTGGGCCGAGGCGGCTGCGGCCGTGGCGTTGCGCCCGAAGAGCAGGGTGGCCGCCGCGTTCTGCATCATGCGGCTGTTGAAGAGCCGCTGCGCGCCGCCGAAGGTCTTGAAGGCGTTGGCCAGCGTCATGACGGAGGTGAACACCGTGCCCAGCTGGGCGGCGAAGTTCAGGTAGGGAGCGAAGCCCTGCGTGGCCTCGGCAATGGCGTCGCCCAGCCCTGCGAACCGGTTCTGCAGCTCCTGAAGGCGGGCCGAGCCGGTCCGGCCCATCTGCTCGAAGGCCTGGTCGATGGTGCCCGTGCTGTCGGCCATGGCGGCCACGTTGTCGGAGAATTTGGCCGACAGCTCGCCCGTCAGCGGAATGAGGGCGCGCAGGGCCTCGGCGCTGCCGAAGAGGCGGCCGTAGACTTCCTCCTCGAGCACGCCGCTGGTGGCGGCATAGCGCTTCACGGAGATGTCGAGCATACGGAGGAAGTTCTGCATGCCTCCGGCGGCGCGGATGGCGGCGGCGTCGAAACGGATGCCCATCTGTTCGGCCATCGCGGCGGCCTCGGAGGAGGGCTTGACGAGGGCGGTGAACACGGCGGCCAGCTGGGTCGACACCTCGGCGGTGTTGCCGCTCACGCCCGTCAGGGTGGCAAAGGTGGCCATCAGCTCGTCGATGCTCACGCCCAGGGTGGCGGCGTTGGCCGTGACGCGCGGCAGGGCGGCGGCCAGCTGCTCGAAGGTGGTCACGCCATACTTGGCCGTGAGCTGGATTTTGTCCTGAATGTCGCCCGCCGCGCTCCACTCCAGGCCGTAGTTCTTGATGACGGTGGAGGTGACCTTCACCGTTTCGCCCAGGTCGGCGATGCCGCCCACCGAGGCGCGGGCCGACCGGCGCAGGTAGTCTATCCAGTTGTCCTCGGGCACGCCGTTGCTGATGACCTGATAGAGGCCGTCGGCCAGCGCGTCGCGGGCCACGGGGATTTCCTTGGCCAGCTCGCTCACCTGGTCTTTCAGCTCGCCGAAGCCCGCCTCGTCCTTGCCCGCCATGGTGTTGGCCGCACGCATGGCCGTGCCGAACGAGCGGCTCTCCTCCGTGAGGGCCGACAGGGCGGAGGCGGCGTCGGAGGCGGCTCCGTATAAATTGCGGAAATAATCAACGGTCTGATTCAATTTCAAAAAATTATTTCTCAGACTGCCGGATGCGTTTTGCGCCGCAGCGATTTGCTCGGCCAAGTCCTTCACGGCAGTGGAAACCGTGACGATTTGCTCCTTGCCGTCGATGACGAGCTTGATGTTAAATTTTACGTCCTTTGCCATGTTTCATTCATTTATTCATTATATTTGCGTGTTACCTATTGAAAACGTTATCCGTTATGGCTACCGAAAAAGACAACAAACCTTTCTTGTATCCGGGAGAATGGCTTCTCGGAGGCATCCTTTGCGGCCTTGTTTGCATCTTGGGCGGTGAGATTGACTGCCGCTTTCTGATGGGGTTGGGCATGGCCGGATTTGCCATAGGGCTGTTTATGTTCATTTACAAAGCAGGTACGTCTTCTTAAGTTACCTATTGAAAACGTTATCCGTTATGAATAATGACTCCGAAGAAACCTCCAATCGCTATGCCAAATGGTGGGGTTTGCTTGTCGTCTTTAATATCCTCGGGCTTATCAGCTTCAACACTCCGGCCACTTGGCTGCTGCCGATTGCAGTAATTGGTTCTCTCGTGTCGTGCTACAAGATATTCGGTTGAGTCTTCCTTCATTTGTGTGTTACCTATTGAAAACATTATCCTCATATGTCTGCTAAGAAACATAAGAAAGAGCATCTTATCAGTTCCGGTGCATGGTTGCTCATCGGCCTCTTCTTCGGGCTGCTTTGCCTTTTGGGCGGTGAGACAGACAGCCTTTTTCTGATGGGCCTTGGCATGGCCGGGTTCTGCATAGGCATGTTCATCCCGTTTTACCGGACGTTTTCTGTCTCCGACGACGACGGGTCGTTTTTCTTCTTCTTCCTCCTAAAGACAAGGAGGATTGAAAACGTTATCGCCTATGGCTGCTAAAAAAGACCCTTTCCGCACAAATGCTCGCTGGCTCGTGTTCTTCCTTGCATCGAGCGTGGCGCTCATTGTGGGCATCAACACGATGTGCGATGTCTTGCTCTACGTCGGCGCGGCCTCGTTCACGGTGGCTCTTCCCGGCCTCATGTACCGCCTTTATTGGTCGGTGGGCTACGGGCCCGATTACAAGGATAAGGAAGAGGAGGACAAGGCCAAGCCCTAGCCCTCCCGTTTTTCCCGCATCTTGCGCCTCATCAGCCGCGCTTCAAACCGGCGGCGGCTTTCCTCCTTCGGCTCCGCGGGGCGGCGCGGGCTGTCCCAGCCGAAGGGAAGGAGGTCGCGCGGACGGAAGTTCTTCCGCTTGGAGAAGAAAGACACGATGAGCCAGGCGTGCATCCTCATGCGTTCCCAGTCGTCGTGCCAGAAGGATTCCTGCCGGGCGTGGTCGGCACGGCAGGCGGCGGTGAACTCTTCCGGCGTGAGGCGCACGAAGTCGTCCAGCCTCATGCCCAGACAGCCCAGCGCGTGCCCCAGCATTGCGGTCACATCGCCGCCGTCTGTTCCCCCTCGCCGTCGCTCTCCCCGGCGGATGCTTGGGCGGCGGCCCAGCTGGTGAGGTCGTCCAGCCCGATGCTGTCGGCAAAGTCCAGCAGCGAGAGGTCGAAGGGTTTGCGTTCGCGGTTGCAGGCCGAGGCCACGCAACACCACAGGAATATGCACATGTCGGCCACGTCGTCGGCAATGGTGCGAGGGTCGCGGCCCGTCTCCTGCTTGAAGCGCAGCAGCGCCCCCATGGTCTGATAGCAGGGATAAGTCTTTCCGTTGATTGTTATTTCTTTCATCTTTAATTAAGAACTTTTTTAATGAAGAATTAAGAATGATGAATGAAGAATTTTCACCGACTATGGCATACACGCCGCATGGCCATTCTTCATTCTACATTCTTAATTCTTCATTTAAACTCAAAGCCCTCCGTCCTCGCCGCTGTCCTCGTCGTCGGAGCCGGAACCTCCGCCGCTTTCCTTGCCGGGATAGATGTCCGGCTCGCCGTCGTTCTCGAGCGACACGGAGTAGGTCACGTCGTCCTGCGCCGGGCTGCTTTCCTCGATGGAGGCGATGACAAACTTGCCTTTGAGGTAGGGCGCGGAGTCTTTCTCGCGTTCGTAGGCTTCCACCTCGACGCTCTGGCCTTTGCCCCAGAGGGCGGAGATTTCGGTGAAGCCGTTTTCGGTCTCGCCGTAGAAGCGCAGGCCCTCGGCACTGACGCTGATGGAGAGGCCCGTCACGCCCTTGCTTTTCCACAGGCCCGCGCTTTTGGGCGCGGTGGCCACGGGCTTGACGGCGCGGTCTTTCGTTTCGGAGTTGAAGGTGAGCGTGTGCGTGGAGCAGTGGCCCACGGCCTTGCCGCCCACGTTGAGCAGCAGGTCGCTGCCGTTGATGTAGCTGTTTTCCATACGTTTTTGGTTTTTTGGGGTTTCAGGAGACGAGATTCTCCCCCTCTGACTCCCCCTGATAGGACTTTAAAGCATTGGATGAATGGGCCGCTGGCCCGACTCCGATGCTTTTTTTTGTGTCCTGGGCAGTCGTGTATCCGTTGCGGATGGCCGGTTATATCCGTTCCATGAAGAGGCGGATGAAGAGCAGAAGCAGGGCGTAGTCCCGGCGATAGAGTTCGCGCAATAGTTTCAATCCTTTCACTTTCTGATTCTTGACCGTTTGGACGGACAGAGATAAGGCTTCGGCTATCTCGGCATTCTTTTTGCCGTCCAAAGCGAGGTCTATGATTTTACGGCATTCCGCAGGCAGGGCATCCAGCCAATGACGGAGTTTGGCGTCAAATTCGGCTATGAGGAGCGTTTCTTCCATGTCGTCCGTTGCGGTTTCGGCGGTATACTCGTTCAGATGTTGCTGCTTGACGGCTTCGTGGTTCAGGATGTTGAGTGCGGCGTGGCGGGCCGAGACGAACAGAAACGAGGAGATTTTTTCGATGGCGTTGAAATCGGTGTGGCGGTTCCACAGGGCCATGAAAATGTCTTGCACGACGTCGTCGGCAGCTTCGGAGTCGCGGATGATGTCGTAGATGTAGCCGCACAAGGGTTTGTAGTAACGGGCAAACACTTCGCGAAATGCCTGCTCGTCACCGGCGTTGAAACGTGCGATGAACATCTGGCCCTGGTCTGACATCTGAATGAGGGAATATGATTTGTCGCGTGCAAAATTATCAAAATATGGCAGAAATCGCGTTTCTGTCTGCCAAAAAGATGGATGGAAGGGCTTTCTTTCAGCTTTCTACAAGTCCGGGTGTTTGCCATCCCAAAAAGATGGTTTATCTTTGGGCTGAAAATAATTGATATAACCGACTGAATGAAACGATTGTTCATATCGCTGCTGATGGCTGTTGCCGTCCCGGCGGTCGTGCTCCCGGCAATGGGGCAGACAGATTCCCTTGCGGCGGATTCGGCTGTCGCATCATCGCAAATGGCTGTTCCCGCGTCTTCGGCGGACGAGGCGGAGGGCGGCTTTCACCAAGTGGTCAAGGAAAAGTTTATCGAGGGCAATGCCGGCTTTATGTCGTTGGTGGCCGTCACGCTGGTATTCGGACTGGCATTGTGCATCGAGCGCATTATTTATCTGAGCCTGGCCGATATCGACACGAAACGCCTTTTGGCCGACATTGACCGGGCATTGCAACAGGGCGAGGTCGAGCAGGCCAAAGCCATCTGCCGCGACACGCGCGGTCCGGTGGCATCCATCTGCTATCAAGGTCTTATGCGCATCGACGAGAATATGGATGTGGTGGAACGTTCCATCGTGGCCTATGGCAACGTGCAAGCCGGTTATCTGGAAAAGGGCTGTTCGTGGATAACGTTGTTTATCACCATAGCGCCCTCGCTCGGCTTCTTGGGCACGGTGATTGGCATGGTGATGGCTTTCGACGACATTGAGCGGGCCGGTGAAATCTCGTCCGAGGTTGTGGCCGGCGGCATGAAGGTGGCGCTCATCACGACCATATTCGGACTCATCGTGGCGCTCATCCTTCAGGTGTTCTATAACTATATCCTGTCGAAGATCGAGTCGCTTACCACGCAGATGGAGGATGCGGCAATATCGTTGCTCGACATGATTCTGAAGTATAAGTTGTGTGGCCGTCCGGCGTAATCTCATAGTTGTCCCGATGAATCCCCGTCATTTCTACAAATTGTCCTATGCCGTGCTCTATGTGCTGCTGGCGCTGATTCTGGTGGTCGGCGTGTTGTTCTTTGCCGTGGGCTACGACAATCCGGTGGGCGACTATAATTGTCCGCAAAACACGGACCTGCTGCTCTGCCTGACTTATGGCATGTTGTGCCTTTCGCTCCTTGCGGCTGCGGGGGCTGTAGTCTTTCAGCTGGCGCATGCCTGGAGTCAGAGCCGGCGTCGTATGCGGCGGCTGCTTGCGGGCACGGGGGCGTTTGCCGTGCTCCTGTTGCTGGCTTGGGTGTTTGCCGACGATGCGCCCATGGTGATAAACGGGCGGCCTTACGCCGAGGCGGTGTGGCTGAAGGCGGCCGACATGCTGCTGTATGCCGTCTATGCCCTGCTGGGGGTAGCCGTCGTGTGTGTAATCCTGGCTGCTGCCGGCGTGTTCCGCCGCATCGGCCTTAAGCGATAGACCTATGTTTGAGAGACGCATCAGGCGCGAAGTGCCGGAAATCAATGCCACCTCGACGGCCGATATGGCATTTATGCTGTTGGTGTTCTTCCTGCTGGCCACCTCGATGGGAGTGAAGAAGGGCATCCGGCAGGAATTGCCTCCCGCCGTGGCCGACAGCGCGCGGATGGCTCCCCTTCAAGTCCGTGAGCGTGACCTGCTGATTGTGCGGCTCGATGCCGAAGGCGGTGTGTTTGTGAACGATGAGGCGGTGGATGCTTCGGCGTTGAAAGCCCGCGTGAAACATTTCGTCGAGAATCCGTCGGATGATTCCGCCCTGCCGGAAAAGCATGTGCGCCGTCTGCCTTTGCTCGGCCGGGTCAGGGTGACCGATACGCACGTCATCTCCCTGCAATACGACCGCCGGACGAGCTATGACGCCTATTTCTCCGTCAGCACACAGTTGCGCCGGGCTTACTATGAGCTTCGCGATTCGGCCTCACGCCGTTATTTCCGTTGTCCGTTGGCCCGGGCCACGGCCGAACAGCAGGATGTGCTCCGGGCTTGCTATCCGCAGCGCATTTCCGAAACCATGTTGCCTTAAAACCAAGAGGAGGATTGATCGAGATGGGAATGTTCATGCGCAACAGACACGGCCGCCGGATGCCGACGCTCAACACGGCTTCTCTCCCCGACCTGATATTTACCATGCTGTTTTTCTTCATGCTGGTGACCAACATGCGCGAGCCCTCGTCGCGCCTCCGTCCCGATTTGCCGGCAAGCGACCGTCTGGAGAAAGCCGGAGAGTCTTCGTCCTTGCATTATATATATATAGGTATGGGGACCGACGGCGTGCAGCTCGATGAGGAGATGGTTCCTCTCTCTCGTCTGACCGGACGCCTGTCCGCTCTGTCTCGCGAAGAGCCGGGGATCGAAATCGCCCTGGCCATTGACCGGCGGGTGGAGATGGAGGTAGTGAACCGGGTGAAGCAGGCTTTGCGGGAGGCCGGCATATCCGTGGTCTACTATCTGGGCGACGATGCGGAAGCAGCCCGATAGCGCGCTCCGGCTGTTTCATTTCGCTCGGTTGGCTGTCCATATTGCCGCTCCCGGGCGGGCATATGCCGGGACGCGGGCGCAGATATGTCCGCTCGCATACGGTGATATTCCCGCTTCGGGCGGAACATTGCAATCCTGATTCGATTTGGATTTAATATTTTAATGTTAAATTATTAACATGTATATAATGTCGTGCCGACAGTCTTCCCGTGGCGTATTTGTTACGGCGGAGGCCGATAACGGGACGAACGCTTGCTTTTTGCATTGGAAAAAGACCGGCGGGGTGACTTGTTTCTGTCAAAATGCTATCGTTGTGGCCTGTTCCGGAGGATTGTAAGACGGGAGATTTCAGTCATTTTATCATTTGTTTGACCATATTTAGCACGTAGGATGGTTGTAGATTATCGAAAAGGACTACTTTTGTCGCATAAACTTTAACAATCAAACAATTATGAAGAGAAAACTCTTTTTCCTGCCTCTGCTCTTCCTCTGCCTTTTGGGCTATGCCCAAGAGATTAACTGGAGCGAGGTGCTTCCTGCCGACTCCAAAGTATTGGTGGGAAAACTGCCCAACGGCATCACCTACTATCTTCGCCACAACGAAGAGCCGAAGGAGCGTGCCAGCTTCTACATCATCCGCAATGCCGGCGCCTTGTTGGAGAACGACGAACAGAACGGTCTGGCCCACTTCCTGGAGCACATGGCTTTCAACGGCAGTAAGAATTTCCCCGGCAACAGCATGATTTCCACGCTGGAGCGTCACGGCATCTCTTTCGGAGGAAACCTGAATGCCTACACCACACAGAACGAGACGGTGTATAACATCAGCTCCGTGCCCGTGGCCGACGAGGCTCTTGTCGACACTTGTCTCCTCATCCTCCACGACTGGAGCTACTACCTCACGCTCGATGAAAAAGACATTGACGAAGAGCGCGGCGTCATCACCGAAGAGTATCGCACGCGCAACAACAGCGCACGCCGCATCCAGAAACAGCAGATGGGCGTCATGCTGAAAGGTTCCAAATATGCCGTGCGCGACGTCATCGGCAGTCTGGACGTCATCCAGAACTTCGAGCCCCAGACCATCCGCGACTTCTATCATAAATGGTATCGCACCGACCTGGAAGCCATCGCCGTGGTGGGCGATTTCGACGTAGCCAAGATGGAGCAGAAGATTAAGGACATCTTCTCTTCCATCCCCGCCATCGAAAACCCCGAACCGCTCCCGTTCTTTGAAGTGCCTTCGCACGAAGAGACCTACTTCAACCTCGCGACCGACAAGGAAGCCACCAGCTCGCGTGTAGAGCTCATCCGCATCTTCCGCGACAAGGAGAACGACGGCGACGGCACGGTGACCTATCAGGACATCAAGAACGGCCTGATGCAGAGCTTCTACAACACGATGGCTGCCGGTCGCATCTCCGAAATCATCCAACGCGGCAACGCTCCTTTCCTGCAGGCAAGTCTCGGCTTTGGCGGCGTGGTGCGCGGATACTCTGCTTATTCCATGTCGGTGGTGGCCAAACCCAACATGGAAAAGGAAGGACTTGAGGCCGTCATCCGCGAACACGAGCGCATCGTGCAACACGGATTCACCGAGTCCGAACTGGAACGCGCCAAGACCAACATGCTGACCAGCCTGCGTTCGGCCCTGAAGAATGCCAACAAGACGAACAACGAGCAATATATCAAGGACATGCAGGCAAACTTCCTGCAAAAGGCCGGTCTGATTAGCACCGAAGACTATGTGGCTGCTGCCGAGAAGGTCATCCCGACCATCACGGCGCAAGAAGTGGCCGACCAGGTGAAGAAATGGTGGAAGGCCGACAACCGCGTCATCCTCATCTCCGGACCGAGTGAAGGTGTTACTCACCTGACCGAACAGGAAGCACGCGACATCGTTGCCGCCACCGAACATCAGCCCGTGGAGGCTTATGTGGACAATGCCGTGAGCGGCAGTCTCATCACCGAAGACCTCAAAGGCTCGAAGGTGGTAGCCACCAAGGCCCTCCCGGAATTCAACGCAGTGGAATGGACGCTGGGCAACGGCGCCAAGGTGATATTCCGCAAAGCCGATTATGAAAAAGACAATGTGGCCCTGAGCGCATACAGTGCCGGTGGTACTTCTCTCTATGACGACCTCGACATCCTGCCGGCCGCCAACAATGCGAGCGTGTTCTCCGGCACGTACGGACTCGGCGACTTCGATGCCATCTCTCTGAGAAAAGTCCTGACCGGAAAGAAAGCCGGAGTCAGCGTAGGCATCGGTTCGCTCTATGAGACAGTCGGCGGCACCGCTTCGCCCCAGGACTTCGAGACCATGATGCAGATGGTTTACCTCCGCTTCCAGAAGCCCCGCTTCGACGCCAAGGCACACGAAGTGATGCTCAACCAGAACCGCATCCGCGTGCAGCAGATGGAGGGTCAGCCGCAAAAGATGATGCAAGACTCGCTGAGCCTTATCACCACCAACTACAACCCGCGCACGTTGCTCTTCAATGAAGACTATCTGAACAAAATCACGCTCGACCGCGTCGAGAAAGTCTATCGCGACCGCATCTGCGACGCCAGCGACTTCACCTTCTTCATCGTGGGCAACGTGGAAGAAGAAGTGGCCAAGGCCATGGCCGAGAAATACATCGGCTCCATCCCGTCGCTTAACCGCCACGAGAAATGGATTGACCGCAAGGTGCGCGCTCCGAAGGGCAAAGTGGAGAAAGTGCTCTACTTCCCGTTCCAGAATCCGAAGTCGACCGTCATGGTATCCTTCTATAAGGAAATGAAGTACAACCTGAAAGACGCTTACACCGTAAGCATCCTGGGCAGCATTCTCACCAACCGCTACACGAAGTCCATCCGCGAGGAGCAGGGCGGCACGTATGGCGTGGGTGTGAGCGGAGGCGCTTCGCGCGAACCGGTGAACAGCTACGGCGTGAACATGCAGTTTGACTGCGACCCGTCCAAGGCTGCCGAGCTGAAACCGCTGCTCTATGTCGAGATAGACAAGATTATCAAAGACGGCGTGACCGACGAGGAGCTCAGCAAAGTGGTGAAGAACGCCTTGAAGGAGAACGAGCAGGGCAAACATCACAACAGCTACTGGATGAACGTGCTGAACACGTACTACCAGACGGGTGTGAATGCCAACGACCCGAAGAACTATGAAGACATCTTGAAGGCCCTGACGCCGAAAGACATTCAGGACTTCGCCAAGAGATTCTTCAAGGATGCCGACGTGTTGGATCTGATTATGGCTCCGACTTCAGCAAAGCAATAAGCACACGGCGCATTCCGCGCTGAGGACATGATAAAGGCGTGTGGGCGGCGAGTATGGAACTCGCGCTCACACGCTTTCTTATGTTCGTATGGGCGGGCAGGCTAACGCTTGTCGGCTCCCCACATCATCTTTTCGCGCAGGGTGTTGATGAACGAATGGCCGTTCTGCTGAACCAGTTTGACGGTGTAGGGCGCGCGGCGTATGGTGAGCCGTGTCCCTTCGTGGAGGCTTTCGCTGCGTCCGTCGACGGACACAAGGAAGTTGTGGCTGCGGCTTTCGATGTCGAGCGTGATGACACTGTCGTCGCGCACCACGATGGGGCGTATGTTGAGGCTGTGCGGCGCAACGGCGGTGATGGCCAATATGCCCGATTGGGGAATCATGATGGGGCCGCCCACGCTGAGCGAATAGGCCGTCGAGCCCGTAGGCGTGGCCACAATCAGTCCGTCGGCCTGATAGGTGGTTAGGTATTGTCCGTTCACTTGGGTGCGGATGCTTATCATGGACGAGGTATCCCGCTTGAGCACCGAGACTTCGTTGAGAGCGAAGGGGTAGCCTTTAAAGTTTTGCGGTTCGCAGGACAGCTGCAACACCTTGCGCTCTTCGATGTGGTAGCAGCCGTGTAGTATGTCGGCGAAGGCCTTGTCGATTTCTTCGGGTGAGACATCGGCCAGAAAGCCCAGCCGCCCCGTGTTGACTCCCAGGATGGGGATGTTTTTGTTCCCTATCCGGCTGGCTGTTTTCAGAAATGTGCCGTCGCCGCCCATGCTGATGGCCATGTCGGCCTCGAAGTCGCCGTCTTCAAAGATGCCGTCGGGCTCGAATTGCAGTTCGAGTTCCTGCTTGACGAAGTTATAGAAGGACGCGTCGATGTAGACTTCGTTTTTCATGCGGCGCAATGTGGCCAGCAGTTGTTGTATGTGGGTGGACTTTTTGGTCTGATAGGTATTTCCAAATAGAACGAATCGCATAGTATGTCTTTGTTTTGATGTCGGTTTGTGGGTGCGGCCGATGCTGCGGGGGAGCACGAAGCCGGTTGTCATTGTTCGGCTAAAAAACTTAAAACTCGGAATCTTGAATTCATCTTTTCTTGCGCAAACGAGTGCTATTCCGTAGAATCTATTACTTTTGCACAAGATTGAGTGCAAAGATACACTTTTTTTAGAACAGACTATTGAAGCAATGACAAAGTTGAGTGTAAACATCAATAAGGTAGCCACGCTGCGCAATGCCAGAGGTGGCAATAATCCCGATGTGGTGAAAGTGGCATTGGATTGTGAATCGTTCGGGGCCGACGGCATCACGGTGCATCCGCGTCCCGACGAGCGGCATATTCGCCGGACGGACGTGTTGGACTTGTGCGGTGTGCTCCGTACGGAGTTCAACATCGAGGGCTATCCGAGTAAGGAATTCATAGACTTGGTGCTGAAGGTAAAGCCTACGCAGGTGACGCTTGTGCCCGACAAACCGGAACAGCTGACCTCCAATGCCGGATGGGACACAAGGACCCATTTTGACTTTCTTGTCGATGTGATTGACGCTTTCAAGAAAGCCGGCATCCGCACATCGGTGTTCGTGGATACCGACCTGGAATTGCTCGATTATGCGGCCAAAGCCGGAACCGATCGGGTGGAGCTGTACACGGAACCTTATGCTTCGCTCTATCCTTCTGACCGCGAGCAGGCTGTGGCGCCTTTCGTTGAGGCTGCGCGCAGGGCACGTTCGCTGGGTTTGGGACTGAATGCCGGACATGATTTGAGTCTGGACAATCTGGCTTACTTCCATCAGCAGATTCCCTGGCTTGATGAAGTTTCCATTGGTCATGCGTTGATATGCGACGCGCTCTATCTGGGTCTGAAAACCACCATTGATGAATATAAAAAATGCCTTCGCTCATGAATATAGCACTTGTTTTGGCACAAGCGGCCCAAGGTGTGGCTGCGGCTGTAAGCTCTGACAATCCGGTTTTGACGCCCGTGACGACCGCCGAACCGGAAATGAACCTGTGGGACATGGCCATGAAAGGCGGATGGATAATGATTGTCCTTGCCGTGCTGTCCGTGTTGTGTGTGTATGTGTTCTTTGAACGTTGGGCTGTGATTCGCAAGGCGGAGAAGGAAGACCCGTTGTTTTTGGAGCGTATGCGCGACTATATTCAGAGTGGCGAACTGAAGTCGGCCATTAACTACTGCCGCATGGTCAACACGCCGGGAGCGCGCATGATAGAGAAAGGTATAATGCGCATCGGACGTCCGGCAGCCGATGTACAGGCAGCCATCGAGAATGCCGGAAACATCGAAGTAGGCCGGTTGGAACGCCGTTTGCCGGTTATTGCCACGGTGGCCGGTGGTGCTCCCATGTTGGGCTTTCTGGGTACGGTAACCGGTATGGTTACGGCTTTCTGGGACATGGCCAATGCGGGCAACAACATTGACATCACCCTGCTGTCGAGCGGCATCTACGAAGCCATGATTACCACAGTGGGCGGACTTATCGTCGGCATCCCTTCGCTCTTTGCTTACAACTATCTGGTGGCAAAGGTTGATACCGTGGTCAATAAGCTGGAGGCCAATACGCTGGCCTTTATGGACTTGCTCAATGAACCCGTTAAAGACTGACGGCAATGGCACTGAAACGTAAAACCCGCATATCGGCCACATTCAGTATGGCCTCCATGACGGATATCATTTTCTTGTTACTGATATTCTTCATGATAACCTCTACAATGGTGTCGCCTAACGCCATCAAGGTGTTGCTGCCTCAAGGCAAACAGCAGACATCGGCCAAGCCGTTGACGCGGGTCATCATCGATAAGGAACTGAATTATTATGCCGGGTTCGGCAATGAGGCTGAAATGCCTGTTACGCTCGATGAACTGCCCGAATTCCTGAGAACTTGTGCAGAGCGTGAGCCGGAGATGTACGTGGCGCTGTACGCCGATGAATCGGTGCCATATCGGGAAATCGTGCGGGTGTTGAATATTGCGAATGAAAACCAATATAAAATGGTGTTGGCTACGCGCCCACCGGAGAAATAAATGAAGAGTAATCGTCTGCAAGGGATTATAGGTACGGTGGTAGTGCATCTTATCGCCCTGCTCGTGTTGTTTCTTGTCTCCATACGTGCCGTGAGACCGGAGACAGAGAGTGGAGTGCCTGTGATGCTGGGTACAGCAGAACTTTCCCAAGGCGATTCCGACCCTTATACGCTGACCGAAGTGGATGTGATGGGCGACGTGCGACCCGAAGCTGCTCCCGAACCCGTTGTTGAAGAAACGACCTCCGAACAAGGTCTATTGACGCAGGACATGGAGGAAACGGTATCCATGGAAACGGAGAAGAAACAGGCAAAGCCCGAAAGCAAGGCGCCGTCGGAGCGTCGTCCCGACAAACAGGAACGTCAGCCGGAAAAAACAGCGGAGCAGTTGGCTGCCGAGAAACGGGCTGCCGCAGAAAAGGCCGCAGCAGAAGAAGCCGCGCAGAAGATAGCAGGCGCTTTCGGCAAAGGTACAAGCATGGGGAATCGCGGTACCGGAACTTCAGGCACCGGCATTCAGGGTAGTCCCACGGGCAACAGTAATGCCGGGAAGTCCACGGGTGTGGGCGGAGTGGGCAGTTGGGATTTGAATGGACGCTCTCTGACCGGTTCGCTTCCGGTGCCTGTTTACAATGTACAGGATGAAGGGCGCGTGGTGGTCACGATCGTTGTGAATCCCGCCGGGCGGGTCATTAGTACCAGCATCAACAAACGAACCAACACCATGAGCACGGCTTTGCGACGGGCAGCGGAAGAAGCGGCTCGCAAGGCGCGTTTTAATGTGGTGGACGGAGTCAACAATCAATCGGGAACAATTACGTATTATTTTAAACTGCGATAGAGCTATGGGAAATGTTTATTTGTTTTTGGCTGAGGGTTTCGAGGAAGTCGAAGCTTTGTCAGTAGTCGATATTCTTCGTCGTGCCGGTTTGAGTGTCAAGACCGTGTCTGTGACGGGTAACGAGTGTGTGTCGGGCGCTCATGGCGTCGGTGTCAAGGCCGATATGCTGTTTGACGCTGCCCTCATCGGTGCCGATGCCGAAATGTTGGTGCTTCCGGGCGGACTTCCCGGTGCGACCAATCTGGCAGCACACGAAGGATTGCGTGGTCTTATTTTGGACTTTGGTGCGGCTTCCCGTCCGTTGGCGGCTATCTGTGCGGCTCCCATGGTGTATGGCCGGTTGGGTCTGTTGAAAGGACGTTGCGCCACTTGTTATCCCGGTTTTGAGCAATACATGGAAGGCGCTCAGCCCACCGGAGCCATGGTGGAACAAGATGCCAACTTCATCACCGGAAAAGGTCCCGGCGCAGCTTTTGATTTTGCTTTAGCCATTGTTGCCAAATTGGCCGGCGAGGCTAAGGCCGGTGAAGTAAAGGCCGGAATGTTGTTGGCATGAAGAAGTACGTCATCATAGTAGCCGGAGGCAAAGGTTTGCGCATGGGCACAGAGGTGCCCAAGCAGTTTCTTCCTGTCGGAGGGAAACCAGTACTGATGCGCACGATGGAGGCCTTTCGCGCCTATGATGAAGCGTTGGAAATGATTGTGGTGCTGCCTGCCGAGCAACAGGCTTATTGGCAGGAGTTGTGCCACAATCATGCCTTTGCGATTCCCCATCGTGTGGCCGACGGGGGAAAGACACGTTTTCATTCCGTGAAAAACGGCTTGGAATTGGTCGATGACGACGGGTTGGTGGGAGTGCATGACGGTGTGCGCCCGTTTGTGGCACGGGAGGTCATAGCCGCATGTTATCATGAGGCGGAAACGCGCGGAGCTGTCATTCCCGTTGTCGACGTGGTGGAAACGGTTCGCCATTTAACAATTGACGGACGTAGCACAACGGTAAACCGTGCCGATTACAAACTGGTGCAGACTCCGCAGGTGTTTGCTGTCGGTTTGCTGAAGAAGGCTTATCTTCAGCCTTATACCGAGGCGTTTACCGACGATGCTTCCGTGGTGGAAGCTATGGGAGTGCCCGTGTCGCTTGTGCAGGGCAACCGCGAAAACATCAAGATAACCACCCCTTTTGACATCAGAGTGGCAGAAGCTTTGACGGGATGTTCGATTTGACTTCGCGCGACATTCAGTATTTGCCCGGGGTAGGGCCCCAGCGTGCAGCCATTCTCAACAAGGAACTGGCCATCCATAGTTTGCACGACCTGCTTTATTATTTTCCATATAAATATGTAGACCGCAGCCGTCTGTATCGCATCTGTGAGATAGACGGCAACATGCCTTACATCCAGCTGAAGGGGGAAATACTTAGCCTTGAAACCTTTGGTGAAGGACGTCAGCGCCGATTGGTCGCTCATTTTTCGGATGGAACGGGCGTGATCGATCTTGTCTGGTTCCAAGGCATCAAGTATCTGCTCGGACGCTATAAGGCCCATGTGGAGTATGTGGTCTTTGGCAAGCCCACTATCTTCAACGGTCGTATCAATGTGGCCCATCCCGACATCGACCCGGCCGAGGGCGTGGTATTCTCGGAGATGGGAATGCAACCTTATTATAATACGACCGAACGGATGAAGCGCGCCGGGCTCAATTCGCATGCTCTGGCCAAATTGGAGGCCAATCTTTTCGCGCTTTTGAAAGAGCCGCTGGCGGAAACGCTTCCGGCCTGGTTGGTGGAGAAACACCATTTGATGCCGCTCGACGAGGCCTTGCGCTGCATCCATTTTCCCCGTACGCCCGAACAGCTTCGCCGGGCGCAGTACAGGCTGAAATTCGAGGAACTGTTTTACGTGCAGCTCGGCATCCTGCGCTATGCCAAGGAGCGCATACGCAAGTATCGGGGTTTTGTGTTCGCGCGGGTGGGGGAGATGTTCAACACTTTTTATTCTCATTATCTGCCTTTTGAACTGACCGGAGCTCAGAAGCGCGTCATCAGGGAGATACGTCGCGATGTGGGCAGCGGGCGTCAGATGAATCGTCTGCTGCAGGGCGATGTGGGCAGCGGGAAAACGCTCGTCGCCCTGATGTGTATGCTTATCGCGCTGGACAATGGCTATCAGGCCTGCCTGATGGCTCCGACCGAGATTCTGGCCTCGCAACATTACGAAACGCTGCGTAGGTTTCTGGGCGAAATGCCCGTGCGTGTGGAGTTGCTTACCGGTTCGGTGAAGGGAAAGAAGCGCGAGGAAATACTGCGCGGGCTGACGTTGGGCGAGGTACATATATTAATAGGTACGCACGCGGTGCTCGAGGACACGGTCAATTTTGCTTCGTTGGGCATGGTGGTCATCGACGAGCAACATCGTTTCGGGGTGGCTCAGCGCGCCAAGCTGTGGAATAAGAATACGCGTCCGCCTCATGTGTTGGTCATGACGGCCACGCCCATTCCCCGCACGTTGGCCATGACGCTTTACGGCGACCTGGACGTGTCGGTCATCGACGAATTGCCTCCGGGCCGGAAACCGATACGGACCATCCATCAGTTTGACAATCGTCGGGAGAATCTTTATGCCTTCATCCGCGGGCAGATACGAGACGGACGTCAGGTGTACATTGTCTATCCTCTTATTCAAGAGAGCGAAAAGAGCGATTTGAAGAATCTGGAGGATGGCTATGGACACATCTGTGAAGCATTCCCCGAATATCAAGTGAGCAAGGTTCACGGTAAGATGAAACCGGCCGATAAAGATGCGGAAATGCAGCGTTTTGTCCGTGGCGAGACTCAAATCATGGTAGCCACGACGGTGATCGAGGTCGGTGTGAACGTGCCCAATGCATCGGTGATGGTGGTCGAGAATGCCGAACGGTTCGGATTGTCGCAACTTCATCAGCTGCGCGGACGTGTGGGACGTGGAGCCGATCAGTCCTATTGCGTTCTGGTGACCGGATATAAACTGACCGAAGACACGCGTAAGCGCATAGAAATAATGGTTAACTCAAACGATGGCTTTGAGATTGCGGAAGCCGATTTGAAACTGCGCGGCCCGGGCGACTTGGAGGGAACGCAGCAGAGTGGCATTGCTTTCGACCTGCGCATAGCCGATATTGCCCGTGACGGCCAGCTGTTGCAGTTCGTGCGCGAGATAGCCCGTGCCGTCATCGATGAAGACCCGACGGAATCGCGTCCGGAAAATGCCGTCTTGTGGGCGCAGTTGAAGGCGCTTCGGAAGACAAACGTCGATTGGGCGGCCATTTCATAGACGGACATCGGTTGCCGATGACGTTCAGTTTCGACCCGACCATTGGTCTTTAGGTTGATTTAGAAGGCACCACGCAACCTGATATTTCCGTTCGTAAGCGTTCATATTTCCGACCGTGAGCGTTCATATCTTCGCTCGCAAGCGTCCATATTCCCGGCCGCGAGCGCCCATATTCCCGCTTGTCAGCCTCCATATATTTGCTTGCAAGCATTTGCTGTTCTCTTTGTTTGTGACAGAATGTAAACGTCGGTTAACGATTGTATATTTGTAAGGTCGTTCCGGCGCGGCGGCAGCCCGCTGCGACCTGAAATCCGCCTGTCGGGCCGCCGGCAGGCGGATTTTATGTTTAGAAACCATGTTCTATAACATATTATTTGCTAGCGCGTTAGCCCGACTACTAAAAATTTCTCGAAAAAATGTGTCGAAAAAGTTTGGAGGGAACGCGCAAACGTTCTACCTTTGCATCCGCTTTCGATAAGGAAAGCCTCCTGAAGAGGAGCCGAGAAGCTTGAAATGATGAAGAACAGACAAGTAGTACAAGAGCCGAACGGTCTTGGCAAAGAGGCTGTTTGGAGGGTATGAAGCCAACGTCAATCAATAAAGAGGAGCGATTCCGGGCATAAGGAATAAAAGAAACTGAAAATATACAATGAAGAGTTTGATCCTGGCTCAGGATGAACGCTAGCTACAGGCTTAACACATGCAAGTCGAGGGGCA
>CALUJS010000012.1 GCA_944321015.1 uncultured Phocaeicola sp. | reverse complement strand
GACATTTTGTCATTGTCCGCACTTGAACAGATGCATGAAACGACATGTTAAAAATCTTTTGGGACAGCCGTGTGGCGCGCCGCGTCTCTACTATGTCAATTGGGGAATTCTGATACGCCCCCTTACAACGATGTGATTTGTTATTACGGAAGGCACGGAATCAGCTGAAACCCGGCTTGCGGGAAATAGGTGTTCAGGTAATCGCGGATATATTCCCGCGTATCCTCCCGGATGCGGTTGTCCTCTTCGGGCGGATAGAGATTATAGGCCACGGAATGCAGCTCGATGCCGCGTGCCCGGACGGCCTCCAGGCTGAGCAGCGTGTGGTTGATGCTTCCCAAACGGCCCGAGGTGACCAATATCAGGGGATAGCCATGCCGCGCCACATAGTCGATGGTCAGCAACTCGCGGGTCAGCGGCACCATCAGCCCTCCGGCGCCTTCGAGGAGCACGGCGTCATAGCGCGCCGACAACGTCCGGGTGGCCTGCCCGATGCGCGCAAAGTCTATCGCCCGTCCGTCGATCTCCGCCGCCAGATGGGGAGAGCACGGATAGGTGAAAATCTCCGGCATGGTGAGCCGTTCGTCGTCCTCGGGCAGCAAGTCCACACCCATCAGGCGCCGGTGCAACCCGATGTCTTCCGACAATTCTTCATTGCCCGTCTGTATCAGCTTCTGGGTAATCGTGCGGATGCCCGCCTTGTTCCACTCGCGGGCCAGAAAACCGGTGGCATAGCTCTTGCCGACATTCGTGTCGATGCCACTGACAAAAAATACGTTACGCTTCATTCGTTTGATTTTTAAGTATGATATAAATGGGATGGTAGGTCAGCAGAACCCTTCCATCGGGAGTTGAACAGCTGTTGTTGTATGCGGTCGCGAAATCGGAGAGTTGCCCCTTGGTCCATGCCGACCGCCGTATGCCGGCCACGCCGGTGTGGCGCAGATGGCGCAGCACGTCGGCAGGAGAAGCAAAGGTCATCGGCAAAAGTTCTTCGTGGGCATGAACCACCCGATAGCCCATCGCCCCGGCAACACGCAGCCATCCGGCAAGCGGAAGATAGGGCAAGGAGACCCCGGACACGGCTTTCAGCTCGCGGAAGTTCTGCTCGCCAAAGAGCGAAAAGGCCATATAGCCGCCGGCAGTCAGGCCGGCTTTGCAGCAATTCAGGAAACGGAGGGGATGCTCCAGCCATTGCAACGAGGAGCAGGACACTATGAGGCTGAAACGTCCGGCCGGACGACGGCTCTCCACATCATAAGCCGCAAAGCTCACATGCCCGCCAAGCACATCGGCTAGGACCGGTTCCATCTCCGGACACAGGTCGTTGAGCTCCATCTCCCCGGGCGCGTAACGGCTGATGTAGGGACGGGTAAACAGCCCCGTTCCGCAACCGATCTCCCACACCCGGCCATGGGCATGAGGCGGCAGGCAGTCGCCCAGCAGGTCCACCATGCGCCCGGCAATCGTCCGCTGCACCACGGCCTGCCGGTCATAAGTCGGTATGGCGCGCGCAAAGCGTTCGCGAATCAGTTGCTTGTCCATGCGCCCTCCCCTCCTTTTGTCAGCAAAAGCCTCAACCAACGGGCGTCGTAATGGGCCGCGTCAATCAGGCGATGCGCCGTGCCCTCCCATGCGCGCAGCTGGTTCGCCGCCGGGAAGATGCGGTCGCGGGCCCCGATGAAGGAGCAATCCCACGTCCACGGCGCGGGCTCCCGTCCGACAACCCCGGCCAAGGCGGACAGCTCGTCGCGCAACTCCACGGGCGGACGCAGCGGAGCATGCGCCATGAAGGCCTGCAGTTCCTCTTCCGAGCCGCACATGCGCCGACGGAACTTGGCCAACGTCCGTTCCGAGAAATTATCCAACGTAGCCTGAAACACAGCCGCCGGGATGCCGCGCCGGTCATCAACCGGCCAAGGCGTGCCGTTGAAAGCGACAGTCTCAGCCCAAGGCAGGGCCACCGACGACAATACCCGTCCGGCCGCCCACACGCCCATCGACCAGGCCGCCACGCGAACCGAACGATACGTAGCCAACAGTGAGGCGTCGAAATCCATTGTCCGGTAGTCGAAACACACCATGCAGTCGCAATCGCCATCCCAAGGGACGTCAACCAGACGCTCGTCCATGCCCCATCCGGCAAAGAAGAGCAACAAACCGGGATTACCGGCCTTATGTACGAACACTTGTCTCATAATATCTCTGTCAATTGTTTCAGTTCATCCGGAGTAATGCCAGCCGACAAGGAGAAGCGCAGGCGCGAAGTGCCCTCGGGCACCGTGGGCGGACGCACCGGAAGCACATAGAACCCCCGTCGCTGCATCTGCTCGGCCTTCTCCACGGTCTCCCGGCTGTCGCCGACCAACATGGGCACGATATGGCTCGCGGAATCGCAAGGCAGGCCGCGCTCCCTCAACGCCTCGCGCAAACAAGCCGAAAGCCGCTCCAGCCGCATGCGCCGTTCGCCCATGTCGGGCAGACGCTCCGCCACATGACATGTCCACGCCACGTTCAGCGGCGGCAACGCGGTGGTGTAGATAAGCGTGCGCATCCGGTTCACCAGATAATCGCGCATCACGCGGCTGCACACAACGTAGGCCCCGACCGAGGCCAAAGCCTTTCCGAAGGTGCCGCAAAGGAAGTCAATGTCCTGCACGCAGCCCTGCTCCTCGGCCACGCCCAGCCCCGTCCGACCGCGCACGCCGACGGCATGAGCCTCGTCCACATAGAGCATCGCGCCGTAACGCTTCTTCAGCCCGACCAGCCTGTGCAAAGGAGCGACATCGCCGTCCATGCTGAAGACGCTTTCGGTCACGATGACGATGCGGGCAAAGTCGGCATGGTGTTTCTCCAGCAGGGTTTCCAGCTGACGGTAATCCTGATGGCGATAACGAATGCAGCGGGCTGCGGAAAGGCGGATGCCGTCAATCAGGCTGGCGTGCACCAGTTTGTCGGCCAATATCAGCGTGCGACTGTCGGCCACGGCAGGCAGGATGCCCGCATTCATGTGATATCCGCTGCCAAACACCAGGGCGGCCTCGCGCCCGAACATGCAGGCCAGAAGCCGCTCCAATCGGCTGCAGACCGCGAAGTTACCGGTCAGCAAGCGAGACGACGAGGAAGAGAGCAGGAACTCCCTGCCCGACAACCCGGCCAGGAACTCCCGTTGCCACAGGCCCTCGGAAGCTATCCCCAGATAATCGTTGGAGGACAGATTGAGCATGCGCCTGCCGGATGCCGACACATAGCGGCCGTCGTGCTCCACTTGGGGCAGCGCGCGCAGGTTGCCGGCTGCCTTCAGTTCGTCCAGCCCGGCCCGGAAAAATGCTTCATTGTCCATGGGCTTCCGTCTCCGATACAATCTTTACCAAAGCCGACGTCAGCTTACGCAACTCGTCGGGCCGGATGATGAAGGGCGGCATAATGTAGACCAAGCGCCCGAACGGACGCACCCAGACGCCTTCCTCCACAAAGCGGCACTGTATCCATGCCATGTCCACCGGCTCGCGCATCTCGACCACACCGATGGCGCCCAACACCCTCACGTCGGCCACTTGGGGCAAACTGCGCGCAGGAGCCAACTCCTCGCACAGTTGCCGTTCGATGGCTTTCACCTTCTGCTGCCAGTCCGAGGCCAGCAACAGTTCGACAGAAGCCCGCGCCACGGCGCAAGCCAGCGGATTGCCCATGAACGTGGGCCCGTGCATAAACGCATGGGGATAGCGGTCGGATATCGTGGCGGCCACCTCGTCGGTGGTCAGAACGGCCGAGAAGGTCATGTAGCCTCCGGTCAGGGCCTTGCCAATGCACATGATGTCCGGCTCCACTCCGGCGTGTTCGCAGGCAAACAGTTTCCCGGTGCGGCCAAAGCCCGTGGCTATCTCGTCGAATATCAGCAACAGACCATGGCGGCGGCACAACGCCGCAGCCTCGCGCAGATATTGCGGATGATAGAAGCGCATCCCTCCCGCACCTTGAACGACAGGCTCGAGAATCAGCCCGGCCAACTCGTCGTGATGGGCTTCGACGACTTCGCGCAGGGGGCGAATGTCATCCTCATCCCATTCGCCACCGAAGCGGCTTTGAGGCGACGGCACGAAATGACGCACGGGCAAGGCCGGGCCGAACAGGTTGTGCATGCCCGTCACCGGGTCGCACACCGACATGGCATTCCACGTGTCGCCATGATAACCGGAACGGATGGTCACGAAGTTATTGCGCCGGGGACAGCCTTTGGCAAACTGATATTGCACGGCCATCTTCAGCGCGACCTCCACGGCCACCGAACCGCTATCGGCATAAAATATCTTCTGCATCGAGGGCGGCACAATGTCCAGCAAGAGTTTCCCCAGCGCGATGGCGGGCTCGTGGGTCAAGCCGCCAAACATGACATGAGACATCCGGCCGAGCTGTTCCGCAACGGCACGGTTCAACACCGGATGATTGTATCCGTGGACGGCACACCACCACGACGACATGCCGTCGACGAGCCGCGCTCCGTTGTCCAACGTCAGTGTGCAGCCTTCCGCGCGCTCCACCTTGTAGGCGGGCAGCGGATGAGTGGCCGAAGTATAAGGATGCCACAAGTGTTCCCTGTCGAACAGGTCCGATTGGTAAGCGTCAAAGTTCATAGCCCGATTCTTTAATCCGTTTCTTATCTGTTTCCACATCCGAGCCCAACGTGGTGAGCATGTCGCCCACGATGGCCGAATTGATGCCCGTATAGAGCGCGCGGCGCAAAGTGTCCTCGTCCAGTCCGGCCCGGCCGCCCGCAAAGCGCAGGAAGGCCGCAGGGTGAACGAAGCGAAAGAAGGCCACCGTGCGCAACACGTCGCGGGCCGACAAAGGAAGCGCATCTTGCAACGGCGTGCCCGGTATGGGTTGCAATATATTAATAGGTATGGAGCACACGCCCAAATCGCGCAGGGCAAAAGCCAGCTCGATGCGCTGCTCTTCGGTCTCGCCCATGCCGACGATGCCGCCGGAGCAGATGTCCATGCCCACACGCCGGACGGCCCGAAGCGTCTCCAGCTTCTGCGCCTGGGTGTGGGTGGTACACAAACGGGGGAAATACGACGGCGCCGCCTCCAGATTGCAGTGATAGCGCGACACGCCGGCATCGTGCAGGCGGCGCAGCTGCTCCTCTCCCAACAGCCCCAATGAGGCACACAACTCAATGGAGCAGGCCCGGCGGATGGCCCGCACACGCTCGCAAAGCCGGTCGACCTCGGCATCGGACAGACGCCGTCCGCTGGTCACCAGAGAGAAACGCTTCACACCCTGCCCGGCATGGATGCAGGCGCTCTTCACACATTCGTCGGCCGACATCAGGGCATAGGTTTCCACCCCGGTGCGATAATGCGCCGACTGGGCACACCACTTACAGTCTTCCGGACAGCGCCCCGATTTGGCGTTCACGATTGAACACATGTCGAAAACCCCGGAAGCACACCGGCGGGTTATCTCATGGGCGGCCTCGCAGAGGGAAACATCGTCTCCGCTCTTTGCCATCGACAAGACTTCATCCGGCGTCAGCGGTTGTCCCCGCAACACTTTGTCTTTTAACTCTTCTGTTATCGTCATTGCTGATATGAATATAAAAAGGGCAGTACCGGAAACCGCCAAACGCATTTCCGATACTGCCCTCAGTTAATGAATCTGTCCTGAAAGGACGGCATGACCCGTCTTCCGAATGAAGACAAGGCAGACATCCCGTCACAATCCAAAGCAATTCCTGCCTTTCCCGCAAACACAGTTCGTCCCATTCCGGACTCGACACACGCCCGGCGCGGTCATTCCGCGTGGCGCCACATGTCTTTTCCGACAGGAGACTGCACGTTTTGTCCAACGAAGCCTCCGCAATGCTCTTGCAGACATGGCCGATGGTGACATGCCGACCTACGCTGGCAAACGCGGCAAAGCGTTTCCGACTCCAACGCCGGAAACGGATGCTTGCAGCCCTATGTATGCCTTTGAATTTCATGCGCGCAAAGATAGACATTTCCGGCACAGCACAAAATTTAATCGCGCAAAAAAGGAACATCCCGCCACCTGGGCTGACATCATGCCGAAAACAAGCAAGGATAAAGCCTTACACTACACGCAGTGAATGTCCGGCTTTGAAGCGCACATATCACGGCCCGCGAGCGGGCATATGGACGGACACGAGCCGCAATATGGACGCTCAAGCCCGGGCATATGGACGCTTGTCGGCCGCTATAAGAAGCGAAAACGACAGGCCGATCCGCCCTGCCGGAAAAAGAAGGCGGGCACCCCGGCCGGACTTGCTTTTGTCCGACCCGGATGCCCGCTTCCGGTTGATTTAAAAGTATTTATGCTTATACGGTCATCGAATGAAAAGCAGCTCGCGATACTTCGGCAGGGTCCAAAGTTCGTTGTCCACCATCAGTTCGAGTTTGTCCACATGGTAGCGGATGGTCTCGAGCCAGGGGGCCACGGTGTCGTGATAGGCTATGGCCTTCTCGCGCTCGCTCTCGATGCGGTTTGCCACCTTGCGGGCGTCGACCATCTTGTCGACAAGCTCTTTCAGGATGCCGGTGTGCTTGGCAATATCGCGAATCAGTTCCACGTTGCGTGCCGACATATCCTGCGCTTCGGCCTTGCTGAAAATCTGCTGCATCTTAAACACGTTGTCAATCAATTCACTCTGATATCTGGTGGCAATGGGGATGATGTGGTTCATCACGAGGTCGCCCAGCACGCGGGCCTCAATCTGTATCTTCTTGGTATATACCTCCCACTTGGCTTCATTGCGTGCCGCCAGTTCCTTGCGTGTCATGACGCCGGTCGACTCGAACATCCGCACACTGGATTCCGAAAGGTAGTTGTCGAAGATGAGCGGACACGAGGTCTCGCAATCCAATCCGCGCCGCTTGGCTTCCTGCTGCCACTCCTCGCTATATCCGTTGCCGTCGAAACGGATGGGTTTGGAATCCTTGATGTACTGACGGATAACCTTCAACAAGGCTGATACTTTGGGCTCGCCTTTCTCAATGAGCGCATCCACCTCGGCCTTGAATTCCTTGAGCTGCTCGGCCACTGCGGCATTGAGGGCAATCATGGCCGACGCGCAATTGGCCTCGGAACCGATGGCACGGAACTCAAAGCGGTTGCCCGTGAAAGCAAACGGAGAGGTTCGGTTGCGGTCGGTATTGTCGATCATGATTTCGGGAATCTGCGGGATGCCCAGGCTCTTTCCCTGCTTGTCGCTGAAATCCAGCTGATCGTCGTCCGACTCCTCCAGATGGTCGAGCATGCGGCTCAACTGCGAGCCAAGGAATGAGGAGATGATGGCCGGCGGAGCCTCGTGTCCGCCCAGGCGGTGCGCGTTGGTGGCCGACATGATGCTGGCCTTGAGCAGGCCGTTATGACGATATACTGCCTTCAAGGTGTTGACCACGAAAGCAATAAAGCAAAGGTTGTCCGTGGGGGTCTTTCCCGGAGCCATGAGCAGACGTCCGGTGTTGGTGCTGAGAGACCAGTTGTTGTGCTTGCCCGAACCGTTGATGCCCTTGAAAGGCTTTTCGTGGAGCAACACGCGGAATCCGTGCTTGCGGGCTATGTTGCGCATGAGCGCCATGACGAGCATGTTGTGGTCTACGGCCAAGTCGCATTCCTCATAGATGGGAGCCAATTCAAACTGATTGGGGGCAACCTCATTGTGGCGTGTCTTGCAGGGGATGCCCAATTTCCATGCCTCGACTTCAAGTTCCTTCATGAACGCGGCCACCCGTGCGGGAATGGCTCCGAAATAGTGGTCTTCCAATTGCTGGTTTTTGGCCGACTCGTGTCCCATCAGCGTACGTCCGGTCAGAAGCAAATCGGGACGTGCGGCATAAAGCCCTTCGTCCACTAGGAAGTATTCCTGCTCCCAGCCCAGGTTGGTATGCACGCGCTTCACGTCGGGATAGAAATAATGGCACACGTCGGTGGCAGCCTGGTCTACGGCCCGCAACGCCTTCAACAACGGAGTCTTGTAGTCGAGCGACTCGCCGGTATAGGCAATAAATATGGTAGGAATGCAAAGCGTGTCTTCCACGACGAATGCAGGCGAAGAGGGGTCCCATGCCGAGTAGCCGCGTGCTTCAAACGTATTGCGGATGCCGCCGTTGGGGAATGACGAGGCATCGGTTTCCTGCTGCACCAAGAGCTTGCCCGAGAACTCCTCCACCAAGCCGCCCTTGCCGTCGTGCTCCACAAACGCATCATGCTTCTCGGCCGTGCCCTCGGTGAGCGGATGGAACCAGTGCGTGTAGTGCGTCACTCCCAGCTCCATGGCCCAACGCTTCATGCCTTCGGCCACGGCGTCGGCTATGTTGCGGTCCAAGCTGGCGCCGTTTTCAATCACATCCATCAATGCGTTATAGACATTGCTCGGAAGGTATTTGAACATTTTCTCTTTGTTGAACACGTACTTGGCAAAATACTCCGAAGGACGCTCCTTGGGCAATTCCACTTCGAGCGGTTTTTTGTGGAATGCCGTCTCGACGACCTTAAATCTTAGATTCGATGACATAGATGTTACTTTTATACATTTGATGGCGCAAAGATAGCTCTTTTGACAGAGATACTGAAAGAATGTGGAGCATTTAGTTGAATGTTATAGCGGTTATCGTTACTTTTGCAATCCAAAGTGAACATTTATTACTTTAATTATAATCTCTCACATCAAAAAACACTATGGTGAAACACTTTCTTTCTGCAATCATGCTCTTGGCCGTTTCCCTTACGGCTTTTGCCGAGCGCGTGGACATGAAGCAAGCCGGAGCGAAAACCGACGGCAAGACCATCAACACCACGCTCATCAATCAGACAATCGACCGCTTGGAAAAAGGCGGCGGAGGCACTCTGTTCTTTCCGGCCGGTAAATACCTGACCGGCCCCATCCGCATGAAGAGCAACATCACACTGGAACTGGAAGCCGGCGCCACACTGCTCTTCTCGACCAACTTCGACGACTATCTGCCCTTCGTAGAGGTGCGCCACGAAGGAGTCATGATGAAAAGTTTCAGTCCGCTTATCTATGCCACCGACGCCGAAAACATCACCATCAAAGGCGAAGGCACGCTCGACGGACAAGGAAAAGCCTGGTGGGACGAGTTTTTCAAGGTGCTGATAGACCTGCGCGACAACGGCAAACGCGACGTGAACAAGTATCAACCGATGTTCGACACGGAAAACGACGTGGAGAAGATTGCCGCCGAAACCAATCAGGACTGGCACGGCACGCTGGACCGACGCTTCTTCCGACCCCCGTTCATACAACCCATCCGTTGCAAGAACGTGCGCATCGAGGGAGTGAAAATCGTAAACTCGCCTTTCTGGACGATTAATCCGGAATTTTGCGACAATGTGACGGTGGACGGCGTAACCATCCACAACGTTCCTTCACCCAATACGGACGGCATCAATCCCGAATCGTGCCGCAACGTGCACATCAGCAACTGCCACATCTCGGTGGGCGACGACTGCATCACCATCAAGAGCGGACGCGACCTGCAAGCACGCAACCTGGCAGCTCCCTGCGAGAACATCACGGTGACCAACTGCACCATGCTGAGCGGACACGGCGGCGTGGTCATCGGCAGCGAGATGAGCGGCAGCGTGCGCCACGTGACCATCAGCAACTGTGTGTTCGAGGGAACCGACCGCGGCATCCGTCTGAAATCCACCCGTGGACGCGGGGGCGTCGTGGAAGACATCCGCGTGAGCAATGTCGTCATGAAAGACATCAAGAAGGAAGCATTGACCTTCAACCTGAAATACAGCCGCATGCCGCAAGAGCCCAAGAGCGAACGCACGCCCGTGTTCCGCAACATACACATTTCGGGCATCACCGTGGTGGATGTCAACGTGCCCATCGAGATTGTCGGCCTGGAGGAAGCCCCCATCACCGACATCGTGTTGCGCGACATTCAGATAAAGAACGGCAAACAACCCAACGTGTTCAAGAACTGCAAAGACATCCTGATGGAAAACGTCATCGTCAACGGCAAGGAAGTCAGCCTATAAGGCAAACGCAAACGAACGCAACACGAAACACAAAAGAGCGCGGATGCAAGCCAATGTTTACATGCTTGCATCCGCGCTCTTCTTCATGTAGGGCAATAAAAAAGGGCTCCGCTGAGCCCAACCTTTGTTAACCTTAAATCTAATACTATGAAAAACACAGTGCGAAGGTAAGCAGCTTGCAAGTATCCGCCAAATAAAAAAGAAAGAATCTTCATTCATATAACATTGTTTAACTATACAAGACCAGATTCCTCTCCCAGCTCCCACTCTCCACACCGAAAAAACAAACGAAGAAATGCGTCCATACCACGGCTCGCGAGCGTAGATATGGGCGCTCGTGAGCGGACATATGGACGCTCACGACGCATCATATCCTCCCTCGCGAAGGACAACGGAGAAAGAATCAGGGCAAAGCCCGAAGGATATTTCAAGGATATTCCGTACATTTGCTCAACGAAATCCCAACCTTAACAGCTCATCACATGAAAAAGTGGTTATCCATCATCTTCCTATGCCTGTTTTCGGGCATTCCGGCCATGCTGACGGCACAGGAAGAGACTGCACACGCCATCCGGGAACAAGAAGCGCGACTCGCCGAAGACCCCGACAACACGGAGGCCTTGCGGAAACTGCTCTTCCTGAACCTGCACAAGGCCGACTACCGGAAGGCTGTGGAATACGGTGACCGGCTGTTGGACATCGGATATGCACGAAAAGACTATGCCAACGAAGTCGTGTACGCCCACACCGGGCTCGGACAGGCTTACACCATGCTTGGAGACAGCATAATCGCATACGGCCACCTGGGGCAGGCGCGCACCAACGCCGAAAGCGCGCACAACGACTCCGCGCTCTGCTCCGTGTACAACGGTTGGGGATTATACGCCATCAACATCACGAACGACCATTACTCGGCCCTGCACTATTTCTTCATGGGGCTGGATGCCGCCAAGCGCAGCCGCCACGACGAGTTGCACGCCATTCTGCTGGGCAACATTTCGGCCGTGTATTATCTGAAACGCGACACGGTGGGACTGACCTACTCGCTCGAGGCTTACGACGTAGGCCATCGGCAGGCAAATCCATACCTTATATATATAGGCGCCATGACCTCCGCCTACATGTATTACCTGCGCGGCGAATGCGAAACAGCCCTGCCCTACATCAAAGAGGCAGAGTTTCTGGCTCTCCAGAACAAATTCCGGAATGTGGGCGATGTCTATGCCGTCTATGGCAAGATACTCACGGAGCAAGGCCGGACGTCGGACGCCATACAGCTGTTCCGCAAGGGGTTGAGCCTTGTGGAAGAAGACCAGACGTCGGCGCGCGTGTCGCTCCTCCACGGCTATGCCCGGGCACTGAGAAAAGAGCGACGCTATGCCCAAGCCGCGGATATGCTGAAAGAGGCGCTGACCATAGCCGGACACGATGCCAACGGAATCTACAACAGCGACATCATCGACGAGCTGTCGTCCTGCTATGCCGACATGGGCGACTATGCCACGGCCCTGACATGGCTGCGCCGGCTGCATCAGGAGAACGACAGCCTGTATAACACCGACAAGGAACGCATCATCAGCGACCTGCGCATCAAGTACGACACCGAACGAATGGAAAACAAAGTCCAGCAAAGCAATCTCAGACTGCTGCAGAAGGAGAAAAACGAACTGCTCCTGGGCGGCATCCTCCTCCTCGTTCTGGTCAGCTCGGCCTTGCTCTGGCATCAATATCGGAAGAAGAACCGCCTCTACAGAAGCATCGTGCTCCAAAACCAGGAAGCCTTGCGCCGCGAGCAGTCATTGCAAGCCGCCATCAACGACCTGCAACAGGCGCAATCGGAGAAACGGCCCGCACCATCGCTGAACGAAGAGAAGAAGGCTTCGCTATTTCAGCAACTGGAACAGCTGATGCGCGACCGAAGCATCTACAAGGACAACCAGCTGACCAAGGACAAAGCGGCGGAACTTCTCGACACCAACCGCACCTATCTGTCGCAGACCATCAACGAGCAGACCGGACAGACATTTACCCAATACGTCAACCAATACCGGCTGAATGAAGCCATCCGCCTGTTGAACGACCCGGAACAGGACATACCGCTCAAGGTCATTGCCTCGGAAGTCGGGTTCAGTTCCATGACCACTTTCTACAAGGTGTTTCAAGCCTCCGTCGGAATGCCTCCCAAACAATATCGCGAGACAGCCATGAAACTGCACCGGAAGGTTTGACCCCTTCAAACACATAAATCTTTTCCATTTTCGGCAATTTGTCGGAAGTGGATGCCTGAATATTAGGCAAAACACACCTTTTTCCATTCTTTTGCGAAAGATTAATGAACCGTAAAAACAGATTTACCATGGAAAAAGACACTTCTTTCCACTGCCGGTTGCTACTGATGCTGGCAGTGTTGCTGGCAAGTTGGGCGTGGCCCGCTTGCGCGCAATCACAAGACCGCACCATCCACGGTGTCGTGTTGGACGAAAACAACCAGCCGCTCCCGGCTGCGCATGTGAAACTAATCAGTGATGATGCCGCGACATCCGCCATCGGTACCATCACCGACGTAGACGGAAACTTCACCCTAAAGCTCCCCTCTTCGGCACAAGCCATCGAAATCTCTTTCCTGGGATATGAGCCTCAACGCGTGAAGCTGACTCGCGAGACCAATTACCAAATCATCCTCGTGCCTGCCACAGAACTGCTGGACGAGGTGGTAGTGACCGGTTACCAAACCATCTCCAAGGAACGAGCCACCGGCGCATTCTCCAAAGTAGATGCCAAGAAGCTCGAAACACAACGCCTGAACGATGTCAGCTCGATGTTGGAAGGCCACGTGGCCGGATTCAGCGACGGCCAAATCCGTGGCGTGACGTCTATGAACGGACTCACCACCCCGCTCTATGTCATCGACGGCTTCCCGGTAGAGAAAACCACCAACGACGGCTATGGCAACTGGGTGGAAAGCGTGCCCGATATCAACGTGGAGGATATCGAGAGCATCACCGTGTTGAAGGATGCCGCCGCTACCTCCATTTACGGTGCGCGTGCAGCCAACGGCGTGGTGGTCATCACCACCAAGCGGGCCAAGAAAGACCAGGTGAACGTGTCGTTCTCGGCCACCCTCACCGTACAACCCTACGACTACTATACAGGTCACCTGGCCAATGCGGCCGACATGATTGTCCTCGAAAGCGAATGGGCTTTGCAAAATCCCAATCTCATAGAAGGAACAGATGCGGAAATACAACAATACGCACAACAAACCTTGGACAACATGACGTACCAATCACAAGGCATACGCAACTACCTGAAATTTGCTGCAGGAAAGCAATCATATGAAGACATGATAACAGCCTTGGAAACACTGGCAGCACAAGGTTACCGCTACTACCGCGATATGGAGAAATACGGCAAGCGCAATCCTTTCACACAACAATATAACCTGAGCATTGGCAAGGGAAGCGACCGCAACTCGTTCAATGCCTCCATCACTTACCGTAAGGACCAACTGGAAGACAAATATTCCGACAGCCAGACCATCGGCATCAACATCCAGAACTCGACCAAAATCACCGATTGGCTGACCCTCGACGTGGGCACTTACCTGAACTACGGCACAGGCAACACGCAAACCTTCGACCTGCTGTCGCCCAACTATACTTACATGCCTTACGATGTATTGATGAACAACGACGGCACACGCCACACCAACACCGAAGCCGACCGTTACAGCACATCGCAACTGAACACGCTGCATTCCAACGGACTGTATAACCTCGACATCACTCCGCTCGACGAAATCGGCATGAACCTCACCAAGAACCGAGACTTCAGCAACCGTACTTTCGCACGCCTGAACTTCCAGTTCACAGATTGGTTGAAATACACAGCCTCGTTCCAATACGAATATGCCGAATATAAGAACAAACTGCTGAGAGACGAAAACTCCTACTACGTGCGCAACAGGGTGAACTCTTTTGCAACGGCAGGTAGCGACGGCACGGTATACAACTTACCTTACGGCAACATCTATACCACCGAGGCCAACACGACACACGCCTACAACTTCCGCCAACAGCTGGATTTCCACAAGACTTTCAGCGGCGTGCACGATGTAACCGCCCTTGCCGGTATGGAAATACGTGAAAACAAGAACGACTACTCCAGCCAAGTGCTCTATGGCTACGACCCCAGCCTGTTAACCTACACCATGGTAGATGCCAATGCGCTGAGCACCATGACCGGCGGCTTGTGGGGATATGCCAGCTTCAGCCAGCAAGACAATGCTTATATCCGCCAGTTGATAAACCGCTACGTGTCGTTCTACGCCAATGCGGCTTACACCTACGACGGACGCTATACGGCCACGGGAAGCATCCGTTGGGACAAGACCAACCTCTTTGCCACCGGCTCCAAATATCAGAAGAAGCCTATCTGGTCGGTCGGCGCAAGCTGGAACATCGACAAGGAGAAGTTCTTCAACGTGGATTGGGTGAACATGCTGAAGTTGCGCCTGAGCTACGGTATCGGCGGTAACATCGCCAAGAACTCCGCTCCCTACATGACGGCCTACTACGCCAACAATAACAACGTGGGCGGCATCCAAGGAACCATCCAAAGCCGACCCAACCCCGACCTCCGCTGGGAAAAGACCACGACCTTCAACGTCGGACTGGACTTTGCCCTGCTTGGCAACCGTCTGAACGGTAGCATTGAGTATTACAACAAGCGGGGCAGCGACCTGTTGGCAAACACCATGGGCGTGCCGACCGAAGGCTGGGGATACAGCACCTACACCATCAACAACGGCAAGATGACCAACCAAGGCTTCGAGCTGACCCTCTCGGCCGATGTGCTCAACGTGAACGACTGGAGTTGGAACGTATCGGGCGTGCTGGGATACAACAAGAACAAAGTGACCTATGTCAATGTGGAAGCACCCGTATCTTATCTCGTCATTGACTATCCGGAAGCTTATCCGCGCATCGGACTGCCCTATAACGCCATCTACGCCTACACCTGGGCCGGATTGAGTGCCGAGGGTACTCCGCAAGTCTATGATGCAGAAGGGAACCTCTATACAGACCAGGAACCGAGCAAGGTTAATGATCTTATTTATCAAGGCACCACCGTGCCGGTCTATAGCGGTTCCATCAACACCAACCTGCGTTGGAAGAACTGGGAACTGGCCGTCCAATTCGCATTCGAAGGAGGACACAAGATGCGCAACACGAACGTGGCTTACATCTCTTCCGGCATGGCTCCGGTGAGCAAGGAAATCGTCAACCGCTGGCAACAACCGGGCGACGAAGCCTACACCGACGTTCCGCGCTACATCTCGACAGAGAATCCCATGTATAACTATAACTACTACAACATGTATGCCCGTTCGTCGGTCAACGTAATCAGCGCAAACAACTGGCGGCTGCGCAACCTCTCGCTCACCTATCGCCTGCCGTCGAGCGTATGCCGTACGCTCTTCCTGCAAAACGCACGCATCATGTTGGGCATGGAGAACGTGTTCACCGTGGCAAAGAGCCGCGATGCCAAATACCTGCTCGGAGGCTATACGAAACCCAACTACCTCTGCGGCATTTACCTGAACTTCTAACCTCACCCATTAAAGAAACAGAACGTATGAAAAAGATTAGCTATATTCTGGCCTTGGCAGGGATGCTCGCCATGAGTTCCTGCAACGACTATCTGGACATCGTGCCCAAGGGGAACAAAATACCCACCACGCTGGCCGACTATGAAGCTTTGCTGCGCAACGAATACACCATCGGGCAAACACCCGTCATGAACGCGCTCTATCTGCTCAACGACAACTACGTGACCATCTCGAATCTCAACAGTCCGACACTGACGACAGCCAACTATCAATGGGATGAGAATGCCAACCGTCTGGAGCTGAACAACGCCGACGAACAGTGCTACTATCAGCTCTATTCCGCCATTTCCTCGTGCAACCTCATCACGGAGAACGCTCCCATGGCGACCGAAGCCACCGATGCCGAACGCGCCGAGGTGATTGCCTACGCCAAAGTCATCCGCTCGCTGTGTTACTTCGTATTGGGCAACTACTACGCCGATACCTATGACGCCGCAACGGCAGCCGAGACACGCAGCGTGCCGCTCATCACCAGCGCCAACATCAATGCGCCCTATGAGCAGGTCAGCCTCCAAAGGCTGTATGACTTCATCATCCAAGACGTAAACGAGGCCATCAATGGCGGATTGCCCGAACAATCCATGACCATAATCCACCCCAACCTGGGTGCGGCCTATGCCTTGCTGGCACGCGTCTATTTGCAAATGTCCAACTACGACGAGGCATTACGCTACGCCAATCTGGCTTTGGAACAAAACAATGCGCTCTACGACTGGAATGCCTACTACGACGAACATCGCACAGTCTTGGAAGACCCGGAAAACTATGACCCGCTACCAACGCCGATGGACTACAACTACGTGGAGAACTACTACTTCCGCCACGGCGACCGCTCGCCCAACTTCACCACGTATGAGTTCAACATTCCCGTGGAACGCGCCGAACGCTTCGAAGATGGCGACGCCCGGTTCCTCTCGCGCTGGAAACTTTATAGCGACGGAACGGACACTTACTACAAAGGACTGGCCAACGGTTACTTCAACTACGGCGGCCTGACCACGACCGAAGTCTACCTCATCAAGGCCGAATGCGAAGCACGCCAAGCACAGGGGAACGACTTCACCGCCGCCATGAACACGCTGAACACCGTACGCGAGAAACGCATCCGTCCCGACGTGTACCAACCCGCCACGGCTTCGACACTCGCCGAGGCCATCGAGCTTATCCGCCGCACGAAGGACAACGAACTCATCTTCTCCATCGTGCCGTTTGCCGACGCGCGCCGCTTCAACCACGAAGGCACCTATGCCCGCACCATGACGAAGACCTATAACGAACAGACGCTCACCCTGCGTCCCGACTCGCACTTGTGGACAATGCCTTTCCCGGCCGGAGCCATCAACAATCCGGGCAACGGAACCATCACTCAAAACGTAGAACGATAAAACATATCCAAACATGAAAACAAGACATTTTATCCTTTCCGCCGCAGCCGCCCTGATGGCTGCAGCCTGCTCGCAAACTCCCGCCACACCCGAAGGCTACACCCTGACGGGACACATCGAAGGCCTGCCCGACGGCACCCACGTGCAGCTCATCCCCGTGAGCCACGATCGGGAGCAACCGGTGGCCGACACCGTGGTGACCAACGGAACATTCACCTTCAGCGGCACCATGGACGAACCCCGCGCCATGCTCCTCATGGTGAAAGACTCCTACGGCTCGCGCCGCCTGATGCTGGAGAATGCCGACATCGAACTGAACGGCACGGTGAAAGCCGACACGGCTCAGGACGGTACTCCGCAATACGATTTGGACAAGCTCGCCATCTCCGGCTCGCCGCTCAGCACACGCTATGACTCGCTGATGAGTGTCCGCCAACAGATGGATTCGCTCTATCAGGCTACCGTCATGAACCCCGAAAACAAAACGCCGGAAGCCATCAAGGCGGCCAACAACCTGTTCTTCGACACCGTGGAGAAGACCTACCATGCCACCATCATGAGCCAGAAAGATTCCTACTGGGGACCGCTCATGATGATTTCGCTCATGAGCTATCTGGACGAAGCACAAAAGCCCTGGTACGAAGAGTTCTCGGAAGAAGCCAAAAACTCCTACTACGGCAAGATGGTGAAAGACGAACTCTATCCCGCCGGAAAAGAAGGCACCAAGGTGGCCGAATTTACTGTGAAAGACAAGGAGGGCAAAGAAATCTCCCTCGCCTCGCTGCGTGAGGGCAACAAATACGTGCTCATCGACTTCTGGGCTTCGTGGTGCAACCCCTGCCGCAAAGAGATTCCCAACCTGAAGAACCTCTACAAGCAATACCACGACAAAGGCTTCCAGATTGTGAGCATCTCCATCGACAAGAAACAGGCCGAGTGGGAAAAAGCGCTTGAAGAAGAGCAATTGCCCTGGCCCAACTACCTCGACCAGACCGGCGTGGCCGACCTCTACAAGGTGAAGTCCGTTCCCACCATGTATCTCATCGACGCCCAAGGCGTCATGGTAGGCGAAAACCTGCGCGGCCAGGCACTGGCCGACAAGCTCGCGGAACTGTTTCAATAAGTAAGATTCTTCATATATCAATTCTACAACGTTACATTATCGAGGGTAGCCTGCCGTGAGGCATGCTCTCTTTCCGGCGCGGACACACGATTGAACCAATCGGATGTGTGTCCGCGCCTTTCTTTTCATTCCGACAGTCCGTATGCACCACTGTGTCCGCCCATATGCGCGCCCGCGAGCCGACATATGCACGCTCACGAGCGGAAATATGGACGCTCACGAGCCGGCATATGGACGGACAAGACACTGAAATGCAAAAGTTCTGACGCACGAAAAGCCGCGATTTCAAAACAAATCCCTATCTTTGTCCCCCGACATAAAAACATTCGCGTAAACACCGGTTATGGAAAACAAAAAAGGTCTCATCATCACACTCATCGTGTTGCTGGCAATCGGGCTGGGCACAGTGTCCTACTTCTTGTTCCGCAGCCACACGGCCAACCAAGAGATGCAACAGCTCTTTGAAGTCGAAAAGGAAGAAATGGAGAACGAATATGCCAACTTCGCCAACCAATACGACGAGCTGCAAATCAAGATTAACAACGACTCGCTCTATGAGAAACTGGAGCAGGAAAAACTCCGCACCCAGCGGTTGTTGGAAGAACTCCGTCAGGTAAAGTCGACCAACGCGGCCGAAATCATGCGCCTGCGCAAGGAACTGAAAACCGTGCGCGCCGTGATGCGCAGCTACATCATCCAGATAGATTCGCTGAACCGCGTCAACCAACAGCTGGTGACCGAGAACCAAAGCGTAAAGAAGAAATACTCCGAAGCCACACGGCAGATTACCAGCCTGTCGGAAGAAAAAGAGACGCTGAACGAGAAAGTAACGCTGGCCTCGCAGCTCGACGCCACCCACATCAGCGTGACGCCCGTCAACAAGCGGGGTAAGAAAACAACCCGCATCAAGCGCATCACGCGTCTGGACATCGGATTCACCATCGTGAAGAACATCACGGCCGAAACGGGACAACGCACCATCTACCTGCGCATCACCAAGCCCAATCAGGAAGTGTTGACCAAGAGCGCATCGAACGTATTCCCGTATGAAAACCGCAACATCGCTTACTCCATAAAGAAATACATCGAATATACGGGCGAAGAACAAAACGTCACAGTGTATTGGGACGTGGAAGAATTCCTGCAAGCCGGAACCTACCGCGTAGACATCTTTGCCGACGGCAACCTCATCGGTTCACAATCGTTTGAATTGGATTGAGCGTAACCCTTTTTAACAAAGGGAACGTTATAAATAACTAAAAGGTCATTGCTTTTCAGTCAATGACCTTTTATTTTGCATTTACCCTTGCAATAGGCAACAACTGCCCGGCAAAGGCATTCGAACACAAAATCTTATCGTGACGAATATGAAGAAACTCATCGGCATCCTCTTATTCTGCGCCGTTACGGGAACGGCCCACAGCCAAACAATTCTCTGCTTGGACAGCTGCCGGGCGATGGCTTTGCGCAACAACAAGGAACTGCGCATCGCACGCGAAAAATCCAAAGCCGCCCATTACGAGCGCAAAGCCGCCTTCACCAACTATCTGCCCAAACTGTCGGCCACGGGGGCCTATCTGCACAACAACAGAGAGCTCTCCCTGTTGAGCGACGAGCAGAAAACAACGCTGAACAACATGGGAACGACACTGACAACAGCCCTCCCTCCCCTGCAAGCACTGGGCGTGGACCAGCTGCTCAACTCGCTGGGCGGTTCGCTGGTGGACGGTTTGCGCACCGACACACGCAACGTCTATGCCGGTGCCATCACCCTGACCCAACCCATCTTCATGGGCGGCAAGATACGCGCCTATAACCAAATCACACGCTTCAGCGAACAACTGGCAAAGGCACAGGAAAACGCCGGCACGCAAGAACTCATCCTGAGTACCGACGAAGCCTATTGGCAAGTCGTGTCGCTATCCAACAAAAAACGGCTGGCCGAGAGTTTCCTGACCTTGGTGAAGCGACTGGACAGCGATGTCGACAAAATGATACGCGAAGGCGTGGCAACGAAAGCCGACGGCCTGTCGGTCAAAGTGAAAGTAAACGAAGCCGAAATGACCCTCACCAAGGTGAACGACGGCCTGAGTCTGGCCAAGATGCTGCTTTGCCAACTGTGCGGCATCCCGCTGGACACGCCCATCCGGCTGGCCGATGAGAATCTGGAAAACCTTCCCCTCCCGGCCAACAGCATCGAAGCCGATGTGACGCAGGCATGGGCCAACCGCCCGGAGATACTCAGCTTGCAACTGGCTGACAAAATCTATCGCCAAAAAGTACACCTCACGCGTTCGGAGTTTCTTCCCACAGTGGCGCTCACCGGCAATTACCTCATCACCAACCCCTCCGTGTTCAACAGCTTTGAGACAAAATTCCGTGGCATGTGGAACATCGGCGTGATAGTCAACATCCCCATCTTCCATTGGGGTGAAGGCATCTATAAGGTAAAGTCCGCCAAAGCCCAGGCCAATGCCGCCCGCTATCAGCTGGACGAAGCCAAAGAGAAAATAGAACTACAAGTAAACCAATGTGCCTACAAAGTCAACGAAGCGGCACACAAGCTGAGCATGGCCCTGAAAAACATGGAAAAGGCCGACGAGAACTTGCGTTATGCCAACTTGGGATTCCGCGAAGGCGTCATCCCCACGAGCAACCTGCTCGAAGCGCAAACCGCATGGCTGTCGGCCCAATCGGAAAAGATAGATGCCCAAATCGACGTGAAGCTCACCGAAGTCTACCTGAAGAAAGCCGTCGGTCGGCTGCACATCGGACTCTAAACATATCAATACACCTCATCGTTCCACCTTTAAAAACAAGAACAACATTATGCTTACAGACAAACAACAGAATAAAAACATCATACTGTCACTCGTCACCTTGGTAATCGTCATCGGACTGATAGCGCTCATCGGTTTTCTCACACTAGGCAGAGACCCCGAAATCATACAAGGCCAGGCCGAAGCCGACGAATACCGCGTGTCCAGCAAAGTCCCCGGACGCATATTGGAACTGCGCGTCAAAGAAGGCCAGCATGTACACCGGGGCGACACGCTGGCTCTGCTCGAAGCGCCCGATGTGCAAGCCAAACTGACCCAAGCCGAAGCTGCCGAAGCCGCCGCACAGGCCCAACACGAGAAAGCCGAACGGGGCACACGCGCCGAACAGCTGCAAGCAGCTTTCGAGATGTGGCAAAAAGCCAAAGCCGGATTGGAAATAGCCGAGAAATCATACAATCGTGTAAACCGGCTGTTTGAAGAAGGCGTCATGTCGGCCCAGAAACGCGACGAAGCATATGCCAACTACACGGCAATGGCCGCTACCGAAAAAGCGGCACGGGCACAATATGACATGGCACGCAACGGCGCGCAGCGTGAAGACAAAGCCATGGCCGCCGCCATGGTAAACCGGGCACGGGGTGCCGTGGCCGAAGTGACGTCCTACGTCGACGAAACGGTCCTTATCGCCCAAGCCGATGGCGAAGTCACCGAGATATTCCCCAAGGTGGGCGAACTGGTAGGCACCGGAGCGCCCATCATGAACATTACCATGCTCGACGCCGTATGGGCCACCTTTAACGTCCGCGAAGACCTGCTGAAGGATTTCCAGATGAACCGCGAACTGGAAGCTTATATACCGGCCTTGGACAAGAACGTACATCTGAAGGTGTATTATCTTAAGGATTTAGGCACCTACGCTGCGTGGAAAGCCACAAAAGCAACGGGACAATTCGATTTGAAGACCTTCGAGGTGCGCGCCGAACCCGCCCACCCGATACCCGGCCTGCGTCCGGGTATGACCCTCATTGTCCGTCCCAACGAGAAGTAACCCCAAAAACTATCTGCTAACATGACTATGCAAACTATTACCCATCGTATCGGGCGACTGGCCCTGCGCGAAGGCAAACGAATGTGTTCGCGCCCGCTCTATGTATTCTGCATGGTCATCGCTCCTTTGTTTTGTTACATCTTCTTCACGACGCTGATGTCCAACGGGCTTCCCACCAACCTGCCCGTCGGCGTGGTTGACCAGGACAACACCTCGACCACACGTGCCATTGTACGACAAATGGATGTCTTCCAGCAGACCCACATCGTGGCCCGCTATCCGGACGTGACAGAAGCACGACACGCCATGCAAAGAGGAGAAATCTATGCATTCTATTACATTCCGCATGGAACAACCGAAGATGCCATTGCCAACCGACAACCACGCGTTTCGTTCTACACCAACGGTGCCTATCTCATCGCAGGCTCATTGCTTTACAAGGATTTGCTTACCATGTCGGTACTGGCTAACGCCGCAGTGGGACAACAAACACTACTGGCACACGGAGCTACAGAACGTCAGGCATTAGGCTTCCTGCAACCGATTGTCATCGATACTCATCCACTGAACAACCCGTGGCTGAACTACTCAGTGTATCTCAGCAACACACTGATACCCGGCATACTCATGCTGCTCATTTTCTTGGTTACAGTTTACGCCATTGGTTCGGAGGTAAAAGAGGGAACTGCTCATGAATGGATACACACGGCCGGCGACAATCTGCCTTTGGCATTGGCCGGGAAACTGCTTCCACACACCATAATATTTACCGTCATGGCAGCGGGTTACGACGTATATTTGTACGGAGTATTGGGTTATCCGTGCAATAGCGGCATCGGGCCCATGCTTTTGGCCGCTCTCCTATTGGTATTAGCCTCACAATCATTCGGCATCTTTCTCTACGGTCTCTTGCCTTCGTTGCGCTTTGCCCTAAGCGCGGCGTCGCTGTGGGGAGTCCTATCTTTTTCCATATCGGGCTTCTCATTCCCGGTCATGGCCATGCACCCCACCCTGCAAGCCTTAAGCATATTATTCCCATTACGACATTACTTCCTCATCTATGTAGACCAAGCGCTTAACGGATATTCATTGGCATACAGCTGGCAGCCGCTATTGGCTCTGCTCATATTCACCCTCTTGCCGCTGTTCATTCTCAAAAGACTGCACAACGCCATTGTCTACTACCGATATATTCCTTAAAACATGAAACGACAGAACTTAGTCCAAAGCCTGAAGGAAGGTCTCACCGATATATTCCAAGTGTGGGGCATGGAGATGCACAGCGTGATGCGCGATGCAGGTGTGCTCATCTTTGTGATACTTGTTCCCTTGGCTTATCCATTGATATATGCCTTTATCTATACAAACGAGACTGTCCGCGAGGTGCCGGTCGTCGCGGTAGACGAATCGCATTCGTCACACAGCCGTGAATTCTTACGCAAAGTAGACGGCACCGCCGAAGTACGAATCGTGGAATATGCTCCCGACCTAGAAAGGGCCAAAGATATCATGCGCCGTAAAGGTGCTTACGGAACCATACGCATACCGGACGACTTCAACGACCGACTGATGCAAGGCGAACAGGCAACCATCGCCATCTACTGCGACATGAGCGGATTGCTCTACTACAAGGCATTACTCAGCTCATGCACCGAAGTTTCATTGGAAATGAACCGCGACATCCAAATCACGCGACTAACCAACACGACAACACGGGAAGACGAAGTGACCACACGACCCATTGAATACGAGTATGTCACCCTGTTCAATCCACAGAACGGCTTTGCTTCGTTTCTGATTCCGGCTGTATTGATGCTCATCATACAACAAACCTTATTGCTCGGTGTGGGACTTTCCGTCGGTACCCAACGTGAGCATGGCAGCTTCCTGCAACTGGTCACCATCGACCGCCACCGACGCGGCACATTACGCATCGTGCTGGGCAAAGCTTTGGTCTATCTGATGATTTATGCCGTAATGGGAGCATACATAGCCTGCGTTGTTCCCCACCTGTTCCATCTGGTACAACTGGCCGACGGCAACACGCTTGCCGCATTCATGTTACCCTACATACTGGCATGCATCTTTTTTGCCATGACTGCTTCTGCCGTGGTTCGCAATCGGGAGACATGCATGTTGCTGTTCGTATTTACCTCGCTGCCGTTGCTCTTCATCAGTGGAATCTCGTGGCCGGAGGCTTCCGTCCCGGTCTTCTGGAAAGTTGTGTCGTGGATATTTCCCTCCACCTTCGGCATCAACGGATATGTACACATAAACACCATGGGGGCCGATTTGGCCAATGCTGCGCCCCAGATAACCGTCCTGTGGATACAGACCGGAATATACTTCATTACCACATGTCTCGTGTACCGGTGGCAAATCATACGCGCACGACGTAAAATCATACAAGAACGTTACAAGCAACAGACTGCAAAAGCCTAACGTTTCTTTCCGGCACAATCACTACACAGCCCCTTGATGACATAGTTGATGCTGTGCGTGGAAAAACCGTCCGGCAAGGACACGCTCGGAATGTGTATCTGCTTGAAGCAGAACGTGCGATGACACGACTCGCAATAGAAATGCGTATGCAGGTCGTCGACCTCGCAGTTGCAATCGCTGCCACACACGGCATATTTCAATGAACCCGACCCGTCATCGATGGCATGGATAAGATGATGCCCCAGAAAGAGGGTTATCGTGCGGAAAATTGTCGACTTGTCCACCGTCACAAGGCGGTTTTCCAAATCAAGCAGAGAATAAGCACGGTCGGCACGAAGCAGTTCCTTCAGCACCAACAGGCGGATAGCCGTCGGCTTGATGTCGCGTTGTGCCAACAGTTTCAGATAAAGTTCTTCGTTTGCCATGTTTCCTTATAATGTCATAGACTAAAACTTAGCCAGTTGAATACGCAGTGCATTGCAGATAGCCAGCATGGCCACTCCCACGTCGGCAAAAACAGCCGCCCACAGATTGACCAGCCCCATGGCGCCCAAAAGCAGAATAACAATCTTAATGCCCAGCGCAAGAACAATATTCTGCCAGATAATCCGATGGGTATATTGTCCCAAGCGAATGGCCGTGGCCACCTTCCCGGGCTGGTCGGTCTGGATAATGACGTCGGCCGTTTCAATGGCCGCATCACTGCCCAATCCGCCCATCGCCATGCCCACGTCGCTCAAAGCCAATACCGGCGCATCGTTCATTCCGTCGCCCACAAAAGCCACACGGTGCCCTTGCTCTTTCAACTCCTTCAGGTGGGCAACCTTCCCTTCGGGCATCAGCTCGCCATAGGCGCGACGAATTCCCAGTTTCTTGGCGAATTTAGTCACGATTCCCTGTCTGTCGCCGGAAAGCACCTGAATATTATCAATCTTTAAGTCTCTGAGTGCCCGGATAGCTTCGGCACTGTCCTCCTTCATCATATCAGATAATACCAGACAGCCTTCATAACGTCCGTCAACGGCACACAAGACAGCCGTATCGTCAAACCGGTCAAGCTCCGGCGGACAGACAACCCCTTCCTGACGCAGCAAACGGATGTTTCCGGCCAGACATACACGTCCGTCGGCATCCTGCACCTTCATGCCCAAGCCGCTAAGTTCCTCCTCGTGTGCAAAAGTCTGCATCGGCAGAGAGCGTGACCGCGCTTCACGGACCACAGCCTGTGCCAGGGGATGATTGCTGTGTTGCTCCATCGAGGCCACCAAGGCAAGCAAATCGTTGTCTGAAAGCGTTTCGGAACGAATGTCACTTACCTCGAACGTGCCTTTGGTCAACGTCCCGGTCTTGTCAAACACCACTGTGTCGATGCGGGTAATCGCATCCAGAAAGTTGCCGCCCTTGAAAAGGATGCCTTGACGCGAAGCTGCACCTATGCCGCCGAAATATCCCAGCGGAATGCTGACCACCAACGCACACGGACAGGAAATGACCAGAAACACCAGTCCGCGATACAGCCACTCGGAAAACACATAGTGGAAGTCCGACACAAAGACACCATATAAATAAGGTATAAATACCACCAATGCGGCCAGCAACGTGACCAGAGGCGTATAGACGCGGGCGAACTTGCGGATAAACAATTCGGCCGGTGCCTTTCGCTCGGCGGCATCTTCCACCATGGCCAAGATGCGGGCCAAGGCGCTTTCGGAAACCGGACGCGTCACACGCACGTTGACAACCGTGTCGGAAACAATCATTCCGGCCAACACCTCGGCATCGCGTCCGATAAGGCGCGGAATGCTTTCGCCGGTCAGGGCCGCCGTGTCAAACGTGGCATGAGGCGAGAGCAAAACCCCGTCCAACGGCACACGTTCGCCGACACGCACCTCCACGACATCGCCCGGACGAACATCCTCGGGAGCCACATCTTCGGTGTGTCCGTCGCGCACGACACGGGCCGTGCGGGGCCGTACATCGAGCAGGGCGCGTATATGCCCCCGGGCACGTTCCACGGCTCCTTCCTGCAGCTTCTCGCCCACGGAATAGAACAACATCACGGCCACTCCCTCGGGATATTCGCCTATGTAAAACGCTCCGACGGAAGCAAGCACCATCAAGGTGAACTCGTTGAAGTATTCCTTTTTCAGGATATATTCCGCAGCTTCCCTCAACACCGGTATGCCGACCGGCAGGAAAGCCGCAAGAAAATAGACCATCTCAACCCATTCGGCACGAAACACGTCCGGGCAGCTACTGCGCATGACAAGACCCGCCGCCAGCAACACAAACGACAGGATTTCAGTTGCATATTTCTTCATAACCATATTGTTTTTCTTTTCATCGGGACAAAGATAGCAGAAAGAACATGCAACCCGATTGCAAACAGAAATATTGTTCGTACTTTTGGGCCCACTTATCAACAAAAGCAAAACAACGGAAATATGGAGAACAACACGGGAAAGCCTTATGCCATAGGCATTGACATAGGAGGAACGAATACGGTATTCGGTTTGGTGGACGCACAAGGCAATGTCCTTTCACACAACGGTTTCAAGACCAAGGACTATCCGGACATCAACCGCTATGCAGACACGCTCGGCACGCATCTGCTACAGCTGGTCGAAACAGCCGGAGGCCGGAAAAACATCCGGGGCATCGGCGTGGGAGCGCCCAATGCCAACTACTACACGGGCTGCATCGAGCAGGCACCCAACCTGCCTTGGAAAGGCATCGTCCCCCTGGCCGATATGTTGAGGGAACGCACGGGGATAGCCGTATCAATGACCAACGACGCCAATGCGGCGGCTCTGGGAGAAATGACCTACGGCGCGGCATGGGGCATGAAGGACTTCATCATGATAACGCTGGGCACAGGCGTGGGCAGCGGCATCATCATCAACGGGCAACTGGTGTACGGCCACGACGGATTGGCCGGCGAACTGGGGCACGTCATCGTGCGTCCGGGCGGACGCCTGTGCGGATGCGGACGACGGGGATGCCTCGAAACCTACTGCTCGGCCACGGGCATAGTCCGCACCGTGCACGAAGTGCTTACATCGACCGACGAGCCCAGCCGGCTCCGCCGCATCCCCCTTGAACAAGTTACCTCCAAAGACATCTATGACGCAGCCGAACAAGGCGACAAACTGGCCCTCGAGATATTCCGCTTCACCGGTACCATCCTGGGCGAGGCTTTTGCCAACTTCATCGCCTTTTCCGGCCCGGAGGCCATCGTGCTGTTTGGCGGACTGGCCAAGGCCGGACACTATATCATCGACCCCATCCGCGAAGCCATGGAGGCCAACGTCATGAACATATACAAAGGAAAGACGCGCCTGCTCGTGTCCCAACTGAAAGATTCCGATGCTGCCATACTGGGAGCCGGCGCCTTAGGCTGGGAAGCCGTCTGACTCGGGCGGAAAACAATCACCGGGAAGGAAGGATGCAAAGCCGTGCGCGACTACATCTTTCCTTCCCGGATCAGCTTATAATGGCGGCTGCCAAGCGGGGATATGCCGCCGTCCGCCCACACATATGCCCGCTCGCGGGCGGACATATCACGGCTCACGAGCGGGCATATCATCCCGTCCGCCTCCGTTTCGTTTCCTCTCCGCGAGAAGAAAACACGCGATTTGCCTGACCAATGCCGCGGAAAAACATTTGTGCCAGAGAAATGAAATAAGGGAACATCCACGCCCGGACGTTCCCTTATTTCTGTTTCTGAGAAGAGCCTCTTGTCGGATTCGAACCAACGACCCCGAGATTACAAATCACGTGCTCTGGCCAACTGAGCTAAAGAGGCAGGTGGGTAAGCTAACTATATCGCGCCGCTACAACCAACTACCTTTGCTGCGATCAAGCCCTGGAGGATTCGAAGGGAGCTGGCCGTATAGGACTTACCCGGCTGCAAAGGTAGATATATTTTCGAATATTACAAGTGTCTTTCCTACATTTTCTGACAATAAAAAACTGCATAGACTAATTATCAGTGCATTATGTCATCGCATTCAGCCGCGGCAATATGCCGTGGCGAACCTCTTATTGCCTTTTTGCCCAAAATACGAACAAACGGAAACCGACAAAAGCATCCGCCCATCCATCGTCGCGCGGGCATTTGACTGCGGCTACTATTTGCGGCTTCCTGAAAAAGTAGTATTTTTGCAACCGCTTATATCACACAGAAAACAAGACCAGATGGCACAACAACGAAACACCCTGCAACAGACCGCCATGCTCTATGGCACGTACATGGGAATCTTTTGGATTATGAAGTTCGCCCTGCTACCGCTCGGCCTGGTGTTCTCGCCCTTTGCCCTGTTCTTTCTGTTGCTCACTTGCGCCGTGCCGGTCATCGTGTTTCTCATGACACGTTCGTTCCGCGAGCGTCAATGCGAAGGCGAACTCTCTTTCTTCTCGGCGTTGGTGTTCACTTTCCAAATCTATCTGTTCGCAGCCCTGCTGACGGCCTTGGGCCATTATGCCTACTTCCAGTTTCTTGACAACGGATTCATCTATTCACAAATCATGGCCCAACTCAACACACTCGGCAACGAGCCGGAAATGGCCGGGCAAATCGACCAGTTCAAACACGCGCTGGACGTATTTCATGAACTGACCCCCATCCAACTCACCATGCAATTATTATCACAAAACATATTTTACGGAATTGTCTTCTCCCTGCCCATCGCCATGCTCACCATGAGGAGGAAAGCGATGCGGTAAAGGCCGGCAATCCATATCTGACATATCTAGAAACTGACTATGAATATTTCCGTTGTCATACCTCTGTATAACGAGGAAGAATCGCTGCCGGAGCTTCATGCCTGGATTGCCCGCGTGATGGAAGCCCATCACTATACGTATGAAATCATCTTCGTCAACGACGGAAGTACCGACCGCTCATGGGAGGTCATCGAAAAATTGTGTGCGCAATCATCCTGCGTTAAAGGCATCAAGTTCCGCCGCAACTATGGCAAGTCTCCCGCCCTGTTCTGCGGATTCCGCAAAGCCGAAGGCGACGTGGTCATCACCATGGATGCCGACCTGCAGGACAGCCCCGACGAGATTCCCGAACTGTATCGCATGATAACCGAAGAGGGCTACGACCTCGTGTCGGGCTATAAAAAGAAACGCTACGACCCCCTGTCGAAGACCATCCCCACCAAGCTGTTCAACGCCACGGCACGTGCCGTATCGGGCATACACAATCTGCACGATTTCAACTGCGGGCTGAAAGCCTATCGCAAGGATGTGGTGAAAAACATCGAAGTCTATGGCGAAATGCACCGCTACATCCCCTATCTGGCCAAAAACGCCGGTTTCACCCGAATTGGCGAAAAGGTGGTGCACCACCAGGCCCGCAAATACGGCAGCACGAAGTTTGGCGGACTGAACCGCTTCTTCAACGGCTATCTGGACCTGCTGCTGCTGTGGTTTCTTTCCAAATTCGGCGTAAAGCCCATGCACATGTTCGGTTTTCTGGGTTCCATCGTGTTCCTGCTGGGATTCATCTCGTGCGCCGTGCTGGGATTCGGCAAGCTCTATGCCATGTACAACGGTCTGCCCTATCGGCTGGTGACCGACTCCCCCTACTTCTACTTTGCCATCACGACCATGATTATCGGCACGCAGCTGTTTCTTGCCGGATTCGTCGGCGAACTGGTAATCCGCAACGCACCCGAACGCAACAACTACAAAGTGGAAAAAGAGATTTAATCATGAACAACAAGCCAATACGCCTCATGAAACGCCTGGCCGCACGCCTCGCCCTGGCAACCGTCATAGCGGCCTGCTGCTGGGCGTGCAGCGACACCGACTGCACCACGGCCAACACGGCCTATGTGAACTATGCCATGTATGGTCCGGACGGCCGCAACGTGGCACTGACCGGCCCCGTGACTGTCACCACGGCGGGAACGGACTCGGTCATCATCAATCAGGAGAGCAACGTGCAACTCATGCAGCTGCCTTTGCGCTACACCAGCACGGAAGACACGTTCGTGGTGCACCTCAGCGACATCCTTTTCGATACGATATTCGTCAGTCATCAGAACATCCCACACTTCATTTCAATGGAATGTGGCACGGGCATGTACTTCCATCTCAATCAGGTGCGCTGTGTCCGACGCATATTCGACTCCATACAAGTAGTCAACCCCGAAGTAACTTATGACAGCAATGAACATGTCAAGATATATCTTCCTGCTAATTAGCCTCCTGGCCGTCGTCGGCGCCGGTGCGCAGGAGAAGGCCGAAGAGAGTGAAAAACAACCCCTGCTGCAAGGCATAGCCGTATCGACCGACCTTGGCGGATTAGGCAACAAGGTCTTTGGCGGCACCTATCTCTATGGCGAAGTGGCAGCCGAAGTCAATCTGCTGAACCGCTACATGCCCGTCATCGAGGCCGGATTCGGCACCAGCGACATGGTAGACGAAGACAAGGCCATTGCCTACAAAGCTTCCGCGCCCTATTTCCGCGTGGGCATGAATTACAACTTCATGCACAAGAAAGACACGTACAGCATCATCTACGGTGGCCTGCGCTACGGGTTCTCGACGTTCAGTTTCGACGTCAGCGCCCCCGACCTGCAAGACCCCGTGTGGGGCGGCACGGTACCCTTCAACTACGAAGGCCTGTCGTGCACGGCCCAATGGGTGGAACTCGTGGCCGGCATACGCGCCCAAGTGTGGCGCAACCTCCACATGGGATGGGCCGTGCGCTACAAGCGCATGATGAGCCTCACCGAGCATCCCAACGCCGAACCCCACTACATCCCCGGCTTCGGTGTGAACGACAACGTGAAATTCTGTTTCTCCTACCACATCATTTACTACCTGCCCCTTAACAAGAAGAAATGACTGCACTTGAACTCTGGATTGTAGCCATCGGCCTGGCTATGGACTGCTTTACTGTGTCCATAGCCAGCGGCATATTGCTCCAACGGGTGTATTGGCGCACCATTCTGCTGACCTCGTTCTGCTTCGGCCTGTTCCAAGCCATGATGCCCTTCATCGGATGGGTGGCCACCACACGCTTCAGCTCGCTGGTGGAACAGTGCGACCACTGGATAGCTTTCGTCCTACTCGCCTTTCTGGGCGGTAAGATGGTGTATGAAAGCTATCGTCCCGAGGAGCACCGCGCCTTCAATCCCCACAGCCTGCGCGTGATACTTGCCCTTTCCGTAGCCACCAGCATCGACGCTCTGGCCGTGGGCATCTCGTTCTCGTGCATCGGCTATCGCACGCTGGAGTCCATCCTCGCGCCGGTGTGCATCATCGGTTTTACCTCGTTGGCGCTGGCATTCGTCGGCTTCATGACCGGCATCTTCGCCGGACGGCGGTTCCACTTCCCCGTGGAGCGGCTGGGCGGCGTGCTGCTCATCGCCATCGGATTGAAGATTCTATATACTCATCTGGCAGCATAGAATAGGACTAAGGGCCGCCTCTTGTGTCCCACACGACAGTGTGAAGTACTGTACTTCATATAGTGAACTACTGTAGTTCACATGCCGAACTACAGTAGTTCACCATGTCAAGATACTATGATGGCCGCCTCTTTCCCATACTTTCCCATCGCCAACTCACTACTTACGCGATATCCTCAACCACAATAGAAAAATCCCCGCATGTATGCCTCTCTGTCGAGACATCTCATGCGGGGACATTATTTTATGCTATGGGAACGGTTCAGAATCCGGCCAGCTCCAACAGCTTGTCGACTGCCACGCTCAGGCCGTCGGGATTCTTACCGCCTGCGGTGGCAAAGTGAGGTTGTCCGCCACCGCCGCCCTGTATCAGTTTGGCCGCCTCACGCACCAGTTTTCCGGCATTGATGCCGGAGGCTACAAGGTCTTCGCTGACAGATACTGTGAGCATCGGCTTACCCTCATGCACACTGCCAATGGCTACAAAGAGGCCGGAAGGCACCTCGCTGCGCAATTGGAAAGCAATGTTCTTCACACTGTCGGCAGCCATCGGCAAAACGGCTTTCACCACCTTCACGCCGTGTACTTCCTTCATGTTATCCAGCAAGCGGGCTTTCACCATGGCTTCTTTTTCCTTCATGAAGCCCTCCATCTGCTTCTTCAGGCTGGCATTCTCTTCAATATATTTACGGATGGCAACCTTCAAGTCGGGCGCATTGTTGAAGAGCTGACGCAAATCGGCCAAGGTGTCCTGAATGGTGTCCAGCATTTCTTCCACCTTCTCGCCGGTAACGGCCTCTATACGGCGCACTCCGGCGGCAACAGAGCTTTCGGACAATATCTTCACCATGCCAATCTTGCCGGTGGAGGACACGTGCGTACCGCCACAGAACTCGATGGACGAACCGAACTGCACCACGCGCACCTCGTCGCCATATTTCTCGCCAAAGAGGGCGATGGCACCCAGCTCCTTGGCCTTCTCGATGGGAAGATTGCGATATTCCGTCAGGGGAACATCGGCACGAATCTTGGCATTCACCAGATGTTCCACCTCGCGAAGCTGCTCGGGCGTCACCTTTTGGAAGTGTGAGAAGTCAAAACGCAACGCGTCCGGCGTGACGAGCGAGCCCTTCTGCTCCACATGCGTGCCCAGCACCTGGCGCAGAGCCTCATCGAGCAAGTGAGTGCACGAGTGATTGGCGGCGCAGGCGGCCCGCTTGTCGGTGTCCACACAGGCCATCATGGGCGCATCGGGATGAGCAGGCAACTGCTTGGTGATGTGGATGGGCAGATTGTTTTCCTTCTTCGTGTCGATTACTTCGATGGTTTCGAACTCGCTGACCAGCACACCGGTATCGCCCACCTGTCCTCCGCTCTCGGCATAGAAGGGCGTCTTGTCGAGTACCAACTGATAGAACGTCTGTCCTTTCTGTTTCACCTGGCGATAGCGCAGAATGGCTGTCTCGTATTCCGTGTAGTCATATCCCACAAATTCAGTCTCGCCTTCCTTCAGCACCACCCAATCGCCGGTCTCCACGGCTGCGGCATTGCGGGCACGCTGTTTCTGCTTCTGCATCTCGGCATCAAAGTCGTCGGTATTGACAGTAAGCCCGTTCTCGCGCAAGATAAGTTCGGTCAGGTCGAGTGGGAAACCGAACGTGTCGTAAAGGGTGAAGGCATCCACGCCGCTGATTTGAGTGTGTCCGGCTGCTTTGGCATCGGCCATGGTCTTGTCGAGCAGGCGGATGCCGGTTTCGAGCGTGCGCAGGAAGGCTTCCTCCTCCTCTTTTATCACTTTCTCGATAAGCGTTTGCTGAGCCTTCAATTCGGGATAGGCATCGCCCATCGTGTCTATCAGTACCGGCAGCAGGCGATACATGAATGCCTGTTTCTGGCCGAGGAACGTGTAAGCATAGCGCACGGCACGGCGCAGGATGCGGCGAATGACGTAACCGGCCTTGGCATTGGACGGCAGCTGTCCGTCGGTAATGGAGAAAGCTATCGTGCGGATATGGTCGGCCACGACACGCATGGCGACATCGGTTTGCGCATCTTTGCCGTAAGTATGTCCGGTCATGGAAGCTATCACGCGGATGATGGGCTGGAACACATCGGTGTCGTAGTTCGACGTCTTGCCCTGCAAGGCCATACAGAGGCGTTCAAATCCCATACCGGTATCGATGACACGGGCAGGCAGAGGTTCCAAAGAGCCGTCGGCCTTACGGTTATATTGCATGAACACCAGATTCCATATCTCGATAACCTGCGGATGGTCATGGTTCACCAGTTCGCGGCCAGGCGTCTTGGCGCGCTCTTCGGCCGGACGCAAGTCAATGTGGATTTCCGAACAGGGACCGCAAGGCCCCGTGTCGCCCATCTCCCAGAAGTTATCGTGTTTGTTACCATTGATGATATGGTCTTTGGGCAGATACTGCTCCCAGTATCCGGCTGCTTCGTTATCGCGTTCGAGCCCCTCTTCCGGACTGCCCTCAAACACCGTGGCATAAAGATTGGCAGGGTCAATCTTGAGCACGTCCACCAGATATTCCCACGCCCAGCCGATGGCTTCCTTCTTGAAATAGTCGCCAAAGGACCAGTTTCCCAACATCTCGAACATCGTATGATGATAGGTGTCGTGGCCCACTTCCTCCAAGTCGTTGTGTTTGCCACTCACCCGCAAGCACTTTTGCGAGTCGGCCACACGTTTGTTCTTGGCCGGATGATTTCCCAGAATAATGTCCTTGAATTGATTCATTCCCGCATTGGTGAACATCAATGTGGGGTCGTCTTTGATAACCATGGGAGCCGAAGGCACAATGACATGTCCCTTTGACTCGAAGAAACGTTTGAACGATTCCCTAATTTCTTTTGAGGTCAACATATATGTCTCAGTCGTTTGTAGTTAATATTCCAAAAAACGGTTTGCAAAGATAAGGGGTTTTGCTACTTTTGCCTCAATTATTTATGTGAAATATTCATTAAGGTGAGCCTTTTGCTCATTTCACCTGAAGATAAACATGCGTAAAGTCTATTATATCTATAACCCACGCACACGTACTTACGACAGAATATATCCCACCGTCAGACAACGCGCGCTCAGCATCCTGCGGCGTCTGTCCATCGGCATGGGCCTCGGAGCCGGAAGTTTCCTGATTCTTTTCCTGCTGTTCGGCTCGCCGTCGGAGAAAGAACTTCGCAGCGAGAATGCGCGTATGGAGGCGCAATACAACGTATTATCCAAACAGCTCGACGACGCGCTTACGGTGTTGGCGGACATACAGCAACGCGACGACAATCTTTACCGGGCGGTACTCCAGGCCGACCCCATTGCCGACGGCATCCGCCAAGCGGGATTCAGAAACAGCCGCTATGAGGAATTCATGGACATGGCCAACGCCGACCTGGTCGTCAACACCACACAGAAACTCGACCTGCTGCGCCGCCAGCTGTACATCCAATCGCGCTCGTTCGACGAAGTGGCGCGATTGTGCCGGAGCCACGACGAAATGCTCCTGTGCATCCCCGCCATACAACCCATATCAAACAAGGACCTGAAAAAGACCGCTTCCGGATACGGCGTGCGCGTCGACCCCATCTATAAGACAACCAAATTCCATTCGGGAATGGATTTCTCCGCCAACACCGGAACCGACGTTTATGCCACCGGCAACGGCACCGTGGTGTCGGCCGGATGGGAAACCGGATATGGCAACACCATCGAAATAAACCACGGCTTCGGCTATCGGACCCGCTATGCCCACCTGCACAGCATCAGCGTGAAAAAGGGTGAGAAAGTGGTGCGCGGAGCCGTTATCGGCACCGTAGGCTCCACGGGAAAAAGCACCGGGCCCCACCTGCACTACGAAGTGGTGGTGAAAGGCGAGAAGGTCAATCCGGTGAACTACTACTTCATGGATCTCAGTGCCGAAGACTATGACAAAATGATACAAATGGCCGCCAACCACGGCAAAGTGTACGACTAAATAATCCTCCCCAGGTCATGCCCTACAAAGAAAACAAAAACCTGAAATTATACTACTCCATCGGCGAGGTGGCCGCCATGCTCAACGTGTCGGAAACCCTGCTGCGCTATTGGGAAAGAGAGTTCCCGACATTCATCACGCCACGAAAAAGCGGGCGCCAGATACGCCAATATTCCCAAGAAAACATCGAACAGGTGAAACTCGTCTACCACCTCGTCAAGGAAAAAGGCATGACACTGCAAGGCGCGCGTCAGGCCCTGAAAAACAATCGCACCGCTACCGTGCAAACAGCCGAGGTCATCAACCGCCTGAAGGCCATCCGCGAAGAATTGATTTCCATGAAACAAGAGCTGGACAGAAGCATCTATTAACTTCCAACCCCAACCGTCATTAGCCTTTGCTCCATGGCCCGTGAGCGTCCATATGTACGCTCACGGCCAAGCATATGCCCGCTTGCGACTGGGCATATGGTCGCAAGCGGGCGGACATATGGGAACGCGCCAATGACCAACCGGAGAGCGGGCAGCCTTCTTCTCACTGCTTCTCTGTCAGGTATTTCCAGTAGCGTACGGGCATATCCTTCCGCTGCTTGCGGGGATTGAGACGCTCGCGGATACAGATGGCCTTGAAATACGTGCGCCAAAGTTCCTGAAACAGCATCTCATCTTTGTCAAGCATCGATTCATCGAGCTTGCCGGAACGGAAATGAGGAAGCCGCTCGTCAAAAGAGACGCGCGTCAACTCGCCATGGTCATAGTAATAGCCGTAGTGACGGCGGCGGTCATACAGCAGGAATGCCTGATCGGAAAAGCGGTCGCGAAAATGACCGATGGCCAGCGGAAGCACGTTGTATTGAGGTTCCATCATGCCGAAATACGTGCCGTCGGCTGCTTTCTGGAAGCGGAGAAACTGCAGCATGCGCAACCGTTCATAGCGTACCTTACGGAAGGTATTGACGACAAAAAGTACATCTTCGTCGGCAAAATTCCGCTCGATGGAGACCGGACTGTCTACAGCCTTGCATACATAGCGAAAAAGATGCATGTCCAACTCGGGCAGTTCGGAAAGGTAGCTGACTGTGACACACGTGAGGGCCTCGGCGGAAAGCTTCTTTTGCAAGGCACGCCACACGCGTCCGGCCTTGGCATCATCGGTGACGACGGCGTGCAGATCGTCATAGAACAATGGCAGAGGGGCATCCGTCCCTTGCAGGATGTCGGGGAAAGAGCGGCGGGCATAGGCGTCAAACACAGCCGTGAGAAGCCCGTCGAGCGTGCGGTCAAACTGATAGACGGTCATGACGCGTCGCCTCCGAAATCGAACGTAAGCTGCCGGTCGTCAGTCTTCCGCCGGGGATTGGGGACGAGCAACCGGCGCACATTTTCCGGATGAAGCTCGTTGACCGTGGGCGACGTCAATTCGCCGCACGTGATGAAATATTTCGCTTTCTTCATCACCACGCCCATCTTTTTGAGATGATAGGAAGTGACGCGCCCGAACCGGCGGGAGTTGACGATGAGCGTGGCCGACTTGATGCCGATGCCGGGCACGCGGACTATCATTTCGTAATCGGCGCGGTTGATGTCAACGGGGAACAGTTCGGGATGGCGCAAGGCCCATGCCAGTTTGGGGTCTATCTCCAAATCAAGATCGGGGTTGGCGTCATCGACTATCTCGTCCACCTTGAACTGATAAAAGCGCAAAAGCCAGTCGGCTTGATACAGGCGGTTCTCGCGCACCAAAGGCGGCTGCATCAGCATGGGAAGGCGGCTGTCATAGGTATTCACATGGATGTAACCGGAGTAGTACACACGCCTCATCGTGGGGCGGGCATAGAGTGCGGACGAGAGACGGAGTATGTCACGGTCGCGGTCGGCCGTGGCGCCCACTATCATCTGCGTGCTCTGTCCGGCGGGAACAAAGCGGGGCACGTGGCGCAGGTGGCGGCGCTCTTCCTTGTTTTCCAACACGCCTTGTTGGATGAACCTCATCGGTTCCAGCACGCTGTGGAAGTCTTTTTCCGGCGCGAGCTGTTTCAAGGATGTTTCGTTGGGGATTTCTATGTTGACGCTCATACGGTCGGCATACAGTCCGGCTTCGGCCACCAACTCACGGCTGGCACCCGGAATGCTTTTCAGATGGATATAGCCATTGAAGCGGTGCACGGTGCGCAGGTCTTTCACCACACGCACCAGCCGCTCCATCGTGTAGTCGGGATTACGCGCCACGCCGGAACTGAGAAACAGCCCCTCGATGTAGTTACGGCGATAGAACTCCATGGTCAGCTCCACCAGCTCGCGCACGGAGAGCGTGGCTCGGGGAATGTCGTTGCTCCGGCGGTTGATGCAGTAGGCGCAATCGTACTTGCAATAGTTGGTAAACATGACTTTCAGCAGGGAGATGCATCGCCCGTCGTCGGCAAAGCTGTGGCAGATGCCCACTCCGCCCACGGTGTTCCCCACGCCTTTCCCCCGGTTGGCACGCACCGTTCCGCTCGACGAACATGACACGTCATACTTCGCCGACTCGGTCAGAATACGCAGCTTTTCGAGGGTTTCTTCAGTCATTGGGGCAGTTGACAAGGGGACGAGTTAACAAGGAGACAAGGGGACAAGGAGATGAGTACCTCGTCAACTTGTTCCCTCGTCTACTTGCCCCCCCTATTTTCACAATTTCACTTTCTTCTTGACGGCTTTCGATTCGTTCTGCAAGTGGTCAAGAGCCGTGACGACATAATAATAGGTGGTCTTTCCTTCCTCATATGGGAGCTTGTAGAAAGTGTCGCGCGTGATGGTCACTATCTTCGACGGGTCGTCCAGATTGCGCTTCTCACCCTTGGCAAAACGATATATGACGTATTGGATGGCGCGATCCATCTCGTCTTTGGCCTTGGGAGCCGTCCAGCAGAGTATGTAGCCGTCTTCCATCCACACGGGTTTGAGCTTGCGCACCTTCTTCGGCGCTTTCTTGTCCATGAAGGGGAATGAGGGTTGCAAAGCCGGATAACGGTGGTAATGGCGCGTCAAGGCTTCGCGATAGTTGCCCACATTGTCCACCACGGCGGCGGCATACCACAGGCAACTTCCTCCGATGGCGGGTTGCGAACGCTGCAGCTGCATCTTGCGTGCCTGCTGATGTATGTTGGGATTCTGCAGGTCGGCCTTCTGCACGGTGCGCATCACGTCCTGCCCGATGAAGAGCGGGCGATTGTCAGCATGGCGTGCCCACCAGCCGACCAACTCCTGATAGTCGGCTGCCGGATGGCCTATCTCCCAATACACCTGCGGGATGGTGTAGTCCACCCAGCCGTTGTTCACCCACAGGAGGATATCGGCATAGAGATCGTCATAGTTTTGCAATCCGTTGGTGCGGCTGCCGTCCGGGTCGCTCTTCTGATTGCGGTATATGCCGAAAGGCGAGATGCCGAACTTCACCCAAGGTTTGGTTTCGCGGATGGTGTGGTGCAGGTCCCGGATAAGGAGGTTGACATTGTTTCGTCGCCAGTCGGCACGGTTGGCATAGCCGGTGCCATATTGCGCGAAGCTCACATCGTCACGTATGTCTTTGTTCGGGACGGGGTAAGGATAGAAATAGTCATCAATGTGAAGTCCGTCCACATCATAGCGTTCCACGATGTCTTTCACGATAGTACAGATGTAGGCGCGGTTTTCAGGCAGTCCCGGGTCAAAATAAAGTTGCCCGTCATATTCCAGGAACCGGTCGGGATAGAGCTTTGCCGGATGATTGCCGGCAAGGGTTGTCGTCCCTTTCGTTTTAGCCCGGTAAGGGTTAATCCAGGCGTGCAACTCCATGTTGCGTTTGTGGCATTCCTCAATCATGAACTGCAGCGGGTCCCACGCCGGAACGGGAGCCTTGCCTTGCACTCCCGTCAGGAAACGGCTCCAGGGTTCATACTTGGAGGCATAGAGCGCATCGGCTTCCGGGCGTATCTGGAAAATGATGGCATTGATGCCGGCCTGCCGCAATACGTCAAGCTGATGTGTCAAAGTCTGCTGCATCTTATCGGTCGTCATGCCCTGGAATTGTCCGTTTACGGCTTGTATCCACGCGCCGCGGAACTCGCGTTTGGGCGCCGTCTGGCTATGAAGTCCTCCGCAGACGAAGAGGAACAGAAGAATGGAAAGTAACGTTTTGGCTCTCATATAGTCTCATGAATTGAAATACGTGCAAATATAACGCTATTATGCAAAAAGTGCCATCAAACGGAATAAACTATTCCGCCTATCGCTCCACAAATGACGATGAGCAGGATGGGATGCACCTTATACCTGTATGTGGCGACGAATGTCCCCGCGAAAATCACAATGCTCAGCACGAACTGAAGCATCGAATCCGAAGGCGTGCTGAAATTCTCCGGCGTCATCAGCAACAAGGCCGATGCCGCCAGCAGTCCAACCACGGCGGGGCGCAGTCCGCTAAAGACGGACTCCACAACCGGGTGCTTCTGGTACTTAAGGAAATACTTGCTGATGAGCAACATCAGCACAAACGACGGGAAGCAGACGGCAAACGTCGCGATGGCGCTGCCCACCACGCCGACCCACGGCGCATAGCCTGCATGAACAATGGCCTGATAGCCCACATAGGTGGCCGAATTGATGCCGATGGGACCGGGAGTCATCTGGCTCAGGGCCACAATGTCCGTAAACTCCGAGCTGGTGAGCCAGCCGTAGCGTGTCACCACCTCGCCCTGTATCATGGAAAGCATGGCATAGCCTCCGCCGAAACCGAACAGACCAATCTTGAAGAAGGTGTAAAACAACTGTAAGAATATCATGACTTCGCGCTTTTATGTTTCGTATAACGTCCCCACAGATAACCGCCCACGCCTGCAATGACAATGACATATATCGGCGAGAATCCCCACGCCCAAATGAGCAATGCCCCCAATATGGGAATCCACACGTTGAAACGGTTGATCTTGCTCGAACGCGCCACCGTAAACGTCGGTGCGGCAATGAGCGCCACCACGCCCGGACGAATGCCTTTGAATATGTTTTCCACCAGTGGATACTCCTTGAAGTTGTGGAAAAACAGCGCAATCAGCAACATGATGAGAAACGACGGCAGAATGGTGCCCAAGGCACAGGCGTAACTCCCCCGCGTGCCCCGCAGCTTGTAGCCGATGAAGATGGCGATGTTTACGGCAAAGATGCCCGGAGCCGATTGCGCCACGGCCATGAGGTCGACAAAGTCCTCCCGGCTAATCCAGTTGCGCCGCCGGATGAGGTCTTCCTCGATGAGCGGAATCATGGCATATCCGCCGCCGATGGTGAACATGCCTATTTTGAAAAACAGCAGGAAGAACTGAAGGTAGATGTTCATAGGAAAATTTGTTGAGAGGAAGAAGGGAGCAAATCCTGCATACGTATCCGGATTTGCACAAATAAAAACAAGGACGCGCCACGTGCGACCCATCCTTGTTCTCAGCCTAATTATCAATCATTTATACCTTTATGAGCTTCCACCCAGCGGCGGGCGTTCACGAATGCCTCAAACCACGGAGTGATTTGGTCGGTGTGTACACGGTCGGCCGGATAGCAGGCATTTTGCCACGGGAAGAAGGCACGCTCCAAGTGGGGCATGATGGCGATGTGGCGTCCGTCGGCACTAGCCAATGCGGCCACGGAGTAGTCGGAACCGTTCGGGTTGCCGGGATACTCGTCATAGCTGTATTTGGCCACGACGTTATACTTGTCTTCGTCATACGGCAGGGAGAACTTGCCCTCGCCGTGAGCCACGAAGATGCCCAGCTTGCATCCGCTCAGCGAACCGAACATCACGCTGCGGTTCATCGGGATAGTCAGCCCGACAAAGGATGATTCGAACTTGTGCGAATCGTTATGGAGCATCCGTCCGCGTTTCTCAAATTCCGGATTGATGAGATTAAGCTCCATCATCAGCTGGCAGCCGTTGCATACGCCGAGCGAAAGCGTGTCCTTGCGGGCATAGAACTTGTCGAGCGCTTCCTTGGCTTTGGGGTTGAAGAGGAAGGCTCCGGCCCAACCTTTGGCCGAACCGAGAACGTCGGAGTTGGAGAAGCCGCCGCAGAAGACTATCATGTTGATGTCTTCCAGCGTCTCGCGGCCGCTCACAAGGTCGGTCATCGTCACGTCCTTCACGTCGAATCCGGCCAGATAGAGTACGTATGCCATCTCGCGCTCGCCGTTCGTACCCTTCTCGCGGATGATGGCGGCACGGATGCCGCTCGGCGTGCGACGGTCGGGGTCAACACCGTATTGCGAGAACTTGCCGGTGAAGTCTTTGTTGAACACCATTTCGAGCGGTTGCATCTTGTAGTTCTCGAAACGCTTCTTGGCACATCCGTTCATGCTCTGTTTGCAGTCGAGCAGGTAGGAAGAGTAGTACCACACGTCGCGCAGGTAGTCGATGCCGAACTGGTAGGTGGCGTCGTGGTGTTCCACGAGGATGTGGCGCTCGTCGGTGGGCGAACCGAGTTTCACGTAGCCCACGCCGGCATCGTCCAATATCTTCTTCACCTCTTCCTTGTGCTTGTCGCTCACCTGGATGACTACGCCGGGATTTTCCGCAAAAAGAATCTTCACCAGGTCGTCTTCCTTAATCTTGTTCAGGTTTATCTTCAAGCCGCCTTCCACATTGGCAAAGCACATTTCAAGAAGCGTCGTGATGAGACCGCCTGCCGAAATGTCGTGGCCGGCCAGAATCAGGCCCTTGTTCACCAGCTCTTGCACAGCCATGAACGCATCGCGGAAATACTCGGGATTCTGTACGGTCGGCACATCGTCGCCCACCTTATATAATGACTGTGCAAAGGCGGAACCGCCCAGACTGAGTTTGTCGAAGCTGAAATCGATGTGATAGAGTGTTGTCTTCGGGTTGTTGACCAATACGGGCGACACGACCTTCTTCACATCCGACACTTCGCCGCCGGCCGACACGATGACCGTACCCGGACTGATGACTTTCTCGCCATCGGGATATTTCTGCGTCATGGAAAGTGAATCTTTTCCGGTCGGCACATTGACGCCCAACGCACAACAGAAGTCCGACAACGCCTTTACTGCCGTGTAAAGACGGGCATCCTCGCCTTCTTGCGAGCGGCAGGGCCACATCCAGTTGGCCGAGAGCGAAATGCTGTCCATGCCGTCGGCAAATGGTGCCCACACGATGTTGGTCAGCGCTTCGGCCACAGACAATACCGAACCGGCAGCCGGATTGGCCAAAGCTGCTTGCGGAGCATGTCCGAGCGAAGTGGCAATGCCTTTTTCTCCGCGATAGTCCAAGGCCACCACGCCACAGTCGCTCAACGGCAACTGGAGCTCGCCCTGGCATTGCTGACGGGCTACCTTGCCCGTCACAGAACGGTCCACCTTGTTCGTCAGCCAGTCTTTGCAAGCCACCGCCTCAAGCTGGAGCACGTTGCGGAGGTATTCGTTGAGTTTTGATTGGTCGTAGGTCGCATTCTCATAATGGCGTTCCACGGTGTTGTCCACCATATATGTCTTGGGAGACGATCCGAACATCTGGTCGACGGCCAAGTCGAAGGGGCGCACGCCATCGGCTTGTTGGAAAGCGAAGCGGTGATCGCCGGTCGTTTCACCTACGACATACATCGGGGCACGTTCGCGTTCGGCAATCTTCTTCACATGCTCGAGCGCTTTTTCATCGATAAGCAATCCCATGCGTTCCTGACTCTCGTTGGCAATGATTTCCTTGGCCGAGAGCGTGTGGTCGCCGATGGGCAGTTTGGACATATCGATAAGTCCGCCACAGTCTTCCACCAGCTCCGACAAGCAGTTTACGTGTCCGGCCGAACCGTGGTCGTGGATGGAAACAATAGGATTGCTGTCTTCCTCGCAAAGCGCGCGCACCACGTTGTTGGCACGTTTCTGCATCTCTGCGTTGGCGCGTTGCACGGCGTTCAGCTCAATGCCTGAGGAGTAACGGCCCGTATCGACCGAAGAAACCGAGCCTCCGCCAAGGCCGATGCGGTAGTTGTCGCCGCCGAGCACCACAATCTTATTGCCCGCTTCGGGAGTACCCTTCAGGCAGTCGCGCTGTGTGCCGTAGCCCACGCCGCCGGCCAGCATGATGACTTTGTCGTAGCCATAGAATACGTCTTTCTCCTGATGCTCAAACGTCAGAACGGAGCCGCAGATAAGCGGCTGGCCGAACTTGTTTCCGAAATCGGAAGCGCCATTGGAGGCCTTGATGAGGATTTGCTCCGGCGTCTGGTAGAGCCATTTGCGCACAGGCAGAAGCTTCTCCCAAGGGCGGTCGGGCTCCGTGCGGGGATAAGAGGTCATATACACCGCTGTGCCGGCAATGGGCCAAGAACCCTTTCCGCCACCCATACGGTCGCGGATTTCACCACCCGTTCCGGTTGATGCGCCGTTAAACGGCTCCACGGTGGTGGGGAAGTTGTGCGTCTCGGCTTTCAACGAAATGACGGTCTTGATGTCTTTGATGATGAAATAGTCGGACGTGGAATGGTCGGCCGGAGCAAACTGCTCGACTACGGGGCCTTCGGCAAACGCCACGTTGTCCTTGTAGGCGGAAATAATCTTGTTCGGATTCTCGGCCGTGGTCTTCTTAATCATCTGGAAGAGCGAAGACTCCATCTCCTTGCCGTCGATGATGAAGGTGCCGCCGAAGATTTTATGGCGGCAGTGCTCGGAGTTGATTTGGGCAAAGCCAAACACTTCGGAGTCGGTCAGCTTGCGGCCCAAGTCTTTTTCTACTTTCAGCAGATAGTCCATCTCCTCACGTGAGAGTGCCAGACCTTCCTTTTCGTTATATTCCTCGAGGTTGTCTATGTAGACGATGGGCTGAGGCTTGATGTTTGTCGTGAAAACGTCCTGCGTCAGTCCGTGATACATGCGCTGGAGCATGGGGTCGTAGTCTGCATGTTCATCCTTCACGGGGAAATACTCTTCGATGCGGAGTATGCCTGCAAGACCCATGTTCTGGGTGATTTCAACGGCATTTGTGCTCCAAGGGGTAATCATTTCCTTACGAGGGCCGATGAAGTAGCCCGTCAGGTTCTCTTCTTTTTCAACAGTGGCATCGCCATAGAGCCAACACAGCTTACGGATGTCGTCCGCGCTCAGTTCATGGTTGGTTTCAGTGGCAATCACGGAGTTCGTAGATGTTCTGAAAAATAGAATCATATTGAAATGTGTTTTGTTAGTTTTATTTCTGCATCAACATCGGCTGTTGCAAGCCACCGCAAAAGTAGTCAAAATCTGTGAGGTGGCAAGAAGGCCGTTCCATCTTTTTCGTGCTTGCGTCCAAGGGGTTGTTTAAATCCAAACATCGGCACAACAGAGGCAAAAGGCACCGATGTCATTCCACATACAACACCAGCCCTTTCAGATATTCACCCTCAGGGTGATAGATGTTCACCGGATGATCGGCCGGCTGCGTGAGCTGGTGCAAGATGCGCACGCTGCGCCCCGACATGGCCGCCGCCGTGAACACGGCCGTGCGGAAGTTGTCCTTTGTCACGACCTGCGAGCAGGAGAATGTAAACAGAATGCCTCCCGGCCGAATCTTCTCAAAGGCCTTTGCATTGAGCTTGCGATAGCCTTGCAGGGCGTTGCGCAGGGCGTCTTTGTGCTTGGCGAAAGCCGGGGGATCGAGTATAATCAAATCATATTGGTCGCCCATGCGGTCGAGGTATTTGAAGGCGTCCTCGGCAAAGGCTTCATGGCGCGAATCATCGGGGAAGTTCAAGGCCACGTTCTCGTTCGTCAGGTCGATGGCTTTTGCCGAACTGTCGACCGAGTGCACCAGGTTGGCCCCTCCGCGCATGGCATAAAACGAGAAACCGCCCGTGTAGCAGAACATGTTCAACACGTTGCGTCCCTTGGCATATCTCTCCAGCAACGCGCGGTTTTCCCGCTGGTCGACGAAGAAGCCCGTCTTTTGTCCCTTCAGCCAGTCCACATGAAACTTCAGACCGTATTCCATGGCCACATTGTCCGTGCTTCCGCCCTTGATGAATCCGTTTTCCGCCTCAAGCTCGGCCTTATAGGGCAGCGTCGTTTCCGATTTGTAATAAACGTTCCGAACGACATCGCCCATCACGTCGCTCAATGCGTCGGCTATCGCCATGCGCGACACGTGCATGCCCACCGAATGGGCCTGCATGACGGCCGTATTTGCATAGATGTCAACGACCAGCCCGGGCAGGTTGTCACCTTCGCCATGAACCAGCCGATACGTATTGTTGTCGGCCCTGCCGGCAATGCCTATGGCACGACGCAGGTCATAAGCCGTCTGCAACTTCCGGCGCCAGAAAGCGTAGTCGATTGCCTCGTCGTGAAACGAGAGCACCCTCACGGCTATGCTCCCCACCTGAAAATGCCCCACGGCCACAAACTCCTTTTTACTTGTGTACACACTGACGACCTCGCCTTCTTCCGGCTCGCCTTCGATGTGATGGATTGCTCCTGAAAATATCCACGGATGGAAACGCTTCAACGACTCTTCCTTCCCGGGTTTAAGATATACCTTTTTATAATTCATACACGAGAGTATTTATTCATGTGATTCTTCCACTTGAACCTTCACGCTTTCCTCCAACCGGTAATCGCCCGAAAGACGAAGTACTTCCAAACGGTTGTAAATCATCAGGCACGCCCATGCGTCGGTCGCCGCATAGCTTTTCTGCGCGTCGCTCAGTACGTCGGTCTCCCAGTTTGACAGACGTTGGGCCTTGGAAATCTTCCGGCCGAAAAGGTTGGCGTAAATCTTCTGCAGGCTCTGATCCTTGATGCCAAACTGATGAACGTAATCCTGCAGCTCGATAAACTCACCCGGCGTGAAGTCGCTCCTCCGGTGCAAGGCCCCGAAGTCGTCCTTCAGCGACAGTCCGATTTTCTCAACCTGCAAATCTTCGAGAAAACGCTTCAACGATTTGGGGAAACCGATGTAGTTCAAGCGGAAAAGAAAACAAATGTCCAGCGTGGAGACCTGAACCAAGGCTACCTTGTACAGCCTCCCGCTCACAAAGGAAGGGCGCGTTTCGGTGTCCACCCCCACTCTTTTTTGCGTCAACAAATAGTCCACGGCCTTGTCGGCTTCCGCCTCGGTCTGGATGCAGACTATGCGACCTTCAAATGCCACCTTGGGCAAACCGGCCAACTCGGCCTTCGGAAATGTATCTCTGATAATCATCATTGTAGTTCATCCAATTCTTCTTCTGCCTCGTCATCCGTGCCGTCTTCCGCCGAAAAGCCATACTTCACCTCGTGCAGGGCACGCATGGTGTTCACCAGCACCTGCCCCCAATAGGAAGCAAAATGCTCCTCACAGATGGCCAAGGCATCATGCATGGTTTCGTCAAAGCCCAGACGATACACGCCCACAAAGTTCTTTATATCCTGATATATGTCGGCCAAATCTTCCGAGATGTTTCGCCGGATGGGCGTATCGCTGTAGCGCATGTCGGCCAAGAACACGTCCAGATAATCATCCCGGTCGGCCAACACGCCCGCCACCATCGACCGTATGGCGTCATAATCGCTTTCAGTCACGATGATTTCAGGCTCGACCATCCCTTCCGCCTCGCAAGGCGGCAGCATGGACGCTTTCAGATAGAGCAACGGCAAGAGCTTGAGCGCCGTATCCACAAAGCGGCGCCGTGATTTGCTTTCCGCCTGCTCCAGGAATGCGCAAAACTCCGCACTCACGGTGACAAACTCCACGGTGTTGCGGTCGAATATAACGGAGGCTGTTGAATCCATATTCATCTTTTTTTGGTCTGCAAATGTACGAAATAAACACAGAGGCGCAAAGTCGCAGAGAAAATATATTATAAATCAAGAGAATAAGCGCGCTGTGCTTCTGTAACTTCCGTGCCCGGAGCGTCCATATGGACAGCCGGGTCCGTCCATATGGACGGTCACGAGCGGCCATATGCCCCGACGCGAGCTCCCATATGCACGGACAAAGGCCGTCATGTCAAGGCTTTCCGCCAACCCCGCACACCGCAGGACGGAGAAGCGCGCAGCTTCTTAAATACTTCAAAATGCGACGATTCTTGGCATACGAACTAGCTGCCGTCACGTTATTTTATATAACTTTGCGCCCGATATGAAAAAAATTGTTTTTATTTTGACTCTGCTGTCGGGCTTGTTGTGCGCCAACCTGTCCGCACAAAATTATAACCAGCTGTACGAACAGACGCCGGATGGGCCCCGCTACATCACCGACAATGAAGACTATCTGGACGAAGACACAACGACCGTCGACTCGAAAACCGTGCCGAGAGGACTGAAGATGTGGACGATAGACCCCCGCTTCGGCAATACGACTCCCGTGGAAGTGGATACGCTCATGCACCATTTCCAGAACCTGCAATTCACCGACGGGCTGAACGGCGAATACAACTATCTGGGCAACATCGGCTCGCCGCGCATGTCGCGCATCTTCTTTCACCGCCCGACAGCATCGCAATTCATCTTCACCGACCCGTATGATTACTTCATCATACCCGTGGACAAATTCCACTTCCTCAACACGAAATCGCCGTTTGCCAATCTGACCTACTTCTCGGCCGGCAACCAGCAGAACGGCGAAGACCGCTTCAAGGCTTACTTCGGCGTGAATGCCAACCGCCGCCTGAACTTCGGCTTCCAGTTTGACTACGTGTACGGACGAGGCATGTACAACAACCAGGCCGTCTCGCTGTTCAACGGCACACTCTTCTCATCCTATCAGGGAGACAAGTACGACTACCACTTCCTGTTCAGCAAAAACCACATGAAGATGGCCGAAAACGGAGGCATAGCCGACGATACCTATATCACCAACCCCGAGGACATGCCGAATTCCAGCTCCTATCAGCCTTCGGACATCCCCACTAATCTGGAACGGACATGGAACCGGAACGACAATTACCACATCCACTTCACCCACCGCTACAACTTGGGATTCTATGAAGAGCCGGAAGACACCGCTCAACACTATGACAACTTCATCCCCGTGACGAGTTTCATACACACGTTCCAATACAGCAACTACGAAAGGCAATACATTGCCTACGAAACTCCGGCGAATTACTACGTAAACGATCACTTCGGCAACGATTACCAACGCGACATCACCGGACACACCTCGATGAAGAACACCTTTGCCATCGCCCTGCGCGAAGGATTCAACAAATGGGCGAAAGCCGGCCTGACCGCATTCGTCAACTACGAGATGCGCAAGTACAACATGGTGGACACCCTGAGCGCCGCCACCGAACGATATGACCGCAAATACACCGAAAACATCCTGAGCGTGGGAGGAGAACTGCTCAAGGAGCAAGGCAAAACGCTGCACTACCGCGTGTACGGCGAAACGGCCCTCACGGGGGAAGACATCGGAACGTTCAACGTGACGGGACATGCCGACCTGAATTTCCGCCTGTTCAAGGACACCATCCAGCTGGCAGCCATGGCCTACACCAAACGCATCAATCCGTCTTTTTATTACCGCCACTACCACTCGCGCCATTTGTGGTGGGACAACGACCTGAACAAGGAACTGCGCACGCGCATCCAAGGTGAGTTCCGGTCCAAAAAGGCAGACATACTCCTGAGCGTCGGCGTTGAAAACATTACCAACTACACCTACTTCGACAACGCCGCCCAGGCCTACACCTCCGACGACACCAACGGCTACCGCCACAACGTGAGGGTGAGCCAATACGGCGACAACATCCAAGTGCTTTCGGCCACGCTGAAGAAAGACCTTGCCCTAGGCATATTCCACTGGGACAATGAGATTACCTATCAGAAGAGCAGCAATCAGGAAGTGCTGCCGCTGCCGGATTTGTCATTGTACAGCAACCTGTACCTGAAATTCCAACTGGCCAAGAAGGTGCTCAACGTGGAACTGGGAGCCGACGTGCGCTACTTCACCAAGTATTATGCGCCCGACTATTCGCCCGCCATCGGCCAATTCTATCTGCAGAACCCCAATGACCTCATCGAGATTGGCGGCTACCCCATCGTAAACGTCTATGTAAACCTGCACCTGAAGCATACCCGCCTGTACGCCATGATGTATCACGTGTCGGAAGGCATGGGCAATGCCAATTCGTTCCTTGCGCCCCACTACCCCATTAACCCGATGTGGTTCAAGTTCGGCCTGTCGTGGAACTTCTTTAACTAAAAGGCGGCTTCCCCGATGAGCACAAAGAAACTGATATCCTGCCTGCTGGGCGGAACGGCAGTCGTCGCACTCATTCTGACCCTGGCCAACCGGGTTGGCGACCGGGAATCCCGGGAAGGACAACCGCGCACCTATGAAGACATCATCCGTTCGGGCACAATACGCGCCACCACAGAGTATAACCCCGTGGGCTACCATGTGGAACACGACAGCATAAGCGGTTTCCACTACGAACTGCTCCAAGCCTTTGCCCGCGACAAGGGCTTACAAGCCGACATCATGCCGGAAATGGAACTGAAAAACCAACTTGAAGGAATAAACAACGGCAGGTTTGACCTGATAGCGGGCAGTCTGCTAATCACCAGCGAGCAGGACTCGACGCTGCTCTTCTCGCAACCCATCCTACGCCACCGCCAGGTATTGGTGCAACGCAAACCTTCGACCGAAAACGACAGCGCCTATGTAAAATCACCTTTGGGACTTGCGGGAAAGACCGTGTATGTGCCCGAAGGTTCGCCTGCGCGGTTCCGCATCCGCCATCTGAGCATGGAGATTGCCGACACCATACACGTGCGGGAAATACCCAAGTACGGAAGCGAGCAACTGCTTGCGCTCGTGGCTCATGCCGACATCGACTACGCCATCTGCGAGGAAGGCATTGCCCAAAGCCTCATCGGCCAATACCCGCAACTCGACATCGAGACGGCCATAAGCTTCAATCAATTCTACGGATGGGGCGCCAGTCGGAAATCGGAAGAGCTGATGGACACGCTCAATGCCTGGCTGACGCGCTTCATGAAGACTGCCGCCTTCCGTACCCTCGTGCGGAAATACACCCGCTAAACGACTCCGGAACAGCACATCACCACGGACGGAAAGCCGAACCGTCGCGATAAGCAGCCTCACGCTCCTTTGCTGCGGCCAGACGTGCCCGCTCGGCTTTAAGTCGCTCTTCTTCGGCACGGGCAGCAGCCAGCATGGCTTCCTTGTCCTTTGCCATAAGGGTGCCGTAATGAAACAACAGCGGAGCATCGAATGCCAACGTAGCCATCAGTCCCAGCCAAATGCCGACGAACCACAAGACAACCTGCAACACGGAATAATATGGAGGGAGGTCGGGCATGTTGCCATCCAATACGGCCTTGGCTGCAGCTGCGTCGGTCAACAGCGTCAGCAACGCGGGCAGGAACACGACAAAGAGGAACATGCCAATCACAATGCCGCACAGCAAGACCAATCCGAAGGTAGTCCCCCATGTAGGCGTCACGCGGCGGAAGGCATGCAAGAACGCATCCCATAACGACTCGCGCTCAATCATGTAATAATATGGGAACAGGAGAAATATCACCCCGCAATAAATCCATGCAGGAACAAGCACCACCAGCAACCACACGCTCAAGACCACCAGCATATATGCCACAGCCCCGAACAATGCCCAAAAGAATACGCAAAAGAGAACAAACAGAAAGAAACGCCACACGTCGCGCGCGGAAATGCTCATCCACGAGCCCGCACTTCTCGACGGCACGTAACCGTACTCAATATAGCTGCGGAACAGATTAAACTCCAAAGCCTTCCAGCAGCACGTGCCTGCCAGCAACACCAGCCCCGACACCGCCACGCTTCCAATCATTCCGTCCAATAATTGCAAAGGCGACTGCCCGCTCACGACTGTCGAAACCGCATCGTATGCCTCGGCAGTCAACCACACGACACACAAAGCTGCCGCCAGGGCAAAAGGAATTAACACGAAGGAACTCACCCGAAACAGCGCGGTGAAGTTACGCTCCAGAAAGCGAAAGCCTTCCAACAAACGGCGCTTAAAACCCCGATGTTTGTAGAACGCGCTCAGTAGCTCTATATTTTCCATTGCGTATAAAGATTAAAATTCTCATGATATTTTGCACAAAAGTAAGTAATTTGGATAACTTTGCAACTTACAGTTGTGCATTTTTTAAGTTAAGTTTTCCAACCAATCAAACACAGAGAAGCCTTATGATACAATGGGGGTTTATCGGATGCGGAGATGTGACCGAGAAAAAGAGCGGTCCGGCATTCAACAAAGTAGCAGGTTCAAAAGTAACGGCCGTCATGAGCCGGAATGCAGAGAAGGCAAAATCATATGCGCAGAGGCACCATGTGCCCAAGTGGTACACCGACCCGCAGGAACTGGTGAACGACCCCGACGTAAACGCCGTCTACATCGCCACGCCGCCATCGTCGCACGCCACATTTGCCATCATGGCCATGAAGGCGGGGAAACCGGTATACATCGAAAAGCCCATGGCCGCAAGCTACGAGGACTGCCTGCGCATCAACCGCATTGCCGAAGAGACGGGCATGCCCTGCTTCGTGGCCTACTATCGGCGCTACCTGCCCTATTTCCAAAAGGTCAAGCAGCTGGTCGACGAGGGCGCCATAGGCCGCATCCTGCACGTGCAGATACGCTTCGCGCAGCCGCCGGGCGAATTCGACGGCAGCAAGGCCGAACAGCCCTGGAGGCTCAACGCCACCATTGCGGGCGGAGGATACTTCTACGACCTGGCTCCCCACCAGATTGACATCCTGCAACACATGTTCGGCTGCATACTCGAAGCCGAAGGATTCAGCAGCAACCGGGGCGGACTCTATGCCGCCGAAGACTCCGTGGCCGCATGTTTCCGTTTTGAAAGCGGGCTGCCGGGGTCGGGCTCCTGGTGTTTCACGGCACACGAGTCGGCCAAGGAAGACCGCATCGAGATAATCGGCGACAAGGGGATGATATGCTTTTCGGTGTTTTCGTTCGACCCGATTGCGCTGCACACCTGCCGGGGACGCGAGGAGTTCGCCTTCGAGAATCCGGAGAACGTGCAGCTGCCGCTCATCAAAGCCGTGGTGGAACACCTGCAGGACAAAGCCATCTGCACGTGCGACGGCATCAGCGCCACGCCGACCAACTGGGTGATGGACCGCATTCTGGGCAAACTCTGACATCCGACGACCCATGACACCGCGCCACGCAATCCTCATCCTCCTCATGCTGCCGCTGCTCTGCGCCGCGGCAAACGGAGAACCGGCGGACAGCATCCGTGCCGACACCGTCCGCCACGGGGAGAAACGCTCCTGGCTGGAACGGGTGGCGCAGCTCATCGACTTCAACAATCCCGACACGCTCTACATCACCCCAAACCGCTACAACTTCACCTTCATGCTCAACACGCTGGCTTCCTACGAGCACTATCGCATAGCGGCCGACGGCGGAGACCAGAGCCTCAGTTTCGCGCCCACGCCGGGATGGAGGCTCGGAGCCTACGTCGGCTGGCGGTGGATATTCGTCGGATGGTCGGTCGACGCACACGACCTGTTCGGCGGCGGACGGAACAGCAGCCGGAGAAACGAGTTCAACCTGAGCCTCTACAGCGCAAAGGTGGGCGCAGACTTCTACTACCTCAAGAGCAGCCAGAACTTCAAACTGACGCGCATGAAGGGCTTCGAGGGCATCCGGCCGGACGCCGAAATCCGCTTTGACGGCCTGAAGTCGGAGATGACGGGCGTAAACCTCTACTACATCTTCAACAACCGCCGGTTCTCCTACCCCGCGGCCTACAGCCAGTCGACCAACCAGCGACGGAGCGCGGGCTCGCTGCTGGCGGGCCTGTCCTACTCGCGCCACAAACTGACCTTCGACTACGAGCAGCTGCCCGCGTCCATCACCTCGCAGCTGGACGAGGGTATGCGCTTCCGCACCATGCGATATGCCGACTACAGCCTGAACTTCGGCTACGGCTACAACTGGGTATTTGCCAAGAACTGTCTGGCAAACCTGTCGCTCACCCCGGCCGTCGGCTACAAGATGTCCGACATAACCTTCGACGACACGCGCCACGACGTACACTCGCACAGCATCAATTTCGACGTCATCACACGCGCCGCCGTGGTCTACAACAACACAAAGTATTATGTGGGGGCATCGCTGCTGATGCACACCTACGACTACCGCAAGAACCGCTTCTGGCTCAACAACACCTACGGCATCCTCCAGTTCTACGTGGGCTTCAACTTCAACAAAAAACGCTGACCGCGCGCCCGCCACGCCACGCATCCGGGGACATGTCCGCCGCATGTCCGCCCCCCGTCCTGCGCCATGGCGTACGATGCCGCCGTGCATCCTGAGGCAAGAGGTCAAATAAAAGCCTTTTTCATTATACTTATAAGCCTTTTAAGTCATGCTTATAAGCCTTATTCGTCATACTTATAAGGCTTTTATGTCATGTCAACACAGAACCCCGGCCATTCCAAGGCGGAGGACGGACTTCCCCGGCACGGTAATCTCACTCCGGACGCACGCCGCTCACGGATAAAAGACGTCCGGCCCCACCCTGCATCATCGCGAGGATGACGGGGATGGGGCCGGACGGGAAAAATGCGGCGGATGCCTCCTCAGTCGCCGGGCAGCGTGTCGGCACGCTCCGTCATGGTCGGAGAGATGTCGCGCTTGGGCGTCAGGCCGAGGTCTTTCAGTTTGAGGAAGCCGGAGACGAGGTTGCCGTTTCCGCGCGAGAGGGTTCCGAGGGCCTGGTCGTAGAGTCGGCGGGTGTCGTCCAACTGACGCCCGATGCGCTCGAACGCGGCCGTGAAGGTGACGAACTTCTCATAGAGCAGATTGCCGCGCCGGATGATTTCCTCCACGTTGCGCGTCTGCTTCTCGCTCTGCCACAGGTTGTAAGCCAGCTGCAGGGCCATCACCAGATTGGACGGGCTGATGAGCACCACCCGCCGGCGGTAGGCGTAGGTCAGCAGGTCGCGGTCTTTCTCCAGCGCGGCGATGTAGGCGCCCTCGTTGGGGACGAACATGAGCACGTAGCCGATGGAGTCGCCCACCACCTTGGCATAGTCTTTCGCCGCCAGTTCGTCGATGTGGGCGCGCAGGGAGTTCACGTGGGCAATGAGCGAGGCGTTGCGCTGTTCGTCATCGGTCGCATTCACATAGTTGACGTAGGCCGTGAAGGACACCTTGGAGTCGATGACCACGCTCCGTCGCTCGGGGAAGCGGACAACGACATCGGGGCGCACGTTGCGTCCGTCGTCGGTCTGATGGTTTTCCTGGATGAAATACTCCTCTCCTTTCCGCAGGCCCGACTCCTCCAACATCCGCTCCAATATCATCTCGCCCCAGTCGCCCTGCATTTTAGGATTGGCCCTCAGGGCCTTGGTGAGCTGTTCGGCGTCGTGCCCCAGGCGTTCGGTGCGCGTCACCAGGTCGCGCAGGGCATGTTCCAGGGCTTCCTTCTGCTGCGCTCCGGCCACGCGGCTGTCCGTAAGCGAACGGCCCAGCCGGTCGATGTTCTCCTTCAGCGGCGCAAGCACCGTGTCGAGCTGTTCGCGGTTGACCTCCTTCAGCGAGGCGGACTTTTCGGCCAGAATCTCCCCCGCCAGCTGCCGGAACTCGGCACGCATGGCGTCGGCACGCTGCTCCGTGGCGCGCATGGCATCCACCAAGGCCTGCAGACGCGCCTGTGCCGCGCAGGCATCAGACAGCTCGGCTTGCAGCTTCCGCAAACGGGGCTGCAAGCCGAGAATCCCTGCAAGCAGGCCGACGGCCAGCCCGCAAAGTATGGCCATGAATGTCATCACTGCTTCATCTTCACTTTAAGTTCATACAGATCGTTGCGACGGTCGCGCAGGTTGCGCACGCTGCCGTAGGTGTGCAGCTCGCTCAGCAGGTTGAGGTCGACGTCGGACACGAGAATCATCTCCGTGTTGGGGGTCGCCTCGGCGCGACGCCCGTCGGTGGGGAAAGCGAAGTCGCAGGGCGTAAACACGCCCGACTGGGCATACTGTATGTCCATGTTGTGCACGCGGGGCAGGTTGCCCACGCTGCCGGCAATGGCCACGAAACACTCGTTTTCGATGGCACGGGCCTGTGCGCAGACGCGCACCCGGCAGTATCCGTTCTGCGTGTCGGTGAGGAAGGGGACGAAAAGTATCTGCATGCCCTGGTCGGCCATGATGCGCGAGAGTTCGGGGAACTCCACGTCGTAGCAGATGAGAACGCCAATCTTGGCGCAGTCGGTGTCGAACGTGCGCACCATCTTGCCTCCGCTCAATCCCCAGCTCTTGATTTCGTCGGGGGTGACATGGACTTTCTCATACATCTCATACGTTCCGTCGCGGCGGCACAGGAATCCCACGTTGTAGAGCGCGCCGTCCTCCTTCACGTAGGGCATGCTGCCTGTGATGATGTTGATGTTGTAGCTGATGGCCAGGTTGATGAAGCGGTCGCGTACTTCCTCGGTGTATTCGGCCAGTCCGCGTATGGACTGCGCCTCGCCCAGATGGTTGTACTTGGCCATCAGGGGCGCGTTGAAGTATTCGGGGAAGAGCACGAAGTCGCTCTTGTAGTCGGACACGGCATCGACGAAGAACTCCACCTGCTCGAACACGTCGTCGAGCGTGTTGTAGGAACGCATCTGCCATTGCACCAGCCCGATGCGGACGGTCGTCTTGCGGTCAACGTAGTCTTGCGTGGGAGGCTGGTAATAGATGTTGTCCCACTGCAACAGGGTGGCGCAGTGTTTCGACTCTTCGTCGTTGGGCAAGTAGTTCTTCATCACGCGGCGCACGTGGAAGTCGTTGGAGAGCTGGAACGTGAGCACCGGGTCGTAGATTTCGCGCGAACGGACTTTCTCGATATACTCCTTGGGGCGCATGTGGTCGGCATACTTATAGTAGTTCGGTATGCGTCCGCCGAACATGATGGCTTTCAGGTTGAGTTTCTCGCAGAGCTCCTTGCGGTACTCGTACATGCGGCGGGCGAGGCGCAGGCCCCGGTAATCGGGATGGATGAAGACCTCGATGCCGTAGAGTATGTTGCCCTTGGGATTATGGGTGCTGAAGGTCTCGTCGCCGGTCACCTTGGCATAGGTGTGGTCGCCCTTCACCAGGTCGTAGTCTACAATGATGGAAAGGGCGCAGCCCACTATCTTGCCGTCGACCACGGTAACGACCTGTCCTTCAGGAAATATGGTGATGAGTGTCTTGATTTGCCCGCGTGTCCAGAACACGTCCTTGTCGGCATAGACACGCGTGAACGATTGTGCCAATTGGTCGTAATCCTCCATCTGAAGGTTACGCACCTCGACTTTGTTTATCTTGTGTAATGTATCCATTGGTTATGTGTTTTTATAGGAGACAAGGGGACTAGAGACGAGTGGACGAGGAAGAGGCTGCATAGCGCCTTGTCAACTCCTCACCTTGTCAACTTGTTCCCTTGTCTCCTTGTCAACTAACGTCAAAGTGCCAGTTCGTAAATTTCCTTGGTGGCGTGGCAGTCCAAGGGTACGTAGCAGCCCAGCAGCTCGCCCTTGTTGACATGCAGACGCTTCACCATGAGGTCGATGTCGGGATGCTCGATGCCCAGTTCGCGGAAGTTGACAGGCATGCCGATAGAACGGAAGAAGCCCTTCAGCCGCTCCACGGCTTCGAGAGCCATGGCGCGCTGATCGCCGTTGTCGGGCACATTCCACACGCGCTGTGCATACTGCGCCACCTTGCCCGCATGGTGGGAAGCCATCCATGTGAGCCAGGCCGGGAAGATGACAGCCAGTCCGGCACCGTGAGTGACGTCATAGAGGGCGCTTATCTCGTGCTCCATGCCGTGTGAGGCCCAATCTTCCTCGTTGCCCACGCCGCAGGTGCCGTTATGCGCTATCATGCCGCACCACATGATGTTGGCCCGCGCTCCATAGTTTTGCGGGTCGGCCATGACGCGCGGCGCTTCGGTCAATATGGCTTTGAGCGTACCTTCGCAAAGGCGGTCGGTGGTCTCGGTGTCGGGCGTATTGGTGAAATAGCGTTCCATGATGTGCGCCATCATGTCCACGATGCCGGCAGCCGTCTGATAAGGCGGCAGCGTGTAGGTCAGTTCGGGGTTCATGACGGCGAAACGCGGACGGAGCAGTTCAGGCTCGCGTATGCCGAGCTTCTGCTGCGTGCGGCTGTTGGTGATGACAGAGTTGCCCGAGCCTTCGCTTCCGGCGGCGGGAATGGTGAGCACCACGCCCACGGGGAGCGCGCTCTGCACGCGGGCCTTCTGTACATAGAAGTCCCAGAAGTCGCCGTCATACGCCACGCCGGCCGCGATGGCCTTGGCTGTGTCAATCACCGAGCCTCCGCCGACGGCCAGCAGAAAGTCGGTGCCTTCGCGGCGGCAGAGGTCTATGCCTTCATAGACTTTTGTGTCGAGGGGATTGGGCTGCACGCCACCCAGCTCGGCAAAGGGCAGTCCGCTCTTGCGCAAGGCTTCTTCCACGCGGCCGAGAAGCCCGCTGCGCACCACGGAACCTCCGCCATAGACGATGAGCACACGGTGTGCGCCATGCTTCAAGGCCAACGTGGCCACCTGGTTTTCCGTGCCCCGGCCGAAGACGAACTCCGTGGGGCTATAAAATGTAAAGTTGTTCATGATTGCTATATATTATAGGTGTAAATGCCTGAATGAGGAACACGGGCTACCCGGATGTCGGTCATCAACCTTCCGCGTGTAGCCCGTGTCTGTTTATCTGTACATTGATGTGTGATTATTTCTGAGGATTCAAGGGGATGCCCAGCGCCTTGTAACATTTTACCAGCTTGTCTATGGCAATGTCCACCTGCTCCTTCGTGTGCGTGGCCATGAGCGAGAAGCGTATCAGGGTGTCGTTCGGCGAACAGGCGGGCGGCACCACGGGGTTTACGAATACGCCCTCGTCGAAGAGCATGGTCGTCACCTGGAATGTCTTGTCCATGTCGCGCACGTAAAGCGGGATGATGGGCGTGGAAGTGTTTCCTATCTCGAAACCAAGTTCGCGGAAGCACTTCAAGGCGTAATTGGTCACGTCCCACAAATGCCGGATGCGCTCCGGCTCGGTCTTCATAATATGGAGCGCGGCGCGTGCGGCGGCGGTTGCAGCCGGCGTGTTGCTGGCACTGAATATGTATGAACGGGAGTTGTGACGCAAGTAATTGATGACCGACGAGTCGGCTGCAATGAAACCACCGATGGCGGCAAGCGACTTGCTGAATGTGCCCATGATGAGGTCAACGTCCTGCGTCACGCCGAAATGGTCGCAAGTGCCTCGTCCTTGTCGTCCGAGCACGCCGAGCCCGTGTGCCTCGTCGACCATGATGCTGGCATTGTATTTCTTCTTCAGACGCACAATCTCCGGCAGGTTCGCGATGTCGCCTTCCATGCTGAACACACCGTCCACCACAATCAGCTTCACGGCATCGGGCGCGCACTTCTGCAACTCGCGTTCCAAGTCCTCCATGTCGTTGTGCTTGAACTTCACGGCCGTAGAGAACGACAAACGGCGTCCCTCCACGATGGAAGCATGATCGAGCTCGTCGCAGAGGATATAGTCGTTGCGCCCGGTGACACATGACACCACGCCCAGATTGACCTGAAAACCCGTGGAATAGATGATAGCCTCCTCCTTGCCCACAAATTCGGCCAATTCCTTCTCAAGAGCCAGATGCAGGTCGAGCGTGCCGTTAAGAAAACGTGAACCGGCACATCCGGTGCCATACTTGCGGGTGGCTTCCACGGCGGCTTCGATGACTTTGGGGTGATTGGTCAGTCCCAGATATGAATTCGAGCCGAACATCAAGACTTTGTGTCCGCTCATCATCACCTCCGTGTTTTGCCCACTTTCTATGCACCTAAAGTATGGATATACGCCTTTTGCCATAATCTGCTGCGGCAAGTCGTATTTCGCTAATTTGTCCTGTAATAATCCCATATTCGTATTTCTGACAAGCTTATTGCATATAAGCTTACATATTTCTTTGATTTGCTTTCTGTTTTTAGAGAATTGGACTTTCCGTCTCAAAAACAGGGTGCAAAGATAGAGAAAAATCTGTGGTTTCAGAAGCCATTCATTATTTTTTTATCCAAGCCCGACCTGTCATCCCTGCAAGCTCCCCGTTGCCCGATGTCTGATGGGCTCTTCCCGCCCGACATCGGTCTCGTCATCCGCTTTCCGGGCGTCATATTCCGCGGCGCGAGCGTCCATATTCCGGCTTGCGAGCGTCCATATTCCCGCTCACGAGCCCCCATATTCCCGCTTACGGGTGTTCATATCCCGCGATTTTTTTGCTTTTATAACCGGAATACTTCCCGGACAATCCCCTTTTTGCCTATCTTTGCGCATCCTATTGCTCCCAAGTCAGACCCGTTTAAGGCTAAACCATCATGGAAAAGAAACGAATCAGATTCATAGTCAACCCCATATCCGGAACACAAAGCAAAAAGTCCATTCTCGAACTTATCGAGAAACATATAGATAAGGATAAATACGACTTCGACATCGTTCCTACCCGATTTGCCGGCCACGCCATCGAACTGGCTTCCATTGCCGCCGCCGAAGCGGTAGACATCGTGGTCGCCATCGGAGGCGACGGCACGGTGAACGAAGTGGCCCGCTCGCTGACTCACACCGACACGGCGCTCGGCATCATCCCGTGCGGGTCGGGAAACGGACTGGCACGGCATCTGCAAATTCCGATGGACGCCAAGAAAGCCATCGACATCATCAACGAAGGCGCCGTGAGCCTCATCGATTACGGCAAGATAAACGACATCCCCTTCTTCTGTACGTGCGGGGTGGGATTCGACGCTTTCGTCAGCATGCGTTTTGCCAAGTCGGGACGACGCGGACTGCTCACCTATCTGGAAAACA
>CALUJS010000011.1 GCA_944321015.1 uncultured Phocaeicola sp. | reverse complement strand
TTCAAAGAATCTTGGCGCGACGAATACCAGAAATGGATTTGTGGCTTTGCCAATGCACAAGGCGGTGTCCTTTATGTAGGCGTAAAGGATAATGGCGATGCAGGATGCCAAGAAACTGATGGAGGATATTCGTCTTCTCACATCGGAGTATGCCTTACAATCCGGATATTGCCAACACATTCTTCCGTGCAGGTGAGATTGAGGCATGGGGACGCGGTATTGAGCGTATCATCACAGCTTGCCAAAATGACGGATTTTCCACACCGGAGTTCCGCTATGATGCTTCAGGTATCTGGACAACCTTTAAGTTTGAGTATCCGGAAAGGGCAACTACCCAAAGCGACCAGAAAACTACCCAAAAGACTACCCAAAAAGCCATACAAAACCTGACGGAACAACAGCAAGCTATACTGTCATTCTTAAAAGGACATCCGGAAGCGACCAGAAAAGAGATAAGCGAAAGCCTTTCTAACATTACAGAGGATGGCGTAAAGTACAACCTTTCCCGCCTTCAAGAGCTTGGCTTGCTGAAACGTGTAGGAGGCAGGAAACAAGGATATTGGCAAATTATGGAATAAAGGATGGACTATTCCGGGAATTCCTGGTGGCACCACTTTGAAAACAGAAAGCCAATCGCGAAGTGAGCGGTTGGCTTTTTTTCTTTTTGCAAATTATTCCAACCATATGGTTTGTTGTTTCGATTCTTTTCGTACCTTTGGCGCGTTGTGATTGGGCAATGCGCTTGTCGGCGTGTCGGATGCCGGAAGGACGTTGTTGTCTGTCACAACGTTTGGAAAGTGCATAGACATGAAACATGTACAGGTGATAATATTCATAAGGTCAGTGCTTTGGCGCACCGAACAGCACGGCGCAGCAGACTGTGTGCCGCAAATTGCCGGACGACGCGGGCGTTTGTCCTTTATGTCTGAATGTCACATGGCTCTGTGGATGTTTCTTTATGATTTTCCTTGCGCGCCGAAGAAACAACTATCATGTATAATTATTTAATTAATAGGAGATTTGAATAATGACTTTATTGGAACAATGTCAGATGTGGACCGAACGTGGCGAGTATCAGAAGATAGTCGATACCATCGAAGATATTCCGGCAGATGAGCGTACGCCGGAGATGGACAGCGAGTTGGCCCGTGCCTACAACAACATGGCCGATGTGGATGACAGACATCTTTTTGAGAAGGCTTTGGAGTTGTTGAAACCTCATGCCGAGTATTTCAAGGGCGATCATTGCTGGAATTTCCGTATGGCTTATGCCTATTATTATCTGGATCGGGAGGAGCTGGCCCTCCGTTACTTCAAGGAGGCGTTGGAAGCCCGCCCCGGCGACGAGGATACGGAAAAGCTGATAGACGAATGCCGTCATCGTCTGGCATGGCCTCGTTTCCGGCAGTGTTTCCGCGAGCGTGTGACCGATGCGTGGGCTGCCTTTGAGCAAAACGAGCGCGAGTTTCGCACGATGTTGAACAGTGAAGACCGCGATGAGTATGCCGACGAGCTGGTGGCCAGGTGTGGTGACATACTGAGAATGGCTCTGCCGGACATCGCCTTTGAACTGGGCTTTAACGGAGAGAAATATGACCTCATCCTATCGCCCGAAGGGAAACGTACCCAACTGTTTCCGTTGGTTTATTTTCAGGAACACATCCCGGCCTCCGTGCAAAAGAACTGGAATGTATTGGTCGGACGTCAGCCGTCTCCGGATTCTGTTTTTCATGTGGCCGATTACGAGATTTCGGCCGAAGACGTGTCGGTGTGGGTCGACATGCCCAATGACAAGCGCGTTTCGTTGACGCTGTATTGCGAGAAACTGCTTTCCTTGCTGGCCGAGAATGGCGACAGGGCCTGGTGGATGCTTTCCACGTTGACCGATCAGACGTTGGGCGAAGTGGCAGCCATAGACTTGATTGAAGGGTTCAACGTCGTCGACAAGCCGAAGGCCGAACCTTCCACCACGCTTGCCGAGCTTCCCCAGATTCTGCGCGACATAGACCTGAATCTCAATAACGACGCGCGCGAGTTGCTGGATAACAGCTATCTGGCCTATCAGCTGACGCCGACCAAAGAGACTGATTTCGATTTGCGCATGGATGTGTATGCCGGTTCGAGTCGTCTGCCCATTGCCATCAATGAGTATATGCGAGACGAGAGCGACATGATGGATGAATATCATGCTCAGGGCATTGTGCCGGGATTCTTTGTCTATCTGCTGCCGGAAGGCGAGAATGACCGGCAGGCGGTTCTGGATTATAGGGACGAACTAGCCCGGAAGATAGGAGACAAAGCCGGAAGCGATGCTTTTCTCAGTATTGGCGGAGCCGTCGGCACGCGTTATGTCTATATTGACTTTATGGCTTGGGACCTTCAGGCCGTGTTGGATGCGGCGGCCGGGATTTTCATGGAGTCGGGCCTTCCTTGGGGCATTTTCCACTCTTTCCGTCGCGATGTGTTCTCTGTCCGGTTGTGGAACAGCAAGCGGGACGATGAGGAAGAGGACGACGACCCCTCCGTCGTGCCGCAAATCAATGAGGAAACAGGCTCCTTGCTCTCGCCTGACGACATCCGCACCCTGGAGTCCTATCAAGAGGGTGTTGCCAGCTATTTCTATAAGATGCTGAACTATCTGGAGAAGTTCATTGCCGACGGCGTGGCGGCCAAGCGGTTCACCAAGCGTCAGGCGAGCGAAGACTTGCAGATAGCTTTGTGGATGGCTTATGCCTGCATCAATGTGGACCAGTATGAGTTCTATTACCGCGCGGCGCAGTGGATGCCTGCTTCGGAACACAATGCGGCGGGATGCGGCACGTGGTATTACCGCTATTCGGCAGCCCTGACGTATTGCGGGCGGCTGGAGGAGGCCCGTCGGTATGCCGAACGTGGTGCGGAGGAAGAACCCGACTATCCGTGGATATGGCTTCAGGTAGGAAAGTTGCGGAGCCATTTCGGCGACAAACAGGGAGCGCTGGAGGCCGTAAAGAAGGGCCTGAAGCTGGTTCCCGGCGATTACGAGTTTCTCACGCTGGGGCGGGAAATCGAGGAAGGCGCTTCCATCGAACGGATGGAATACCACTGGATAGACCCGGGCGAGGACCGCAAGCTGCAGGAAGGCCTGGCCGAGGATGCCGACGAAAAGGCGTGCTCCATCAGTTGCATAACGACTGATGAAGAGGGCCTGGCGGCTTTCAAACGGCTGTTTGAACCGGATGAGGCCCGTTACGTCCGGAACGCTCCTTACTGTCATTTCCCCCGCATGGTGCAAGGCCGGCAGGTAGATATCATCTTCCAGATGAATGAAGCCGGATTGTCGAAGATGAGACTCGACTGGCTCCGGACGCAGCGCGAGCGGATAGACGACGGCCGTTGGCTCCGGGCGAGCGGGCCGAAGGGAGAAGCCGGCACGCTGGATTCGGTGTGGATGGAGCTGAATTACAATGTCAGTCTGCTCTACCGCATAGAGGGCAAGGAAGGCGAGTACTTCCGCCTTGAAGTCGATGAAAACGGGGTGGTGAAGAAACCTGAGGCCGAATCCGGCGAAGGCGAAGCTGCGCTTTCGGGAGATATTCTGCATGCGGAATATTATACCGAAGATGAAATGAATGCCGTGGAGCGGCACATCGAACGCCATTTCGGTAAGTTTGATAACGTGTTCCACGAGCTGATTTCGCCTGATATTCATGTGGATATCTGTGTGGTCACTCCCACGCCGGAGCGCGATTATTATTCGCTGGTGACCATGGGAATGGGCGCGCACAGGATGAACGTGCCCGGGGAACTGGCCGAATATAAGTTGGAACGTGCCGAGCTGGCCATTGCGCTGCCGTCGGACTGGAAAGTGAGTCCGGAGGCCTTTGAGGATGAAAAGAACTATTGGCCTGTGCGTCTGTTGAAGTCGCTTGCCCGTCTGCCCATCGATGCCGACACTTGGCTGGGGTGGGGGCACACCACTGACAATCAAGTCCCGTATGCCGAGAATACCGACTTGTGTGCGGCCATGCTTGTCGGTTCGCAGATGGGCGAGGAGAGTGGCGTGTGCACCTTGCCCAATGGCGAGGAAGTCAACTTCTATCAGGTTATTCCGCTTTATCGGGACGAGATGGAGTATAAGCTGGAGACCGATTCGAACGAGCTGCTGGCCAAGATGGAGGATGTCAGCTTTGTGGTGGACATCAATCGTCGGAGTGTGATGGCCGATTGACGGGCGGCGGGCCGGATAATCCCCGACGTCATTCGCCGTAAGCGTGGATATGTCCGCTCGTGAGCGCGCATATGGACGGGCGCGAGCGTGCATATGTCCGGACATGAGCGGACAATATTCCGCTGCTGAGCGTCTCGGCTTCGCCGGTCATTCGCGCCTTGCGCGCCATATTTCTTGACCGTTTGCCCGAGCGGACTTGGGAAAATTGAAAGGGGTGTGTCAGAATCGAATTTTGACACACCCCCTTTGTGTTGCAGTTACGCTGTGTCCGGTTGGGAAAACAGCGGACGTTTGAGCCGGCGAATGCCTAATCGGCCTTCGGAGTCGGGATGCATTCCCAATAGTCCGGGTTTGTTATGAGTTCCACTGTCGTTTTCCGGTCGCCGCGTCGTGTCTGATTGGGAGCCTCGGGCGTGGCGATGGCAATCTTCTTGCCTACGCCCCTCCATTTCATCATGTCTTTCGGACAGCCTCGTTCGGCCAATGCGTTGACAATGGCCCGGGCGCGGGCTTCTGACAGGCGTTGGTTGTAAGCCGACGAACCGCGTGCGTCGGTTTGTCCGGTTATCAGGTAGCGGCGTGTGGTGTCTTGGAGGAACAGCGCAGCTATCTTATCCAGTATTTTTCCCGATTCCGGGGTAATCTCATGGCTGTCAAAGTCGAAATAGATCTGGTCAAACAGTCCGATGAGACTTTGGTCGGTTGTCGGCGCTGCCGGTTTTTCCACAATCTTCTCCACGACTTTTTCCACTATCCTTTCCACGGGCTTTTCGACGTATTGCACCACGGGGCGTGGCTTTTTCGATTTTCCTCCGATGCGCCACATGATGCGTGCCGAACCTTGCAGCGAGTTTGCGACGTTTTTATGCGGCATGAGCAGATAGTCGGCCTGCAGTCCGACCCCGATGCGATCGTTCAGCCAGAAGTTTATGCCTCCGCCCAGGGCGATCGGCGCCAGATGTTTTCTGTCGTGTCCTTCCTTGTTGCCGTAGTTGGACAGTATCCACGACATTTCGTCGGGAGCCGTCCCTTCGCTTCCGTCGTAACGTATTTGAAAGTCTTTGTACATGTAGTTGATGCCGGCGCGCAAGTAGGGGTCGACATAGCTTGACTTGAAGTATTCTCCCAGCCGCCATTGCAGTCCGGCTCCGACCATGGTCATCAGCCTGGTCTTCCGGTCTATGGACTTGTTGGTCAGCCCGAAGCTGCCTTGCAGGTCCAGATAGAAGTGCTTGTTCAGCTCGCGGGCGGCATAGAGGCTTCCGCCCCATACGGCGTGGTTCAGGTCGAGGTCGAAAGTGTATCCGTTTGCCGGTTGGCTGAAGTTGCTGAATCCTACCCGGCTAAACTGGAAAACGGTGCCGCCCAAACCTAGTTCCCAGGCTTTTGTCTCGTTCTTGTCGGTCTCTTCTTGGGCCGGGGTCGGCAGTGCGGCCAAGGAAAGCAAAAGGGCGATGTATAGTTTTCGTTTCATGTGCGTCGTGCGTTAGTTGTTTTGTGGTTGTTCTTTGTTTACTGTGATGCTGTAGTCTGAATAGACAGGATGGGTGTCGTTTTTATACGTGCGATAGTTCACGGTGCCGTCCCCGTCTTGGTCTTCCACCACGCCAAACTGGCTGAGCGGATAGAAGTTGATGCTCTGCGATATTCTGCCGCTTCCGAACAAGACTTTGATGGATACCATCGATTGCAGCCAGACGTTGTCAATCTTAAACATTGATTCTTTCCCGCTTTCCATGGTTACGGCATCGGCTACCACGTTGTCCTTGTCTTTGGTAAAGCTCACCTGCAACAGCTCGTTTGACTTGAAGTCTTCATCTGTCATGTTGACCGGAACGTAAGTGTCGATGTTGCCCGTGGTTGTTTCCTGTTTCGTGTAGTTCTGGACGAAGCACAGGCTTTCCTCCACCATGTCTGTGTCGAACGTTCCTTTCAGGTAAACCATCTTTTGTCCTCCGGGCGAGGAGGTCTCATCTCCTATCTGGGTCATGCTTTTCAGCAGCGGAGCATATTGTGCCGGTCTCATCTGTATGCGGGCTTCTATTTTCGGATTGTCTCCATAGCAGTTGTCCATGCCGATGGTGACATAGCGTTTGCTGTCTTTCGTTCCGTTCTCCCAGATGTCGGTGGCGGGTATTTTGTCCGCGTCGATTTTATTTTCGCCGGTGGCGATGACTTTTCGCTGTATCTGGGTCAGACAGGTGCTCCAATCGCTGATGTCGATGATGCTGCGGTTGGGCGCAGGCAGTTTCTCGCCTTGGGCGTTTTCGTCGATGGTGGCATTTTCGTCATCGTAGGTGTACAGGTAAACGTCTTTGGTGGTGGCTCCCACATAGTCGGGGATGGCTTCCCATTCGCCGTCCTTTCCTACTTTCCGGAGCACTTTGAAGTAGATGTTGAGACATGGCACCGTCGTTCCGTTTCTGTCCATCAGCGACAGTTGCAGCGGCGATGTGATTCCTGATTTCAGGTCTCCGACTTCCTGGAGCACGATTTTTGTGTCGATGCGTGCCGAGACCAGGGTGTTCTTTGGCGTTTCTTCAAAGGCCGTCATGTCCGGAGTCTTGACTTGTGCGGTAGTCGTAATGTCGGCTTCGGGGAGGTATTGCTTGGGGATGTTTATCAAGCCGTCTTCGCCTACCGTGAACTCTGTGTTCTCGGCGTCGACGAGCCCGTTGATGATGACTTTGGTTCCTTGGGCCGCTGCATGCTGTTGTTTGTCGTAGACTTTGAAGGTAAGCGTGCCGTCCGGCCAGTTTACGTATTCTTTGTTTTCCAGGTTGGTTCGGTAGGCGATGACATTGAACCGGCCTTCTACGATGACGGTTTCTCCGTCGTCGCCGTCGTTGCCGTCTTTGCCGTCCTCACCGCGCAGAAATTCCCAGAAATCACTGATGGTGGTCTTGTCTTCGGGCCATGGTTTGTCGTTCTTTATGGCAGTGCCGTTGGCCACCTCTATTTTCCACAGTTCGTAGGCGCTCAGTCCGTTATCGCCGGGAGTACCCTCGTCTCCGTCTTCTCCTTGTGCGGGTATGTCGGTGTCTTTACCGCCAATCCACCAGTTCCCGTTCTGTCCGATGTTGGGTGTGAGGCCGTTCTTTCCGTCTTCTCCTTGTGCGGGCACGCCGGTGTCCTCGTCGCCAATCCACCAGTTTCCGTTCTCTCCGATGTTGGGCGTGAGGCCGTTGTTTCCGTCTTCTCCTTGTGCGGGCACGCCAGTGTCTTCGTCGCCAATCCACCAGTTGCCGTTCTGTCCGATGTTGGGTGTGAGGCCGTTGTTTCCGTCTTCTCCTTGCGCGGGCACGCCGGTGTCCTCGTCGCCAACCCACCAGTTGCCGTTCTCTCCGATGTTGGGCGTAACGCCGTTTTGTCCGTCGGCCCCGGTCAGATAATACCAGAAGTCGTTCAGCTCGGTTTCATCGGCCGGCCATTTCTGTCCCGGATTATGCGGGTCGTCGAGTCCCTTTTCTACCTCTTCCAACCAGATTTCATAAGCGCTTTTGCCGTTTTGTCCGTCTTCTCCTTTCAGGTAGAGAAAGAAGTTGTTGATGTCAGTACGATTTTCCGGCCAGTCTATTTCGCCGTTGTTTACAGCCTCTACTCAGACTTCGTAGGCTGATTTTCCGGCCGGGCCTTCGGGGAACGTCATGTGCAGTTCGTTGCTGCAAGAATAATTTGTGATGCAAAGAACGGAAAGCAGAATAGCCTTCCACAGATTAGTCCATGCCCGTGTAACGGGGAATCGTTTGATTGTTTGCATAATGTTTGATGTCTGCAAGTTCCCGCTACAGAGTTGTTTTTAAAAAGATGTGTTATACTACATATCAGGCATATATACAAAAAGCGTGGGAACTGTACCTGTCGCTTATCCCACAATTCAGGCCTTCGCATTGCCCACCAATAGAGGATAAGCAACGCAGAAGCCCACGCCGATATGAATATGACCTGACACACTTGTGGTCGGTCAGGTAAATATACACATCCGTAGACATCTACCGTTGCCCCGTCTTTCCTATTGGTTTTCAAAGTTGCGAAGTTTGAATTGTGAAGACAAGACGTCAAGTAAACGCCTTTCAATATATGTCTACCCACCTCCCTTCTCGGCGTGGGTGCTGCAAAGGTAGAGATTTTTTTCGTAGTAGGTGTAATGCGAGGGGATAAATTCGTGATTTTTCGATGGTTTGTCCTTTTCGGGTGGGTAAACGGGAGTTCTTATGATTCTGAGGGCATGTTTTGATTTGCGTGGCGTGGGGAGTGGAAGCGTCGGTGTCAGTGTTTGCGTGATGCCGTTTTGAATGACAAAAGGCAGATGGTAACTCCGATGGCGACGATTGCCATCAGCGCTTTCAGCAGGGGATGGTCGAGCACGAAGAAAAAGCAATGCAGGGCAGTGAGCCACAGTAGGGCGATGGCGGTGATTTTGGTTCGGAGGGTGATGGCGCGCTCTTCGTGGAAGCGTCGTATGTACGGGCCCAGATAACGGTGCCCGAGCAGCCAGGCGTATGCCCGTGGCGAACTGCGCACGAACAATGCCGCTGCCAGAAGCAGAAAAGGCGTGGTGGGCAGCAAGGGCACGAATATGCCGATGAGGCCGCATGTCAGCGATAGGAATCCTAAGGGCGGATAAATGTATTTCTTCATAGGACGGGTTCGGGAGAAGAGGGAAAAAAGTATCCCTCCTTTCTATATATCATCATACAGAAGGGAGGGACTTTTTGAAAAAACATTCAAAAAAAATCAGACAACACATTTAAAAAGGAGGAGGAAGATCACTCCTGCTCCTCCCTTACACGTAAACAACTAAAATTATCCACTATTTAAGACCTTCCAATGCTTTTGTAGCGGTTGCATCTTCAGGGTCAATAGTCAAAATCAGGTTCCAGTATTCTTTTGATTTTTCGTAGTCTTCAGTTACGAGGTAATAGTAACCCAAGTAACGGTAGCATTCGATGATAGTGCGGTTGTAGCGCGGTTCGGCTTTGGCTTTTTCCGCCAGCATGGCTGCTACTTGTTCGTAATAGGGTTTGGCCAATCCTTCGGTCGTTTCGGGGTCGAGTGCCGAGTTGGTGCGTGCGCGCCAGAAGTTGCCCAGATAGTTGTCGGGTACAAGTTCAGCCAGTTTGGCAAACGCGGAGTCGGCATGCAACAGAGCCTCTTTCTTCACTTCCGGTGTGTAGTTGATGGTATCGGTCGTGGTTCCTTCGGCATAGTAGAGTCGGCCAATTTCGAAAGTCAAGTCCGGAGTTCTTTCCTCTTCCGGCAATGTCTCTACGTATTTGTTGAATGCAGCGATGGCTTCAGGGTATTTTTCTGCGCCTTCGTAGCTCGAAGAGAGCAGTTTGAGCACCTCGTTGCGTTCTTTGTTCATTTCATATGCTTTCTCCAGGGAAACGGCTGCCTCGTCGTACATCTTCAACGCTTCCAGCAGTGTGCCGTGATAGAGGTAATCCAAGTAGGTCAGGTCTTCTTCCTTGCATGCGCTGAAGAAAGCGTCGGCTGCCGTTTTGGCTTCCTCGTAGTTCTTCAAGTCGATGAAGTTGTACATGCGCAGACGGTTGAACACGGCGTGTTGGGGATTCTTCTGCAGTCCGAGGTTAGCTACGTCCAACGACTTGTTGAAGTCATGATTCAAGAACAAGGCAAAAGAGTAATTCACTAAATCTTTTTCAGTGGCTTGGTCGCCTTCAGCAAAACGGGAATATGCCTCTGCAGCCTTATCCATTTGTCCGGCTGAAGAATAAATCTCAGCTAGTTTACGGTCAACGTCTACGGCTTGCGGATCGATGGCTCTCAGTTCCTCCAACTTGCTGGTTGCCAAGTTGGGATTGGCGGCTTTGTAGATGTCGGCATATTTTAGATAGGCTTCCTTACAGTTGGCGTCGAAGTAGATAGCCTCTTCATAACGCTGGCTGGCCGTACCCGGATCTTTGCGGGCAACGGCAATGTCGCCTTCAAACAGCGAAACTGTGGCAGCTTCGGTATTGCTTCCGGCTTCTGCATTCTTGGGAAGTGCTTTCTTGGCCATTTTAACATAGTCGTCAGCTTGTTCCAATTTGTCTGCGTCCAGATAGGCGCGACCGATGGCCAATACCAAATCCAAATTCTTTTTATTTTTGCCTTTAAGTAAATCGTCGGCTTGCTCTTCAGCCATCTCAGGATTCGATTTGATTAAATCCTTAACTTTTGCAACACCGGCTTTCCAGTCTTCTGACTGTGCATAAAGTGAGCTTACTGCTACGCAGGCTCCTAATAAAAGTAGATTAAGTCTTTTCATATAGTTCTTGAATAATTTTAGTTTTTATTCTTCATTTACGTTGATGGAAATGTAGCTGCGGAGGATTTCCGGCAACAGTCCTGCTTTCAGAATGATTCGCTGTCCGCGGTCGCCTTGCATGAAGTTGGAGAAGCCCCATGATAAGCCGTTGCGCGGGTCGTTCAGCAATATGTAAATTGGCCGTGCCAATGGATAGTTGTCATAGTAAAGATAATACTGATAGGGCTTATAGGAGTTGTCGGCGCGCGCTTCGTCGTCAGCAGAAACTGACATGACTCGGATTTCATCGCGGAACGAAAGGCGTGTGGAATCGCTGCGATTGGTCAGCCAGTTTACGCCCACGACACCAATAGCTTCGGGAGTCTTGGCTACAAAGTCAATGACTTCCATGTTGTTTTCCAATGCGTAAACCTTCTTGTTGTCCAAGGGCTTGCCGTTGCAAATGGAGTCGACGGCATAACGCACGGTGCTTGAGTTCTGGTTGTCGAACACCAGATAAATATCTTCCAGTTTCGATGATGGGTAGATGTCTTTCCATCGTTGGGTTTCTCCCGTCAGGATACGTCGTATGTCTTTTACCGAAATCAGTGTATCCGGATTTTGCTTGTTGACAATCAATGCCAATCCGTCCACTGCCACTTTGATGGATCTTGGCATGAAGTTGCGGCTGTGGAATGACTGTAGTTCCTGTGGAGTGAATGTGCGCGTAGCAATGGCCAAACGCACGCTGTCTTTAAGTAATAGATTGATTGCCTCTACCTCTGTTGTGTAAATAGGATTGATGGTAGCGGCCGGAGTCAAACCTTCAAATACGTCAATCTCTTCTTGGATAATGGGTCTGAAGCTTTCATCAGCCGTGATGAAGATGGAACCTGTATTGAAGGTATCTGTGCGCCCGTCTTTGGGTTTAGGTTGGCAAGATGCCAACAAACCCAAAAACATAGCGCTCAATAATAAGTATTTTTGATGAATTCTCATTATTGTAATCTAAACACAATAGGCACTGTGTATTTTACGGACACAGCTTTACCGTTTTGTTTACCGGGAATCCATTTCGGCATTCCGCTCAATACGCGAACAGCTTCCTTGTCGCAGGAGGGGTCCAGTTTGCGCACAACGACTACGTCGCGCACTTGGCCGTCTCTACCAACGACGAACTGACAAATAACTCGTCCTTGGATACCATTCTCTTGAGCGATGGCCGGATAACGGAGGTTCTTACCGATATAAGCCATCAAGGCCTGGTCTCCACCGGGGAAGGTCGGCATCTGTTCTACCATGTCGAATACTTCTTCCGGTTCTTCCTTGGCTTGGACAACGACTTGTTTCAGGTCGGCAATATCCGCACCGTGTTCTTCGTCGTTACCTTTCACGTCAGCAATGGAGATGCTGGTCTTGGTTGCATTCAGTTCATCCTGGCTCTTCATCTGGTCTTCATCGGGCACTTCTTCGTCCTTCTTGATGACCGGCGCCGTAAACTTAATCGTACTCTTCAGTGCGGGAGGAGGAGGTGTGGCCTCTACAGGCTTCACAAACTCTTTCTGCTTAACCTCCGGTTCTTCCAGCTTGGCGAACTCTGTTACTTCGACCATAGCTTCGTCGACTGTCTGTTCGGGCGTAGCCAGTTCAATCAACGTCGGGAGAGCACATGCGATTGCCACGACAACGACTACGATAATCATTGCCCGTGTGTGACGTTTTGGAGAGTCTGCACGCATTTTGTATGCGCCATAGGCTTTGTTCTTGTCTCCAAAAACAAGATCACACCATTGTAAAGAAGTCAAATCTATTTTTGCCATATCATTTCATTGTTTAGGTGTGATTCATTTATTGTTGTGCAGCGGCATCACTCACCAAAGTACCTTTTGCGTCAAAGTTCTTGATAAGGAACTCGTCGCCTTCGGTAATATCCGTAATCACATACTTACCAATATTGCATATCTGCATTTCGTCGAGAGCATCGATCAGATTCTTATAAGAAGCGTCATCTGTGGCTTTGATGATGACGGTCGGAGTATTCTTTCCGCCTTTGATGTCGCTCAGCTTCTCCTTATATTCCTCTTCTGATATTTTCAAATCAATCTTGTCTTGCTTCAGTCTGCGTACTTCGTTTACAGCTGCGGCGTTTCTTTTGAGCAGCATGGCTCGCAGTCCGTCCGCATTGTAGGAGCTTTGCTTCAATGAAGTATAGTCCTCGTAGTTGGGTTGTCCTTCATAGTAGAATATGCGGTCATCACCAGCCAGCAACAATGTGATAGCCTCCGAAGCTTTGACTTTTGACTTTTGGTCATCGGTCAGGTCTTCTTTTGCAGGCATACTGATTTCCATTGTCTGAGGCTTGCTCATCGTAGTACACAGCATGAAGAAGGTAATCAGCAACATGTTCATGTCCACCATAGGCGTGAAGTCCACGCGGACATTCATTTTCTTCTGTTTGCTCTTACCTCTTTTCTCATTTGCACCTTGTTGTACTTCTGCCATATTAACCAGTTTTAATCTTCGATTTCCTTCAAGTTCGTAATCAGGTTGTAACGATTCTCTCGAAGGTCTTGAAGTGATGACATAACTTGTTTAATTACAGAATAAGGAGTGGTCTGGTCTGCTTTGATTGCAATGCGCAGGTCACGGTTTGCCTCACGTGCATGGCGTACCCATACCTTGAATTGGTTGTCAACGCTGTCGCACGGAATACCCTCATTCTTCAAAATCTCGTCCTGTTTGTCAGAAGGCAAGGCTAGGAATTGTTTCATTTTACCAATGGCTACTCCGAATGTCGGGGCCAGTGAGAATTTGTGTATCTCGGTTGGTGTAAATGCAATGCCATAGTCATTGCCCACTGCTTCCAAAACAGCACGCATGTCCTGTTGCTTGTCCAGGCTCATGAATATTTTGCCGTCCGGATCGACCAGTATCTGAAGGATGTCCGTTTCCGGAATCTTGATTTCAGACACCGAGGCAGGAGTGGAGACCATTACCGGCTCTTTCTTGACGAATGTTGAAGTCAACATGAAGAAAGTAAGCAACAGTACGGTCACGTCACTCATCGCCGTCATGTCGATGAACGTGTCTTTCTTTTTAATTTTAGCTCTAGCCATAATTAAAATAATTTAGAGGGTGAGCCGAAATTACTTGTGGGTAGCAGCAAAAGTCTGTACGATAGAGAAGCCTACTTCGTCAAGGCTGTAAGTCAACTTGTCGATTTTGTTAGTGTAGTAGTTGTATGAGATAACGGCCAAAGCACCAGTCAAGATACCGAATGCAGTGTTAACCAATGCCTCAGAAATACCGGTTGACAAAGCCACGGAGTCAGTACCACCACCGGCACCCAGAGCCTGGAATGAACGGATCATACCAACAACTGTACCAAGCAGACCGAACAAAGTACCAAGAGTCGTAATGGTTGCGATGATCGGTAAGTTCTGTTGCATCATCGGCATTTCAAGAGCTGTAGCCTCTTCCAATTCTTTTTGGATGGCCAACACTTTTTGTTCTTTGGTCAGGCTGTTGTTGTTTTCAACTTCTGCATATTTAACCAAGGTGGCGGTTACGACATTGGCTACAGAACCGCGTTGCTTGTCGCAAATGCTGTGGGCTTTCTCCAAATCACCGGCCGACAAAGCTTCTTTGATGTTTGCTACGAATTTAACCAAAGAGCCTCTGCCGTATGCGGAACGCAAAGCGAAATAGCGCTCAACGCTCAATGCGATAACGGTTAAAAGCAGGGTCTGGATTACAGGCACAATCACACCACCTTTATATACTGTACCGAGCAAGTTAACCGGGTGGTTGTTCGGGTCGTTGTTGACAAAGTTCGAACCGTCGCCCAAGAAGAACTGGAAGATACATACCGCTACGATGAAACAGCAGATAATTACTATACCAGCATTTTTGATACCCCAAATCTTTGTAGATTTTTTCTTAGTTGTTTCCATAATAAAGTTTTTTAGTTTTTAAAGTATTTGTTTGGTTTATAAATATTTGTTTCTTCTTGGTCTTGCGTCTTTGCCCGAATCGTTTCACATCTTTCTGATAACTATTCATCATTAAAATAGGACCTCGTCTTTAATAATAACCGCTCTAAACAGAAAGTGGTTACAATTTCCCATTTATGTGAAATGAATACTTGCAAAATTTGCGACAACAAAAATAATAAATTCTAGGAGATAGATAATCTAATTCACATCTTTTAATCAAAAAAACATTTTCAGCTCTCTTGCCGATACCGCGTTTTTTATAATAAGCTTAAGGTCAAAGGTCGTGCGTGGTTTGGGTTATGGCTTGATAATAAACTACTATGTGTTGCGCCTTCTCCGGAATGAACAATAGGTAAAATACAATAATGTCGGGGTTGCCCGTTGGGGTTGTTGTCTTTGTGATTGCGGCTTAAGAAAAATATTTATCCGTTAGATTGGTGGCGCCGGTCTTTGTCAGATGGCTGATATGGACGCTCGTGACTCGGGGTATGGGCGCTTGCGGGCGGAAATATGGTGGCTCGGGAGCGTGCATGTTCAGGCTTGCCGGTGTTTTCTTGAGGAAATTGAATTGATGCGGTACGTTTTTTCTTGGACTTTCTTTGGAATGTGAGGGCGGCCGGGAGCAAAAAAAGAGCATGCCTGGATTTGGGCATGCTCTTTTCTGGTTTCTTTTGATGAAATGCTTAGTTATGCATTTTTTGCTCTGGCAACGACGGCTTTGAATGCTTCAGGGTGATTCATCGCTAAGTCGGCCAACACCTTACGGTTGATTTCGATACCGGCCTTGTGGAGTGCTCCCATCAATTTGGAGTAGGACATTCCTTCCAAACGGGCGGCTGCATTGATACGTTGAATCCACAATGCGCGGAAGTTGCGCTTTTTGGTCTTGCGGTCACGGTATGCATAAGTCAGACCTTTTTCCCATGTGTTCTTGGCTACTGTCCATACATTTTTTCTGGCACCAAAATAGCCTTTGGTAAGACCTAAAATTTTCTTTCTTTTTGCTCTTGAAGCAACGTGATTTACTGATCTTGGCATAGTTTTAATTGTTTTTTGAATGTTAGCGTCGCGTTTTTCTGAAACATGCGAACTTCGGGCTAATGCATTCGGTTGTTGAAAAGATGAATTTTACGCTTTTGAAGACTTTACTTCATTGCTAAAAGTGATTTTACTGAGTCCATGTTTGCTTTGTGCACCAAATCAACATGTACCAAGTTTCTCTTTTGCTTTTTGGTCTTCTTAGTCAGGATGTGACTGTGATAAGCATGTTTTCTCTTAATTTTTCCTGTTCCGGTAAGAGTGAATCTTTTTTTAGAACCGGAATTAGTTTTTACCTTTGGCATTTTATTAAGTTTTAAATTATTAATAAATGTGGCAGCGCACTATACCAATGGCGCTACGCACGTGTTTTTATTCGTCCTTTGTTGTTTCGGCCGTGGCGGTTTGCTTGGGGGCTTTTTTAGCCGAGCCGGGCTTTTTCGGGGCCAATGAGATTGTCATTCGCTTGCCTTCAAGCAATGGCATTTGTTCAACCTTTGCATATTCTTCCAAGTCGTTGGCAAAACGCAAAAGCAATACTTCGCCTTGTTCTTTGAATAAGATGGAACGTCCTTTGAAGAAAACGTAGGCTTTTACTTTGTCTCCGTCTTGTAGGAAGCCGATGGCATGTTTCAGTTTGAAGTTGTAATCGTGATCGTCGGTTTGAGGTCCGAAACGGATTTCCTTCACGTTTACTTTAACCTGCTTGGCTTTTTGTTCCTTCTGGCGTTTCTTTAACTGGTAAAGAAACTTGGAATAATCGATTAAGCGACAAACAGGTGGCGCTGCATTGGGTGAAATTTCAACTAAATCACATTCGTGTTCCTCTGCCATTTTTAATGCTTGTGCGATTGGATACACGGCCGATTCGATGTTGTCTCCCACGATGCGGACTTCTTTGGCACGAATCTGCTCGTTGATTCGGTGTTGCCCTTTCAAATTGTCATTTTTCATTCAAAAAATTGTCTTCTTCCTGCTTGTTCTTAATTATTGATTATGGTTTTGTTTTTGTGTTTGCAAGAGCCAACCGTTTATTTCATGGTGGCTGACTCTTGCAAACGGCTGCAAATTTAGTACTTATTTACCATATCCTGAACTTCTTCGTTCAAAATTTTGGCAAATTCTTCATATTTCATGGTTCCTTTATCGCCTTCGCCTTGTTTGCGGACAGAGACTTCGCCATTTTCCATCTCTTTTTCGCCAACAATCAGCATGTAAGGGATGCGTTTCATTTCGTTGTCGCGAATCTTGCGGCCAATCTTTTCGTTGCGATCATCAACTAGGGCACGAATGTCGTGTTGCTTGAGGTATGCTTTTACCTGTTCTGCGTAGTCGTTGAACTTTTCAGAGATGGGCAGGATGGCAACTTGGTCGGGGGTTAGCCACAAGGGGAACTTTCCGGCCGTATGCTCTATCAATACGGCAACAAAGCGTTCCATTGAACCGAAAGGAGCGCGGTGTATCATGACCGGACGATGCTTTTGGTTGTCGGAGCCCATGTATTCCAGCTGGAAACGTTCCGGAAGGTTGTAGTCGACTTGTATTGTGCCCAGCTGCCAACGGCGACCGATGGCGTCTTTCACCATGAAGTCGAGTTTGGGGCCGTAGAACGCGGCTTCACCGTATTCGATTTTGGCGGGGAGCCCTTTTTCTTGGCAGGCTTCCACGATGGCTTGTTCTGCCTTTTCCCAATTCTCGTCGCTTCCGATGTACTTTTCGCGGTTCTCTTTGTCACGTAATGAGATTTGGGCCTCGAAGTTCTCAAAGTTCATCGACTTGAATACGATGGAAATGATGTCCATCACGCGGAGGAACTCGTCTTTCACCTGGTCCGGACGGCAGAAGATGTGAGCGTCGTCCTGTGTGAAGCTGCGTACACGGGTCAATCCGTGAAGTTCGCCGCTTTGTTCGTAACGGCAAACCGTTCCAAATTCGGCAATGCGCAACGGAAGGTCTTTGTACGAGTGGGGCGTGTTCTTGTATATCATGCAGTGATGGGGGCAGTTCATGGGCTTGAGGAAGTACTCTTCTCCTTCTTCCGGCGTATGGATGGGCTGGAAAGAGTCCTTGCCGTATTTCGCATAGTGTCCGGAAGTGACATAAAGCAACTTGTTGCCGATGGGCGGACACATTACTTCCTGATAGTCGTAGCGTGACTGGATGCGGCGTAAGAATTCTTGCAGGCGGATGCGTAAGGCCGTGCCTTTGGGCAACCACATGGGCAGTCCTTTGCCTACCACGTCGGAGAACATGAACAGTTCCATCTCCTTGCCGAGCTTGCGGTGGTCGCGTTTCTTGGCTTCTTCGAGCATGGCCAGATATTCATCGAGCATTTTCTTTTTGGGGAAAGTGATGCCGTAGATGCGGGTCAGCTGTTTGCGGTCCTCATGTCCTCTCCAATAAGCACCGGCTACCGACAGCAGCTTGATTGCCTTTATGGGGGCTGTGGATGTCAAGTGCGGGCCACGGCAGAGGTCGGTGAATGCGCCTTGTGTGTAGGTGGTGATATGGCCGTCCTCCAGCTCGGAAATCAGCTCGCACTTGTATGTCTCACCTCGTTCTCCGAACATTTTCAGGGCGTCGGCTTTGGCGATGTCGCGGCGTACCAATGCTTCTTTTTTGGCTGCCAGTTCGGCCATTTTGGCTTCGATTGCCGGCAGGTCGGATTCCTTGATGACAGCCTCACCCGGATCAACGTCATAGTAGAATCCGTTTTCAATGGCCGGGCCTATGCCGAACTGGATGCCCGGATAGAGCTCTTGCAATGCTTCTGCCAGCAAGTGGGCGCTGGTGTGCCAGAAGGCATGTTTGCCTTCTTCGTCTTCCCATTTGTATAACACAATGGTTGCGTCGTGATTTATCGGACGCGACAAGTCGTATGTTTCTCCGTTAACTCCGCATGCCAGCACGTCTTGTGCCAGTCGTGCGCTAATGCTTTCTGCTATTTGCAGGCCGGTTACGCCCTCATTGTATTCGCGGACGGAACCATCAGGAAAGGTTATCTTTATCATAGTTATATGGATTGTTCCAATTTGTTACGGTGTACAAAATTAGCGAATTCTTTGTGAGATGGGCTGTTTTTCTCCTAAAATGTTAGTTTTTGCGCAGGGTGAAGCGTTTTATGACGTTGTAAGCCGAGAAAAGTCCCAATTCTCCGGCCTTGCTCAGGTCGGCAATCCCTTGTTTGTTGTTACCTATATATACATAGGTGAGTCCGCGGTTGTAGTAAGCATCGGCAAAGCCCGGGTCAAGTTCTATCACCTTGTTATAGTCTGCGATGGCTGCGTGATAGTCGCCCAGCATGGCAAACAGGTTGGCACGGTTGTAGTAGGCATATGCAAAGTCGGGAGCCAGCTTGATGACTTTGTCTAAGTCGGCTTTCACCAGCTCGTAGTCGGCATTGCGCACTTGGATGGTGGCCGATGTCGTCGTTGGGAGCGCTTTCATGATGTTGGCTTTGTCGTCGGCTGTTTCGGCTTTCCGGTATTCCAGATGTTTGTAGCGGGCAATGGCGCGGTCAAAATACGCCGGCATGAATGTGTCGTCGGTCACGACAGCTGCCGTATAGTCATTGATGGCGTTTTCAAAGTCTTGCAGTAGATAGAAATCCAGCCCGCGCAAGAAATGCAGCTTGGCCATTGTCTTTTCGTCGGGAGCAGACTCCACGGTGTGTTCGTCAATCCACTTGAAGTGTTCGTCGGCCTGTTGCTCAGTGAGGGACGTTTCGTCATTGGTTATCAGCAACGGTTTGACGAAGAGCGAGTCGTGATTGAGCTCGTCGATGTATTTATAATAATGTATGGTGCGACGTACGTTGCCGGCTTTTTCATAATAGGTCAGAACGAACATCGGGCGGTATTCGATGTGTACATTCTTGTCCTGCACCCGTCCCCGGTATTCGTTTTTGTAGCGCGGCGTGTCGTCGTCGCTGTCGGCCACGACGATTTTGCCATAGTTTTCCATGTTCTTGTCCGACTTCTTGCGAGTCTTCTCCTTCGTGTCGTTTGCGTTCTGCTTTTTCCCGTTGTAAAGGTCCAGCTGATTGTCGAGCAGGACGAGCTCGTCTTCCTCGGCGCCACGATGGTCGCCGATTTTGCGACGTGCGGCAGCCCGATAGTGATAGCCGGTCATGAAGTTCGGATATTCCGCTATGACGGTAGAGTAATCGCGTATGGCTCCCCGCAGGTCGCCGGTCTTGTCGAGCAGCAGTCCGCGGTTGAATGTTGCCATCATGTCGTCGGGGTTTTGCTCGATGACGAAGTTGAAATCTTCGATGGCCCGGTTGTCATCGCCCACGTAGGCACGCAACAGTCCGCGGTTGTAGTGACCGATAAAGTTGTTCGGGTCGGTTTCCAGCGCCAAGTCGTAATCGCTCATGGCGCCGCGCAGGTTGTTTTGGTGGTAACGAGCCAAGGCGCGGTTGATGTAATTGTCGGCATTGCGCACAGCCAGATGGATGGCCTTGCTGAGGTCCTCTTCTGCATCTTTGTATTTGCCTTGTTGCAGGCGGAGTACGCCTCGGGCAGTCCACACCGTGGAATTGTAGGCATCAACCTCGATGGCCTTGTCAATGTCCTGCTCGGCGTGCAGGGTGTCCTTTTGGCGTATGGCCACATCGGCGCGCATCAGGTAGGCGTTGGATTCGCGCGGAGCCAGGGATATCAGCCGATTGATGTCCTCTTTGGCCCCCTCGTAATCCTTCTTTTCCATGCGGCATAGGGCCAGATTGTTCCACAAGGCCGTGTTCTCAGGGTCGAACTTCAGCGCCTGGGTGTAATCCTCGATGGCGCCGTCGACATTCTCCATGCGGATACGGGCATAGCCGCGCACCTGATAGCATCCGGGGATGAAGGGGTTTCGATCGATGGCTTTGGTGCAGTCGGCTTCGGCTCCCTGAAAATCCTCCAGATTTATTTTGGCTATCCCTCTGTAGAAATAGGGTTCATACAGATAGGGTTTTGCACTGATGACCTGATTGAAGTATTGGATGGACAACACGTAGTCCTCATAAAACAAGGCATTGCGTGCGATGGCCATCACACGGTCGGTATTGATTTGGGCGCCCGCCCATCCGGGCAGGCAGCATAGCAATGCGATGAGGAGTCGGCGTATCATCTATATATAATAAGGTATAGGGCGATGTGGAGTTATCGGGGCGTTTTTACTTTGTAGGTGCAGTGGGCTTTCCCTTTCAACAGGGCGTTCAGCTTTCCTTTGATGAGCTGGCGGCGGAGGGCCGAGATGCGGTCGACAAACACTTTGCCGTCCAGGTGGTCATACTCGTGTTGCACCACGCGGGCTTCATAGCCTTCAATCCATTCGTCGTGTTCCGCAAAGTTCTCGTCGAGATAGCGCATGTGCACTCTGTTCATGCGTTTCACGCTCTCGTGCACGCCGGGCAGACTCAGACAGCCTTCCTCGATGGTTTCTTCCTCGCCGCCCAGTTCCAGGATTTCGGGGTTGATGAAGGCTTTGCGGAAGCCTTTGTATTCGGGAAACTCCTCCGACAGGCAATCAAGGTCGATGACGAACACGCGGATGGAGAGTCCCACCTGGGGAGCTGCCAGTCCCACGCCGTCGGCCTTGCTCATGGTCTCGAACATGTTGGCCAACAGCTCTTTGATGTCCGGATATTCGGGCGTTATCTCTTCGGCTACTTTTCTCAGTACGGGTTGTCCCAGTGTGTAAATAGGTAATATCATGGTTGTTGTGTTTATATTCTTTTTGATTCCAGATAGGATTGCAGTATGATGGTCGCGCTGATTTCGTCCACCAGAGCCTTGTTTTGCCGGTCTTTCTTCTTCAGACCGCCGTCGAGCATGGCCTGATGGGCCAGCACGGAGGTGAAGCGTTCGTCGACAAACTCTATGGGCATGTCCGGCAGCGCCTTGCGCAGGCGGTTGACGAACGGGGTGATGTATTGCATGCTTTCCGACGGCTGATTGTTCATCTGCTTGGGAAGGCCGATGACGATGCGTTCCACCGCTTCACGTTTCACGTAGTTCATCAGGAAGTCGAACAGTTCGTGGGTGGGCACGGTGGTCAGCCCGTTGGCAATGATTTGCAACGGGTCGCTCACGGCGATGCCCGTGCGTTTCCGGCCGTAATCAATGGCTACAATCCTGCTCATAATTGGTTGCAAAAGTAAGTAATAATGGCGAAGTATGATGCTGTCAAAAGGCAAAAAAGCTGTAAAATGTGTTTGTGGCTTGTGCTTTGAGGGCCGGCAATAAAACAGCAGCAACGGGGTGTGTCTGTGTTGGCCCGTTGCTGCTTCAAATTATGTTTATGCAAAATCTCGCAGGGAAAGACGGCTTAGTGGATGTTATACAACAGCCATGCGCCTTGGAAGTCCGTGCGGTTGGGATATTTGGCCTTGAACGCGTCGCGGGCCTGGGCTGCCTGGATTTTGTCGTCGAACGATTGTACGACCACGCGGAACATGTTGCGGTCAACGTTCTTCACGATGATGGCGCTGTAGCCCTCTTGGGCCAACCAGTCCTTCAGGGCTTCGGCGCGGGGTTGCTCCACGAAGCTGCCGCATACCACGCTGTATGCCTTCAGGCCGTCGCCGTTGACCAGCGTCACTTTTTCTTCGCGCACCGACAGATTGGTCGGGGTGGTGGTTGTGGCCGGCGTGGTGACGGGTGTGGTCACTACCGGGGTGCTCACCACCGGAGCCACTTCAACGGGCTCGCTCACTTGCGGCTGGGCCAACTCTTGCTGTTTTGCTTTTTCGTATGCTTTCTTGTAAGCACTTTCGCTCGATTTGCAGGAACCGAACATCATGGCCAGGCATAAGCCTGCTCCCAAAATCAAATAGCTTTTCATTGTCGTTAAATATAGAGTTTTAGATTTCATTCTGACGCGTATGCCGATTTTTCGGGCAAAAATAACACTATTTCTTAAGAGTGAGCGGATTTTGCGCGAAAAATCGGTGATAATCGTGAGAATAAGGCGCGGACGGGCATTCGTATCGGGTTTCGTTTGGTTTGTAGGGCAGACCGGCGTGTCTGCCCGCTGCAAGGGGCGCGATGTCTCAGTCTACCTGTGTCATTCGAACCAGAATTAGGGGCGGACACGTCGGTCCGCCCCTAATTCTGGTGAATTATAGGGTTTCGCCTAGTTTCTTTAATGCTTCGAGTGCGTCTGTATCTCCTTGTTCGGCTGCTTTGCGGTACCACTTTACGGCTTCGGCATGGTTTTTCGTTACGCCTTGTCCGTTATTATAGCAGTAGCCCAAGTTGTACTGCGCAGAGGCGTGTCCTTGTTCCGCCGCTTTGCGAAACCACTTTGTTGCTTCGGTAGGATTTTGCGGTACACCATCTCCATTGATATAGCAGTATCCTAAGCTGTTTTGTGCGGCATCATCGCCTTGTTCCGCCGCTTTGCGGTACCACTTTACGGCTTCGGCAAGATTTTTCGTTACGCCTTCTCCGTATTTGTAACAGCATCCCAAGTTGTACTGTGCAGCGTTATATCCTTGTTCTGCCGCTTTGCGGTACCATTTTACGGCTTCAGCATAATTTTGTGTCACGCCTTGTCCGTTATTATAGCAGTATCCTAAGTTATTCTGTGCTAGGATTTGGCCTTGTTCTGCCGCTTTGCGGAACCATTTTGCTGCTTCTGTATAATTTTGTGCTACGCCTTTCCCGTTTTTGTAGCAGAATCCTAAGTTGTACTGTGCGTCTGCATCTCCTTGTTCGGCTGCTTTGCGGAACCATTTTACGGCTTCGGCATAATTTTGTGCTACTCCTTCTCCATAGAGATAGCTGTATCCTAAGTCGTTCTGTGCGGCGTCATATCCTTGTTCCGCCGCTTTGCGGAACCATTTTACAGCTTCGGCATGATTTTGTGTCACGCCTTGTCCGTTGTTGTAGCAGTTTCCCAGACTGTACTGTGCGGCGTAATATCCTTGTTCGGCTGCTTTGCGGTACCATTTCACGGCTTCTGCATAATTTTTCGTCACGCCTTGTCCGTTATCATAGCAGTATCCTAAGTCGTTTTGTGCTTGGGCATGTCCTAATTCCGCTGCTTTGCGGTACCATCGCACGGCTTCAGCGTAATCTTGCGTTACGCCCTCGCCGTAGTAATAGCTTTCGCCCCGCTCGTACAGTGTCTGCGCGTCCTCCGGTTCAGAGGTCTCCTTTTCTTCGTCGATGCCCAACAGTTGTTTCACGTTCTTGCACAGTTCGCCGAAGCAGCGTTCCGGTTGCGGAAAAGCGTCTATCCAGTTCAGGTTCTTCAGGTAGTATTTCTTTGCGCCACGGAAGGCGTCGTCGGCTATGCGGAACGTCAGGATGGGCATGTGGTCTTCGGAGGCCAGCTCGATTTCGCGGTCGACCTGCTCGGAGCGGTTGAAGTTTTCGGAGAACACGATAACCATCATGCGGCTCTCTTCGAGGGCCTCCACGATGGCGCGGGCCCACACCACGCCTTTCGGTATGTCGCGGTAGGCCACGAAGCAGCGTATGTGGTGCTGCTCCAGGTAGGCGCATACTCCTTCGGCCACCTTTTGGTCGTAGCTGGAGTAGCTGATGAAAACGTCGTATTTCATAATGGATGCGGTAGTTGCGTTTTTAGTGGTCACAAAAGTACGATTTGTTTTGCGAGGGTGCAATTTTTTCTGACTCCAATCGGGCGGCAATCCGGTTTCATGGGGATGAATGCCGTCATTCGGACGGCCGCTTCAGCGCCAATATGGCGGGACGTGAGCGGGCATATGTCCGCTCCGCAGCGTCCATATATCCGCTCGTGCCTGTGGATATGGACGCTCAAACGGGTGTTCAAATTGCTTTTTGTCGAAAAATAATGGGACGGGGATTCGTTTTATTCGCAGAATGATTGTATATTTGCCTTTGAACTTAATTTTAAAACCTAACGATATGAAAAGTTTAAGTATTTTGGCAGCATTCCTCGGTGGAGCTGTGGTTGGTGCCGCATGTGGCATTCTGTTCGCTCCCGAGAAAGGTGAAGACACCCGTCAACGCATTGCGGAGGCTCTTCGCAAGAGAGGCATCAAGCTCGATCGTCAGCAGTTGAACGATTTGGTGGATGAAATTGCATCTGAAGTGAAGAATGATGGAGAATAACCGCATCCTCCATCCTTTGTCTGATTGTCATGCCTGATTCCGTTCATGTGGCGTCTGCCGTATGGAGCGAGTCGGGTATGGCAGTTTTTATCCCGTTTTTTCTCTTCCCACGATTTTAAAGTATAGCCGTTATGTTTGCGAACGATAAGAGTATTGAAAGTCTGAGCCAGCTTTTTGCGGAGTGCAGGAAATACATCCTGCTGCAAAAGGAATATGTGCGTCTGGAACTGATTGAAAAGCTGACGGTGTTGTCCTCCACGTTGATTCTCATTGTCGTGGGCATCATCCTGGGCATGATGGCTTTGTTTTATCTGTCGTTCAGCTTTGCTTACATCATGGCTCCCCATGTGGGCGGACTGACGGTGAGTTTTGCCATCATCACGGGCATCCTGCTGGTGTTGATGCTGCTGGTGTACGTATGCCGCAAGCGGCTCATCGTTCAGCCGTTGGTCCGCTTCATGGCCAATTTGTTTTCGAATACCGACGAACCCGATAAAGAGTAATGAAAGACATGAGCACGACTACACGCACGAATGCCGGGGTGACCTTGGAGGAGATTACCCGGCAAAAGATTGAGATTCGCCGCCGGATTAAAGAGCAGAAGCAGAACATGCAGGCTTCGGCCACCGAATTGTTTGCTCCGGTGAAGGCGGCCAACAAGATTGAGCTGATCATGAACTCGGTCAACTCGGGCATGGCCGTGGTCGACGGCGTGATGACGGGCATGAGGCTGATGCGCCGCGTGCGCGGTTACTTCAGGCGGAGACGGTAGTCCGCGCCCATGCATTGCAGCAGGTAGGCGTCCTGATAGTCCCCCTCGTTGTAAAACCATTGTTTCAGCGCGACCTTCCGGGTGAAGCCGCATGACTCGAACAGAGCCAGCGAGGCCTCGTTGTCGCAAGTCACATAGGCGTAGAGCTGGTGCAGGCGGAGTGTGTGAAAGGCATATCCGGCGAGCAGCCGCAGCGCTTCGCCCGCGTATCCTTTCCTGCGATATTCTTCCAAAATGGCGATGCCCACCTCGGCACGTCCGTGCAAGGGGTTGAAGTCGACGAGGTCGACGTTGCCGACCGCTTCGGTGCGGCCGGCGGGCTGTATCATGAGGCGCAGTTCGCGGTCGGCATAGATGTCGTTGCGGCAGTTTTCGATGTATTGGCGCAACACGTAGCGCGAGTAGGGCACCGTGGTGTTGCTCACGGCCCACATTTCGGGTTGGCTTTCCATGCGATACATCACCTCCAGGTCCTCCGGCTCGGGGGCGCGCAGGGTGATGCGCTCGTTACATAATGTTTGGTTCCTCATTGTTTGTGATTTCAAGTTCGTTCATCAGGCGTCGGGTGCCGGGCACGCAGAACAAGGCAGCGATGCCGCTCACCAGGGCGCAGAGTCCGCCGATGCTGTTCATCGTGGCGTAATAAAGCATCAGGTTTCCCCAGATGGGGATGGCCAGCAGGGCCAGTCGCGCCAGATTCCGGCGGTGGTAGGCCTTCAGCGCGGTCCGCAGAGGCAGGTCGCGCAGGGCGTTTACGCGCCGACCGAACAGGCGGAGGGCCGTGGGGATGAGGCCCAGGGTCAGCAGGATGGATGCGGTTTCGAGCGCGAACTCGGCGCGGGGACGGCCGAGCAAGGCGCCTTCTTCACACCAGCCGCATTCGAATGCGGCCGCGATTGCCAGGGCTGTCAGCCACAGCAAGGCATATTCGGCCTGCATGCGGCGTGTCCATTTCTTGATTTCTTTCATAAGACAAGGCGTGTTTAGTTTGTCCCGTTGAACGGGGTGCGGTTGACGATGGAGCGTCCCAGCGTCACCTCGTCGGCATATTCCAGTTCGTCGCCCACGGAAATGCCCCGGGCGATGATGCTGAGCTTGACGTCGAATTTCGAGAGCTTGCGGAAGATGTAGAAGTTGGTCGTGTCGCCCTCCATGGTCGAGCTGAGGGCCAGAATGACCTCGCTCACTCCGCCTTCTTCGACGCGGCGTACCAGACTGTCGATTTCCAGGTCCGAAGGTCCGATGCCGTCCATGGGCGATATGACTCCTCCCAACACGTGATAGAGCCCGCGAAACTGCTGGGTGTTCTCCACGGCCATCACGTCCTGGATGTTTTCCACCACGCAGATGGTGGAGGCGTCGCGCTGCGGATTGCTGCACAGGCGGCATGTCTCCGTGTCCGAGATGTTATGGCAGACCTTGCAGTATTTCACTTCGTGTTTGAGGGTGACCAGCGCGTCGGCAAATGCTTCCACCATGGCATCGTCCTGCCGCAACAGATGGAGCACCAGCCGCATGGCTGTCTTGCGTCCGATGCCGGGCAACTTGGAGAATTCGTTTACGGCCTTCTCCAGCAAGGCGGAGGAATATTGTTGATTCATACTTGAATAAATGGGCTAAAAGACGTGCAAAGATAACGATTCTTGCATAACGGCGTGCTTGCCGGGCATTCTCTTTTTGTTTGAGCGAAAAAGCATTATCTTTACACGTCCTTGCTGATATGGGATGAATTTAATAACGTAAGTCGCATTGCAAATGAAAATACTGATGGCTATCGATTCGCTGAAGGGGTGTCTTGACTCGTGGCAGGCAGGCCGGGCGGCCGCAGAGGGCGTGCACGACGTGCTGCCCGGGTGCGAGGTGTGTTGCCTGCCGGTGTCCGATGGCGGTGAAGGCATGTTGGAGATGCTCCGGCGTGCGGGCCTCATGCGTAAGACGACGGCCTGTGTCCACGGGCCGTTGATGGAGCGGTTGGAGGCTGCCTACGGCTTGTCGCCCGACGGACAGACGGCTTTCATCGAGATGGCTGCAGCCTGCGGCCTTCCGCTTGTGCCGGAGGATCGGCGCAATCCGATGCTGACCACGACCTACGGTCTGGGCGAACTGATGGCCGACGCCGTGCTCCGCCACGGATGCCGCAGGTTGTTCGTCGGGTTGGGCGGGAGTGCCACCAACGATGCGGGGCTGGGTATGTTGCAAGCTTTGGGCTGCCGTTTCACGGATGAACGGGGAGAGGCGCTGGCACAAGGTGGTCGCGTGTTGAACTGTCTGGCCGATGCCGATGTGAGCGGCTTGTTGCCGGAGTTGCGCTCTTGCGAAGTGGTTGCCGCTTGCGATGTGCGCAATCCGCTTTACGGTCCGCAGGGCGCCGCCCATGTGTTTGCTCCGCAGAAAGGGGCCGATGCCCGCATGGTCGGCTTGCTCGATGCCGGGTTGCGCCGCTTCGCATCCGTCACGGGCAGGGTCACGGGGTGCGATGTCGCCTTTTTGCCCGGAGCCGGTGCCGCCGGCGGAGTGGGCGCTGCCTTGGCGGCTTATCTGCATGCTTCGCTGGAGCCCGGCGTGAGTCTGTTGCTCCGTATGCTCGATTTCGATGCGCGGTTGGAAGATGCCGGGCTGGTCATTACCGGCGAAGGGCGTGCCGACCGTCAGACATTGATGGGTAAGGTTCCGGGCGGCATTCTGGAAGCTGCAAGCAGAAGACACGTGCCCGTGGTGCTCATTGCCGGACAGGTGAACGACGGAGACGTGTTGCTGCAGGCCGGATTCAGAGGTGTGTATGGCATTAATCCGCCGGATGTTTCGTTGGCACGGGCCATGTGTCCGCCTTATGCGGCCGGGCGTATCCGTGCGACGGTTGCGAAAGTCGTGCGGGAATTTCTTCGTGATACGGGAACGGCAGGAGTGCAAGACGTATAAAAAACTGAATAAGGCTAAAATATCACGGCATTTAATTTGGCATAAAGCGCTAATATGCTACTTTTGCTTTTTTAAGTATATAAAGGATGGGAAAACTGTACGTAGTGCCTACTCCGGTAGGGAATCTGGAAGACATGACAATCCGTGCCATACGGGTGTTGAAGGAGGTTGATTTGATTCTGGCAGAAGATACGCGTACCTCGGGAGTGTTACTGAAACATTTCGAGATAAAGAATGCAATGCTGTCGCATCATAAATTCAACGAACACCAGACCGTGGAAGGCATAGTCAACCGTATTAAAGCCGGTGAAAACGTGGCGTTGATATCCGATGCCGGCACACCGGGCATTTCCGATCCGGGCTTTTTGCTTGTCCGCGAATGCCTCCGCCACGATGTGGAAGTGACATGCCTGCCCGGTCCGACGGCATTCGTCCCGGCTTTGGTGGCATCGGGCCTGCCCGACGAGCGGTTTGCGTTTGAGGGCTTTTTGCCCCAGAAGAAGGGGCGTGTCACCCGTTTGACCGCTTTGCAGGCGGAGACGCGAACGATGGTGTTTTATGAGTCGCCCTATCGCTTGGTAAAAACGCTGACGCAGTTTATGGAGTTTTTCGGGGCGGAGCGTCTGGTTGCCGTGAGCCGTGAAATATCAAAGGTGCACGAAGAAACCGTACGGGGGACGTTGGCCGAAGTGACGGAACACTTCCGGCAAGTCGAGCCGAAAGGTGAAATCGTGATTGTGTTGGCGGGGAAGGATGAAAAGGATAATAAGAAAACAAACACGTTATATTAAAACAACAAAATTATGAAAAAGTTACTTTGGCTGTCAGTATGTGCAATCGCACTAATGACTTCTTGTGAGCAATTGGGACGTGGAAGCAAGGCTTTACAGGCTGAGAACGACTCCTTGAAGATGGCGCTTTCCGATCGCGAGGGCGAGTTGAACATGATAATGGGTACGTTTAACGAGATTCAGGAAGGTTTCCGCAAAATCAACGAAGCCGAAGGCCGCGTGGATTTGCAACGTGAGCAAAACGGAGAAAATCTATCGGCTTCCCAAAAGGTGAAAGATGACCTCAAGTTGATTACCGAGACAATGGCGCAAAACCGTGAGAAGCTGGCCCAGCTTCAGCAGCAACTGAAGAACAGCCGTTATCAGTCTGCGGAATTGAAGAAGGCTATTGCTGCCCTTGAAGCCGAACTGAACGAGAAGACAGAGCAGATAAAGTCGTTGCAAGCCGAATTGGCCGCAAAGGATATACGCATAGCCGAACTGGATGATGCCGTGGCCGGTTTGACGACCGATGTCAAAAACCTCTCTGCCGAGAACGAACTGAAAGCGCAAACTGTGGCTGCGCAAGAGAAGGCGATGAATACGGCTTGGTTTGTTTTTGGCACACGTTCGGAGCTGAAAGAGCAAAAAATTCTTCAAAAAGGTGATGTTTTGCAAAGTGACGACTTCAATAAAGATTACTTCACCCAGATTGATATCCGCACGGATAGGGAGATTAAGCTATACTCCAAGAGTGCAAAGCTGTTAACTAATCATCCGGAAGGTTCATATTCCTTGATTAAGGATGCAAAAGGACAATATATTTTGAAGATTACGAATCCAAATACCTTCTGGAGCGTATCCAGATATTTGGTAATTCAAGTAAGATGACTTATATTTGCAGCAGAATTGTCATACAGTAAGAAGATAAAGCCATTACTATATGGCAAAATGGTTAGTAATACTTTAATTGTAGGAAACTATTTTCCTGTCCTGTTGTGATAACAGGGATACCATTTCGAAAAGATACTCTTTAATGACTTCTATGAGGACGTTGTGAAACGTGTATGTATAGAAAATTATCTCTAAAATGTGAATGGACAGCCTCCTTCGGGAGGCTGTTTTTGTTGTGCCTTATTGCAGGGGCAGCTTCAGCAAATCATCAATTTCGGGATTCTGCATGACGATGGTGCCGTCAGGGCCGATGAGGAAAAGGGTCGGCAGGCTCACGACTTTGTAGGCTGCGGCGATGGGGTTTTCTTTGAAGGGTTTCACATCGCCCGTATTGGTCCACACGATGCCGTCTTCGCGTGTGGCGGCTTCCCATTGTTTTCGATCCTCATCCATGCTGATGCCGCAGATGCTGATGCCGCGCGCTTGCAAATCACTATAGATGGTTTTCAGTTCCTTGGCGCGCTTGCGGCAGGGAGCGCACCAGCTGGCCCAGAAATCGAGCAGCACATACTTGCCACGGAAGTCGGACAGTTTGACTTCGCGTCCTTGGAGGTCGCGGGTCGTAAACTCCGGTGCCGGGCGGTCTTGCATCCATCGGCTGGCTGCCTCTTCATACTTTTCCTTGAAGCGAAGATAGTTGTGGTTATAGGCGTAGGCCGCTGTGTCGATCTGCTCGTGGACTTCTTTCAGTTCGGGATAAGTGCAGAGCAGCAGGTCGCCTGCTAGATAGGCGGCTGTGAACGTACGGGGATGTTGCAGGATGAATTCCCTTGTTGTGGCTTCGCGGGCAAGGAAGTTGTCGCTCATCAGTTTCTGTAGCGAATCGGTCTTTTGTTTGTCGCTGCGTTCTATTTGGGCGTATGCGTCGCCCAAGCGTTGGTCTGTCTCGCGAATGGGCATCATGAGTTGTTCATACTCATTCAGCAACAACTGTTCTTTTCCTCCGCGCACAACCTCTACTTGGCAGTCGTGCGTGTCGAGTATGTTCATGTGGTATTCGCTGCCCGGCTCGATGATGAGCGATGCGTCATAGGTCCGGGGTGAGGTCATGATGCGATAATAGTCCGGTCGTTCCATTGTGCCGGTGAATTTGAAAGTCGTGCCTCCGTCCAAGGTAAGCGAATCGACTTTGGTCAGTCGGTCCTTGATGCAGGTAAGGTAAACTTGTCCGGTAAACGGTTCGGCCAGTGTGCCGTTGACTGTGAAATCGTTGCCGGGCTGGCAGGCTGTGGCCAGCAATCCGGTCAGGAGAGGATAGATGATGTGTTTCATGATGTTATATGTTTATTATGTTGGTTGTCATGTTATGTTCCGAAGATGTTAAGTCCGACTCCGGAAATCGGGAGTCGGACTTAGAAATCTGCCGTGTATGTGTGGTCAAAGATAGTGTTTTTGTCGTTATCTTTGTAAGCCTATCGCGGGTTTTGTTCGATGTTGGGATTCATGGCGATGACCTGGCCTGAGATGGGGAACACGTAGTGTGTGGAGTTCGGCTCCAGTCGATAGACAGTTCCTTCGAACTCCCGTTCCAAGGTTCGCGTATAGAGCCCTTCGTGGCAGAGGCGTTTCATGTCGAGCCAGCGTAGGCCGCTGAGGGCCAGTTCGCGTCGGCGTTCGTCGAGCACGATACTGAGCAGATTGGGTCCGTCGGCTGTGGTGAGCGGGCGATAATCTTCGTCCATGAACCGGTATGTGCGTAGTGTGTTGAGGATGTCTAGCGCGGCTGTGTCGTCGTGTCGGGCCAAGGCTTCTGCGCGGATAAGCATCATTTCTGGCACACTGATGTTGTAGTTCAGGTCTTGCAGATAGCGTTCGTGCCCGTCTTCCCATGGTTTTCCGTTGTTGGCTATGTCCGAGAACCAGAACTTGAACCGCAAGTCTTTCTTGTCGCCGTAGAGTGCCTGGAGGTCATCGCTGATGCAGAACATTTGTATCATCATATCGAAGCTCGTGGCGCGGTACCATATCTTTTCAGGAGATTCGGTGTTGTCATCAGGCATGTTGATTACGCCCAGGATGGGAAAACCTTCGTCAATGAACGCCCAGGTACGCATGTCACACAGCTCGCTATTGTAACTCAGTGCTTTTTCGGCTTCGACTGATGCATCGTCGTAGCGTCCCATGTAGAAATACACACGGGCACGCAGGCCATGCACGCTGGCTTTGGTAGGACGATAATCATTGGCCGCCACTTTGGGTAGCAGGTTCTCGGCTTCTTCGAGGTCTTTCAGTATTTGGGTGATGCCCTCTTCTACGGTAGAGCGGGACAGGAGCGCCTCGAGGTCAGGCTTCAGCGGGAGCGGGATGCCTAAGTCGCTGGTTGCGGTGGTTGGGTCGTAGGCCTTGGCGTAGAGGCTTTGCAGATACCAGAACAGGTAGGCGCGCTGCACCTTGGCTTCGGCCATGAGGGCTTGTTTTTCGTTTTCGGTTCCTTCGGTGGCATCCATAATGTTGTCGATGACTACGTTCATGTTGTAGATGGCTTCGTAGGAGTCGTTCCACGCGTTGTCGCTTTCGCTGTCTTTGTAGAAATTGTCCAGCCAGAGGTAGGCGTTGGTGTTGACGTTGTTGGCCGTCGGTTCGTAGTAGAATACGTCATCCGAACAGAGATTGGCTAGCGGATAACCTGTCGATGCCCAAGGCGAATCGATGAGGATGCCCTTGAAGTCGGCCACCGTGGTGGGGATGACCATGCCCTTGGGCGTGGTGTCGAGGAAGTCGTTACAGGCCGTCATGGCGATGGCGCCACATGCGGCAAGTGTCATTGTATATATCTTCTTCATAAATATTCGTGCTATAAAATGGTTAGAAATCAATCTTGATGCCGGCCGTGAACGAGAACGGGTTGGGGAGCGAGAAACTGCCGCTGACGGGGTCTACGGCTTCCGGGTCGTAACCTTCGTGGTTGGCTGTCCACAGCCAGATGTTGTTGAACTGTGCCGTGAGTGACAACCGCTTGAGCGGTGTGCGCTTCAGTAGCGATGAGGGTAGTTCGTAGTTGAGCAGGATTTCGCGCAGGCGCACCATGTTGCCCGAGCGGATACTGTTCGACGAATAACGGGCGGCATAGTCGCGATATTGTGCATCGAAAAGCTCTGTTTGCCCGTTAGGAATGCAGGGGATGTCGGTGTACGCCTCGTCGCCCGGTTCGCGCCAGCGGTCGGCCACCAGTTCGCTCATGTCGGGCGAGGTGTTATACGGGTTCATGCTGGGATATTCCACGCGGAATACGTGCCCATAGTTGTAGGTGAACAGGAAGTTGGCTTGCAGGTTCTTCCAACGGAATCCGGTGGAAAGGCTTCCGCTGTACTTGGGCTGGTATGTGCCGCTGTATTCCAGATCGTCGGCTGTGAGTTCCTCCACATATTTGGTTTTGGTGCCGTCGGCCTTGTACACTTGCGGATTCCCTTCGCTGTCCAGTCCGGCCCATCGGTAGCTCCACAAGGCTTCGCGGGCATAGCCTTCCACGAATTGCGTGGTTCCGGTAACACGGTCCAGGTAGGCCATGGTTTCACGCAGGTTGTTGCGGGTGATTTTGTTTTTGTTGTAACCGAACACGAAGCCCATGTTCCATGTGAAGTCTGGTGTGCGCACGAGGTCGGCGTTGAGCTGCATTTCGAAACCATAGTTCTTCATGTTAGCCGCATTGACGCGTGCTGATGTGTAGCCCACGGTCGGGTCGAGTCGTGCGGTACCCAGCAGGTCGGAGCTGTGGTTATTATAATAGGTAAAGGTACCGTTGACGCGCTCCCACAGTCCCAAGTCCACGGAGATGTTGATTTCGCGGTTGCGTTCCCAGCGCAGGTTCGGGTTAGGCGGCGTGGTGAGTCGGGTTACGTAGTCGCCCACGGCGGGGATGTATTGCAGTCGTCCCACCATGACGGGTGTGGTGGAGCCGCTGCGGTCGAAGTTTCCCGTCAATCCCCACGAGGCGCGGAGCAGCAAGGTGCTGATAGCGTCGGCGTGGAAGAACTTCTCGTTTTTCACGTTCCAGTTGAGGCCGACCGCCCAGATGGGGTTGCGGCGGTGGCGTGCGTCCACGCCGAACAGGTTGGATTCGTCAATACGCATACTTGCGCTCAACGTGTAGCGGTTGTCGTAGGTGTACACGGCGGAGAGGAAGTAAGATATTTCCTTGTTGAGCACGTCACGGAAGTACGTGTAACTGCTTGGACTGTAAGAATGCCAGTCGCCGTTCCACCAAGTGAGGCCGTCTTCAGACAGTGTGGCTTCATCCACACTTTGCCATGACAATACCTGGTCGTTGTAACCCCAGCGTCTCCAGCTGTCGGTCATGGAGTGGCGGCTGCGCATCTCGAAACCGGCGGTGGCGTTCACGTAGTGTTCCTTGTTGGCGCCGAAGCTGCGGTTCAGGTTGGCGCCCAACTTCAAAATCCATGCTTCGGCCGTGGTCTGGCTTTGGTCCAGAAAGTCTTCGTTGGGCACGTTGTATACCAGTTGTTTGTTGTCGTCCACACTGGCAAACCAGTCGATGTCGTGCCGTCCGGCATAGCTGTTCATGTCGGTCAGGTCGCGCGTGGTGGTTTGGTATTTTTCATACTGGTAGTCGGCCGAGATGCTCAGTCCGTCCATGATTTTGAAATCGGCGCCCAGACGTGCCTTGATGTCGGTGCCTTTGGTACGGTTGTTGGCCAGTTCCACTTCTTCTATCAGGTTCTTGCCCAGATGGTGGTAGCCGTAGTCGTTGACTATTTGGTCAGAGTAGGCATGGCTGAAAGTGGAGGAGTAGTCATACACGCGGTTGCCTTGCGCGTCCACCAGCGGTTGGAAGGGGTAGAGGCTGTACACGTCGCTGGATAGCGAGGTGTATCCGTTGTCGTTGTCTGTGAAGGTGGCGTTGAGGTCGGCACGAAGGGTAAGGAACGAGTTTAACTTGTACGAGGTGCGTGAGTTGAGGTAGAACTCTCTGTCTTGGTCGCCCACGTAGGACGAGTGTCCGCCGATGAAGCTGCCCGAGAGATAGTATTTCACCTTCTCGTTTCCGCCCGACAGCGAGATGTTGTGCTGCTGCTTGAAAGCGTTGCGCAGCAGGTAGTCTTCTATCTGTTTGCGGTTGCTCACCTGCGCTAGCGCATCCAGCCGACTGTTCATCTCGGCCAGCTTTTCCGCCGGGATGTCGGCCACAGAGCCTGTAGGTGCGTAGTCTTTCAGAATTTCGTATGAGAGGGAGTAGCCGTTTTCCGTGTCCATAATGGCGTCATAGAGGAAGTCTTTCATGAACACTTCGCGGTCATAGTCCACGATGGTGGCCGAGTTGGCACGGTGCAGGTCATCGAGGTTGGGCATGGCGGATACTTTGAAGTTGCCCGAATAGGACACCTTGAAGTCCCCCGCCTTGCCCTGCTTGGTCTTGATGACGATGACGCCGTTGGCCGCGCGCGAACCCCAGATGGCTGTGGCGGCGGCATCTTTCAGCACGGTAATGCTCTCCACCACGTCCATGTTCTCAGGCAGTTTCTCCACTTCGAAGTCGTCCACGATGATGAGCGGGTCGTTTCCTGCTTGGATGGACGCGCCGCCACGGATGCGCAGCTGGTCGTTGTACACGGTCAGGCCCGGCACGGTGCCTTCTAGCAAGCCGTTCAGGCCCACGCTGCCGCGCAGGTCGATGGTCTGTTCGTTGAGCGTGTTCACGGCACCTGTCACGTTGAACTTCTTCAAGGTCTGGTAACCGGTCACCACCACGTCGTTGAGTGATACGGCGCTGTCCGTCAGGTACACGTTCAGCTGTTCCCGTCCGTTCGGAACGCGCACCCGTTCCTGGTCGTAGCCCAGATAGGACACAATCAGATATTCGTCCGGTGCCACGCTCAACTCATATTCGCCGTTCACATCGGTCACGGTGCCCGTCGGGCGTCCGTCCACGCGGATGGTGACGCCTGTCAGCGGCTCTTTGGTGTTGGCGTCCACCACTTTTCCTTTGATGCGTTTTTGGGGTTGGCCGGTGGCCTTAGGCTGAATTTTGATTAGCTTGTCGTCTATGGTGTAGGCAATGTTCTGCCCGTGGAAGATGATTTCCAACACCTTGGCGATGTCCTCGTTGCGTGCCTGTACGGATACACGTTTGTTCAGTTCCATGTCCTTCAGATTGAGCCACACGGAATAGCCGCTTTCTTTTTTCAGCGTTTCGATGGCTTCCTTGATGGTCACGTCGTTCAGGTTCAGCGTCACTTGACGGCTTTGTGCAAATCCATAGGATGTGCACATCAGGCACACGGCGGAAGAGAGCAACAGCCTCTTCACGCTTGTCCTGCGTTCTCTCACTAGATGTGTCATAGGCTTTGTTTGTTAGTGTGTGATTAATGTACTCTATATATGATTATTGTATTGCTTTCGATGCGGTATCCCAAATGCCCGCCTGAGGTGATGACGTTCATGATTTCATAGATGTCCTCTCCGTTGCGGAAGTCGCCATAGTATTTTTCCTCTCCCAGGCTGCTGTCTTTTTCGTCTATCTTGATGCGTATGTTGAAAGCGCGTCCTAGGTCGCGTATGATTTGGCTGAGCGGTTCTTCGTCAAACAGCAGTGCGTTGCGCATGGTGGAGGTCGGGATTTCCAGTTGCGGCAGTGCCGGGTCGGAAGCCGCTTGCCGGGCTTCGTAGGGGTTCACGTCCTCCTTTTTGAGCTTTGTCCATGCGGTGTAGTTTGAGGCTTCCACTTGCTGTGTCCGCCAGACGTGTGTTTGCTGGTCTATCACAATCTGTTCGTTGGGGCGTATTACGGTGTGTTCCGGTTTCTGTGCGTCGGCATATACGGCCAGCGAGCCTTCCACCAGCGTGACTTTGCTTTCCCGGTCTTCGGAGTAAGCTTTCAGGTTGAATTTCGTGCCCAGCACGCGGACAATGGATCCTCGCTCGGTGCATATCAGAAACGGATGCTCCTCGTCCCGGGCCACTTCGAAGTAACCTTCTCCGTCCAGTGACAGGCGGCGGTCAGTGTCGCCGAACGTGGAGTTGTAAGTAAGGCGGCTGCCGGAGTTGAGCCACACGGTGGAGCCGTCGGGCAGGCAGATGCGCGACTTGGCGCCTAGAGGAGTCTCTATGGCTTGTGTCTGTGTCTCGGTGGTTTGTGGCCGGTCTATGTTTCCGGCACACCACCATCCGGCGGCGAAGGCTATGCAGGCAGCTGCGGCATAGCGGGCGAGCGTGGCTGGAAGGCGGCGCCGGCGTGCCGGATGTGTGCGGCGTTTCCATTGTCGGCTTGTGCGTGCCCATGCTGCAGGGCGGGTTGTCTCGAATGTCGCACGGCCGCGCTCGAAGGCCTGCGCCCGGAGGATGACGGCGTATTGCCGGTATAGCTCCTGGTGCGCGTCGGATGCTTCATACCAGTCCCGGAACGCTTTCGCTTCCTCCGGGGAAAGTTCTCCCCGTGACTGGCGCAGGATGTAGTCTGCCAGTTGTGATGTGTCCATAAGATGCCGTTTATTAAGAAAGACGAAAAAAATCGTGGGGGGGGGTAGTGGCAGATTAGCATTTTTTTCGCAGCATGTGGAAAAATGCGTGTGTGAAAAGACGGGCTTTGGTTCGCGCTTGTGAATTGTTTTTACACCGGAAATGGGGAGTAAAGAAATGGCACGAAGAATGAGGTGAGAATGTAAATACTTGTATTTCAGTTGTGGATTGTGGCGAGAAAAGGGAAGATATGGAGCGGATTGAGCCTGAATATGGATAGGCGCGTCCGGGCATATGCCTGCTCACGTCTCGCGATATGTCCGTTCGCGTCCGGACAAGGAAGTTGTTACGGCCAAATATATTGGCGGTAAAAATAGTTGATGATATGTCATCTGGCGAATGAGACCGTGACTGGCAAACCAGGCTATTTTTGCAAGGAGGAGAGGAAGAATATTAGCCATAGTGCCAGATATTCCTTGAGGCTTTTGCGAAGCATGGCGAGGGCTTGTTTCATGTGGTATTTTACAGTGTTAACCGAGATGTGCAGGCGGTCGGCAATTTCTGTGTAACTCAGTCCGTCGTTACGGCTGAGGAGGAACACTTGGCGTGTTTCGAGTGGCAGTTGGTTGATGGCTTGATGGATGTGCAGTTCTAGTTCGGTTGCCAAATATTGTTCAAAGAGGACATCGTCGCTGGTGAAGCAATTGGGGTTGATGTCGTCAATGCCAACCCATGTTTCTGTGTGCGATGTACGGAGGTAATCGATGCTTCGGTTGCGGGTGGTTATCAACAGGTAGGCTTTCAGTGAACGCAGGTCTTGCAACTCGTCGCGTTTTTCCCACAACGAAAGCAGAGCATCTTCGGCAATGAGAATGCTTTCGGAACGGTCGTTCACGTAATGGCACGCTATGGCACAAAGTAGCGTATAGTAGCGGTCGAAAATAATTTTAAAAGCTTTTTCGCTACCTTGTGTCAATTGGTTGATGAGCTTGCGTTCGTTGTGTAACGTCATAAGAAGGTTCTCTCTATTTGGTTGAAAAATGTGTGGCAAATATACGGATAAAAGTCAGATTGTATGCCTATGGTCGGAAAAATTGCAAAAAAGTTGTGTGGTCGGATGAGTAGACATTCGCTTGTACGCAACAGTCTGTCATCACCATTTTGGCATCGGGGCAGATGTGTCGTGGCAGACTTTCGTGGCGCATAGTCTGAAAAATTCGCAAAAAGCGGGCATTAGGGCCTGTTTTATGCGGCAATTAGGCTCGAAACGTTTACCTTTGCAGCTAATCACAGATAATAAGAACAGATTATGTCGTGTATATTACATATTGAGACCTCGACGCAAGTATGTTCCGTGGCGTTGAGCGAAGATGGTCAATGTATCTTTTCCAAAGCTGATTTCGAAGGGCCTTCCCATGCGGTGACGCTGGGTGTGTATGTGGACGAGGCGCTGTCGTTTGCCGACAGCCATGCCATCCCCGTGGATGCCGTGGCCGTGAGTTGCGGCCCGGGTTCGTACACCGGCCTGCGCATTGGCGTGTCTATGGTGAAGGGCATCTGCTATGGGCGCGACCTGCCGCTGATAGCGATACCCACGCCCGAGGTGATGTGCGTGCCCCTGCTGTTGAAGGATGAACTTCCTGAGGACGCCTTGCTGTGCCCCATGATTGACGCCCGCCGCATGGAGGTCTATGCGGCGGTGTATGACCGGGCATTGCGTCCGCTGCGCGAAATTGCCGCCGATGTCATTGACGGGGATTCTTACCGGCAGTACCTGGACGCCCGTCCCGTGTATTTCTTCGGCAACGGAGCGGCCAAGTGCAAGGACAAGATTGTGCATCCCAATGCCCGCTTTGTGGCAGACATCCATCCGCTGGCCAAGTGGATGTTCCCCTTGGCCGAGAAAGCCTTTGCCCGTCAGGATTTCAAGGACGTGGCCTACTTTGAGCCGTTCTACCTGAAGGAGTTCGTGGCTTCCCATCCCAAGAAACTGCTTTAAGCACCCTTTTATTTGATAACTTTAGAACCTTATAAATAAGAATATGTTTCAAGACTACAATTATAATACGCAACGTAAGCGAATGGCACTCCCCGAATACGGACGGAGCGTGCAGAACATGGTGAACCATGCTTTAACTATCGAAGACCGTGCGGATCGTCAGCGCTGCGCCAATACGATTGTCAACATCATGGGCGGCATGTTTCCCCAACTGCGTGACATGCCCGACTTCAAGCACAAGCTGTGGGACCATTTGGCCATCATGTCCGACTTCAAGCTCGACATCGACTATCCGTATGAGATCGTAAAACCCGACTATCTGCTTGTGAAACCCGAGCGCATACCTTATGCCACGGGCCGCATCCGTTACCGTCATTACGGACGTTTCATCGAGATGCTTATCCGCAAGGCTGTGGAAATGCCCGAAGGCGATGAGCGCGACCAGCTGATTCGTCTCATCGCAAGCCACATGAAGAAGGACTACATCACGTGGAACAAGGACACGGTGGAAGACCAGAAGATATTCGATGACATTCGCGAAATGTCCGATGGCGCCATCAGCCTGAGTGAGGCCGACCTGCATCTGGGCATCAGCGCGCCCCAGCAACCGCAGCAGCAACGCTCTTTCAATCAGCAACGCAACAACAAGCAGCGTCACGGGAACAATCAGAAACGTAAATATTGAGTGAGGGCCCCGGCCTCCAAACTCCCCAATGAATAAACAGACAGGTTAAACCTTAAAAACTAATCCTCATGGCAGCATTTGTAATAGAAGGCGGGCATCGCCTGAAGGGCGACATCCATCCGCAGGGAGCCAAGAACGAAGTGCTTCAGATTTTGTGCGCCACGTTGTTGACGCAAGAGAAAGTAACCATTTACAACGTACCCGACATCTTGGATGTGAACAACCTCATCCAGTTGCTTCGCGACATGGGCGTGAAAGTGGCACGTGAGGGGGTCAATGCTTACAGCTTTCAGGCCGATGAGATTGACTTGGAGTTTGCTTCGAGCGAAGCGTTCCTGAAAAAGTGCGCCCAGCTGCGCGGCTCGGTGATGCTCATCGGCGCCATGCTGGGACGGTGCGGACAAGCCATCTATGCCAAACCCGGAGGCGACCAGATAGGACGCCGCCGTCTGGACACGCACTTCATGGGCATCCAGCGCTTGGGAGCTGTCTTCCATTACGATGAGGAGAAGAAGGCATACGTCATCAAGGCCGACCATCTGAAAGGCGCATACATGTTGCTCGATGAGGCTTCGGTCACCGGCACGGCCAACATCATCATGACGGCGGTAAAAGCCGAAGGCACTACCACGATTTACAATGCAGCCTGCGAGCCATATGTGCAACAGCTTTGCCGCATGCTGAACCGCATGGGGGCCAAGATTACCGGCATCGCATCGAACCTGCTCACGATAGAAGGTGTCAGCGAACTGCACGGATGCGAGCATACCATATTGCCCGACATGATTGAGGTGGGCAGCTTCATCGGCATGGCGGCCATGACGCAGAGCGAGATTACCATCAAGAACGTGTCTTATGAGAACTTGGGCATCATTCCCGAAAGCTTCCGCCGGCTGGGCATTATGCTGGAGCAGCGGGGCGACGACATTTTCGTGCCCGAGCAGGAATGCTATGCCGTGGAGACGTTCATGGACGGTTCCATCCTTACACTGGCCGATGCGCCGTGGCCGGGACTGACGCCGGACTTGCTCAGCGTGATGCTGGTGGTGGCCACACAGGCCCGTGGCAGCGTGCTCATTCACCAGAAGATGTTCGAAAGCCGACTGTTCTTCGTGGATAAACTTATCGACATGGGTGCCCAGATCATTCTGTGCGACCCGCATCGTGCGGTGGTAATCGGCCACGGACGCAAGTTCCGCCTGCGTGGCGGCAAGATGGCTTCGCCCGATATCCGCGCGGGCATAGCCCTGCTCATAGCGGCCATGAGTGCCGACGGCATCAGCCGCATCAGCAATGTGGAGCAGATCGACCGTGGCTATCAGGACATCGAGCGGCGCTTGAACGCGCTGGGCGCAGGCATCACGAGAATATAGTTTGAAGCCACAAACGCAATCAGCATGATACGAAAAGACGAGGTATATAAAATAGGTATATTGAACAAGCCGCATGGCGTGAAAGGGGAGGTGTCGTTCACGTTCACCGACGATGTGTTTGACCGCGTGGACTGCGACTACCTGATTTGTCTGATGGATGGCATATTGGTGCCTTTCTATCTGGAGGAATACCGTTTCAGGAGCGACAATGCGGCTCTGGTGAAGTTTGAAGGCATTGATACGGCCGAACAGGCACGCCGTTTCACCAATGTGGAGGTTTACTTCCCTCTGCGACTGGCAGCCAAGGCTGCGGATGAAGCGCCGTCGTGGTCATATTTCGTTGGCTTCGAGGTTGCCGATGTGGAACACGGTGACTTGGGCCGCGTTGTGGCAGTGGATGACACCACGATCAATACGCTCTTTGTCATTGAGCATGAGGGGCGGGAACTTTTGGTACCGGCCCATGAGGAATTCATCTGCGAGCTTGACCACGAACAACGCCGGATGCTGTTGAAGATACCCCGTGGATTGCTCCACTTGTAAACGAGATGCTTATGAAAAAGAAGCCTTTCTGGCATAACATCAAGTTCAAATATAAGCTGACGATTGTCAACGAAAGCACGTTGGAAGAGGTGACTGCCCTTCACGTGTCAAAGCTCAACGGGCTGTCCGTCTTGCTGGCGGTGTTCACCGTGCTCTGTGTCATTGCCGCGTGCATCGTGTCGTTTACTCCGCTGCGCAACTACCTGCCCGGCTACATGAACAGCGACGTGCGCAAGCAGATAGTGGACAATGCCCTGCTGGCCGATTCGCTCAGCCGGACGCTGGAGCAATATAACCTCTACGTCATGAACCTGCAAGATGTCATTCGCGGCGAGGTGAGGCTTGACTCCGTGCGTTCTATTGATTCGCTGGCAATGCAGCGTTCGGAGGAGCTCATGGAGCGCACGTCGAACGAAGAACGTTTCCGCAAGGAGTTCGAGGAGCAGGAGAAGTACAATCTGACAGTCAGCCGCAACCGGACGGCGATGGACGACGTGGTGTTTTATCGCCCCGTGCGCGGACTGTTGGCCACCGGATTCAATCCCGACGGGCATCATTTCGGAGTGGACATCGCCGCCGGGGCCAAGGAAAGCGTCATGGCCACGCTGGGCGGAACGGTGGTGTTCAGCGGCTATACGCCGGTCGACGGCTATGTCATCATGCTGCAGCATACGAGCAATCTGGTGTCGGTGTATAAACATTGCGGCTCCTTGCTCAAAGCCATAGGCGACAAGGTGACGGCGGGCGAGGTGATTGCCCTTGTGGGAGGAACCGACGCTCCTGAGGGAGACACCCACGGTCCGCACCTGCACTTTGAACTGTGGCATCGGGGACAGACGCTCAATCCTGCCCAATACATCGTGTTTTGATAACCTCTAGAAGATAGAAACCGTATGAAGAAACAGATAGCCATACTTGGTTCCACAGGCTCCATCGGCACGCAAGCCCTGCAAGTCATTGCCGAGCACCCCGACCGATACGAAGCCTACGCCCTCACGGCCAATAACCGCGTGGAGCAGCTCATCGAGCAGGCGCGCCGCTTCCGGCCCGAAGCCGTGGTGATAGTCAATCCCGATAAATACCATCGGCTGAAGGAAGCGCTGGCCGACCTTCCCATAAAAGTCTATGCCGGCGAGGACGCGCTTTGCCAGATTGTGGAGTCCGGTCCCATAGACATCGTGCTCACCGCCATGGTGGGCTATGCCGGACTGCGCCCTACAATGAATGCCATACGTGCCGGGAAGGCCATTGCATTGGCCAACAAGGAGACGCTCGTCGTGGCGGGCGACTTGATAACACGTCTGGTGGCCGACTGCCATGTGCCCATTCTTCCCGTCGATTCCGAGCATTCCGCCGTGTTTCAATGTCTGGAGCCGGGCAACCGCCTGGAGAAAGTCATCCTCACGGCATCCGGAGGCCCTTTCCGTACTTATACGGCCGAACAGCTGGCCACCGTCACCAAGGAGCAGGCGCTTCACCATCCCAACTGGCACATGGGAGCGAAAATCACCATCGACTCCGCTTCGATGATGAACAAGGGCTTTGAGGTCATGGAAGCCCGATGGCTCTTCGGCGTGCGTCCCGAACAGATAGAAGTCGTGGTACATCCGCAGTCCGTCATCCACTCCATGGTGCAGTTTGAGGACGGCGCGGTGAAGGCCCAGCTTGGCGTGCCCGATATGCGTCTGCCCATACAGTACGCTTTCTCCTATCCCGAGCGCATCCCTCTCTCCGTGGAGCGGCTCGACTTCACCCGCTTCCACGAGCTTACGTTCGAGAAACCCGACACCGGCCGTTTCCGTAACCTTGCCTTGGCCTACGAGGCATTGCACCAAGGCGGCAACATGCCCTGCATAGTCAACGCCGCAAACGAGGTGGTGGTCGATGCTTTCCTGCATGACCGCATCACGTTCCTCGGCATGAGCGACGTCATAGAGCGCGTCATGCAGCGCGTGTCCTTCGTGGCCCGTCCGGAATATGACGACTATGTGGCCACCGACGCCGAAGCGCGCCGTGTGGCCGGGGAATTAGTCGACAAGGGGACAAGGACCTCCTCGTTCCCTGAATCCTGAAACCTCGTCTCTCCTCTTAAAAGCATACAAACTTAAAAACATACAAACTCTAAAAACTCACAATGGAAACATTCTTGATTCGTGCCCTGCAACTCATGATGTCGCTATCGTTGCTCGTCATCATCCACGAAGGAGGGCACTATCTCTTCGCCCGCCTGTTCAAGATACGGGTGGAAAAGTTCTATCTCTTCTTCGACCCCTGGTTTGCCCTCTTCCGCTATAAGCCCAAAGGCAGCCACACCGAGTATGGCGTGGGCTGGCTTCCCTTGGGAGGATACGTGAAGATAGCCGGCATGATAGACGAGTCGATGGACAAGGAGCAGATGGCCCAACCGCCCAAACCGTGGGAATTCCGCTCCAAACCCGCATGGCAGCGTCTGCTGGTCATGGTGGGCGGAGTGCTGTTCAACTTCCTCCTCGCGCTGTTCATCTACTCCATGATTCTCTTTGCCTGGGGCGACAGCTACTATGCCCTGCCCGAAATGGACCGAGGAATGAAGTTCAACGAGCGCGCGCAGGCCATCGGTTTCCGCGATGGCGACGTGCTTCTCCGGGCCGATGACAAACCCTTTGAACGCTACGGCATGGACATGCTGCGCGACATCGTGGATGCCCGCACCGTGACCGTCCGCCGCGATGGCGCCGAGCACACCGTCTACATCCCCGAGGACCTCAGCCTCCTCACCGTAGGCAAGGAGCAACCCATCTTCGTGGACGTGCTCGTGCCCGCCCGTGTCGATTCCGTTTTGCCGGAGACGCCCGCCATGCGTGCCGGCATGATGCCCGGCGACAGCCTTGTGACGTTCAACGGCAAACCGCTCAATTCCTGGAATGCCTTTACCGAGAATCTCCTCGCGCTGCGCAACAAGGCTGCCATGAACCCTGCCGGACGCGATGAGTATGCCACCGTCGCCCTTGGCGTGGTCCGCGCGACGGGCGTGGCCGACACGCTCACCCTGCGTCTCGACTCCACCTTCGTGGCCGGCGTGGCTGCCTGTCCGCTCACCGACTACTACCGTCCTCACGTCGAGGAATACACCTTCTTCAGTTCCTTCCCCGCCGGAGTGCGCCACGGCGTGCAGGTGCTCAGCGGCTATGTGGACGACATGAAATACGTCTTCACCAAGGAAGGCGCGCAGAGCCTCGGCGGCTTCGGTACCATCGGCAGCATCTTCCCCACGGAGTGGAACTGGCCCCGCTTCTGGGAGATGACGGCCTTCCTCTCCATCATCCTGGCCTTTATGAACATATTGCCCATCCCCGCGCTCGACGGCGGACACGTCTTCTTCCTCATCTACGAGATTGTGGCGCGGCGCAAGCCCAGCGACAAGTTCATGGAGCGCGCGCAGATAGTGGGCATGTCCATCCTCTTCCTGCTCCTCATCTGGGCCAACTTCAACGACATCCTCCGCTTCCTCTTCTAGCGATTGATTTGTTATAGATGGAACGCGGGTGACATGGATAAAGAAACAAGAATCCGTGCCACCCGCGTTATTTGTTATCCCCAAACGGGCGTTAGACTTTATTTGTCGGATGATATCACTGCTCATAAGCGGGCATATGGACGCTTACGGCTGCGCATATGGAGGCTCGCGCCTGTCCATATGGTCGCTTGCGCCTGAGCATATGAGGGCGCACGGGGTAGTTTAATCCTAGAATATAATGGCTATTGGAACTTAAATTTTCAGGTTTTGCAGTGCTCGGCGTAGTGCTTCCAGATAGCCTCGACCGAATTTTAAGTCGGGTTCCATGTAGTTCCCTTCGGCCCATTCATTCCATGATTTCAGGAAGACAATACGCTCTTCATAAGGTTTGTGGGCAATGGCTTGTAGGCTTTGGCGGGCATGGTGCTCAAATTTTTCAGGAGTTGAGTTGATGAGAATGTGTCCCTCCCGACCTGAACGGGGTGAATGGTCCCAGTTTGGTATCAAGGTAGGATAGCAATCGATTTCTTTTTCTTCTTCTCCGATAAAATAGCGGGATGCCAGTTCATAGTCAATGCGCCGTCCTTGTTTAAGAGCGATACGGCTTAATTTTGCATAAGCTCGTTTCCACCAGTTGAATTCTTTGTAAAATACGTGAAACAAGCGTACCATGATGGTGGCATCGAATCCCCATTGACGGTAGAGCGGTAGTTCCTCTGGTTTGCTGGTATGGCCCACGAAGTGGATGCGGAAACCGTATGGGGCGGCTAATTGTTGCCAGAGGTCGATGAAATGAGCCATGTCGGGTACGTTCATCGGTGAGTAGATGACAAATAGCGGATTGCCGTTTACTCGGATGTAACGTGAATCGAGGAAGGCCGGCAATACGGCATTGAAGTGTGCTGTATAATCCGCGTCGCCCGGATAGAGCTGTTCCATGAGCATTTTGTGTCCTCCGTCTTTGTTGAATTGTTTATCCTCCCAACTGTGATTGGCCCATGCCAGACAGAACGGGAAATCCGGTTCACCGCTGTGCAATACTTCGTTGAAAGGACGTTCCAATAGTTGCCGACCGTTGCCAAACCAATAATGCCAATAGCAAAAGCCTTCAATGCCGTACTCGCGGGCTAGTTCGGCTTGCGCCTTTCGTGTCTCGGGTACACGGAGGTCATAGTATCCTAAATCTGCTGGAACTTTGGGCTGATAGTGCCCTTTGAACAGAGGCTTGGCTTTGCCGACATTAGTCCATTCTGTAAATCCTTTTCCCCACCATTGGTCGTTTTCCGGAATGGGATGGAATTGGGGAAGATAGAAGGCTATAACCCGTGCCTTTTCGGAATTATGTGATATAGAATTCATTGTGGTATAGCTTGTTGTTATATTGCGTGTGGTCAAGGATGTTGTTCTTTTGAGGTTCAAAAAACGTTTTAAGTAATGTTGTTTATTGAGTACTGTGGTATGGTATCTGGTGAATGAGGGCCGATATTTCGGAGAATGAACTGTAACACGAGCCTAGAATCTTGCATGTGCGGCTCAGGGTGAAAAAGTCGGCGGCTCCCTCCTGCATTCCTTGCAGGCTGTTGCGGTCGGCCGGACGGTCGGAGGTGATGATACGGCTGCCGAAGCGTTCCTTTAAGGCCTGTTTGTCTTGTTCGGAGTCGGATGCCACAAAAAACAGGGTGTCAGGGTGGGCTTCCACTTCCCGTTCCATTTCTTTGATGAACAGTGACAGGGGACTGCGGGCGATGGCTCTTGCATTGTCCGTGCGGCGGATGTGTACGCCTACCGTATGGGTGGAAAAACGTTCTGTAAAGGTTTGTATGCGCTCTTCGACGTATGGGGCGGGTAGGAACAGTTGCCCGTAGAGTGCGGGGGCTGCCGGAAAAAAAGGATAGCAGGTGGCCAGATAGGCACGACGGAAGTTTCCGGCCCATCGGACAAAGTCGAACTGACTGCCGGGAGCAAGTTCGGGAGCCGGATCGTAAAGTCGGCCGTCGAACAGAAAGCGTTGGAATAGGCCGGGTATCCAGAGGTTTTTTTTGCGTGGACGGTCATAAACCAACAGGTCGGCAAGGGTGGCTTCTTTGAGTTGTATATCCGGCTGTGCGAACGGCTGCAATAGTTGGTCGAAGCGGCAATTCAGCCCGGTGTCTTTGTACCAGATGATGAATAAGTCGTGGTGGGTTTGTCGTGCCAAGGCTACGGCAGAAGCTATTGTTCGCAGGCGGTTGGCAAGTCCGCCTATGGGGATGAGTGTAAGCATATCGGTGAGTATGTTTGTCAGGGTGCTGGTGTTTTTGTTTATGATTGCTTTCGGTTTGAAGTCAATTTCTTCAAGTACTCCAGCGTTTCGCGCAGCAAGGCCGAGCGGAAGGCCAGGAGCGCGCCGATGTAGAGTGCGGCGACAAGGGCTATCTTGGCGGTGAAACGCAGGTAGACGTTACATATGGGCGCGGTTGCCGGTTCCGCCAGCCCAATGCAGGCCAGCGCAAGGAGGGCGTAGGGCAGAATGTCGCGCAGCAACAGGCGTCCGATGGGGATGGGCATTTCGCGGCGGATGCAGGCCAGCCAAAGGAAGAACCAAAGGAAGCAGACCGCCACGTAATTGATGACCATCTGATAGATGCCCAGCGGGGCGGAGAGGTAGATGACGGCGAGCTGCACCACGTCGAGGGCGATGGTTCCGGCCATGTACACGCCGGAGCGTCCCCGGCTCACGAGCGTGTTCGTGCAGAGGTTGTTCAGGGGGGCGATGATGCCCCACAGGCAGAACAGTTGCATGTAGGGGACGCTTGCGGCCCATTTGTCCGTCACGGTGATGGTGGTCAGTTCGGGCGCGACGAAGGCGAGGCCCAACATGCAGGGGCATGTCACGTAGCTCATGAACGAGGCCAGCTTGCGGAACACTTGCTGTTGGCGGTCGGGCGTGTCGGCCACCTGGGCCAGGACGGACTGCGACACGTTGGCCATCATGCCCCAAAGGCCGGAATAGACCATGAAGCTCCACTTCCGTCCTTGGGAATAGAAGCCTGCCTGCGACTTGGAGTAGCGCAGTCCGAGAATGAGGGTGAATATGTTGTCGTTGATTACGTTGAATATTCCCGTGCCCAAGAGCTTTACGCTGAAAGGGAACATGTGCCTGAGCGGGGCGAATGTGAACCGGAGCGACGGCCGCCAGGGGGAGTAGTGCCAGCGCAGGACGGTGCTCACCGCGCCTTGCACCACCATCTGCACGATGAGGCTCCAATAGGCCATGCCGGCAAGGGCCATCGTGACGGCTACGACGCACGACGTGAGAAACGCGATGAGGTCGGCGCGTGTCTTTTCCTTCATCATCAGGCGTTTGATGAGGATGGCGTTGTGCACGGTGCCGGTGCAGATGAAAAGGAACCAAAGGAAAAGCACGCGGGCGCCGGCGGTCAGCTCGGGCGCTCCGTAGGCACGGGCTATCCATGGGGCGGCCAGGAAGAATATGGCGTAGAGCGATACGCCCATGGTGAGGCTGAACCAGAACACGGCGTTGTAGTCGGCGTCGGTGGCATTGCGCTTGTTTATCAGTGCGGTGGTGAATCCGCTGTCCTGTAGCAGGTTGGCCAGGGAAGTGAAAATGAGCAACATGCTGAAGAGCCCGTAGTCGTGTGACGAGAGCAGTCGTGCCAGCACGATGCCGAAGATGAGTCCGAACAGCTGTTGGGCAATGTTGCTGAAGCCGTTCCAGAAGAGACTTCGGGCGGTTTTGTCCTTGAGTGATTCCATAGGCTCAGCGCAGTTTCTCCCAATAGAATTGTTGCAGCAAGGCGAGCGGCTTGCCGATGAGAGTACGGACGATGTATTTCCCCGTCGTGAAGCGGGGCATGGGACGGTGGGGATTGTGGTCGGAGAGGCGGGAGGCCAGAACGGCTTGCGGCCGGATGGGGTCGAGGCGTTCCACGTTTTCCCAGCGGATGCGGATGTCGTGGCGATAGCGGTACAGGCAGGCATTGAGCACGCTTTGGTCGTGGCGGTGCTCGCGGAAGCAGGGGGCTTCGGATGCGCGTTCGCTGTCGGTCACGTCGAGCACGTAGTCGGGGTGCTCGGTCATGAGCGTCAGCCAGTCGTCGGTCAGCCGTCGGGCGGTATCGGTGCCGCGCATCAGCAGCAGTCCGCTCAGCACTTGGCGGTATTCGCCCCAATGCGGTGTGGTGCGTTCGGCATAGTCCAGCAGCGAGCGGCGGCAGAACCATTTGTTCTTATATCCCAGGCGGAAGGTCACGATGCTTTTGTGCTTCAGGTCGCGGAAGAACGTGTTCCACTCGGCAGACGGCTGCACGGTGCATCCCGCATCGGCATAGACCAGCACGTCGTCGGCTGTCATCTGGCTGAGGTATTGGCGGATAATCCATGGTTTCCACAGCCAGTAGCCTCCGCCCCGGGTGTACTGCATGAGGGGGTGGGCACGGAGGCTGTCGGGCAGGTCGTCGGGGGTGAACACATGCACGGCGTCAAACAGACCGAGGGCTTGTGCCTCTTCGGCCAGCCGCCGTGCAGACTGTGCGTAGTTCCGGTCGCCGTAGGTGATGAATTGCTTCATGCCTGTGCGGGGGTTATCGGTTCATGGCGGCGTGTTCCTTGCCCAGCTCGTTGTGCAGCTGAAGCGAGTTCCACTGTGCGTTGTGTGGGGTGAGGGCTGCTTTCAGGTGTACGGGCGGAATGCCTTCGGCCTTCCATTGTGTGAGGAGGGCGTAGATGTCATCGTTCGTGAAGCCGCAGAACACCATCATCTCTTCGGCAAGTGCCGGGGCGGAGACCGTCATGGGGAGCATGTGGAAGCCCGGTAGTCCGGCCACTGCGCCAATGGGTTGCAGGTAGTCGGCGGGCGTTACGTCGCGGCAGGCGATGCCCAAGGAGGAGCACATCTTGCGGATGTGCTGCCCCTTGGCATTGTTCAGGTTGTAGAGAAGGATTTCTTTCATCAGCGTGGACTGTTTTTTATTTCACTTCGCTGCCGGGTTTCACCTCGCGCAGCACGGAGGTGACAGCCAGCGAGCCGTCGAAGTTTTCAGCACTCAGTATCATGCCTTCGCTTACCAGGCCGTTCTTGAACTGGCGCGGGGCGAGGTTGGCGATGAAGAGCACCTGTTTGCCTACGAGTTCTTCGGGCTTATAGTGCTGGGCGATGCCGCTCACGATGGTGCGGTTCTCCAGTCCGTCGGCTATTTTGAACTTCAGCAGCTTCTTCATCTTGGGCACGTTCTCACATTCCAATACCGTTCCGACGCGGATGTCGAGCTTGTCGAAGTCCTCGATGCTGACGTTCGGTTTCACGGGATTGGCCTTGTAGTTGGCTGCTTCGTTGGCTTTTTTTGTGGCGAGCAGTTTGTCCACTTGTGCCTGGATGGTGGCATCTTCAATCTTCTCAAACAGCAGTTCTGCCTTTCCCAGTTGGTGTCCGGCCTTGAGCAGGTCGGTGTGTCCCAGTTGTTCCCAGCTGAAGCTTTCCATGTTGAGCATGTGGCGGAGCTTTTCAGAACTGAAGGGCAGGAACGGCTCGAACGCGATGGAGAGGTTGGCCACGAGTTGCAGTGAGATGTGCAGGATGGTGGCTACGCGCGGCATGTCGGTCTTGGCAAGCTTCCATGGTTCGGTGTCGGCCAAATATTTGTTGCCTATGCGGGCGAGGTTCATCGCTTCCTTTTGCGCGTCGCGGAACTTGAACACATCGAGCAGGCGCTCCACTTGCGCTTTCACGTCGGTAAACTCGCGCAGGATGTCGCGGTCATAGTCGGTCAGTTCGCCGCATTCGGGCACAAGGCCGTCAAAGTACTTTTGGGTCAACACCAGCGCGCGGTTGACGAAGTTGCCATAGATGGCCACCAGCTCGTTGTTGTTGCGTGCCTGGAAGTCTTTCCATGTGAAGTCATTGTCTTTGGTCTCAGGCGCGTTGGCGGTGAGCACGTAGCGGAGCACGTCCTGTTTGCCGGGGAAGTCCGCGAGGTATTCGTGGAGCCATACGGCCCAGTTGCGCGAAGTGGATATCTTGTCGCCTTCCAGGTTGAGGAATTCGTTGGCGGGCACATTGTCCGGCAGGATGTAGCTTCCCTCGGCTTTCAGCATGGCGGGGAACACGATGCAGTGGAACACGATGTTGTCCTTGCCGATGAAGTGGATGAGGCGTGTCTCAGGGTCTTTCCACCATTTTTCCCACGAGTCGGGCAACAGTTCCTTCGTGTTGCTGATGTAGCCGATGGGCGCGTCGAACCACACGTAGAGCACTTTGCCTTCGGCTCCTTCTACGGGCACGGGGATTCCCCAGTCAAGGTCGCGGCTCACGGCGCGGGGTTGCAGTCCCATGTCGAGCCAGCTCTTGCACTGTCCGTACACGTTCGGGCGCCATTCCTTGTGGCCTTCCAGAATCCATTGGCGCAGCCAGGCTTCGTGCTTGTCCACGTGCAGGTACCAGTGTTTTGTTTCGCGCATCACAGGCTTGCTGCCGCTGATGGCGCTTTTCGGATTGATGAGTTCCGTGGGCGACAGGGCGGTGCCGCACTTTTCGCATTGGTCGCCGTAGGCACCTTCGGCATGGCAGTGGGGGCATTCGCCGGTGATGTAGCGGTCGGCCAGGAACTGGTGGGCTTCCTCGTCGTAATATTGCATGCTGGTTTTCTCGATGAATTCGCCTTTGTCGTAAAGCGTGCGGAAGAAGTCGGAGGCCAATCGGTGGTGTGTGGGCGAGGACGTGCGCGAGTACACGTCGAATGAGATGCCGAATTCCTCGAATGACTTCTTGATGAGATTATGGTAGCGGTCTACAATGTCTTGCGGGCTGACGCCTTCCTTGCGTGCACGGATGGTGATGGGCACGCCATGTTCGTCGGAGCCGCCGATGAAGAGCACGTCTTCCCCTTTCAGGCGGAGGTAACGCACATAGATGTCGGCAGGCACATATACGCCGGCCAAGTGGCCGATGTGCACAGGACCGTTGGCATAGGGCAGAGCCGATGTCACGGTGGTACGTTTGAATTTCTTTTCCATGTGTATCTGTTCTTATGCTGTGATAAAGTGCTGCAAAGATACACATATTTCGTGTGCAAACCGTGTGTTCCGAGGGTGATATTTCCGTCGGAGCCGGGCTTTATGCTTTGTGTGACGGAGTTGTCCGCCGGGTGATGGTGAAGCAGTGCATTCCGTCGCGGTGGGCATAGGAGATGGTCAGTCCGGAGAGTTTGCAAATGCCGTCGGCTATGGAAAGTCCGAGCCCGGTGGAGCCTTCCTGCTTGCTGCCTTTGTAGAACGGTTCAAAGATGCGTGTGGCGTCCAGCGGAGTGTCAACGCCCGTGTTGCCGATGGTGAAACGGTCGGCGGCGAAGGTGACGACGATGCGTCCGCCGTCGGTGTTGTGGACAAAGGCGTTCTTGAGCAGGTTGGTGACGAGCGTCGTGGCCAGCATTTCGTTCATGACGAACGTCAGGCGGCATTCCTCGCGTATTTCCACGCTGATGTCGCGATAATCATACACTTCCTCGTAGTCTTCCAGATAGCGCCGCAGGATGTCGTTCAGGCATACGGGACTGACTTCGGGGAATTGTTCGTTTTCTATCTTGGAGAGCAGCAGCAGCGACTTGTTGAGCTTGGTGATGTGTTCCAGGGTCTGATGGGTCTTGGCCAGCTCTTCCAGCTGTTTCTCCGTGACGGCCCGGTCTTCCATGAGCATTTCCAGGCGGTTGCGACAGATGGCCAGCGGCGTCTGAAGCTCGTGTGAGGCGTTGCCTATGAAGCGCTTCTGTTGTTCAAAAAGGTGCTCGATGCGCGCGGCGTAGTGATTGGTCGCGTCATAGAGCGTGCGAAATTCCGTGACGGAACTGCTGTTGGCCAGCGGCTCGTTCCGCTGTCCCACGCGATAGCTGCGCAGCCATTGGAGAAGGCGGTAAAGGGGCTTCATGCTGCGATAGAACACGATGATGTTGACCATGATGATGATGACGAGCAACGTGAGATAGAGGATGCTCATCCAGATGAAGATGGAATGCTTCAGGTCATGTTTCTCGATGGTCGGCGTCATGACCACGAGCATGAAGTGGCGGTCGTCGTTGTCGGTGAAGATGGTGCGCAGGACACGCGCCGGTTCGGTCTCGCGTTTCTCCTCGATGTAGACCATTTCGTCGCTGTAGGCTATGCTCGGATGGGTGCGGGCATAGGGGGCATCGACCTCCAGCAGATAATATTGGTTGTTCGAACCGTTGTTTTTCGACGGAAGCCGTTCGCCGCTCAGCGCGCGGATGATGATGGTTTCCGAGTAGTCTTCCAGCGCGTCGTCGACCTCGTCGTTGATTTCGTCAATCATGGCGAGATAGAACAACACGGCCCACACGGACATGATGACCGTGATGGCGACGGACAGGCGCAGGGTGACGTGCGAGATGAGTTTCATGCTTCCTCCAACGTGAATTTATAGCCGAAGCCGTACACGGCTTTGATTTCGGGCGTGGCTCCGGCGGCTTTCAGTTTCTTGCGCAGGTTCTTGATTTGGGCATAGATGAAGTCGTAGTTGTCGACCTGGTCGATATGGTCTCCCCAGACAGATTCGGCCAGGGCCGACTTGTTGACCAGACGTTCCGGACGGTTCATGAAATAGAGCAGGATGTCGTATTCCTTGCGGTTCAGTTCCAGCTCCTTGCCGTCGATGAGCACCCGGAAGTTGTCGGGATTGAGCACCACGTTGCCGCAGGTGACGAGGCTTTCTCCGCCATGCTGGTTGCGGCGGATGACGCTCTTGATGCGGGCGCTCAGTTCGGCCAGGTGGAAAGGTTTGGCCAGATAGTCGTCGGCGCCCAAGTCCAGTCCGGCAACCTTGTCCTCGATGGAGTCTTTGGCCGATATGATGATGACGTTTTCCTTCTTGCGCATCTTCTTCAGCTCCTCCAACACGGTCAGGCCGCTGCCGTCGGGCAACATGATGTCCAGCAACACGCAGTCGTAATCATATGCGCCGATTTTCTGCATGGCGGTGCGGAAGTCGGGGGCACACTCTACCACGTACCGTTCCTTTTCCAGCGAGCGTTGCATCAGTTCGCGCAACGAGGCTTCGTCTTCAATGATGAGTAGCTTCATGTCATTACGGATATAATTGTTGATACCTTATTTGCGTACAGTTTCTTCCTTGTGCCTGCAAAGAAAGAATTATATTCTGAAATAAACTTGAAAAAAGGGAAATATTTCACGTCGGGCGACTCATCAGCCCGTTTCCTGGCTATCTTTGTTTTCAGATATACGAATCTTTAAACATTATGCGTATGATAAAGAAATGTTTACTCTTGGGGCTGTTTCTGCTGGGCATGCTTCCGGCAGCGGCTCAATCGGTGGTCTATGACCAAACCAGCAGCAACGGTGTGCGCACGCTGATATGCGAAGGCATCAATCTGGGCGTGGTGAACAACATGGATGTCAACGTGGCCTTGGCCGGATTCGACTACGACGGGACGGTGCTCTACTCGCTGGCCGTGGTCGTGGGCTCGGGCAACTCGACCACCATTCCCGCCGGTGGAAAATGCGTGCTTACGTTGAGCAACGGCAAGCAATATGAGTTGGAAACGGTTGCGGGCGGCACGGCCGTGTTGCAAAACATGGACGTATATATGGACGGCGTATATCAGTCCTATCAGCGTTTTGCCTATTACAACATCAAGAAATCGGTGTTGAAGAAGCTGAAGAAGGGTGTGGCAAGCATCGAGTTCCGGATGCAGCCGAACAATTATCGCGTGACGTTCGATGCCGACGTGTTGGGCAGTCTGTTGCTCAATTCGCGTGAGGTCATCGACGCGGCGTTTGACAACTGAGCCGCAAAATCGGTGTAAGAACGCGTGGTTATGTCCCGGTCCGGCTTCGGATATGGACGCTCGCGAGCCGGCATATGAAGGCTGACAAGCGGAGATATTCGCGCTGACGAGCCTTGATACGGACGCTTGCGGGCGCGAACGTTGAGCGGTCAGGCGGCATTCGCGCGATGATTTTTTGGCATGTGTATGAAAAAAAGCGGGAGGGCGCGTCGTGATGAAGCGATGCGTCCTCCCGTTATGTTTTGTCCTTGTTGGCGGACTTTTATTGGCGGGTACTCTTGATGAGCTGTTTCCTGAACTTCATTTCCGCCATCATGATGCGGAATATCTTTTTATTACTCAGGTGTTTCCTGTATTTCTGTACGTATTCGCGTTCCAGCTTTTCCAGGTCGACTTGTGCATTCAGAATCTGATTGACGGCCGACTCGTACTGACGTTCGTTCAGGTTTTGTTCCAATGCTTTTTTTCGTTTGGCATTGGCGTCGTCGGTCAGTAGCTTCTTCTTGTCCTGCAATTCGAAAAACAGCGGAAAGAAATAGGTGGCTTCCTTGGGGCTCAGTCGGGCTTCGCGGATGATGAATTCTTTCTGTTTCTTGCGAAACTCTTCCTTTGAGAAGCTCTCGTGTTTTTTCGTTTGGGCCAGAGACGTTGTGGAGCCTGCCATCAGGCAAGCCACAATCATCATGAATATGGAAAGTACGGGTGTTTTCATTGTGTCGTTTATTGTGTGTTTTTTATCCGGTTAACCCTCGTCGTCCACATCGGTGAGATAGCAGTACACCGAGTAGTCGTCCATGCGGGAATTCATTAAGGCGTCTTCCAGATAGATGTCTTCGTACGATGGCTCTTGTGCTTCGTCGGGTGTCATCATGCGTGAGGTTATCTGTGTGTTTTCTGCCACTTCTTGCATGGAGGGGGCAAACACATAGCGGGCACCGACCATGATGCCACAGAACATTGCGGCCAGATAAATCCAAGGTTTGACGCGCTGCCACATGCTGATGTGTTGAGGCTCGGGCGTTGTGAATCTTCTTTCGGGCAATCTGTCCATGACAGTTTGCGTAAGGTGTTCAAAGTAGCCTTCGGGGACGGTGAACGGATTTTCTTTTCCGCAGATATCTTCCAGTTTCTTATCTTTCATGTTGTCCATTGTGTGTTGTCGTCTTGTTTTCATCATTTAGACCGACACGGGGTTGTAAGGTTTAAACCGAATCTTTTAAAAAGGCCTCTATTTTTTTGACGGCATAGTGATAGGTGGCTTTCAGTGCTCCCACGCTTGTGCCCAAAATGCTCGATATTTCTTCATACTTCATCTCCTGATAATATTTCAGAATGAATACCAGGCGTTGTTTTTCCGGCAATGTCCGTATGGCTTTTTGCAGGAGCAGTTGAGTCTCATCACCATTGAAGAAGGGGTCGCTTTCGAGTCGGCTTGCGACATCGGCTTGCGGGTCATCCAGCGGAACCGACGGATTGTTTTGCTGTTTGCTGAGGAATGTGAGGCATTCGTTTAACGCAATGCGATAAAGCCATGTGGCAATCTTGGCTTCACCCCGAAAGTAGTCGATGTGCATCCACGCTTTGATGAAAGTGTTTTGTAGCAGGTCATTTGCATCGTCGTGCGACAGGACCATACGGCGTATCTGCCAATAGAGCTGCTCGCTATATCGCTTGACAATGACTTCGAACGCTTTCCTTTGGCGTGTGGGATCGTGTAGTTGTTCGACTATTGCATGTTCATCATAATCCTTCATGATACGGACGGTTATAGGGTGATGCACAAGTTTTCCTTGGCAGCCACAGTGTTGGGAAACACCTCGCACGCTTCTTTTATCAGGATGCTCTCATCGTCATAACGTGCCGAATAGTGGCCAATGAGCAGACGTTTCACGTCGGCGTCCTTGGCCAGCCTGGCTGCTTGGGAAGCCGTGGTGTGAAATGTTTCTTGAGCCCGTCCGGCTTCGCTTTCGGCAAAGGTTGCCTCATGGTATAGCAAATCCACGTTGCGGACGATATCGGCCAATTCGGGCTGATACATCGTGTCGGAGCAGTAAGCGTAGCTTCGAGGCGGTGCCGACGGACGTGTCAGCCATTTGTTGGGTATGATCGTGCCATCGGGCAATGTATAGTCTTCCCCGTTTTTGATGCGGTTAATGGCAAAAGTCGGTATGGCATAGAAGTCTATCATGTCGCGAATGATATGATTGGGAGTCGGCTTTTCCCGAAACAGGAATCCGGCGCAGGCTATGCGGTGCCTGAGCGGAATCGTGCTGACCGTAACAGAACGATCTTCGTAAATGATTGACGAGGAACGTGTGTCAAACGGATGAAACTCCACCCGGTAGCTCATGCCTTTGCAGAAGAAGTCCACCAAAGGTTGCATCAGCGCGGGAAGTTCTTTCGGGGAATAGATGTGCATGGTGGCCGTGCGGCCCAACATGCCGAATGTGGAAAGCAAGCCGATGAGGCCAAAACAATGGTCGCCGTGGAGATGGGAAATAAAGACATGGTTCAGGCGGGAAAACTTCAGGCGCGAACGTCGAAGCTGAAGCTGAGCACCTTCGCCGCAATCAATCATGAACAGCTTTTCGCGTATGTTCACCACTTGCGAACTTGGGTAATGCTTCATCGTGGGCAAAGCCGAACCACAGCCTAATATGTTTATTTCGAATTTCTCCATGACGCGACAAAAGTACTAAAAGTTACCATAAAAAAGAAGAGGGGCAAAGGAATTGTCTCCTTTACCCCTCGGTTTAGCCTATCTGTGAAGCGTTTACAACAATCGTCCCGATTATTTCTTTTCAGCTTCCATTTGTTCTTTCAGAGCGGCCAGAGCGTCGATGTCGCCCAATGTGGTTGAAGCCACCTGGTTCTGAATCATCGGAGTTTCCTCTTTCTTGGAGGCTTTCTTGGCTGCCTTCTTTTCGGCTTTTTCTTCAGCCTTTGCTGCATCTTCGAAGATGCGGCTGTGTGAGAGGATGATGCGCTTGGCGTCCTTGTTGAATTCGATAACCTTGAACGGCAACTTCTCGTCTACCTGAGCCTGCTTGCCGTCTTCCTTCACCAAGTGCTTCGGAGTGGCGAAGCCTTCAACGCCGTAAGGCAATGCGATAACGGCGCCCTTCTCAACCATTTCTACGATGGTGCCTTCGTGTACGGAACCTACGGTGAAGATTGTTTCAAACACGTCCCAAGGATTCTCTTCCAGTTGCTTGTGGCCGAGGCTCAAGCGACGGTTTTCCTTGTCGATTTCCAGAACGATTACTTCGATGTCCGCACCGATTTGAGTAAATTCTGACGGGTGCTTAATCTTCTTCGTCCAAGAGAGGTCAGAAATGTGAATCAGGCCGTCAACGCCTTCTTCGATTTCAACAAACACGCCGAAGTTGGTAAAGTTGCGCACTTTGGCCGTGTGTTTGGAACCCACGGGATATTTCTCTTCGATGGTTTCCCAAGGATCGGCTTTGAGCTGTTTGATGCCCAACGACATTTTGCGCTCTTCGCGGTCGAGCGTCAGGATGACAGCCTCTACTTCGTCGCCCACCTTCATGAAGTCCTGGGCGGAACGCAAGTGCTGCGACCATGACATTTCCGACACGTGAATCAAGCCTTCCACACCCGGAGCGATTTCTACGAATGCACCATAGTCGGCCATCACAACCACTTTGCCCTTCACGTGGTCGCCCACTTTCAGGTTCGGGTCGAGAGCGTCCCAAGGATGCGGAGTCAGTTGTTTCAGACCGAGGGCGATGCGCTTCTTCTCGTCGTCGAAGTCGAGGATAACAACGTTCAACTGCTGATCCAGTTCTACCACCTCATGCGGATCGCTTACGCGGCCCCAAGAGAGGTCGGTGATGTGAATCAAGCCGTCTACGCCGCCCAAGTCGATGAATACGCCATAAGCGGTGATATTCTTGACAGTTCCTTGCAGAACCTGGCCTTTTTCGAGTTTGCTGATGATTTCTTTCTTCTGTTGTTCCAGCTCGGCTTCAATGAGAGCCTTGTGTGAAACAACCACGTTCTTGAATTCCTGGTTGATTTTTACCACCTTGAATTCCATGGTCTTGCCTACGAATACGTCGTAGTCGCGGATGGGTTTGACGTCGATTTGCGAACCCGGCAAGAATGCTTCGATGCCGAATACGTCGACAATCATGCCGCCTTTGGTGCGACATTTGATATAGCCCTTGATGATTTCGTCGTTCTCCAAGGCTGCGTTGATGCGCTCCCAGGAACGAGATGCACGGGCTTTCTTGTGCGAAAGGATGAGTTGTCCCTTCTTGTCTTCTTGGTTTTCAATGTACACTTCTACCGTGTCGCCCACTTTCAGGTCGGGGTTGTAGCGGAACTCATTCACCGGAATGATACCGTCTGATTTGTAGCCGATGTTGACTACGACGTTACGCTTGTCGATAGAGATAACCGTACCGTCTACCACTTCGTGGTCGCATACTTTGTTCAGAGTGCCGTCGTAAGCCTTCTCAAGCTCTTCGTGGCTCATGCTGGTTTCGGCTTCGCCGTGTTCATACGCATCCCAGTTGAAGTCGTTCAGGGGTGCTACGTTCTTTAAGTTTTCCATTAATTGATAAAGTTGATTTTAGTAATAAATTGGGTTAGACATTATATTGCTATAATAATCGGCCGCGAAGATAGTACAAAAAAACGAATCGGCGCAACTATTCTCCCAATTTTCTGATAGTTGCGCCGATTTATTCCCGATTTCCGCCTGTTTTCAGTCTTCCAGCGAGTAATCGATGGTGGTCACCACGCGTACCTTTTTAATATAGGGCGTGTTGGCGTCGCGGTCGCTGATGGAGAACTGCCCCTGATAGGCCCGCTTGATTTTGCCCAGTTCGCTGTCGGAATCTTTGGCGAATTTCTCGGCTGCGGCGCGGGCGTTCTTGGTGGCTTCTTCAATCATCTGCGGTTTGATTTTGTTCAGGCTCGTATAGTCGAACGACACGTTGTAGCGGTAGTCGCCGCCGCTGATGGCGATGCCCTGTTTCAGCAGTTCGCCCTGCGAGGCGATGAGCTGGCGCACAAGGTCTACTTTGGTCGATGTCACGGTGATGACGGTCGTCACGTTGTAGCGGTAGGGCTTTTCGTTGCCGCTATAGCGTTCGGCCTCCAAGTCGATTATTTCGGGCGCGTTGATGCTTATTTCTTCGGAATTGATGCCTTTCGATGTCAGGAAGGCCGTAATCTTTTGGTTCGTGTTGTTGATTTGGGTGTACAGCGCGGGGAGGTCGTTGCCCAGGCTCTTATACATGAGAGGCCACGTCACTTTGTCGGCCGGGACTTCCATTTCGGCCAATCCTTTTACGGTCACTACGCGGTCGCGGCTGGCAAACGTGTCGATGCCGGACTTGATGAAATATCCCGCCAGCACCAGGCCGATGGCGAGGATAACGGCTTCAATCTTCAAGTTTTTCATAAGTCTTGCTCTGTTTTTAGTTAATTAATGAACAGGACGAAGATAATGAATTGCGCTCAGGTCGCGGTGCTTTTTAAGTTCTTTTTCACAGATTTATGTTCCGTTGCCGGGAAAATCAACCGGCCGATGTGGCGCGGGCCGCGTCGACGGCTTTTCTCACCGAGCCGTGGCGCAGGAGCAGTTCGCGCGCCTTGTCGTAGGGCAGGCGCAGCTCGTCCATCACCATGCGCGTGCCCCGGTCCACCAGCTTTTCGTTGCTGAGCTGCATGTTCACCATGCGGTTCCCCCGCACGCGGCCTAGGCGTATCATGGTGGCTGTGCTTATCATGTTGAGTATCATCTTCTGGGCCGTGCCGCTTTTCATGCGCGAGCTGCCGGTGACGAACTCCGGGCCCACCGTCACTTCGATGGCGATGTCGGCCTCGCGCGATACGGGCGCGCCGGGATTGCTGCAGACGGAGGCGGTCAGGATGCCGTGCGCGCGCGCCTGGCGCAGGGCGTGGACAACGTAGGGCGTGGTGCCCGAGGCCGCAATGCCCACCACCGTGTCATCGGGGCCGACGTGGTGTTCCTGCAGTTCTTCCCATCCGCTGAGGGGATTGTCTTCGGCATTCTCCACGGCGTTGCGCAGGGCGCGGTCGCCTCCAGCGATAAGGCCGATGACCCGTCCCGGAGGAAGGCCGAACGTGGGCGGTATCTCCGACGCGTCGAGCACTCCGAGGCGTCCGCTGGTTCCGGCTCCCATGTAGAAGAGGCGTCCGCCGCGGCGCATGCGTTCCACGACGGCCGTGACAAGGCGTTCTATCTGCGGAATGCACGCCTGCACGGCAAGTGCCACCTTGCAGTCTTCCTCGTTGATGCCCTCGAGCAGTTGGCGCACGCTTTGATGTTCCAGGTCGCCGTGCAGTGAGGGCTGTTCCGTAATCTTGGTAAAGGTCATTTGTCAGACGGATTGGGCGTTTTGTCATTGGGACGGTGATAGCGGATGAGTCCTTCCATGGGACTGCGCTCAATGGCGCCCGTCTCGAAGCCGTGGCGTTGCAGCGCCTCGGAAAATTCGCGGCGGAAGTAATAGGCCACGGAGCCTGTGGCGCTCACGGGATAGTTCCGGGGATAGGCTTTCAGGTTGCGCGTGATGAAGGCATCGAACGCGTCGTCGAGCAAGGCGCGGATGGCGGGGTCTTCCCTGTATTCGAGCAGGAAGGGGGCGAATCCGGCCAGATAGCGGTTTGCCATCGGCGAGCGGTAGACTTGGCGGATGATTTCTTCCTGCGTACACTGCGTTTTGTTGGCGAAAGCCAGACAGATGTGCCGGGGCAGCTGCTCTTTGAGCACGTCGCCCACCAGCCTGCGCCCCAGATAGGCGCCGCTTCCTTCGTCGCCCAGGATGTAGCCCAGAGCGGGCGTGTGGGCCGCCACTTTCTCGCCGTCGTAGAAACACGAGTTCGAGCCGGTGCCTACGATGCACGCGATGCCCGCATCGTGTCCGCACAAGGCCCTTGCGGCCCCCAGAAGGTCGCTCTCCACCTCCACGCGGGCCTGTCGGCCGAATGTGCGGGTCAGGCATCCGCGCACCATGCGCGCGCCGCCGACGGTGCATCCTGCGCCATAAAAATGGATGGCTTCCACCGGCTCGACGGGCAGTTGCGGGAGGAGTTCCCTGCGCAACACGCCCAACATGTCAACCGGGCGTTGATGAAAAGGATTGATTCCCTGCGTGTTTACTTGTGTCATGCCGTTCCCGGAGAGCACGCTCCAAGCCGTTTTGGTGGAACCGCTGTCTGCTATCAGTATCATAACCGTTTGTTCTTCTTGGTGCAAAGGTAGGTTTTTGAAACGAAGTGCGACAGTTTTTTCGTGTCGAATCTCTGAAAATATTTCATTCTTCTCCTTATGTCACCGGATTGTGCCTGACGACGGGCCGGAAATGTGTCGGGCGATGGCTGTGTGACATGGCCGATGCCGGGGCTTGCGAGCGTCCATATATTCGCTTGCGGGCGGCCATATCCCCGGACGTGAGCGTCCATATCTCGGCCCGCGGGCGTCCATATTCTGGCTCAACCCCGAGAGAGCGGCCGTTGTGAATTGTGATGTATTTGGCTAACGGATAGATGATTATCCTTGTTGCCCGCTTCCCGGTCTTCCTGTTGCCGGGACCGGTTCCGAAGTCCGGTTCTTCGATTTGGGGAGACAAACGTTTGGAGATGACGATTGAAAATGCTAATTTTAGCCGATAATTTGCAGCTATGAAAGAAATATTGGAGACAGAA
>CALUJS010000010.1 GCA_944321015.1 uncultured Phocaeicola sp. | reverse complement strand
CCGACTTTACATTCTTGGGTGTAAAACTGGGTGTTTGTTTTGCAATTTGCTGATTTTCAGCGTTTGTTGCGGAGAGAACGGGATTCGAACCCGTGATACGCTTTAGGCGTATACACGCTTTCCAGGCGTGCCTCTTCAACCACTCGAGCACCTCTCCTTGGGTTTGCAGGCTTTTCTCCTTTCTTTTCGGAAAGCCGGGTGCAAAGTTAGTGAGAAACTTCCATTCAGACAACTATCCCATCCACTTTTTTTCTGCTTCAAGCGATATTAAACAGGCGAAAAGCATTTTCTGTCGTCGTGCGGGCTGCTTCTTCGAGTGACACGTCATAGATGTCGGCCACCTTACGAAGCACATCACACACATAGGCGCTCTCGTTGCGCGTGCCGCGATGGGGCACCGGAGCCAGATAGGGGGAATCGGTCTCCACCACCACGCGGCTCAGCGGCACACTCGACCTCAGCACTGCGGGCAACACGGATTTCTTGAACGTCACCACGCCGTTCACTCCCACCAGAAAACGCCCGAAGGAAAGGAGTTGCTCCACATCGCCGTCGTCGCCCGTGAAACTGTGGAACACGCCCCGCAAGGAGGTTGAGGCATAGGGCTTCAGGCAGGTCATCAGCTCGGAGAAAGCCTTACGGGAATGGATGACCAGAGGCAAATCGTGTTCCAACGCCCAGCCAATCTGCTCGTCAAAGGCGGCCATCTGCTCACGGCGGAAAGTGGCGTCCCAATATAAATCGAGGCCCACCTCGCCAACGGCTATATAAGGATGAGGCTGCACGAGGCGTTCGCGCAAGAGGCGCAAGTCATCCCGGTAAGACGCCGTGACGGACGTGGGATGGAGGCCCAACATGGGATGGCACACGCCCGGAAAGCGGGCGCACGCCGCCAGCATGTCGTCAACGGTGGAGCAATCAATGTTGGGCATCAGCAGGCGTTCCACGCCGGCACTGCGCGCGCGTTCCACCACCGCATCCAGATCATCGCGAAACTCCTCGCCAAACAAATGCGTATGCGTGTCGACTATCATCATGGCCACAAACCATTCAAAGCGGAATCATACATTGCGGTTCATCAGCGAAGCCACGTAACGGTCCAACACCTCCTTGCGGTCGGCGTCAACCTGCACATCTGCCAGAATGCGCCCGGCACAGTCGAAGTAATAAGCAATGCGCCGGTCGCACAGCTCGCGGATGCCGATGGCGTCATAGAGCGCCGTCACCGCGCGTATCTTGTCCTCGGGACAGAAGTCGCGGGCTTCAATCCAGCGCGTCAGCTCGGCGCGTTGGGCTTCGTCGGCACGCTGCAGGGCATTGATGAGCATGTAGGTCTTCTTGTTGCACAAGATGTCACCTCCTATCTTCTTGCCGAAAAGGGCTTCGTCGCCATAGACGTCCAGATAGTCGTCCTGCAATTGGAAGGCCAGGCCCACTTGTATGCCGTAATCATACAGGCGGGCGGCATCTTCGGCCGAAGCGCCGCCCAACACGGCGCCCATCCGGAGCGCGGCGGCCAGCAGGACGGAGGTCTTCAGGCGTATCATCTCGATGTATTCGTCCTCGGTCACATCGTCGCGCGTCTCAAACTCCATGTCATATTGCTGCCCCTCGCCAATCTCCAGAGCCGTCCGGTTGAAGATGTCGAGTATCTCTTTCAGGTGCGCCTTGTCGCTGAGAGCCATCTGCTGATAGGCCAGCACGAGCATGGTGTCGCCGGAGAGTATGGCGGTGTTGTCGTTCCACAGCTTGTGCACGGTAGGCTTGTTGCGGCGCATGTCGGCACGATCCATCAGGTCGTCGTGGAGCAGCGTATAGTTATGGTAAATCTCCAAGCCCGCGGCTGTCGGCAGAATGGCGTCCACGTCATCCCGATAGAGATTGTAGGCCATCAGCATCAGTACCGGACGCAGGCGTTTGCCGCCCATCGACAGCACGTATTCAATCGGTGCATAAAGCCCCTCGGGCCGACGCGAAAATTTCCAGCCGGCAATGTATTGGTTCACCTTGTCCAGCAATTCCTTGGTAGTAAACATAGCTTCTATCCTTTATATATTAACGTATCACATATCGTCTCTTTTCATCGCAAACGGAAATCCACCGGCAACACGTAGAGGAAACGCGACGGCCTGCCTCCGCTCCGCCCGGGCTTCCAGCGCGGCATGAGCCCGACCACGCGCAAGGCCTCGTTGTCCAACACGGGCGACACGCCGCGCAACACCCTGATGTCGGTCAGCCGCCCGTCGGCCTCAACGACAAACTGCACCCGGACGCATCCGCTCAACCTGCGCGCGCGGGCCGATGACGGATAGCGCACGTGGCGCGTCAGGAAACGCATGCAGGCCGCGTCGCCACCGGGAAAGGACGGCAACGTGTCGGGTTGCGCCGGTCGCGGCACCAAATCGGCCACGGCCGTCTCCGTCCATTCGTCATCCGTCGCATGGGGCACGGCCACGGCGTGACGCAACACGGCCTTCATGTCATCCAACACGCGCGCCGACGAGTCATTGCTCACCGTCTCCACCCGGTCCGCATCGGTCAGCCTCGCATCCGGCGAAGGAACCGACGGCAGCGCCTCGGCCTGCGGCTCCGGAAAAGCGACCGGCGGCAGCGGTTCTTCCGAGGGGAGCATCAGAGGCTCCGGTAGCGGGAGTTCAACCGGCTCATCCTCATAGGTTTTCCAGTTGAAGGCCACGTAACCTGCCACCAAGACCACAATCAATCCGATGACAAAACGCAATCCCCACCCTCGTTCCAAATCGGCCCGTGAAGACTTCTTGATTTCCATGTGACAAAAGTACTTCATTTTGCCTAAACTCCGAAAAGAAAGCGGGGCATATTCGATTTTTATCCCTACCTTTGGAGCCCGCAACGGGAAGACATGACCCGGTTTGAGCGGCAATATGCAGAGCCACGAACGTCCATATCCCGGCTCGCGCCCGTCCATATGCACGGACACGAGCGGCAATATGCAGCGTCAACGGCGCTCCGCATGCCGCATCCGGCGGACTCCCTTGCCGAACGAAACAAACACACTCAACCATTATGAAGAAAATAACGATTGCCATCGACGGATTCTCGTCATGCGGCAAAAGCACCATGGCCAAGGACTTGGCACGCGCCGTGGGCTATGTCTACATCGACAGCGGAGCCATGTATCGGGCCGTGACGCTCTACAGCCTGCGCAAAGGATATTTCAAAGGTCAGACCATCGACACGGACGCCCTGCGGCGCGACATGCCGGACATCCGCATTTCGTTCCGCTTCGACCCCGACACGCAACGCTCGCAAACGTACCTCAACGGCGAAAACGTGGAGGCCGACATTCGCGGCATGGAGGTCTCGTCGCACGTCAGCCCCATTGCCGCTCTGGACTTTGTGCGCGAAGCCCTCGTGCGCCTTCAGCAGGAGATGGGCCGCGAGAAGGGCATCGTGATGGACGGACGCGACATCGGCACGGCCGTGTTCCCTGACGCGGAACTGAAAATATTCGTCACCGCCTCGCCCGACATACGCGCACGCCGCCGCTTCGACGAGCTGAAAGCCAAAGGCCAGCCCGCCAGCTATGAAGAAATCCTGAAAAACGTGGAAGAGCGCGACTACATCGACCAACACCGCGACGTCAGTCCGCTACGCAAGGCCGACGATGCCATCCTGCTGGACAACAGCCACATGAGCATAGCCGAGCAAAAGGCTTGGCTGCTGGAACAATTCAAACACGCGACGGGTTATGAAGCAGATTGAGATTGACGACGGGTCGGGCTTCTGCTTCGGCGTGACCACGGCCATCAAGAAAGCCGAGGAGGAGCTGAAGAAAGGCACTCCCCTGTATTGCCTGGGCGACATCGTACACAACGGACGCGAGTGCGACCGGTTGAAGCAACTGGGCCTCATCACCATCGACCACGACGAGTTCCGCCGGCTCCACCACGTGAAAGTGTTGCTGCGCGCCCACGGAGAACCGCCCGAGACCTACGAAACCGCCCGTAAGAACGACATTGAAATCATCGACGCCACCTGCCCCGTGGTGCTCCAGCTGCAAAAACGCATCAAGAAAGAATACTGCCTGCCCGATGAGCGGGACAAGCAAATCGTCATCTACGGAAAGAACGGCCATGCCGAAGTGCTGGGCCTGGTGGGTCAGACCGAAGGCAAAGCCATCGTCATCGAATCGCTCGACGAAGCCAGACAACTGGACTTCACAAAGGACATACGCCTGTATTCACAAACCACCAAGTCGCTCGACGGTTTCGGACAGATAACCGAATACATCCAAAGCCACATGGCGCCCGGCGCCACGTTCAAGGCCTTCGATACCATCTGCCGCCAAGTGGCCAACCGCATGCCGAACATACGCGAGTTCGCCCGGCGCCACGACCTCATCTTCTTCGTGAGCGGCAAAAAGAGCTCCAACGGCAAGATATTGTTTGGCGAATGCCTGAAGGTAAATCCGAATTCCTACATGGTGGACGACCCGGACGAGATAGACCTCAATCTGGTGAGCCACGCCTCTACCATAGGCATCTGTGGAGCCACATCCACCCCCAAGTGGCTTATGGAAGCCTGCCGCCGCCGGATAGAGGGACAAGCTTAAACCGGTTCGCGGCCGGATACACAAAGTCCTGCCTGCAAGAGACTTTCCCTTGCAAGCAGGACTTTTCCTTATATGCTTCTTCAGATGGACAATTCGCGCAGCACATCGAGCAACTCGGGCTTGATGGGCTTGTCGTTCTTGATGGCCCGGGTGAAGGGCACATAGACAATCTCATCGCGCACGATGCCAATCATCACGTTGCGCTGGTCTTCCAGCAAGGCGTCGATGGCGGCCGCTCCCATGCGGCTGGCAATGATGCGGTCGTGGGCCGTAGGGCTTCCTCCGCGCTGCAGGTGCCCGAGGATGGATACACGTACGTCATACTCCGGACATTCGGTCTTCATCCGCTCTGCGATATCCAAGGCTCCCCCTTTGCTTTTGCTCTCGGCCACAAGCACGATGCTGCTGTTTTTCGACTTGCGGAATCCGTGTTCGATGAGATCCTCCAGCTGGTCGACCTCCGTGTTGTATTCCGGAATGATGGCAGCCTCTGCGCCCGATGCGATTGCGCCGTTCAGGGCAAGAAAACCGGCGTCACGACCCATGACTTCCACAAAGAAGAGGCGTTCGTGGGAAGCCGCCGTGTCGCGAATCTTGTCGATTGCCTCCACGATGGTATTCAATGCCGTGTCATAGCCGATGGTTGTATCCGTGCCAAACAAGTCGTTGTCAATCGTTCCCGGAAGCCCTATGCAGGGCACGTTGAATTCTTGCGCGAAAATACGCGCTCCGGTAAGCGAGCCGTCGCCACCGATGACAACCAGCGCGTCGATGCCTTCCCGCCGCATGTTGTCATAGGCCATCTGGCGGCCTTCAGGCGTCATGAACTCTGCGCATCGGGCTGTCTTCAACATGGTTCCGCCGCGTTGAATGATATTGCTCACACTGTCGGTGTAAAGTTCCTGGATTTCACCCGTCACCAGTCCCTTGTATCCCCTGTAGATGCCTTTTACCCGAATGCCTTTCGAAATAGCCGCCCGCGTCACTGCGCGGATGGCGGCATTCATGCCCGGAGCATCTCCTCCGGATGTCAAAACTCCAATACAATTAAATGTTCCCATAATACCTATTGAAAAATCCAACGCAAAGGTAACAATTTATTGCATGATGCAAAATACGGGCGACAACATGATATCACGTCATCGCCCGTATGATGGTTGTTTCAGGGGTATTTATTACGTCTTTATTTCATCTCTGCGAAATAAGCGTCCAACAGTTGTCTGGCCGCCACGAACGAGGTCAGCCCGCCCGACAACACGGCCAGTTCCTTGCGCGGCAACATGTCGGCAATCTTCGGGTTGTTATAGAAGCTGTCACGCAAATGCTCGTTGATGGTTTCATACATCCAATACTTGGCCTGCTCGTTACGCCGGTGCTCAAAATAGCCGTTGCGTTTCACGAAGTCGATGTAGTCATATATCATCTTCCATATTTCCGCAATGCCTATGCCGTAGAAACCGGAATACGTGAGTACCTGAGGGGTCCATCCGCTTTCGGGAGCTGGAAACAAATGGAGGGCGTTACGGAAGTGCGTGGCTGCCAGCTTGGCTTTCTCGACATTGTTGCCATCGGCTTTGTTGATGACAATGCCGTCGGCCATCTCCATGATGCCCCGCTTGATGCCCTGCAGCTCATCGCCCGTCCCGGCCAACTGAATCAGCAGGAAGAAATCGACCATGGAATGCACGGCCGTCTCACTCTGTCCCACACCGACGGTCTCCACGAATATCTTGTCGTATCCGGCTGCTTCGCACAGAATGATGGTCTCGCGCGTCTTGCGGGCCACACCGCCCAACGAACCGGCCGAAGGGCTGGGACGAATAAACGAATTCGGATGGACCGACAGCTTCTCCATGCGGGTCTTGTCACCCAGAATGCTTCCCTTGCTGCGCTCGCTACTGGGGTCGATGGCCAATACGGCCAGCTTGCCGCCCTGCTCCAACACATGCAAACCGAAGACGTCAATGGAGGTACTCTTTCCGGCTCCCGGCACGCCGCTTATGCCCACACGGATGGATTTCCCAGAATGCGGCAAGCATTTCTCGATGACTTCCTGCGCCAGGGCCTGGTGCTCCGGACGGACGCTTTCCACCAACGTCACGGCTCGGCTCAGGATGGTCACATCGCCCTTCAGGATGCCTTCCACATAGTCCGCGACACTCAGCTCGCGACGTCTCGTTCGAGGACGAGCCTTCAGATAAGGATTTACCGTCGAAGGCTGTTCTATACCTTTATTTACAACCAAGCCCTTGTAGGCCTCGTCATTCTCGGGATGTTCCATAGCAGTCTACTTTTGTACTTTAATCTTTATCTCGCTTTTCGGATGAGCCGGGTCGTTCGTTATCATCATCACGCGGGGAGTATGTTCCAGATGATTACGCAAATATTTGGCATTGACCGAAATGTGCAGTTTCGTCGACTTGCCCGGTGCAAGCGTCTGCTTTTTCAGGCTTACGTTCAGGGCCGGATTTGTCACCTGAAGATCCTGAAACCTCAACTCGGAACGTCCGACATTGGTAATCGTAATCGTGCCTTTCAGTGTCTTCTTGCTTCCCATCTTGCCCAAGTCGAGCTTTGTGTCGGAGAGGCGAATCGACGGAGCCAAAGCCTTCTGAGCCGCCGTGAGGTTGGAAAAGTCGGGCAGCAGCACGGACAGCAAATCGAGCTGATTGTCCTCGCCCACCGTGTCGCCCGGATAGCGCGACAGATACACCGAGGTGCGGTTGATGCCCAGGAACGGAGCCTTGTCGCTATGGAATGTCAGGCGGATGACGCCCACCTCCTTGGGAGCCAGCTTCTCGGGCACGGCCTCCGCCTCAATATACGACGGGAGGTGCATCAGCACGGGGGTGTAGTCTTTTGAAGAACCGTTGGCCACTTTCAGCTCAAACACGGGATTGTCACCCCGATTGGCATCGGCGAACTCAATGTGGTCGGTATCCAGATGAATGCCGCCTATCTGAATGGGATAGTTGCGCGAATAGTCCACTATCTCCGAACTGACCATGCCTATCATGGCGAGGTCGACCGGACGCTCGGTGGCATTGGAATACACGCGCACGAACTTATGAAAATGGCCCAACATGCGGGCGTCATAGGTAGCCTCGATTACGCCCGTGCGATGCGGACGGATAGGTTTCTTCGGCCAGGCAGACACCACGCAACCACACGAAGTCTCCACGTTGTGAATCACCAAGGACTTGTTTCCGGTGTTGGTGATTACGAATTTGGCCGTGGCAGGTTGTTTCCACATGATGGCTCCGAAGTCATATTTTGCATTGTCAAAAGAGAGTTTCGGTTGTGCCTTTACGCCAAGGCACACCGCAATCAATATGCTTAATGTCAAGAGGGTATGTCTCATCTTTTCGTATTTTATCCTTATTCTTCAGACAAAGATAGGGATTTTCACCGCATCTGCCCGCTTTTCCATACTTTTTTTGCTTAGGTAAAACTTTTTATCTTACCTTTGCCCAACAATCAAATACATAGCAATATGACAACAAGCACATTGAAATCACATCTTTTCGCCCTCGTTGCCATCATCTGTCTGGCAGCTTTCACTTCATGCGAAACCGATGAGGACATCGGCTACAGTCTTGCCGGCCCTAATGGCATCACTTGGTATGGCGACTTCGGAGCTACAATCCGTCATGATATTCCGCTGCAAAGCGAAATCACGTTTATAAGCGGAAGAGACAGCAACTATGGCAGCGGACGTGAGACAACTTATTATTGGAACACTTACGACGTGTGTTCGACGGAGCCTTTCGACTGGTGGATTGAAAACGGCATACTGTATATGGACTATCGCGACTATACGCTGCGAATTTATGATTACTATGTAGGGAATCGCACTTTCAGCGGCCGCATGGAAAACGGATTCGAGTTCTACATGTACCTGGACCGCAGGTGGTAAACCCCGCTTCCTTGCCCTGAAACGGGAGGCAATAACGGGCCTTTTCACGCTCAATATTCGCGCTCCCGAGCGTCCATATGCGCGCGTTCGGGCGTCCATATGCCCGCGTCCGGCTCTCCATATGGACGGACAAACGGGGTCCAATCTGCGCAAAGAAAAGAAAAGTTCCGCCCGTTTTGTTTGGATATTCAGAAAATAGTCCTACCTTTGCAACCGCTTTCGAAAGAGAGGGCGTTTAGCTCAGCTGGTTCAGAGCATCTGCCTTACAAGCAGAGGGTCGGGGGTTCGAATCCCTCAACGCCCACACCGAAGAACAATGCACGCGGAAATAGCTCAGTTGGTAGAGCATCAGCTTCCCAAGCTGAGGGTCGCGAGTTCGAACCTCGTTTTCCGCTCCCTATCTTGCTGTTATAGCTCAGTGGTAGAGCACTTCCTTGGTAAGGAAGAGGTCACGAGTTCAAGTCTCGTTAACAGCTCTGGCGAAGGCCCCCGTCCGATAGTACACGGGAATAGCTCAGTTGGTAGAGCATCGGTCTCCAAAACCGAGTGTCGGGAGTTCGAGCCTCTCTTCCCGTGCATAAACTGTATGCTGTAAGCGAACCGCTTGCAGCATATTTTGTTTTATGCCCCGGCGGAACTAACGGAAAGAGCCGACCAATCCATAACGAATCGGTCGGCTCCCTCAATGCTCTCTCTCCGTCAGACGTGTCCGGACATTTCCGGGGCGCACGCCGACGCAGGCTGCTATTCGGCCTCCGGCTTGGCGTTTCGCCGGGCTTCCTCGAACTTGGCTTTCATCGTAGGGTTTCCCCGCGTGAGCCGCTTGATGGTAAGCCCATCGGCTTTGTCATTGGCCAGGCGCAGGTTCCGTTCGGAGCCCATCAGCGCGTCCTTAATCTTTTGCAAGTGATTGATGGATTTGTCTATCTCGTCAATGGCCGTCTTAAATCGCTCGCTGGCCAACCGATAGTTGTAGGCAAATTTCTCCTTGAACTCGTTCAACTGGCTCTCAAAGTTCGTCACATCAACGGATTGGCTGCGAGCAACGGCCAACTGACGCTGATATTCGATGCTCTTTTTGGAGGTCTGCACCAGAAGGGTGATGAGCGGAATGAAGAACTGAGGACGTATGACGTACATCTTCGGATAGCGGTGCGACATGTCGACGATGCCCGTGTTGTAGAGCTCGCTATCCGGCTCGAGCAGAGAAACCAGCACGGCGAACTCGCAGTTTTTCGCCCTGCGGTCATCGTCGAGCTTCTTCAGGAAATCCTCGTTTTTGTGCTTGGTTGCCGTTTCGTCCATCTCGTTCTTCATCTCGAACATAATGGATATATACTCCATGCCGTCCTCAAAGTCGCGGAAGATGAAATCTCCCTTCGAGCCGCCCGAAGCATCGTTGTCTTTCTCAAAATATGCATTGGGAAAGAGCGGGCGCATGCGGTTGAACTCCGTGCTGCAATGTATTTCGAGCGTTTCGCCCACCATCTTGGTAGACATTCTGGTCTTCAGGTCCTTGTAGTAGTCCACCTCTTCCTGTTTCTGCTTCAGCAGTAGCTCAAATTCCTTCTTGAGTCCATGCTCGCGCAAGGAGGCTTCGCTCCGTTCCAGGGCGACCTTTCCGGTGAGTTCGGCAATTTGTTGCTCTTTGACCTTCAAGGCTTCCTGCGCCTTGCGTTGTTCCTCGATGACGGCCAGCCGCTGCGCGCTGTCGTTCTGAGCAATGGTATTTCGCAGGGCGAATATCTCCTTTTCCTTCTTGGCCAGTTCATCCTTCAACTCCAGTTCTTTGGCTTGGGCGATGGTGGCAAGTTGGGCCTTGAGACGCTCTATCTCGCTGTTTTTCTTTCCCATCTCCAGCTCTTTGGCCGTCAGCCGTTTTTGTAACTCCTGCTCCAGTTTGAGCTCGTTGGCTCTTTGTTCGGCTTGATACTGTTTTTGGAGTTCGGCCATGCGCCGGCCTATTTCAGCCTGAAACTCGGCTGTCTTCACCTGGTCGACGATAGAGGCATAGTCGGCTTCATCCACCCGGAACACACTTCCGCATTTGGGGCAACTGATTTCTTTCATAAGGAACAGCTTAACGTAATGGGTCTATGGTCAGTGTAATGGTATATTTCTTATTGGGCTCGAAGTTCGGCTCATAGATGAGCAGGAAATTCTCGTCCACAGCAGCCTTCCACGACTGGCCATCCGCCAGACGCGGATTGCGCAGACGCTTGGGGAACAAGAAACTGAACGGGAGTTCGCCGACGTGGGGCGAACGGAAATCGGCACCGCGCAAGCGTTCTTCGCTGTAGTTCGGTCCGGTCTCGATGGTCACGACACACTCTTCCGACTTCACCTTGTAGCTCACCTCATAGTCATTGGCATCGGGTTGCTCGGCCAGACGCACATCCCATGCCGGATCGCCGTAGAGGGCCACCACGTCGCGATCGTAGAAGAAGCCGAAGGCATCCGTCGAGATGGTTCCACCATTCATCTTTGCGGCCGAGGCATATTCCGGATTCATGTGATTGGGCCCTTCGGCAAAGGGGAAAGGCTTGTTGACCAAAGCCGGCGCCATCTGGCGGAGCTGGAACATCATGTCCTGCTGGTTGAGGAAGAACGCTTCGGGAATCGTGTACCGACCCGGATTGTTCATGAAGTAGCATAAACCGCCCCAGCCGTTACGCCCGTACCATGTTTCGACCACATAGCCTCCGGCAAGCATGTCGACCCGCGCGCTGTTCATGAATGCGATGGCCATGCTCTCCTTCGTGTTGTTCACGTTGCCCATGAGACAGTTTCCGACAGGGAGGTAGACACGTGTCTTCCCGGACTCAACCAAGTCTTTCGGCCCGTCGGGAAAGTCGGCATAGAGCTTGCCGTCACGACACATGATGTTGCCGCTGGAAAACGGCATCTCCAGGTTCTTCTCCGTGGCATGTGCCGCGGTAATGACCACATCGGGGTCATGCTTGACATAGAAATCATAGAAACGCTGCAGCAGGTTGAGCTTACCGACGGAAAAGTCCTTCGGCAAACGCAACATCTTGCCTTCGTCCATGGCCTTCTGCACCATGTCGCGATACATGCGGTTGTCTGCGCTGTCGGTCACCATGGCCTCAACGAGCGTCGTCTGTCCCTTCGCGCGTTCGCCCACGAGGCCCGGCTTGGCATCGGAAATGAACGCGAAATCCTCAAACCAGTGTCCGTCACCCAATACGCTCACCGTGGTCAACGCCGAACGCAGCACTTTGGGCTTTTCCGTATCGTTCACCAGGCGCAATGCTGCCCGGGCGTCATATCCGGTGATGATGCCCCAGATGAAATCGGCATAGATGTCGTCGTCCACTTCACGGCTCATGCGGTTCAAGTCCACCACGAAATCGCGGCCGATGTGTTCCGGTTTTTCCACCACGGCGACATAGCGCGGGTAATACCACCGCAAGTTGCCCATCACCTCGCGGGGCGACTCCTTGTAATAGCACACCTCGGAACCCTTGTGCTTTTTCTTCAAAGCTTCGATGACGTCCATCCATTCGGGGTCGTTCGACACACGATAGGAGGCTACAATCACATATTCGGGGCGACGCGGAAGTTCCCGTGCCCGGACTGCTTCCGGCAGATTCAAGCCTGCGCACAGAAGCAGTAAACCCAATATCCATTTTTTCATGTCGTGTTAAGATTTACAAGTTTTGAAATACGAGGCAAATATATGTCTTTTGTTTTGCAAATGCAAATAACCTCCCGAAGCCGGATTCCGCTCATACCCGACCGGCCTTTGAGCGTCAATATGGACGCCTGCGAGCGAGGATATGGACGCTCACGAGCGGATATATGGGCGCTCGCAAGCCGAGATATGGATGCTCGCGGGGCGCTTTGGATGCGCGCCGGCAGCCCACTTTGCAGGCGGCACATGTGACACATATCCACAACTTTTGCTACTTTTGCAGCCGATTAAAAACAGAACAGATGCAAGACACCAAGCATATCCGTATCGAAGATTTCGACTATCCCCTGCCCGACGAGCGCATCGCCAAGTTTCCCCTGCCCGTGCGCGACCAGTCCAAACTTCTGGTCTACCGCCACGGGGAAGTGAGCGAAGACCGCTTCACGTCGCTGCCCGACTACATTCCGACCGGCAGTCTGATGATATTCAACAACACGAAAGTCATCCAGGCCCGCCTGCATTTCCGCAAGGAGACGGGCGCGCTCATCGAAGTGTTCTGTCTGGAACCGGCCGTTCCGGCCGATTATGCGCTTTCGTTCCAGCAGACCGGGCGGTGCAGCTGGCTCTGCATGATAGGCAACCTGAAGAAATGGAAGGAAGGCAGGCTCACGCGCGAGATAGAAGTGAAGGGCATCCCCACACGCCTGACAGCCACGCGCGGCGAATGCCGGGGCACGAGCCACCGGGTGGATTTTGAGTGGGACAACCCCACGCTGACTTTTGCCGACGTGCTCGAAGCCGTGGGCGAACTCCCCATACCGCCCTACCTGAACCGCGCAACGGAGGAAAGCGACAAGACGACCTATCAGACGGTGTATTCAAAAATAAAAGGCTCTGTGGCCGCTCCCACCGCCGGACTGCACTTCACGGAGCGGGTGCTGGACGAACTGCGACACAAAGGCGTGGACTTGGAAGAACTGACCCTGCACGTGGGAGCCGGCACGTTCAAGCCCGTCAAGAGCGAAGAGATAGCCGGACACGAGATGCACACGGAATACATCTCGGTGAGCCGCGCCACCATCAAGAAGCTCCTCGCCCACGGATGTGAAGCCACGGCCGTAGGCACCACTTCCGTGCGCACGCTGGAAAGCCTATATTATATAGGTATACACATCCGGCGCAATCCCGATGCCGGCGAAGAGGAACTCCACGTGAACCAATGGGAACCTTATGAAGACGCGTCAGAACTGAGCACGCGCGAAGCCCTGCAGTGCATCTTGGGCTACATGGACCGCCACCATCTGGAAGCGCTCCACTCGAGCACCCAAATCATCATTGCCCCCGGATACCGGTACCGCATCGTGCGTCGCATGGTGACCAACTTCCATCAGCCCAAGAGCACCCTGCTGTTGCTCGTGTCGGCATTCGTACACGGCGACTGGCGGAAAATCTACGATTTCGCGCTCGGACACGGCTTCCGTTTCCTGAGCTACGGTGACAGTTCGCTACTTATTCCGTAAATTTAACACATTTTTCGGCCTCACACGGCGGATTTATGTCCCTAAACATAAATTCGGATAGCATATTGCTCAAATGTTCTTCCTAACTTTGGGAACTAACATTTGAGCATTATGACTATTACACTTCCCAATCAATTACCGGACTACCCCACATTCGTGGAAGGTATACGCCGCGCCCCGGACAGAGGCTACCGCCTGACTCCGGCACAGACGGCCACGGCACTGAAAAACGCACTGCGCTACATCCCCGAAGAACTTCACGAGCAACTGGCTCCCGAATTCATGGACGAACTCCTCACACGAGGCAAAATCTACGGTTACCGCTTCCGTCCGCAAGGCGACCTCAAGGCGAAACCCATCGACGAATACAAAGGAAACTGCATTGAGGGCAAGGCTTTTCAAGTGATGATTGACAACAACCTGAGCTTCGACATCGCCCTCTATCCCTACGAGCTGGTGACTTATGGCGAAACGGGACAGGTGTGCCAGAACTGGATGCAATACCGCCTCATCAAACAATATCTGGAGCAGATGACCAATGAGCAGACGCTCGTGGTGGAAAGCGGACATCCGCTGGGCCTCTTCAAGTCGCACCCCGAGGCTCCGCGCGTCATCATCACCAACTCCATGATGGTGGGCATGTTCGACAACCTGAAAGACTGGGAGATTGCGGCCCAGATGGGCGTGGCCAACTACGGACAGATGACAGCCGGCGGCTGGATGTACATCGGGCCGCAAGGCATTGTGCACGGCACCTTCAACACCCTGCTCAACGCCGGACGCATGAAGCTGGGCATTCCGCAAGACGGCAACCTCAACGGCCATCTGTTCGTTTCCTCCGGCTTGGGAGGCATGAGCGGCGCACAACCCAAAGCGGCCGTCATCGCCGGAGCTGCCGCCATCATTGCCGAGGTCGATGCTTCGCGCATCGAGACGCGCTACAGGCAAGGATGGGTGGAGCATGTCACTTCCGACCTGCCCGAGGCCTTCAAGCTGGCGGCACAGGCCATGCTCGACCGCCGGGCATGTTCCATCGCCTATCACGGCAACATCATCGACCTGCTGCAATATGCCGTTGACCACCATATTAACATCGAACTCCTCAGCGACCAGACCTCCTGCCATGCCGTCTATGAAGGCGGCTACTGTCCCGCAGGCATTACCTTCGAAGAGCGCACCCGCCTCCTGAAGGAAGACCGCACCCGTTTCGAGGAGCTGGTCAACGAGTCCCTGCGCCGCCACTACGGCCTCATCAAAGAGCTGGTGGCACGCGGCACGTACTTCTTCGACTATGGCAACTCGTTCATGAAGGCCATTTATGATGCCGGCGTAAAGGAAATCTCAAAGAACGGAATCGATGAAAAAGACGGTTTCATCTGGCCTTCCTACGTGGAAGACATCATGGGCCCGCAACTCTTCGACTACGGCTACGGACCCTTCCGCTGGGTATGCCTGAGCGGCAAGCACGAAGACCTCATCAAGACCGACCACGCCGCCATGGAATGCATCCCCAAAGAACGACGCGGACAAGACATGGACAACTGGATTTGGATACGCGATGCGGAAAAGAACAATCTCGTGGTGGGCACCCAGGCACGCATTCTCTATCAGGACGCTTTGGGGCGCATGAACATTGCCCTGAAGTTCAACGAGATGGTGCGTCGCGGAGAAGTGGGCCCCATCATGCTGGGACGCGACCACCACGACGTGAGCGGAACGGACTCTCCTTTCCGCGAGACTTCCAACATCAAAGACGGCAGCAACGTCATGGCCGACATGGCCGTGCAGTGCTTTGCCGGAAACTGCGCCCGCGGCATGAGCCTCGTGGCTTTGCACAATGGCGGCGGCGTAGGCATAGGCAAGGCCATCAACGGCGGCTTCGGCATGGTGTGCGACGGCAGTGAGCGGGTAGACCGCATCTTGCGCTCGGCCATGCTGTGGGACGTGATGGGCGGTGTGGCACGCCGCTCGTGGGCACGCAACCCGCATGCCATGGAGACTTCGGCCGAGTTTAACAGCTCGCACGCCGACGGCTACCACATCACGATGCCTCACGTGGCCGATGATGCCCTCGTGGAAAGAATCGTCAACGACAAGCTGAACAGATGAGCCAATCGTCCTTAACCCAAAACTCGAAACCAATTAACCTCATAAACTTAAAACCTTAATACCATGAGCTGGACTAAAATAATGGAATGCGTGCCCAACTTCAGCGAGGGACGCGATCATGAGAAAATAGACAAAATAGTATCTCCTTTCCGCGCCAAGGCCGGTGTGAAACTGCTGGACTACAGCAATGACGAAGACCACAACCGCCTGGTGGTAACCGTTGTGGGCGAACCCGACGCATTGAAGGAGGCGGTTATCGAAGCCATCGGCGTGGCCGTGGAGCTGATTGACCTGAACCATCACCAAGGTCAACACCCGCGCATGGGCGCGGCCGATGTCGTGCCGTTCATTCCCATCAAAGGATGCACCATGGACGACGCCATTGCCCTCTCCAAGGAAGTAGGCGCCCGTGTGGCCAAGGCTTACAATCTGCCGGTATTCCTTTATGAGAAATCGGCCACGGCGCCCCATCGCGAAAATCTGGCCGCCATCCGCAAAGGCGAGTTTGAAGGCATGGCCGAGAAAATACACCAACCCGAATGGCACCCCGATTTCGGACCCGCCGAACGTCACCCGACCGCCGGCACCGTGGCCATCGGCGCGCGTATGCCGCTTGTGGCTTACAACGTCAATCTGGATACGCCCAGCCTGGAAATCGCACACGGCATCGCCAAGAAGGTGCGTTTCATCGGCGGCGGCTTGCGCTTCTGCAAAGCCATGGGCGTAGAACTCAAAGACCGTGGCATCACGCAGGTATCCATGAACCTTACCGACTTCAGCAAAACGGCCATCTATCGCGCACACGAAATGGTACGCTTCGAGGCCCGTCGCTACGGAGTAAACATTGTGGGCAGTGAAATCATCGGCCTCGTGCCGATGCAGGCATTGGTGGATACGGCCGCCTACTATCTCGGTTTGGAAAACTTCAGCATAGACCAGGTTCTCGAATCACGCATCATGGAATAAGCTCATGAAAAACGCCAATCTTATCATTACCGGAGCACGTATCATCACTCCTTTGGGACAGACGGCCCGCAGAGGAAAAGATATGAACGAGCTGTTCGACGAGTGTGGCACCGTGGAAATCACCGATGGCAAGATTACTTATGTGGGACCGGATCGCCCCGGTTTGCCTGAAGGGTATCAAGTCATCCATGCCAACGGAAAGGTCGTGTTGCCCGGTTTTGTCGACTCGCACACTCATTTGGTCTTTGGCGGATTCCGCCCCGACGAATTTATCTGGCGGCTCAACGGCGATTCCTACATGAGCATCCTGCAACGCGGGGGCGGCATACTAAGCACAGTGGAAGCCACCCGGAACACGTCCGTAAGTGAGTTGCGCACCAAGGCTGAGCACTTCACTTCCGTGATGAGCCGCATGGGGGTCACTACGGTAGAAGGAAAAAGCGGCTACGGGCTGGATTGCGACACGGAGCTGAAGCAACTCGAAGTGATGCAGGCCATCAATTTCGATTCCGACCGGAAAGTAGACATCGTGCCCACATTCCTCGGCGCTCACGCTGTTCCCAAGGAATACAAAGGCAGGGAAGACGAATATATTGACTTTCTCATAACGGACATGCTCCCCATTGCCAAAGAACGGATGCTGGCCGAAAACTGCGACATCTTTTGCGAGCAGGGCGTATTTACGGTGGAACAATCGCGCCGTCTGCTCCAAGCGGCCCAATCCATGGGCTTCGGCACAAAAATCCATGCCGATGAGATGGTAAGCTTCGGCGGTGCGGAACTGGCCGGGGAGCTGCATGCCTTGAGTGCAGATCACCTGCTCCATGCTTCCGACGCCGGCATTCAGGCATTGGCCGACGGAGGCGTGGTGACCACCTTGCTGCCGCTTACGGCTTTCACTCTGCGCGAGCCTTATGCGCGTGGTCGGGAAATGATGGATGCGGGATGTGCCGTGGCCCTAGCCACCGACTTCAATCCCGGCAGTTGCTGCTCTGCTTCCATTCCGCTGATCTTTGCCTTGGCATGCATCTATATGCGCTTCACCGTGGCCGAGGCCATCACCGCCCTCACGCTCAACGGTGCCGCTGCCGTAAATCGCGCCGACAGCATAGGCAGTATTGAAGTCGGCAAATATGGCGACCTGGTTATTCTAGACAGCGCCACCCCCAACGTGTTACCTTACTATACCGGGATGAATGCCGTGCATTGCACCATCAAGCGAGGCCGCATCGTATCCCGTGGATAAATCCCATGAACCATAACTTAAATATCAACCCTTATGTTAGCAGAACTTACCCTACAACAATTCATTGATAAAGTCATCAGCAATGACCCCGTACCCGGCGGCGGAAGCGTGTCGGCTCTCAATGGCGCTCTGGCTGCCTCTTTATCGGCCATGGTGGCCAATCTTACCGTCGGACGCAAGAAATACGCCGAGGTCAACGACCTTATGCAGGAACTGGCCGCACGACTGGAAACGGCTGCCCGCCGGTTACTCGCCGATGTAGATCGCGATTCTGAAGCATACGACCGTGTGTTCTCGGCCTTTAAACTGCCCAAAGACACGGACGAGCAGAAGGCCGTCCGTTCGGAAGCCATCCAGCGCGAGACAAAATATGCAGCTCAAGTCCCCATGGAAGTGGCACGTGCCGTACATGACATACTCCCCCATATAGCCACAGTGGCCCAACGCGGGAACTCCAATGCCGTGACTGATGCCTGTGTGGCCATGATGTGCGCCCGTACGGCTGTTCTCGGCGCCCTGCTTAACGTGAAAATCAATCTCTCCTCCATCAAGGACGAAGCCTTTGTAAAAGCAATGGCCGAAGAAGCTGCCCGGTTGGAAATTGATACGATGGAACAAGAAAGAAACCTATTACTTTACGCTAAAGAAAAACACGGACTATGAGACATAAGAACGTATATATGATCGGGGCGGAAGACCTGACATTCGATATCATCGAACGCATCATTAATGAAAACCTTAAGCTGGAACTGGCTCCGGAAGCAAAAGAACGCATCGAACGCTGCCGCGAGTATCTGGACCGCAAAATTGACGAATCCGAACAACCGCTCTATGGCATCACGACCGGCTTCGGCTCGCTCTGCAACCGCAACATCTCTCCGGACGAGCTTAGCACATTGCAAGAGAACCTTGTCAAAAGCCATGCATGCAGCGTAGGCGCTGAAGTGCCTCATGTCATCGTAAAACTGATGTTCCTGCTCAAGGCCCATGCGCTTTCGCTGGGACATAGCGGCGTGCAACTCATCACGGTGCAGCGCATCATCGACTTCTTCAACAACGATGTGCTTCCAATCGTGTACGATCGTGGCTCACTGGGCGCATCGGGCGACCTCGCGCCGCTGGCGAACCTCTTTCTGCCCCTTATCGGCGTGGGCGATGTGTACTACAAAGGTAAACGCTGCGAGGCTATTTCGGTGCTCGACGAATTTGGATGGGAACCCGTAAAACTGAAAAGCAAAGAAGGACTGGCATTGCTCAACGGAACCCAGTTTATGAGTGCCAACGGCGTATTTGCCATACTCAAAGCCAAACGATTGCTGAAGCGTGCCGACCTCATTGCCGCCGTGTCACTTGAAGCCTTCGACGGACGTATCGATCCGTTCATGGACTGCATCCAGCAGATGCGTCCGCATAAAGGGCAAATTGAAACAGGAGAAGCTTTCCGTCACATCCTGGAAGGCAGCGAGCTCATCAAACAGCCTAAGAAACACGTACAAGATCCCTACTCCTTCCGCTGTATCCCGCAGGTACATGGAGCTACAAAGGATGCCGTACGCCATGCAGCCTCCGTGCTTCTCACGGAAATCAACTCGGTGACGGACAATCCCACAATCTTCCCCGATGAAGATCTCATCATCTCCGGCGGAAACTTCCACGGGCAGCCGCTGGCTTTGGTATATGACTATCTGGCCATAGCTTTGGCTGAACTGGGTAACATTTCCGAACGTCGTGTGGCACAACTCATCATGGGACTGCGCGGACTTCCTGAATTTCTTGTGGCCAACCCCGGTCTCAACTCCGGATTTATGATACCCCAATATGCCGCCGCTTCCATGGTAAGCCAGAACAAAATGTATTGTTATGCCGCCAGCAGCGACTCCATCGTGTCCAGCAACGGTCAGGAAGACCACGTCAGCATGGGAGCCAATGCCGCTACGAAACTCTATAAGATTATGGACAATTTGGACCATATCCAAGCCATTGAACTGATGAATGCCGCACAAGGCCTGGAGTTCCGCCGTCCGCTGAAAAGCTCACCCATCATCGAACATTTTATTGCCGAATACCGCAAAGAAGTGCCTTTCATCAAAGAAGACATCGTGATGTATAAAGAAATACACAAGACTGTGGCTTTCCTGAAACGCTATAAGTTCGATTATTGAACGACACCGCACGGAATGGACTAGAACCCACTCCGACACATGAGCGTCTTACAACGCACGGATAACTCCATTGCTGTTGTAAGACGCTCAATTACCAATCCAACGCTCTTGCCATAACGAGCGATAAGACTGTTATACTCGAAATATTGTAGGATTGTCTCCTCCCCGTCAGATGAGCGACCGCACCGTATCCATTATCCGACGAGCCAACTCGTCAGCCGCTCCCGCCGTGGGAGCTTCGGAATAGATACGTATGATAGGCTCCGTATTACTCTTGCGCAAGTGCACCCATCGATCGGGAAAGTCAATCTTCACGCCGTCAATGTCGGTCACCTCTTCGTTGTGATAAAGGTCTTTTATCCGCGCCAGAATGGCATCGACATCCGTACCCGGAACCAAGTCAATGCGTTCCTTGGCCATGAAGTAGGCCGGATAACCGGCACGCAAGGCTGTCATGGTCTTTCCTTCGTGAGCCATATGACTCAAAAACAAAGCTATGCCCACCAACGCATCGCGCCCATAGTGACAAGCGGGATAGATGACTCCGCCATTGCCCTCGCCGCCGATGACCGCCCCTACCTGTTTCATGCGGTTCACCACGTTGACTTCGCCCACGGCAGCCGCATAGTAGGACTGTCCGTAACCCTTCGTCACGTCGCGCAGAGCACGGGTGGAACTGAGATTGGAGACGGTGGCGCCCGGCGTGTGACGGAGCACATAGTCAGCCACAGCCACAAGCGTATATTCCTCGCCAAACATCCGGCCGTCCTCGCATATCATGGCCAAACGATCCACATCCGGGTCTACAACGAAAGCAAGGTCGTATCCTCCGCCACGCATCAGGGCCATGATGTCGCCCAAGTTGCGTTCCAACGGTTCGGGATTATGACTGAAGTCACCCGTAGGATTACCGTTGAGCGTAGTGACCGATTCCACTCCAAGCTCACGAAGCAGTTGCGGCAACACGACTCCACCCACGGAGTTCACCGTGTCCAACGCTACGCGGAAATGTGCCCTCCGAATGGCTTCCACATCCACCAAAGGAAGAGCCAGAATGCGGTCGATATGTTTCCGGTTATAGGTATTGTCCTGGCGATAGTGCCCCATTTCATCCACCCCGGCATAGTCGAAATCGCCGGCTTCGGCCAAACGAAGCACTTCTTCTCCTTGAGCCGCAGAAAGGAACTCACCGTTTGCATCCAGCAGTTTCAAGGCATTCCATTGACGGGGATTATGGCTGGCCGTAAGTATCATGCCGCCGATGGCGCCTTCCATGACGACAGCCAGTTCGGTGGTAGGAGTTGATGCCAATCCGATATCCACCACGTCGAGCCCCATGCCAATAAGCGTTCCGCACACCACGCTGCGCACCATTTCACCGGAGATGCGTGCATCACGTCCCACCACAATCGTATGGCGACACGGATTTTCATCGGCACCGGCATTGCGACGCATCAGGGTGGCATAAGCCGAAGTGAAGCGCACGATGTCCAGCGGATTGAGTCCCTCGCCGACACGGCCTCCGACAGTACCCCGGATACCCGATATCGATTTAATGAGTGTCATCTCTTCTTCTGGTAAGTGATTTCATAAAAGTAGGGATAGACATATGACGAAGCTGTCTGATGGCCCGCACTGTGGGGCACGATGAGCTTCACGCGTGCCAGCCGGTCGTTGGGCAACTGCACGGCAGGCTTGATATAATTCAACGGTATCAACCATCCCGTGGGCACCGACTGTCCGTAGTTGGAATACATGTTACCTTCGGTGAACGATGCGGTAAATTCTCCGGCCGACTTGGAACAAATCATGACGTCATAGGAATTGGTCCCGATAAGGTTCGAGGTCGACAGCGTGTCGCCGGTCTCCACCATGCCTTCAATGAAGCGCAAGAGGTATTCCGAGCGTTCTCCGTTCTCCATGAGTTCGCCTTCGCCGCGTTGGATTACCTGCATATACACGCCGCTGTCGTCGAAATAAACATATTCATTACGGCTGACATCCGTCGTGGAATCTTTGGCATAGAACTCATCCTCGGAAATCACCGTGATGTTGTTTTCCGAAATATAATTGTCTATCCAATGGCGTTCCTTTTCCTTCTTCTCGGCATACGTCTCCGTGTCATCGCAGGATTGCAATGCGAATCCTGCAGCCACTATCATAAGCAATAAATAATGTAAGCGTTTCATTCAAGTGTTGGTTTGATGCGCAAAAATAATAAATCGGATTGTTGCCTCGGGCCACATCCTCGTTACTTTATACTTCTATAACTTATTTTTTCGTCAGTTCCTCTTGAAACTTCACCAGGGCGGTCTTGAAACGGACGACGGCCTCATCCATCGTGCCATAGAACTCGCCACCCGAAGCGTTGAGATGTCCGCCTCCTCCGAAAAACTCGGCGGCCATGCGGTTGCAGGGGAAATCTCCCACCGAGCGAAGCGATATCTTAATCATGTCCGAGTCGCGATCCTCGCGCAGAAAAGCCGACAAACGCACACCCTTAATCGACAAAGGTATGTTGACGAAGCCTTCCGAATCGCCCTTGATGTAGTTGAACCGCTGCTGCTCGGCATAGGTCAGGGTGATGAGCGCGGCATTGAAACCGGGGAACACGTGGAGTTTCTCGTAGAGCACGAAGCCCATCAGACGCATACGGCCCTCAGAATAAGTGTTGTACACGCGGCGATAGATGGCGTCCTTGTCGATTCCCTTGGACAGGAGTTCGCTTATGATGAAATAGATCTCGCTGTTGTTCGAGTTGAAGGTGAAACCTCCGGTGTCGGTCATCATGCCCGTATAGACGCACTCGGCACACTCCTTCGTCATCTCGTCGAAGTCGCCCATGCGGCATATCAGGCGGAATATCAGTTCCGAAGTGGAGGATATCTCCGGGTGGGAGATGACTATGCGGCAGAAGTCCTCGGGGTCGGGATGGTGATCGATCATGGCTTTCCGTGCAGGAGAAGCCGCCACGGCATCGGCCATCCGGTCAAGACGTTTCAGGGCGTTGAAGTCCAGGCAGAAAATGACATCGGCCCCGGCAATCAGCCCGTCGGCAAACTCCTTGTATTTGCCGTAACGCAATATGTCCTTTGCCCCGGGCATCCAGCGCAGGAAGTCGGGAAAAGCATTGGGCACAATCACGTTCACCGTCTTACCCTGCGATTCAAGGTAATGGCAGAGGCCCAATGAGGAACCTATGGCATCGCCGTCGGGCGACACATGGGATACGATAACAACTTTCTCGGCCCGGTCCGTCCACTTCCGCAGGTGGTCTATATTGGCTTGGGAAATAACTTTGGTCAGCATAATTCTTCTTGATTCGTTTATGGGCAGCAAAGGTACTGCAAATTTCGTCATTGCAGTGCCGCATCGGACGAATAAATTCAGCGGACCATCCCGTCCGGACCCAACCGCCATCAGGCTCCGGGGTCAACAAGGACAGAATAAAGCCCAGACGAGGCCCACGCAAGTCCCGGCCAGTACGCCGGACAGCACGCGCGCCGAACGGACATGATAGAACACCAGCAACCCGACGAGCACCCAATAATACAGCACAACGTCAACCGACAAGAACGAAACGTCCAACGAAGCGCCCGGCAAACGGCTTACTCCAATCACGGCATCATTCATCAGCCGGAGCGACCATTGCAGCAAATCGGCCACCAACTCGTGCAAGGCGGGCCACCAGGCCACCATCCACAGCGCAACGGCTATGACCAACGCAATGCCCGACAGGGGGACAACCACCAGATTGGTCAGCAGGAAATAAAGCGGAAAATTGTCGAAGTAGTAAGCTGCCAGCGGCGAGACTCCCAACTGTGCGGCAACCGACACCCACAACAGTTCCTGCACATAGCGTGACACCCAAAAACGCTTGCACACCACCCACTGCCTGAACACCGGCATGAACAAGGCAATGCCGGCCACGGCCAGAAACGACATCAGAAATCCCACATCGTACAGATAACAGGGATTGTAAAGCAACATGGCAAACGCCGCCAGGGCCAGCGAGTTGAGCAGCAGTCCCCTCCGGCCCAGACATTGGCCGAGTATGAAGACGGTAAACATCACGGCCGAACGCACCACCGAGCCGGACAATCCGGTGATGTAAGCATAGGCCCACAAGGCTGCGAGGATGAGCAATCCCCTGGCCCATCGGCTCCATCCGCGGCCCACATGAAACAGCAGCAACGCGCTCAACAGCCCGGCCATAATATTCAGGTGAAGCCCCGACAGGGCCAGGATGTGACTGGCTCCGGACACGGCATAACTTTCCTTCAGGTCGGCATCCAGCTCGCTCTTGTCGCCCAGCGTGAGGGCGGCCACCACGGCCAGTTCGTCGCCCTCCAGCCCCCAATCCCGATATTTGTCGACCAGCTTCTGCCGCAACAGCAGGGCCTGCTGCTTCCAGGTGAGCGCACGCCGTCCCGAGCCTTTCTGCCAGGCACCGTTTCCGGCATAAGCCGTGCCGCTGACGCCCTGGCGCAGCAAATAAGTTGCATAGTCAAAACCGATGTCCGCGCTCCAATTGCGCGGGGGAGTGATGCGGGTGTAAAACAGCACTTCGTCGCCGCAAGTCAAGCCTGCCGACAAGGAATCCTTGGGCAGATAAAGAAACACCTGTTTGCCATTGACCTCCACCGGAACGAGACGGCTCCGCCTTTTCTCCTCCGGAACGCCCGACACCCATCCGCGATAGGCCTGACGCTCATCGCTCCAGTCAGTCCGCACCTGATTGGAGCGGTCGACAGCCCGCCAGGCGCCCAGACAAAACAGCACAAATGCCAGCACCGCGCCAAACGACCAGCGCCACCGATAGCCCAACCGCCCGAGAAAGAGCAACAAAAGGAGGACACCGCCTGCCAACATGACAAACAGTGTCCTTTCACAAAAGGGCAGTCCGGCATTGGCCGATGCAATGCCGACTATAAACGGTACGTCGAATCGCAGGAAAGGATATCGCTCCAACCAATCAGCGGCAACAGACACCGGACGAACGAATATTAACTGTTCTTTAAACGATGTATCATCTCTTCCGGGTCGGGCGCATTGAATACGGCATTTCCCGCCACCAGCATATCCGCTCCGGCTTCGACCAAGCGGCCGGCCGTGTCGGGATTGACCCCGCCGTCTATTTCAATGATGGGCGAAGCGCCCGTGCGCGCCATCAGGGCACGCAGGTCATGCACCTTCTTCAGGGTATTCTCGATGAACTTCTGCCCGCCAAATCCGGGATTCACACTCATGAGCAACACCATGTCCACCTCGCCGATAATGTCTTCCAATACCGATACGGGAGTCGCCGGATTGAGTGTCACCCCCGCCTTCATGCCGGCCTCCTTAATCTGCTGCACGGTGCGATGCAGATGCACGCAGGCCTCCTGATGCACGTTCATCATATACGCCCCCAGCGCCTTCACTTCAGGTATGAACTTTTCGGGATGCACAATCATCAGGTGCACATCAAGGGGTTTGGTACACAGGCGGGCCACGTGTTTCAGCACGGGAAAACCAAAAGATATGTTGGGGACAAACACACCATCCATCACGTCCAGATGAAGCCAGTCGGCCTCACTGCGGTTTATCATCTCCAAATCGGCCTGCAGATTGGCAAAGTTGGCCGACAACAGAGAGGGAGCAAGCATACAAGTAGCCATATCGTTCGCAATTTTTATGCCAAAGATAGAGAGAAAAACCGAATCGGGGAAATTTCGGCGAGACGAATGCGAACCTTTTCACACCTCTCCCTCAGAAGTGACGGCATAAGCGGGAAGCGGACTGACGGCCACGGTCAGTAGGACAGGCGAAGACCCGTCTGCAGATTGAAGTTGAGCGGGTGTTCCTTGCGGATGGTCTCCACGGGAGCACCGTCGTTAAAATAATAGTTCACGCCCGGCTCGACATAAAGCCCCAGATGGCGCGTCAGCTTCACCTGCGCTCCCACGGCTGCCGACACGGACCACTGCAGTTCGTTCACCTTCAGGTCCGTCTCTTCGCTTCCAGCCGCCTTACCGTCGACCATGTACGTTGTGTTCACTTTGCCCGACACACACTTTTCCACGGCTCCTCCGGCCGACATGTACACGGCGAAAAGCTTGTTTTCCCACAGCTTGTAACCGGCTTTCACGGGAATGCCCACGTAGTGCAGTTTCTGGTCGCTCTCATAGAATCCGGCTTCCGTGCCCGACCACAGTTCGGAGGACAGCTTGGTGTATGTCAGTCCGCTCTCCAAAGCCCAACGGTCGTTCAAATGCCAGCTCACCGAGAGGCCCACGGTCACGGGCATCCTGTGTTTGGTGTGCGATTGCACCGTGTTGTCCAGATTCTGGGAAAGCAGCAGGCCGTATGCGTTCGACGTCACCCCGGCGTCCGACATTGCATTCCCCATCACATTGCCATTCCGGGACAGTTGCTTGTATCCTCCCTCATGGCTGTTGGCCCCGATAGGCGCATTGCCCACCGAAATGCCTATCCCCCAGCGGCGTCCGGCATCATCGCGCCGTGCACGGTTGCGAGTGGCAGGCGAAGAAAAATCGTAGGTATAGCCTTTGCGGGGAGCGGGTTTAGGTTTCTCATCGACGGTTTCCTTGCGTTCCGTTTGTTGCGTAGGTTCTGTTACGACGGGGGTGGTTTCCTCCGACGTTTCCCCCTCTACCGCCATCAGCCTTGCGGTCATCAAGGCCGGAGCCGCAGCGACCGCTGACGGCTCTGCTTCAGCCAAGCGCGCGGACGACGGACGGACTTGAGCAACGGCCGGAGCAAATATCCGCTCGCCAGCCATCGGCATGAGCCCTTCTTCCGCAGGCGGAATCATCCCGGCCGGTTCTCCGGCCACCCCGGCCACATAATCTGGCGACGAGGCGTGCCACCACCATACGGACACCGACGAGAGCATCACGACCAAAGCCACTGCCGCAACTGCGGCATAACGACGAAGGAAGGGCACGACGCGCCGTGCCCCGACGTCAGGCGTCAGCTCCTTCTCCAGGTCGGTCCACAGGCCATCGGGAGCCGGCTCGGCATAGTCGCCAAGCTGCTTCTTCCAACTCTGTATCCATTTATCGTTTTCTTCTTTCCTATTCATAGCTCTTCGTGTTTTAAATATGCCGACACCTTCTTCATCAGCAACTTCTTTGCGCGAAAGAACTGCGACGACGATGTATGTTCGGTGATGCCCAAGGCTTCGGCAATCTCTTTATGACTTTTATCTTCGAATACATACAGGTTGAATACCGTGCGATAACCTTCAGGCAATTCCCTGACAAACTGCATCAGCACCGATGGCGGAATCAATTCGATGTCCTCCTCGTCCTCAATGTCGCCGGGCATCTCGTCGATGGGCTGTTCGTTGAACATATTCCGCTTGCGCAAGACCTCCAAGGCCCCGTTTACCATGATGCGTGTCAGCCAGGCGCGCAAGGAACCGTCACCTTTATATTGGAATTGGGCAAACGAACGAAATGCCTTCAGGAAACCGTCGTGCAGAATATCCTGAGCCGTATCGCGGTCGCCGCAGTAGCGCAAACAAACAGCCATCAGCAAGTCGGCATATTGTTCGTACAGCTGCTTCCGGGCCGCATTGTCTCCTTCGCGGCAACGCTCCGTCAACTCCTTTTCACTCAGTTTCTGCAACACGTGTTTTCTTCTATAGGTTTCACATCATGTAAATGAAGAGGTGGCAAAAATACTGCACGGCACCCACAACTTTTTCTTATTAACAAGCTTTAAGATACAGGCGTGCAGTATATCGCGACTTGCGGCGTTTACAAGTCGAATGAGCCCCAAATCGGTCATTGTTCCCTTGCTTGAGCGGAGATATGGACGCTCACGGGCGGAGATATGGGCGCTCGCAAGCGGGGATATGGACGCTCACGGCTGAGCATATGGACGCACGATGCCTCCGGCATCAGTCAAAAATCAGCCCGACGCCCAATGACCGACCGGGGACAAACAAAAAAAAGGAACAACACAATTATGAAAGCTAGAAACGTTATGAGAACAAAGAACTTACTATTCGGACTGATGTGCCTCCTGGCACTCCCGACATTTGTGGCTTGTGATGATGACGACGACTTCACCTATTACACCGATATGGCTACCGTGGAGAGTCTCGACGGACGATGGGTGTTGCAAAGCGACAACTGCGGACAGCTGATTCCCGCCAATCCCGGCATACTGAACATGTATGACGCCGACAAGGAAAACCAACGCATCATCGCGGCGTTCAACTTCATCGACGAGGACAACCGCAGCAACAACGGAATTGAGCTGTACGAAATCTATCGTGTGCTGACCAAAGACCTGTATCAGATGCCGGCCAACGACGAGGAGAAAGCCGACAGCATAGGCAACGACCCCGTCTACGTGCGCCGCATCACGACCAGCGAGAAGCACATCAACTTCTACTTCTCGGTGATGGGCGACCATACCGACCTGAAACACTTCATCAACCTCATCACCGTGGGCGATGACGTGCAACCCGATGCCGACGGCACGTTGGCCGTGGAATTCCGCCACAACAACGAAGGCATCCACCCGCGCGTCACTCAATGGGGATGGGCCGCGTTCCCGCTGGAGAGCATTCCGGGATATACGGAAGGCAAGACCAAACGATTGTCCATCAAGGTCAATGAAGGCAACAACACGCAGACCATCATCACTTATGACCTGAGCAGCGGCGAAAGCGAAAGCAACCAACCCGAACATAACGCCAGAGAGTACACGATTTCAGACTTTTCTAACACAAAAACAAAATAAATATTGATACACTCTCTTTCACTTACTAAACATTCTGCCGACTGACCAAACAGAACGGCGGAAACGAAAAGGCCCTGTTGTGAAACAGAGCCTTTTCCTTTATGTGATATCCGATTGGGAGTGTTTGCGCGCCACGGACTACTCCACCCGATAGTCGTCCGACAAGCGGAACCCGCGCAAGAAGTCGGCCACGGCCATGCGTTTCTTTCCGGCCAGCTGCACCTCGGTCAGGCCGACATAGCCGTCGCATACGGCCACGTGAAAATAAGTCTTCCCGTCGGTGCGCACGGCGCCGCACGGCAGAGCATGCGCAGCCGGAAGTTTTGTCGATTCGTACACCTTCAGCGCCTGACGCTTGCCATCGGGCGAAACGAGCTCCGTCCATGCCGCGGGATAGGGCGAAAGGCCGCGCACGAAATCGTAGACCGACTTCACCGTGCCCTCCCAACCTATGCGACACGTATCCTTGAATATTTTCGGAGCCGGACGAAGGGGACCGGACGATTCCGCCAACTGCTCCTGCGGAACGGGACAGACGGTCCCGGCCAGAATGTCGTCCACCGTCTGCGTAACCAAGGCGGCGCCTACGCTCATCAGACGGTCGTGCACGATGCCCACATTGTCCGTATCGGCAATGGGGACACGCACCTGACGGATGATTTCGCCCGTATCAATCTCATGCTTGAGGAAGAAGGTCGTAACCCCCGTCTCCGTGTCGCCGTGAATCACGGCCCAGTTGATGGGCGCGGCTCCCCGGTATTGCGGCAGGAGCGAGGCATGGAGGTTGAACGTCCCCATGCGGGGCATGGACCATACCACTTCGGGCAACATGCGAAAGGCCACCACTATCTGCAAATCGGCCTGCAAGGCACGAAGCTCGTCGAGAAAAGCCTCATCCTTCAACCGTTCCGGCTGAAGCACCTTCAGCCCCTGTTCCAAGGCATAAACCTTCACGGGGCTGGGCTGAAGCACGCTCCCGTGCCGTCCCACCGGCTTGTCGGGCATGGTGACCACACCCACCACATTATAACCACCCTCCACCAGGCGGCGAAGGCTCTCCACGGCAAAGTCGGGCGTACCCATATAGACTATGCGCAAATCGTTCTTTTCCATATAGCGTGTATTGAATGTTCAGGAATCATTCGGCCGAGAAGTCGACCAACACCTGACGATAGTTATTGAATATCTTCGATTTGGATATGAATCCCATGTAGCGGCCATCCTCATCCACCACCGGCAGGTTCCATGCCTTCGTGTCGTCAAACTTGCGCATCACGATGTCCATGGTGTCGGTCCTGAGAATCTTGTCGGGAGGCGACACCATGAATGCTTCCACCTTAAACCGATGATACAGTTCCTGGCGGAACATGATGTTGCGTATGTCATCCAGGCGGACAATGCCCAACAGGCGTTCCTGACCGTCGACCACGGGGAAAAGGTTGCGCCTGGTCTTCGAGATGAGGCGCACCATCTGCCCCAAATCCATGTCGGGGGAGGCTTTGGCAAAGTCGGTCTCCACGACATTCTCCACGTTCATCAGGGTGAGGACGGCTTTGTCCTTGTGGTGCGTAAGCAGCTCGCCGCGCTTGGCCAGACGCATGGAATAGATGCTGTGGGGCTCAAAGACGATGATGGTCAGGTAGGCGCTGACCGACACAATCATGAGCGCCAGAAACAGGTCGTATCCGCCCGTCAGCTCAGCTATCAGGAAGATGCCGGTCAGGGGAGCGTGCATCACGCCGGACATCAGGCCGGCCATGCCCAGGAGGGCGAAATTCTTCTCGGGAATATAAGGACCCAGGTCGAACTGGTTGCAGAAGCGGGCAAAGATGAACCCGGTGATGCAGCCCAGGAACAAGCTGGGCGCAAAAATTCCGCCGCAACCGCCGCCGCCGTTGGTCGCGCTGGAGGCAAAGACCTTGAACACGACGATGAGCAACAGATAGACGAGCAACAGCTGTCCGTGTCCGTAGAAGAGCGAGTTGTCGAGCACATTGCTCCAGTCATCCAACGACGTCCCGTTGAGCAGAAGGTTAATCGTAGTGTATCCCTCTCCGTAGAGCGGAGGGAACAGAAAGATAAGCACGCTGAGCATCACGCCGCCGATGACCAGCTTCACATAGGGATTGGAATATTTGCGGAACACATCTTCCACCGAGTCCATGGCACGCGTGAAATAGAGCGACACCAGACCGCAGGCTATGCCCAGCAGGATGGCGTAAGGTATGCGCTCTACCACGAAGGGATTGTCAAGATTGAAGTGAAACATGGCCTCCATGCCCGTGGTGATGTAGGTAAAGGTGGCCGCCGTGACACACGAGATGAGCAGCGGCAACAGCGAAGCCATCGTCAGGTCTATCATCAGCACCTCGAGCGTAAACACCAGCCCGGCGATGGGCGCCTTGAAGATGCCGGCCACGGCTCCGGCCGCGCCGCAACCGATGAGGAGCATCAGGGTCTTGTGCTCCATGTGGAAGGCCCGCCCCAGATTGGAACCGATGGCCGAACCCGTGAGCACAATGGGCGCCTCGGCCCCCACCGAGCCTCCGAACCCGATGGTTATGCCGCTGGCTATGACCGACGACCACACGTTGTGCGGCTTGATGCGCCCCTGGCGGCGCGAGATGGCATAGAGTATCTTCGTCACGCCGTGGCTGATGTCGTCGCGCACGATGTTGCGGACGAACAGTCCCGTGAGGAAGATGCCCACCACGGGATATATCAGATAGAGCCAGTTGGCCCCCGTCACGTCGAAGTTGTCGGTCAGAAACAGCTCTATCTCGTGGATGAGCCACTTCAGCACCCAGGCCGCCAAGGCCGTGAATATGCCCACCAGGAAACTGAGCAGCAGGATGAACTGCTTCTCCTTGATATGCTTCTCGCGAAAGCGCAGCAGGCGCCGATAGAACGAATCAGACTTTATCGCAGTGTCCATACGCCCCTCCTCATTCACGAATCACCTTCACCGTGCCGCCGGACCCCAGCTTGATGATGCTCGACGGACGCGGACGGCCCGTCTCGTCGCGCCGGCTCTCGACCACATAGTCCACCGCCTCGCGTATCTCGTCCGCGATGTCGGCATACACGGCGGCGGCGGGCTGTCCGCTGACATTGGCCGACGTCGACACGATGGCCTTCTTGAAGCGGAAGCACAGCTGCTTCGAGAAAGGTTCGTTCGTCACGCGTATGCCGACGCTGCCGTCCTCGGCCAGAAGGTTGGGCGCCAGGTTGCGCGCCCCGTCGTAGATGATGGTCAGGGGCTTGTCGGCCAGCTCTATCAGGTCCCAGGCCACGGGAGGCACGTCGCGCACGTAAAAGTCCACCTTCGCCTCCGAATCGACCAACACGAGCATGGCCTTGCTGTCGGCCCTGCGCTTGATGTCATACACGCGTTGCACGGCTTCGGGATTGGTCGCATCGCATCCGATGCCCCACACCGTGTCGGTGGGGTAGAGAATCACCCCGCCACGGGCCATCACCTCGCAGGCCCGCCGGATATCTTCGTTCATGTCTGTATTCATTGCCTATACCTTTATTATATATGCGTCATGCATGGTTGTTGCGGATGCAAATGTAGGGAAATAGTCGTTTCGTCCCAAATATGGCGCGGGGCGAAAAGCGGGCGCGAGGGGGAATGACCCGCGCGCCGCCGCGGTTTTCCGCCATCCGCGAAGGGCTTGCGGAGACACACGTGTCTCATGCCGGAGGACACACGTGTCTCCCGGCTCAGGACACACGTCTCTCACAACGCATGACACACGTCTCTCCCAACGCATGACACACGTCTCTCCCGACGCATGACACACGTCTCTCCCAACGCATGACACACGTCTCTCCCAACGCACGACACAAGTCTCTCCCAACGCACGACACAAGTCTCTCCCAACGCACGACACACGTCTCTCCCAACGCACGACACACGTGCGCAATAAAAAAGGAGATACGCACGCCGTTAGTCCCGACATGCGTATCTCCTTTTATGACAGGCTCCGGAGGGAGCGCGCTCAGAATTCGGATGTGAAATGGAAGCGGATGTGCTTGAAGTCGTTCTGCGCCATCTGGAGGACGTAGTTGCTGTCGGCCAGGAAGACGTCGCGCCCCTCGCGGTCGAGGGCCATGAACTGATACTTGCGCTTCTTGAAGGCTTCCAGCTCGGCGGGGTCGTCGCTCTCAATCCAGCAGGCCTTGTACAGGCTCACGGGCTCCCAGCGGCACTTCGCGTTGTATTCGTTCTCCAAGCGATATTGGATGACCTCAAACTGAAGCTGCCCCACCGTGCCGATTATCTTGCGACCGTTGAACTGGTTGACGAAGAGCTGGGCCACGCCCTCGTCCATGAGCTGGTCGATGCCCTTGGCCAGCTGCTTCTGCTTCATGGGGTCGGCGTTCTCGATGTACTTGAACATCTCGGGCGAGAAGCTGGGCAGGCCCTTGAAGTGCAGGTTCTCGCCCTCGGTGAGCGTGTCGCCAATCTTGAACGTGCCGTTGTCGGGCAGGCCGATGATGTCGCCCGCCCAGGCCTCGTCGACGGTCGTCTTGCGCTGTGCCATGAACTGCGTGGGCGAGGAGAAGCGCATCGTCTTCCCATGGCGCACGTGCAGATAGGGCATGTTGCGCTGGAAACGCCCCGAGCACACCTTGCAGAAGGCCACGCACGAGCGGTGGTTGGGGTCGATGTTGGCCGTGATTTTGAAGATGAAGCCCGTGAACTTCGGCTCCTCGGGACGCACCTCGCGCTCCTCGGCACGGACCGGACGCGGACTCGGGGCTATCTTCACAAAGCAATCGAGCAGCTCCTGAACGCCGAAGTTGTTGAGCGCCGACCCGAAGAACACCGGAGCCAGATGCCCCGACAGGTAATCGTCCACTTCAAACTCCGGATAGACGCCCTCGATGAGCTCCAGGTCGGAGCGCAGCTTCCCGGCGAGCGCGGCGCCGATGTGTTCGTCAAGGACCGGGGTATGGATGTCGACCTCCACCTTCTCGGTCACGACCTGCTTGGAGGGCTGGAAGAGGTTGAGGTTCTGCTCGTAGATGTTGTAGACGCCTTTGAAGCGCTGTCCCTGATCGATGGGCCACGACAAGGGACGGACGGCAATGTGAAGCTCCTCCTCCAGCTCGTCGAGCAGGTCGAAGGGGTCCTTTCCCTCACGGTCCATCTTGTTGACGAAGATGATGACCGGCGTGTTGCGCATGCGGCACACATCCATGAGCTTGCGCGTCTGTGTCTCCACACCTTTGGCGCCGTCGATGACGATGATTACGCTGTCGACCGCCGTCAGTGTGCGGTAGGTATCCTCGGCAAAGTCCTGGTGGCCCGGCGTGTCGAGTATGTTTATCTTGTAGCCGTGGTAGTCAAATTCCATGACGGAGGTAGTCACCGATATGCCGCGCTGCTTCTCGATGTCCATCCAGTCGGACGTGGCCGTCTTCCTTATCTTGTTCGACTTCACGGCTCCGGCCACTTGAATCTGGCCTCCGAACAGGAGGAGCTTCTCGGTGAGCGACGTCTTACCGGCGTCCGGATGGGCAATGATGGCAAAGGTTCGTCTTCTTTCTATTTCGTTCATTGGGTCTGGTTTTAATTATAACAGGTTAAGGCACGACGCAAGCGAATCCTCCCAGTGGGGGATGGTCATGCCGTAGGTATCTTTAATCTTCTGCTTGTCGAGCACGGAGTAGGCCGGGCGCCGGGCCGGCGTGGGATATTCCGCCGTGTGGATGGGGCTGACGCGACACGAGTCGATGCCTGCCAGCCGATGGATGGCCACCGCAAAGTCATACCAGCTGCACACGCCTTCGTCCGTGTAGTGATAGATGCCGGGGCGGATGCCTGCCTCGATGGCGGCATAGATGGCGCGGGCCAGGTCGCGGGCATAGGTCGGAGTTCCCACCTGGTCGAACACAACGCCAAGCCGGTCGCGCTCGCGGCCCAGGCGAAGCATGGTCTTCACGAAGTTCTGCCCGTGGGGCGAATAGAGCCAGGCGGTGCGGATGACCATGGCGTCGGGACACAGCTCCATGACGGCCCGCTCGCCCTCCAGCTTCGTGCGGCCGTAGACCGTGACGGGGGCAGGCTCGTCATCCTCGACATAGGGCGTACACTTGCTTCCATCGAACACATAGTCGGTAGACACATGCACCATCAGGGCCCCGTTGCGGCGGGCGGCGTCGGCCAGACAACCCGGAGCGAGCGCGTTGAGCCGATGGCAGGCCTCGCGGTCAGACTCGGCACGGTCGACGGCCGTGTAGGCCGCGCAGTTGACCACGAAGTCGACGGGATGTGTGGCAAACCATTCGTCCACGGCACCACGGTCGGTCACGTCGAGCGTGGCCGCATCGGTAAAATCGTAGGTGAAATCGGGGTGGTCGGCAGCCAAGGCCTGCATCTCGCGGCCCAGCTGTCCGCCGGCTCCCGTTATGAGAATATGTTTCATCGGTCAGTCCTCCAAGAGTTTATCGAGTTCTCCATCTCTTTCCTTATTATAATAGTCGGCCAACATGCGGATGAAGGCGGCAATCTCGGCCACGGCCTCCTCGGTCTCGCGGCTGACGGGCTTCTTCTGTAACCGGAGCAACATCAGCCCGTAGAGGGCGTCGAAGCAGGTCTCTATCTCGGGCAGGTCGCGACGGTCGCCGCGCGCACGCAGCTCCACGATGTAGGGCAGCACCTTGTAGTAGGCCGCCGCATAGGCCGGAACCTTGGGCGAACGCAGCAGACGCAGGTGCAGGTCGGTGAGCTGCAATATGACGTTGCGGTTAATCTGCACGTGTCCGGCCTCGGCGACTCCCTCGCGATGCATCATGTCGATGAGTTCCTCATACCATCCGATGAGAAGGCGCCGGCCTTCGGGGTCGAGTCCGTAGGGTTCGACCACATTCTTCACTATCGATTCTATGTCGAGCTTGTTGGCCCGTATCAGGTCCTCAATCTGCCACATGTAGAGCAGATATTCGGCTATGTTTTTGGCTTTGAGTTGGCGGGATATGAACATGGTTGTATGTCAGTAGATTGATTTGCCCAGCAGAGTGCCGAAGAATCCGGCGATGGAAGCAACGATGACCACGCCTCCGATGACGCGGTTCAGAATCCAGATGCCGCGCAGGTTGAACCTTGTCCTCACCTTGTTGACAAAATAGGTGATGCCGAACCACCACGACAACGCACCGGCCAGGATGGCCAGATAGCCCAGCGTCTGCTCATAGACCGGGATGCCGGGCAGGACAAACGAGAACCGGGCAAAGAAGCCGATGAAAAGGAACACGATGAGGGGATTGGACAGGGTGACGAAAAACGCAGTGACGAAGTTGTGGACATACGTCCCCTTGCTACCCGACACGGGGCGCAGGGCACGCACGGGATTGCTGCGAAACGTGTAGAGACCGAAGAGGAACAGCATGATGCTGCCCGTCAGTTGCAGGTAGAAGATATTGGAAGGCCGTTGCAGGAAATCATAGATGAACGTCATGCCGTAGCCTGTGATAAGGCTGTAGATGATGTCGCTCAAGGCCGCCCCGCAACCCGTCACGAATCCGTACCAACGCCCCTTGTTCAGCGTGCGCTGGATGCACAATACGCCCACGGGGCCCAACGGCGCCGACACCACAACCCCAATGACGAAGCCCTTGATGAGAAATTCGAGCAGGGAAAACTGTTCCAGCCAAGCGTAATGCAGATTCATGCTGCAAAGATGACACTTTTTCCGCAAAAAAGCCACAGCGAAGGCCGATTTTTTATCGCCCTTGCCGTCTGCAGGCGCGAATCAGACAAGGCGGATTCCCCCGGCAAACGAGTGTAAGACGACATGGCAAACGCACCGGATTTCTGCCACGCTCCCATCACAACACCGGTGCAAACAGGTTGGCAAACCAGCCCACAAAGCGCTTCCACGGCGTGCGCCTCATCCACACCTCGCGGGTGAGCCGCGTGGAGGAGAGCTTGTCATCCTCGAACATGTCGATAAGCTCCCGGGTCACGTCGCGGTTGAACATGAAGGCGTTGACCTCGTAATCGTAGCGCAGGCTGCGGCTGTTGAGGTTGGCCGAACCCAGAGTGCAGAAGCGGCCGTCCACCATCATAATCTTGGAGTGATGGAAGCCGTCATCGTAGAGAAAGACCCTAGCTCCGCGTTTGGCCAGGCGATAGGCAAAGTAGGTGGAGGCGTCGGGTGTAAAGGGAATATCGGACTTCGAGGAAATCATAATCTGCACGTCGACCCCGCGGTCGATGGCCTGCTTGAGGGCTTTCTTGATGGAATGCGTCGGGACGAAATAAGGATTGATGAGCTGGATGCTGTCCCGGGCGGCGTCGATGGAAGCCACGTAGGCACGGCGGATAGATTTGGGCGTGCGGCGCGGATAGCGGTCCACGATGCCCATCTCGACGCCTTCCACCCCGGTCTCCGTCTCCGGACGGGGGTAATAAGCATCCTGCCCGCTCAGGTCCTGATGGGTGACGCGCTCCCACATGTCGAGGAATATGGCCTGGAGTTCGGCCACGGCAAGGCCCTCCACGCGCATGTGCATGTCGCGCCACTTGCCCACCACGTCGGTACCTGTGATGTAATAGTCGGCCACGTTCATGCCACCCATGTAGGCCACCCGCCCGTCAATCACCACAATCTTGCGGTGGTCGCGCGAGAGCACATGATTGACGTAGGGGAAACGTATCGGGTCAAAACGGTATATCTCGATGCCCAACCGCCGCAGCTTCTCCAAATGATGCTCCTTGAGAGGCTGGTTGTTGGACATGTTTCCGAAATCATCAAACAGGGCGCGCACCTCAACCCCCTCTTTTGCCTTCACGGCCAGGAGGTCAAACAGCGCATTGGCAATCGAGTCGTTACGAAAGTTGAAGTACTCCAGATGGACATGATGCCGCGCGCGCCGCACCTCGGCAAACAGGTCTTCAAACTTCTCGCGCCCGCTCTTGAGCAACTTCACCTTGTTGCCCTCGGTCACCTTCACTCCCGTCTCCTGCAGGTAGTGTTTCACTATCGAATCGCTGCCCGCCTGCCCGACGCACACACAAGGCCACATCAGCAGACACAGCATTATCCCTATGACTAATCTTCTTGTCTTCACGTTATATTGAGTTAGAATTGCTATCGACGTCTTCCGCCGCAACGGCATGAAAACTGCGTGCAAAGGTAGGGTTTTCCCAGCAAACAAATGCACTCGCGCCAACAAAAAGATTTGAACTAAAACCGCCAAACCCGTCCATATGCCCGCTCGCGAGCGTCCATATGCCGGGACGCGAGCGCAGATATGCACGCTCACGAGCGGAAATATGGACGCTCAAATCGGACATTTTCCAGCGGCCGGACGAGTTGATATTTCCAATTAATATTTCCTTAATATTGTTTTATACTTCTAATATTAATACCTATATTTGCTGCATCATTGAAACCAACATCCCAAGACTTAACCCGTCATGAGCAGGAAAACGAAAACCGGGCTGGCCATTGTGCTTGTCTTTATCCTCTGTTGCATCATAATAGGGGCGTTTTGCTATGCTCAGCTCAACCTGACGGAGCAGAATCACAAAGCCGACCTCTTCGCCCTCGTTCCCCGGGACGCCCAGGCCATCATCGAGACCGGCAACATCAATACGCTGTTTCATGCCCTCGAGGCTGCTCCCTATCAGAACGAACTGGAACAGCTCCACCTGTCCGACCTGTTCACCTTCCTGAACCATAAGATTGACGATATGGCCGAAGAAAAAGGCCACGGACTGAGCGTCCCCATGAGCAACGTGCTCATCAGCTTCCACACACCCGACAAGTCAAAGGACCAAGTGCTCTACGGCCATCTGGGAAACGGCGACCAAAACCTTATGGAAGGCATTCTCAAGGAACTGAACACGACCGGACATGCACCCAAAGAACTCAAGTACCGGGGAAGGAGAATCACCATCTATCCGCTCAACAACCAAGAGTTCCTGGCCTGTTACTTCTGCGACAATTGCTACGCCATCAGCTATCAGAAAAGACTGATAGAAGCCGTTATCGACGCACATGTCGACCGCTCCTCCATACGGTCGGATTCCCTGTTTGCCCAAATATACCGACAGAAGAAGAGCGAGAATGCCACCCGACTCTACGCCCGCACCATGCCCGTAGCCGAATGGACACAATATGACCTCCACCTGCAAGGCTCTGCCATCTATCTCACCGGAACCTGCTATCAGGCAGAAGGAAAAGGCAACGACCGATTTCCCCAGATATCACACATACAAGTCCCGCTCCTGTCGGCCGACCTGTTGCCAGCCTACACCAACATCTTTTTCCAACTGGGCATCCGCGACGTAAACGACATGGTGAGCACCCTGGCCTACAACGACTCGGTGGTGAGAAAGCTCCGCTATCAGGACGAACCGCTGCACAGGGCTTTCTACCAGTTTCTGGACGACTATGCCGGCCACGAAGTATGCGCCATCGAATTTCCGGGAAAAGACACGTCGGAGAGCCACCGCGTCATGCTCATCCCCATGCGCATGGAGCACGCGCCAACCCTGGCCGCATGGAAAGAGATTGCCCGCCCCACATGGAGAAGCGTGTGGCACAAAGGACACACCTACCCCCTCTACACCTTCCCAAACAACCGGCTGCTGAGACACGTGCTGTCCGTGCGTGCCTCACGTGCAGACAAGTTGACGGGCGCGCTGAGCGAGCGCTATCTCATCCTTTCCGACAAGGAAGAGGACATCAAGGCTTATCTCAACCGATGGTCGTACACGGAAGAGTCCAACCTCATGTGGAACGACATGCTAAGCGACATGGAACAAAAGGCCGACTTCACATTCTATGCCGACATGGCCTCCATCCACCCCCGTGCCGACGAGTTTAAAGCCATGTTGCCCCCATTCTTCCTCAAGCACATGGACTTTTTCCGGCTGTTTACCATCACCGTGCAGTTCATCGAACCCGGGGAACGGCTTCACACCAACATCATCCTCAACTACAAATACGAAGGAGAGCAAGAAGAGTTTTAGCACATTATCACCAAGCCGTCATAGGCCAGATGTACATGGGGCGGCAACGCGCGTTCCACCTCGGCATGCAGTCCCACGTGATGGCTCATGTGGATGAAATAGGTTTCCTTCGCTCCGACACGTGCTGCAAAAGCCAAAGCCTCGTCCACACTCTGATGTGTCCAATGAGGCTGATAGCGCAACGCATTCACGATGAGACAATCCACTCCGGCCAAATGCACATACTCCTCCTCCGGAACAGTCTTCATGTCGGTAATGTAGGCCATATTGCCGATGCGGTATCCCAATATGGGCAGCGGGCCGTGCATCACACGAACGGGCAATACCTCGACATCATTGATACAGAAAGGACGGTCCGGGTGAATCTCATGCAGCTTCACCTGAGGCACGCCGGGATACTTGTGCTCGACAAAGCAATAGGGCATGCGCCGCATCAGGCGCTCACCCGTATACTCCTCGGCATAGAGTTGCACTTCTCCCAAGCGACAGAAAGGACGCAAATCGTCGATGCCTCCCACGTGGTCATAGTGTTCATGGGTTATCAGCACGCCGTCAATCCGCTCAAAGGGCAGGTTCATCACCTGCGCCCGAAAATCGGGGCCGCAATCCAACAGGATGCGCGTGCCGCCGGTCTCGACCAGGGCCGACGTGCGCAGACGCCTGTCGCGCGGATCGGCCGAAGTGCACACCGCACACCGGCATCCCACCTCCGGCACCCCCGTTGAGGTGCCACTCCCCAATATTGTTATCTTCATACAGATGCTTTTCTTATGCCTAACCGTCACTTATATATAGTTCACCTCAGGGTGGATGTCGATGCCGAAGCGGGCTTTCACATCCCGTTGCACAGCTGCGGCCAACGCCATAATTTCAGGCCCGGTAGCGCCTCCCCGGTTTACCAGCACCAATGCCTGCCGGTCGTGCACACCGACCCGTCCCAGCGAACGGCCTTTCCATCCGCACCTGTCTATCATCCATCCGGCGGGAATCTTCACGTGTGCGGCATCCACTTCATAATAGGGCATCGAGGGATACTGCCCGCGCAACTGCTCGAACAACGAACGTTCCACCACGGGATTCATGAAGAAACTGCCCGCATTGCCTTGCTTGCGGGGGTCGGGCAACTTGCTGTCGCGTATGCGGCGCACAGCCTCGCGCACGGCCTGCAACGTCAGTTCCCTTCCGGACAATTCCTCGCGCAGGTTGCCGTAATCGATGTGGAACACCGGCGTCTTGCCCAGCCGATAGGTGACTGCCGTAATAATGAAACGCCCCTTCCACTCGTTCTTGAAGATGCTCTGCCGATAGGCATAACGGCAATCCGCAGCCGGGATTCGCACGACTTCGGAGGTTGCCACGTCAACCGCCTCGACTTCCGTTATCAAATCCTTCACCTCGGCACCATAGGCACCGATGTTCTGCACCGCGCTGGCACCCACTTCGCCCGGAATGGCCGAGAGGTTCTCGGCTCCATACCACGAGTGAGCCACGCAGTGCGCCACAAAGTCATCCCACACCTCACCGGCTCCGACCTTCACCCACACGGCATGTTCGTCCTCCCGCATCACCGCAATACCCCGAATGGCCGAATGGAGCACCGTGCCCCGGAAGTCACCGGAAAACAACAGGTTGCTGCCGCCACCGATGCACAACAGCGGGTCGGAAGCTCCGGCCTGCCGGCGCTCGTCCAGAATACGGCAAAGGTCGTCTACCGAAGTGTACTCGACAAAAGAATCCGCCTTCACGTCCATACCAAAGGTGTTGTGAGGCAAGAGGGAATAATCCGTATAGCGATATATCATAGAAACAGACTTTGTGAGAAACGATTAATTACTTAAATCTTCATAAGCCGTGAGCCGCCACGAACCTCCATGACGCGTGAAGAACAAGGTGTTGTTATAGCCACTGCCTATGCCGCGAAACGTCACAATCTTCTCGCGCGCGGCCGCCGAATAAGGCTGCCCATAGTTGATGTTGGTCATCCTGTCCGTCGGCAGAACCGGACGGAAAGCAAACCACTGGTCAACCGAAATAAACGCCTCCATGACCCTGAAGTCGTCCTCCGGGTCGGTCGTGACAAACTTCAAAGGAGACTTGATGTGAGCACGCTGGAATGTGGAGTCGTTACAGAACTCATAGAAGAACCGCAGGAAATCCTCGTTCGGAGTTCCTTTCAACGAGGCTTCCTCGATGTTTTGCAGCATCCAGTGTCCGCGCACACGCCCAAAATGATAACGCCGCGTGCGTTGCTTGTCCAGGAAAAGCCAGGCCACATACACACTGTCCACGTCAACATTCTTCTCATAGTCCATATCGGCTTCCGTATCGAAAAGCATGTTGTAAAACTCCTGATTGGCGTAGAGCGCGTCGTGTTCCCATTCCGACCGGGGAATCTCAATCCGTTCCCCGTTTTCCGTGCAAGGAAGGGGGAAACAAGTGCGCGAAAGCTGGAAATGCTTATCCGACGCATAAGTGTAAACAAAGTCGTCAAACGTCCCGTCCAGATTGTCCGGAAGGGAAGACACAGCAGCCATCGTGTCGGCAACCATCACCGAATCGGCCGCCGACAATGCGCCGTCCGTTTTCCCGCTTCCTTTTCCGCCCCCGCAGGCAACACACAAAAGGAGCGCGCCCAGCCCGATAAATAACGTTTTCATACCTTATATAAATTGGCACAAAAGTAGATGTTTTCCCGATAGCTGCAAAAAGATTGGCCCAATAAAAGTGCTCCGTCCGGACAGGAATCTGCCGGACGAGCGACAACCCACGAGGGTGACGCCCCGTCCACATCCGGCCGTTTGAGCGTCAATATGCAGGCTGACGGCCGTCCATATGTCCGCTCGCGTCCGGGCATATGGGCGCTCGCGAGCCGAAATATGGACGCTCAAGCCCCCTGATGCAACCATGGTTATGCCGGACAGCCATCAGGCCGCATTCCCCCGTCACAACCATCCCATTTTATGCAATAAATACTCCGTACTGCATAAAAACAGTACTTTTTTATGCAATACAACGGTTTAATTGAAGAAAAACGCTATTTTTGCAAAAGAAAACAGACGACGATGACGATGAAAACTATCATACTCAATCAGAGAAAGGAACGCGATGAACTGTTGTCGCGCCCATACCTGATTCGACACATGGTTCAAAACACCGACCTGCTGCTCGGCAGCAACCTCATAAAACTGATTACAGGACCTAGGCGAGTAGGCAAATCCACCCAAGCCCTGCTGATGTTGCGCGACAAGAATTTCGCATATTTGAACTTTGACAACCAAGCGTTATTGGAATCTTGGGACGCCAACCAAGTCATGCTCATATTGGATGACGTCTATCCCGGTTATGAATACATCCTCCTCGATGAAGTACAAAATCTTGACTCATGGGATTTATGGGTCAGCAGCCTCTACCGAACGGGCAAGAACCTTGTCATAACCGGCAGCAATGCCAAAATGCTTAGCAGTGAAATGGCAACAGTACTGACGGGAAAATATCTTCAAGTGGAAATGCTGCCCTTCAGCCTTGAGGAATTCTTTGACTGGAATCAACTGAATTTGCGAGATTTAAAAGAAGAGCAGAAAGCCGACGCATCGGTGCTTGCAGATGACTACCTGAGAAACGGAGGCTACCCGGAAGTTGTGGCTTCACGCATGCTGACACGCAGCTATCTCGACACGTTGTTTGATTCCATCATCTGGAAAGATGTGGCCAAACGCCATAACGTGCGCAACACAGCCGACCTGAATACCCTTGCCATATACCTTATATCTAACATCTGCAGCCAGGTCAGCGCCAATGACCTGACAACGGAACTGGGATTTTCCAGTGTCAACACCACCAAGAAATTCATGGACTACCTGCACGAGCCGTATCTGTTCTATTACCTGCCACGTTATAACAACAAGCTGAAACTAATGGCAAAAGCCCCTAAAAAGGTTTACGTGGTTGACAACGGTTTTGTGGCGGCAAAAGCATTCTCACTGAGCGACAATCTCGGGCATCTATTGGAAAACCAAGTATTTATCGAGCTGATACGAAAAGGCTACGACACCGACAAAACGCTGTTTTACTATCGTTCACGCAATGACAAAGAAGTAGATTTCGTTCTGCGCAAAGGAAATCGCATCGAATGTCTTGTACAAGTCTGTTACGACATGAGCAACCCCAAGACCGAAAAACGGGAAGTGGACAGCCTTGTCGAGGTGGCCGCTGAATTGAAATGCAGCAATCTTGTCATTGTGACAAATAACGAGGAACGCATCATAGGGAAAGACAACTATAAGATAAGTGTCATCCCCTTCTTCAAATTTCAACCATCCGTGCCACTATTCCACAAGATTTAATTACCTTTGCAGGGATTTTAACGACAGAACTAAAGACACGACACATGATAGCAAAGATTGAACAACTTCTATCAGAAGTGGAGGCCATGACGGCCAACAGCGCCGAGGAACTGGAAGCGCTGCGCATCAAATATCTCAGTAAAAAAGGAGCCATCAACGAACTGATGACCGACTTCCGCAGCGTGCCCGCCGAACAGAAGAAAGAGGTGGGCATGAAACTCAACGAACTGAAACAACGCGCACAGGAACGCATCGCCGCCCTGAAGGAAGCTTTCGACACGCAAGACCACAGTGCCGACGACATGGACCTGACGCGCACGGCCTATCCCATCGAACTGGGCACGCGCCACCCGCTCTCCATCGTGAGAAACGAAATCATCGACATCTTCTCGCGCATGGGCTTCAACATTGCCGACGGCCCCGAGGTGGAGGACGACCTGCACGTGTACACCAAGCTGAACTTCGCCGCCGACCATCCGGCACGCGACATGCAGGACACGTTTTTCGTGGAAGTGAATCCGGAGGACGTGACCCGCAACGTCATCCTGCGCTCGCACACCAGCTCCGTGCAAGTGCGCGTGATGGAGCGCAACCAACCTCCCATCCGCATCATCTGTCCGGGACGCGTCTACCGCAACGAGGCCATCAGCTATCGCGCCCACTGCTTCTTCCATCAGGTGGAAGGACTTTATATCGACAAGGGCGTATCGTTCACCGACCTGAAGCAGGTGTTGCTGCTCTTCGCCCGGGAAATGTTCGGCGCGGACACGAAGATTCGCCTGCGTCCCTCCTACTTCCCCTTCACGGAACCCAGCGCCGAGATGGACATCAGCTGCAACATCTGCGGCGGCAAGGGATGTCCCTTCTGCAAAGGCACGGGATGGGTGGAGATTCTGGGCTGCGGCATGGTCGACCCGAACGTGCTGGAAGCCTGCGGCATAGACAGCAAGGTGTACAGCGGCTACGCTTTCGGCATGGGCATCGAGCGCATCACCAACCTGAAGTATCAGGTAAAGGACCTGCGCATGTTCTCGGAAAACGACACCCGCTTCCTACGGGAATTTGAAGCGGCATATTGATTTTAAGGGACGAGTGGACGAGTCAACAAGGGGACAAGCGGACGAGAACGGGTAATCTCCTTGTCGACTTGCCAACTTCCTCCTCCGTTGCCAACTCTGAAAGAACAATGAAAGACAAACTCTTCACACCGAGCTATTATTTCATTCTGGCAGCCAACTTCCTGCTGTTTTTCGGATTTTGGTTTCTCATGCCCGTGCTGCCCTTCTATCTGGAAGAAGTGTTCAAGGTCAACGAGTCGGGCATAGGCGTCATATTGGCCTGCTACACGGTGGCCTCGCTCTGCATCCGCCCGTTCTCGGGCTACATGGTGGACGCATTTGCCCGCAAGCCGCTCTACCTGCTGGCTTACTTCGTGTTCACGTTCATGTTTGCAGGCTACATCGTGGCCGGTGTCCTTACCTTATTTATTATATTCCGCGTAATCCACGGTCTGGCATTCGGAATGGTGAGCGTGAGCGGCAACACCATCGTCATCGACATCATGCCGTCATCACGTCGCGGGGAAGGACTGGGCTACTACGGACTGTCCAACAACATCGCCATGTCCATCGGCCCGATGGCCGGACTGTTCACCCACAACGCCGGAGCCTCGTTCACCCTCATCTTCACCTGCTCGCTCCTGTCGAGCGCCTTGGGCTTCGTCATGGCCACAATGGTCAAGACGCCCTACAAAGCGCCCGTCAAGCGCGAACCCATCTCGCTCGACCGCTTCATCCTGCTCAAGGGAATGCCTGCCGGGCTGGCCTTGCTGCTGTTGTCCATCCCCTACGGCATGACGACTAACTACGTGGCCATGTATGCCAAGGAAATCGGCCTGCGGGTGGAGACGGGATTCTTCTTCACATTCATGGCGGCCGGCATCGCCATCTCGCGCCTGTTCTCCGGACGAATGGTCGACCGGGGCAAAATCACGCAAGTGATAGCGGCCGGCATCTACATGGTCATCGTGTGCTTCTTTCTGCTGGCCGCCTGCGAGAACCTCAACGCCTGGAACCCGTCGCTCACCAACTACCTGTTCTTTGCCGTGGCCCTGTTTCTCGGCATCGGCTTCGGCACGATGTTTCCCGCTTTCAACACGCTGTTTGTGAATCTGGCTCCCAACAGCCTGCGCGGGACGGCCACCTCCACCTACCTCACGTCGTGGGATGTCGGCATCGGCCTGGGCATGGTGGCCGGCGGCTACATTGCCCACATAAGCAGCTTCCAGTATGCTTACCTGTTTGGCGCCACGCTGACCATCATCTCGGCGTTCTACTTTCATTTCAAGGTCACTCCGCACTTCAACCGCAACAAAGTGAGATAAGCACATGAAGAAACAAGAATTATATGAACGTGTGATGGCATACATGAAGGAAGCCATCCCCGTGGCCGAAACCGAACTGCACTACAAGAATCCCTACGAACTTCTCGTAGCCGTCATCCTTTCGGCCCAATGCACCGACAAGCGGGTAAACCAGATAACTCCGGCCCTGTTTGAAGCATATCCCACACCCGAGGTCTTGGCCGAAGCCACGCCGGAAGCCGTGTTTGAATACGTGCGCAGCGTGTCCTACCCCAACAACAAGGCCAAACATCTGGTAGGCATGGCCCGTATGCTGGTGAAGGATTTCAACGGCCGGGTGCCCGACACGCTGGACGAGCTGACCAAGCTCCCCGGCGTGGGACGCAAGACGGCCAACGTCATTCAGGCCGTAGTGTTCAACAAGGCCGCCATGGCCGTCGATACCCACGTGTTCCGCGTAAGCCACCGCATCGGTCTGGTCGGCGCGCGTTGCACCACTCCGCTGAGCGTCGAAAAGGAACTGACAAAGCATATTCCCCCCGAAGTAATCCCCACGGCGCACCACTGGCTCATCCTGCACGGACGATATACCTGCACGGCACGCAACCCGAAATGCGAGCCGTGCGGCCTGAAATTGCTATGTAAGCATTACAAAACAACGCACAAACTGCGTCCGGCGCAACAATTAGAAGACACATCAAGGAGTTAAACCACAATTAACTTAACAGAATCTCCCAAGAAACATATAAAATTCATAACTTTGCGTCGTCAAATACAGCTTAATACTAGAATCATCATAAACAAACAAGAAACACTATGCAAACTATTGACAACTTCAATTTTGCCGGTAAAAAGGCATTTGTACGTGTAGACTTCAACGTACCTCTGGACGAGAACTTCCACATCACTGACGATACGCGTATCCGTGCAGCCATGCCGACCCTGAAAAAGATTGTGGCCGACGGCGGTATGCTAATCATAGCTTCCCACATGGGACGCCCCAAAAAGAATCCCGATCCCAAATACTCCCTGAAGCACATCCTGCCACGCGTGTCCGAACTGCTTGGCGTAGACGTTAAGTTTGCCGACGATTGCCAGAAGGCTCAGGACGTGGTTGCCTCCCTGAAACCGGGCGAAGCCGTCCTGCTGGAGAACCTCCGCTTCTATGCAGAAGAGGAAGGCAAGCCCCGCGGCTTGGCCGACGACGCTTCCGACGAAGAAAAGAAAGCCGCAAAACAGGCAGTCAAAGAGAGTCAAAAGGCCTTCACCAAGGTATTGGCTTCCTATGCAGACTGCTACGTGAACGACGCTTTCGGCACGGCTCACCGCGCACACGCTTCCACCGCACTCATCGCCGACTATTTCGATGCCGACCACAAGATGTTCGGCTATCTGATGGAAAAAGAGGTGAAAGCCGTAGACAAGGTGATGAACGACATCAAACGTCCGTTCACGGCCATCATGGGAGGTTCTAAGGTTTCTACCAAAATCGACATCATCGAGAACCTGCTCACCAAAGTAGACAATCTGATTCTCGCCGGCGGCATGACCTACACTTTCATGAAAGCCATGGGCGGCAAGATTGGCACCTCCATCTGCGAGGAAGACAAACTCGACGTAGCGCTGGACATCATGAAAAAGGCCAAGGACAACAACGTCAATCTGGTTCTGGCTACCGACAGCAAAGCCGGTGACGCATTCTCCAACGACGCCAACACACAAATCGTTCCCTCCAACGACATCCCCGACGGATGGGAAGGCATGGACATCGGCCCTGCTTCCGAGGAACTGTTTGCCAACGTCATCAAAGGCTCCAAGACTATCCTGTGGAACGGCCCGACCGGCGTATTCGAATTCGACAACTTCTCACACGGCTCACGCGCCGTGGGCGAAGCCATTGTGGAGGCCACAAAGAACGGCGCCTTCTCGCTCGTGGGCGGAGGCGATTCTGTGGCATGTGTCAACAAATTCGGATTGGCCGACGGCGTATCTTACGTATCAACCGGCGGCGGCGCATTGCTCGAAGCCATTGAAGGTAAGGTTCTGCCGGGTATCGCTGCCATAAAAGGCTAAATTTATTCTCATTCATACAAATGACCAACAGGAAAGAGACCGTCTCGCGGCAGATTGGTCTCTTTCTTTTATCATAAATCCATATATCCAGCCCGCGATGAAAAGGATACTCACGACTTTATTCTGCATATCCGTTGTTCTGACGCTATTGTCTTCATGCTCGTTCGGGAAGAAAGAGACTGCTGTCGTCGTGCCCGATCTTGTCATCGGCTATTTCCCGTCAAGCGACATGTTTCCTTATTATCTGGCCCGGAATCAGGGATTCTTCGATTCCTTACAGGTGAAAGTATCTTTCCGGCGAATGGCATCGAAGACACAATGCGACACGCTGTACCGCAATGGCAGGCTCGACGGTTGCATCTTCGACCTGACCGATGCACTGCGGATGTCAGCCGAAGGGAACAAAATATACCCCATAATGGGCAACGAAGGGTGTTTCTATCTGCTGGGCACTCCCGACTCCACCATTCTCGGCTGCCAACAGATGAAAGACAAGACGGTGGCTGTTGAGAGCTATACGGCATCCGACTATCTGGTCGACCGGCTTATCCGGCAAACGGGCCTGACCAACGATGACGTAAACAAGCCCGAAATCAACGACGAAAACACCCGATTGGAGATGCTTCTCAACGGACAAATCGATGCCGGCATCTTCCGTGAACCCTACTCAACCCGGGCCGTAAGGAAGGGCGCGCTCAAGCTATATTCTTTCAACAAGATGAACGAGATTGTCACCGTGACGGCATTTGGCAGGCTGGCATTGGAAAAGAAAGCCGACGCCGTGCGCAAGCTCCTCATCGGCTACAACCGGGCCGTCGGCTTCATGAACACACGCCCCACCGGAGAATGGTTCGACGAGGTGGCCGACAGCATCGGATTCCCACATTGGAAGGCTCCAGGCAAGATAGCTCCGTTTCACCGGGCACGCCCCATCCCGCAAACTACGGTGGACTCCGTAGCCCAATGGATGAAACGCTACGAGCTCATTCCCCGCAACTACATCCCCGACATCGTAGACAGAACCATCATTAACCAACTGAAATAACACCTAATCACTTAACTATTCACTCACACTCATGAATGGCAAAACGTTTATCACCGCATTGCTGGCGCTGACTCTCACGGCACCGGCCTGCGCCCAACTGAAAGAGAAACTGAAAGAAATAGCCACCATCCCCCAATTCGGCGGCTACCTGGTGGGGCGCGCACAATACACCAACGACAAGACATCGAACAGCGGAGGCGGATTTGACCTGCGCATGGTTCGTGCCTACGTCAAAGGCACCATCCTCCACGACTGGAACTACTACATACAAATGGAATACAGCGGCGCGCCCGGCGTGGACAAGGGCGTGCGCCTGCTCGACGCTTACGGCGAATGGAAGAAATACCCCGAATTCAGCGTGAAGTTCGGACAGATGAAGCGCGTGTTCACCTTCGAGAATCCCTACAGCCCCTGGAATATCGGTTATGGCAACTATTCGCAGCTGGTGCAGAAACTCGCCGGCATGAGCGACCGCGTGGGCGAACACTCATCGGGCGGACGCGACGCCGGCATCGTGATACAGGGCGACCTGTTCCCTGCCGAAGACCACCGCTGGCTGCACTATCAGGTAGGCGTGTACAACGGACAGGGCATCAACCACTCCGACGCCAACAAACAGAAAGACCTCATCGGAGGACTGTGGGTCTCGCCGGTGAAAGACCTGCAAATCGGCGTATTCGGATGGACCGGACGCTACACAGGCAACGGCGTCACGGTGAACCGCAACCGAATGGCTTACGGCGTGAAGTATGAAAGCGACTGGACATTCCGTGCCGAATATGCCAGCTCGCAAGGCGGAAAGACCACGAACCAATATGCCGCCGAACGCGCCGACGCCTGGTATGTCACCGTGGGAGTGCCCATCGTGGAGAAACTGAAGGCCTATGCCTCGTGGGACGTATATCGCGACGAGAAAACCAGCGACACGCAAAACGCCCTCTACAACGTGGCCCTGAACTACATGCTATGGAAGAACCTCATGATACAGGCCACCTACACCTACACCGATGCCAGCAACGCCACCTACGGCACTGCGGGCGAGCGCAGCGTCGCCAAGAACAACTACCACACGGCCATGCTGCAGCTTTACGTACGATTCTGACCAACCGCACTCATCCCCACACAATGAACAACACCACCCGAATCAACGAACACTTTCAGCACATAGCCGGCCTGCTGAACGACAACCGGCTGAAACAGGCCCTCGACGAAGTGGCCACATTCATCGCCGACGTTTCCGAATGGGAACTGCACGCCCATTTCGAGGAGATACGGACCGCCTACCGCTACATGCTGCAATATTTCAAGCAGAACGTGAACGACCCCCAGCGGACACGCCTGCATGCCGATCTGCTCAGGCAGACTCATGTGCTGAATGAACGTTTGATGAGGGCGCAAATGGCGGTCGTATCCTCCGGGCTGTACTATTCCACCCTGCGCGAACACAAGCAGGACACACGCCGCTTTGCCGACTACTGCCTCGCGCTGGAGGCTTTTGCCGAAGATGTTGCCATGGCTCCGCTGATGTACCAAGGCGACAAGCTGCAGACCGAGCTGGACCGGCTGCGCAGCGACCATGAGGCGACACAGAACGCATTGTTCTGCAAGGCCTGGACGTCGCCCGTGTGGGATGCCGGCATGTTGGAAGACGCCCGCCGGCTGCTTGCCTCCGTGCTCGTGCCGGTGTTCGACACCGCACTTTTCGTGAGCGCCGTCACCATGGGATTGCTGCAGGTATTCGACGTGCGCAAGCTGCACTTCCTGTTCGACGCCTATGCCCACACCGACCCCGTGGTGAACCAACGTGCCCTGACGGGCATCGTGCTGGCCTGCATCCGCCACGGCCGACGGGTGGAAATCGAGCCGGAGATACTGGCGCGGCTGACGCTGTTGGAGGAACAGCCGGGCTTCAGCCGCAACCTGCTCGAAATCCAGATACAGCTGCTGCGCATCCGCGAAACCAAGAAGGCCGACAAGAAGATGCGCGACGAAATCATCCCCGAAGTCATCAAAACCAAACGCAACCTCGATCTCTCGAAAATCAATCTCGTCGACCTCGACGAGGAAACGCTGCTGAACGAAAAGAACCCCGAGTGGAAGAAATGGGAGGAAAACTCGGCCCTGACCAGCAAGATGCAGGAACTGGGCAACATGCAGATGGAAGGCATCGACGTCTACATGGGCACATTCGCCCAGCTGAAGACCTTCCCCTTCTTCCGCAACGTGTGCAACTGGTTCTACCCCTTCGACCCCGCCCACAGCGCCGTGTTGCGCGTCTTTTCCGAGGAAGAGCAACGGAGCAGCCTCGTCGTGCGCGGCATCCTCTCCTCGCCCTTCTTCTGCAACTCCGACAAATACTCCTTCTGTTTCACGGTCCAGAACATTCCGCCCCGGCAACGCGAGATGCTCTCGTCCGGACTGGCCGAGCAAGACGAGGCGTTGAAGGAAATGGCCGGCCGCCTGAAGAACGAAAAGCCCGACGCCGCCACCGTCAGCCGCCAATATCTGCAAGACCTCTACCGCTTCTTCAAAGTCCATCCGCGACGCCACGAGTTTACCGACATCTTCGAGGCATACAGCCTCAACCTGCAGGATTGCGGCCCGCTGCGCCCGCTGCTGGCCGACGCCGGGGCACGCCGGAAGGTGGCCGAATATCTGTTCTATAAGGAATACTACGAAGAGTCCGTGGACATGTTTGAACAGCTGACCCGTGAGACCGACGGCGACGCCGAATTGTATCAGAAACTCGGATTCTGCCACCAGAAGGCCAAAAACTATCCCCGCGCCATCGAAGCCTACCGCCAGGCCGACGTGCGCAAGCCCGACACGATGTGGACCATACGCCATCTGGCCCAATGTTACCGCCTGATGAAAGACCCCGAAGCCGCCCTGCCCTACTACCGGAAAGCCATCGAAGTGCAGCCCGACAACCTGCTCCTGCTGCTCCAGGCCGGAGAGTGCGAGGCCGAAATGGGCCGCTACGACGATGCCTTCGCCCGCTTTTTCAAGGTCGAATATCTCGACCCCGGCTCGCTCAGGGCGCGGCGCACCATCGCCTGGTGCTCGTTCATCACGGGCCGGTATGCCCAGGCCGAGAAATACTACGCCATGCTGCTGCAGACCGAATCGCCCGACGCGCAAGACTATCTGAACGCCGGGCACACGGCATGGGCCGGGGGCGACACCACGCGAGCCATCGCCCTCTATCGCGAGGGATGCAGCCGGAAAGGCGACACCGAAGCGTTCATCGCCCTGCTCATGGCCGACGCCGACGAACTGACCCGTCAGGGCATCGCGCCGGACGACCTTGCGCTCATGGCCGACGTGCTCCGTCTCGGCGACCAACCGGACGAGGCATAAGGCGCGCCGGAAAAACAATCCGCGTCAACCGACAGCTCCGCCCGGCCCGGAATGTTCAATTTTTTCATCCAAACAGTTATTGCTTGCGTCCGCACGATTGAACGGGCGCAAGCCTCATTATTGCGGGACGCGAGCGTCCATATCGAAAGACGCGTCCGCCCATATCGCCGCTCGCGAGCGATGACGCCACGCTTCCCGGCGCAATCTGCAAAGCTGATTGACAACACATTACGCTGTCCTCATCCGACATGGCCCGAAGTCGGATGACGGCAGCCCGACGTCCGCATTTTTTCCCGTCCGAAGAAAAACATCTCCCTCATGACCGCTTTTCGGAAAACAAGCATTAACTTTGCCAACCACAAACCGTTATGTACCATGATTATAGAAAGCATACTCGACACCGACCTCTACAAGTTCACCACCTCATATGCCTACATCAAGCTGTTTCCCTACGCCATGGGAACCTTCACGTTCATCGACCGCGACGAGACCCGCTACACCGACGAGTTTGTCCACTCGCTGCGCGACGAGGTGGACGCCATGAGCCGGATTCGACTGACCGAGAGCGAAATAGACTTCATGCTGGGCGCCTGCCGCTTCCTGCCGCGCATGTATTGGGAATGGCTGTCGTCTTTTCACTTCGACCCGCAAAAGATACACATCGAGCTGGGCGAAAAGGGGCAACTGCACGTCGTGGTGAGCGACTACATGTATAAGGCCACGCTCTACGAGGTTCCCCTGCTGGCCATCATCTCCGAACTGCGCAACCGCTTCTTCGGCCACGTGGCCGACATGGAGCTGACGCACTCGCGCCTGGCCGAAAAGGTGCGGCTATCCAACGAGCACCGGCTGGCATTCTCGGAGTTCGGCACGCGGCGGCGTTTCTCCATAGCCGTTCAGGAGGCCGTCATCAGCTATCTGAACGAGAACGCCCGCTACTGCGTGGGCACGTCGAACTGTCACTTCGCGATGAAATACAACATGAAACCGCTGGGCACGCATCCTCACGAGTGGTTCATGTTCCACGGGGCGCAGTTCGGCTACAAGCACGCCAACTACATGGCGCTCGAAAACTGGGTGAACGTCTACGACGGCGATCTGGGCACGGCCCTCTCGGACACCTACACCTCGGACATCTTCCTCTCGAACCTGAGCCGCAAGCAGGCCAAGCTGTTCGACGGCGTGCGCTGCGACTCGGGCGACGAGTTCACGTTCACTGACCGCCTCATCGCCCGCTATCGCGAGCTGGGTGTCGACCCCACGACGAAGACCATCATCTTCAGCAACGCGCTCGACTTCGGAAAGGCGCTTCAGATACAGGACTATTGCCGGGGCAAGATTCGCTGCTCGTTCGGCATCGGAACCAACCTGACCAACGACACGGGCTGCAAACCGGCGAACATCGTGATGAAGCTCGTTGCCTGCCGGATGAACGCCAACCAGCCGTGGCAGGAATGCATCAAACTGTCCGACGACCTGGGCAAACACATGGGCAGCGACCGCGAGATGGCGGCCTGCCTCTACGAACTGAACCTGGCCGAAAGCAGATAATTATTGCCGGTGTCGCACGCATTATGCCCGAATATCGTTACCTTTGCACGTACACTTTATAACTATACGATTATGCAAGGAGCCGACAGCATCGTTATCATCCCGACGTATAACGAGAAAGAAAACATAGAGAACATCATACGCGCCGTATTCGGCAAAGGAGAGCAGTTCGACATATTGGTCATCGACGACGGATCGCCCGACGGAACAGCCGCCATCGTCAAAGGCCTGCAAGCGGAGTTTCCCGACAGACTCCACATCATCGAACGCAAAGGCAAGCTGGGCCTGGGCACGGCCTACATCACCGGATTCAAATGGGCCATCGAACAGAAATACGACTACATCTTCGAGATGGATGCCGACTTCTCCCACAACCCCGACGACCTGCCCCGCCTCTACGAGGCTTGTACGACCGAGGGCTACGACGTGACCATCGGCTCGCGCTACGTGAGCGGCGTGAACGTGGTGAACTGGCCGATGGGGCGGGTGCTGATGTCCTACTTCGCTTCCATCTACGTGCGCATCATCACCGGACTGAAGATACACGACACCACGGCCGGATTCGTGTGCTACCGCCGCGAAGTACTCGAAACCATCCCGCTCGACAAGATACGCTTCAAGGGCTACGCCTTCCAGATAGAGATGAAGTTCACTGCCTACAAGTGCGGCTTCCGCATCAAGGAAGTGCCCGTCATCTTCATTAACCGCAAGCTGGGCACGTCGAAAATGAGCGGAGGCATATTCAGCGAAGCCGTGTTCGGCGTCATCCGCCTGAAGACAGACAGCTGGTTCAGACATTATCCCAAACGCAAAAGCAATCCATCATGAACAGGACACTGATTGACCACGTCCGCATCGTGAACGACGGGACCACCCGCGAAGGCTCCGTCGTCATAGAAGGCGAACAGATAGCCGAGGTGCTCGCGCCGAGCGAGACGCCGGTACAGCCTTGTGACACAACCATCGACGGAAACGGAGCCTGCCTCCTGCCCGGAGTCATTGACGACCACGTACACTTCCGCGACCCGGGACTGACACAAAAAGCTGACATGGAAAGCGAAAGCCGCGCCGCAGCGGCCGGAGGAGTGACCTCGTTCATGGACATGCCGAACACCGTGCCGCAAACCACCACCCTCGAAGCCCTGGAGGCGAAGTTTGCCGACGCCGCCCGCCAGAGCCGGGTGAACTATTCGTTCTACTTCGGCGCGACGAACACCAACGCTCCGCTACTGCACGAGCTGGACAAGAACCGCGTGTGCGGCGTGAAGCTATTCATGGGTTCCAGCACCGGCAACATGCTGGTGGACCGCATGGACGTGCTCCGCACCATTTTTGCAGAGTCTGGCCTGCCCATCGTGGCCCATTGTGAGGACCAGACCATCATAGCAGAAAACACACGCCACTACAAAGACCTATATGGTGACGACCCTGACGTGAAATTCCATCCGCTGATACGCAGCGCCGAAGCCTGCTACCGCTCATCGGCCCTGGCCGTGCGCCTGGCACATGAAACAGGCGCACGCCTGCACATCGCCCACATCAGCACAGCCCGCGAACTGAAATTGCTGGAAGCCGCCCCCTTGGAACAGAAACGCATCACTGCCGAGGCCTGCATAGCCCACCTGTACTTTACCGAGAACGATTACGCCACGCTGGGCACCCGAATCAAGTGCAACCCGTCCATCAAGACCGCAGCCGACCGCGACGCCCTGCGCCACGCACTGACAAACGGCAAGATTGACGTCATCGCGACCGACCATGCCCCCCACCTTCTGAAAGACAAAGAAGGCGGTGCACTGAAAGCGACATCCGGCATGCCCATGCTGCAATTCTCGCTGGTGACCATGCTCGAACTGGCCGACCAAGGCGTGCTCACCATAGAGCAAGTGGTGGAAAAGATGTGTCACGCTCCCGCCAGTCTGTTCGGCATAGAACGCCGCGGCTACATCCGTCCCGGCTATCAGGCCGACTTGGTGATGGTGCGCCCGGACAGCCCATGGACGGTAAGCCGGGACAACATCCTGAGCAAATGCGGCTGGAGCCCGATGGAGGGTCACACCTACAGCTGGCAGGTGGAACGCACCTTCGTCAACGGCCATCAGGTGTACGAACTCGGAAGGGTGGACGACTCCTGTCGCGGCCAAGCCCTCACATTCAACCGGAACTGACAAACCAAGCCTATGGTGCTCACTTACAAAATACACGAACTGACCGACTACATCAACTGGATATACTTCTTCCATGCATGGGGGTTCCAGCCACGGTTTGCCGGCATCGCCCACATACACGGGTGTGACACCTGCCGTGCCTTGTGGTTGAGGGACTTTCCCGACGACGACCGCCCCAAGGCCGCCGAAGCCATGCAACTGTTCAAAGAGGCCCAGCGGATGCTCTGGCAACTCGACGAGAAATACCGGGCATATGCCACATTCCGCCTCTGCCGGGCTTATGCCGACGGCGACAACCTTTTGCTGGACGACACGGTGTTTCCCCTCCTGCGCCAGCAATCAGTCAAACAAGCCGGAGAGCCTTGCCTTTGCCTGAGCGACTTCGTGCGCCCGCTATCCGATGGCATCCCCGACACGGTAGGCATCTTTGCCACCACCGTGGACAACCAGCTGGAACAGCTCTATGAAAACGACCCCTACCGGCGCATGCTGGTACACACGCTGGCCGAACGACTGGCCGAAGCCGCCGCCGAACGGATGCACGAACAAGTGCGCAAGGAATATTGGGGATACGCCAAGGACGAAAAGCTTACCATCAGCCAACTGCTCCGCGAAGAATTCCAGGGTATACGCCCCGCCGTAGGCTATCCGTCTCTGCCCGACCAGTCCGTCAACTTCGTGCTCGACCAACTGCTCGACATGTCGCAGATAGGCATCCGGCTGACCGAGAACGGCATGATGACTCCACGCGCCTCCGTAAGCGGACTCATGCTGGCCCATCCGCAGGCACGCTATTTCTCCGTGGGCCACATCGGAGAAGACCAACTGAACGACTACGCCATGCGCCGTGGCAAAAGCCCGGACGAGATGCGCAAATTTCTGTCCGGCAACTTAACCCAATCAATCACCCGCTCATAACACTATGCTACTACGTATCCTATTCTTCCTGCTGGCTTGCATGATATTGTCCGACTGGTATATCTATCAGGCCTACATTCGCCAACTCACCCGGAAGCGGCTGCTCCGTCGGCTTTACTTCGTCCCCTCACTGTTCCTGCTGCTGACGCTTATCGCACTGGTGTGCAATGAGAACTACAGCGAGAAGGAGACCCACTTGGCCGGCCTGTTCCTCGTCGTTTATATGGCCGTCACCATCCCAAAAGGATTGTTCTGCCTGTGCTCGCTGATTGGGAAAGCATTCCGCAGGCTGTGGCGACCGGCAGCAACCGCAGGCACCGTAGCCGGACTGGCAATCGGCCTCTCCGGCATGACGATGGTGCTCTATGGCACCATTGCCGGATGGCATCACTTTGAGGTGAAAGAAGTCGACTTCGCCTCAAAAGACTTGCCCGCAGCGTTCGACGGCTATCGCATCGTGCAATTCTCCGACCTCCACATCGGTACCATCGCCGAATATCCCCGGCAGGTGCAACGCCTTGCCGACATCATTAACGCACAACAAGGCGATATCATTGTCTTCACCGGCGACCTGGTCAACCACCGCGCGTCCGAACTGGACGGCATGGAAGGCATCCTCGGGCAGCTCCGTGCCCCGGACGGCGTCTACTCCGTGTTGGGCAATCACGACTACAGCACTTACGTAAGATGGAACAGCCCCGACAAGCAAGCCGCCAATCTGGAAGAACTGAAACAACGTCAGGCACGCATGGGATGGCAGCTCCTGAACAACGACCACGCGCTCATCCACCGTGCCGACACCTGCATAGCCCTCATCGGAGTGGAAAACCAAGGCCTTCCGCCCTTCCCTCAGAAAGGCGACCTGCCCGGAGCCATGAAAGGGACCGAAGGTCTCTTCAAGGTATTGCTCAGCCACGACCCCACCCATTGGCGGCGGGAAGTCCTGCCCGACAGCGACATACAGCTCATGCTCGCCGGACACACGCACGACATGCAATTCCGGTTGTTCGGATTCTCCCCCGCCGCATGGTTCTACCCCGAACACAACGGTCTGTATCTGGAAAACGAACGCGGGCTGTACGTCAACATCGGCGTGGGCGAGGTCATGCTGCCATTCCGCTTCGGCGCCTGGCCCGAAATTACGGTGATAACCCTACGCAAGAAATAGAATAATCACTAACTTTGCGCCGCAAAACCACAGAACTTTACCAACAGACTATCATGGGACAACTCTTTTACCGCATTTACCAAATCTGCATCGCGCTGCCTATTCTGCTTGTGCTCACACTGCTGACGGCTTTGGTCACAATCGCCGGCTCATTCATCGGCAGCGCACACTTCTGGGGATACTATCCGGGGCGAATCTGGTCGCGCCTGACATGCCACATCCTGCTTCTGCCCATCAAGGTGAACAACAATACGCAGGTCAAGACCAATCAGTCATACATCTTCGTGGCCAACCACCAAGGCGCATTCGACATCTTCCTCATCTATGGCTTCCTGGGACGCAACTTCAAATGGATGATGAAGAAATCGCTGCGCAGCATACCGTTCGTAGGAAAAGCATGCCAGTCGGCGGGCCACATCTTTGTCGACAAATCGGGTCCGAAAAAGATACAGGAGACCATCGAGCAAGCCCGCCATACACTCATCGACGGCACGTCGCTCGTGGTGTTTCCCGAAGGAAGCCGCACATTCACGGGCAAGATGCGCCCCTTCAAGAAAGGCGCCTTCCAGCTGGCCGACGAACTGCAACTCCCCATCGTGCCGCTGACCATCGACGGCTCCTTTGAAATACTCCCCCGCACCGGCAAATTCATCAAACGCCACCGCATGACGCTCACCATGCACGACCCCATCTACCCGCAAGGGCAAGGCCCGGAAGACATCACGGCCACCATGGAGAAAGCCTATACCGCCATTCAGAGCCGCCTGCCGGAACGATATAAAGACTGAACCCGTTTCCCCCTCTGCCATCACTCCTCTGACGGAAGATATGGACGCCCGCGACCGTGCATATTCACGCTCGCGGCTACACATATGGACGCTCGCGAGCGGGAATATGGACACAAAACAGCCGTAACCCCACACAACGGATTGCGGCGCTTAAATAAAAGTTTCAGTTATTATTCAGAAAAATGAACGGCAGGAAACCGGTTACGTGCGATGCACCCCGCAACGACCTCCGTCGGAAATGCGAACGGAACCAGCCGTGCAGCTACAAGAAGAGAACCCCGACGTCAATTCATCTGCTTCATGTTCTCTTCGGCCGCAGCCATGAACTCTTTGACGATGGGAGAATCCTTGAATGAGGATGGCGCCTTGTCCATAATCTGACGGATTTCGGGAGTCACGACGGGATAAGGCATATTGCCGGCAATCAACACAAAGACGCCTTCGGACAAGACGTTATCAAAATTGCCCGTGATGAAGTCCACGACCAGCTTGTTCATCTCCTCCGACAACTTCTGTCCCTCCCTGTTGACCATGTCGTGAGCCTCATCCGGATTCTCGCCGTTGAGAATCATCTGGCTCTCCCTATGCAACAAGTCGCTGACTTTCGTTTCCAAGGCACGCTGCTTGTCGAGAAAATCATACAGCGCGTCGTTCAACGGCGTGCCGCTCACCTTTGTTTCCGAATCGCTTATCTTGATGTTTATGGTACCCTTTTCGATGACCATCGGCAGAACGGGTATCTCGTCCATGAACAAGGTCGTCATCATGGCAGAGTCGGCAGTGCCTTTCATGAAAAACTCGCCGTGAATGACCTCACAGGAATCAATGCTCTTCCATTCCCGGTCCGCATCCAATACTTTCACATACAACATCCTGCCATCCAGACCGGCATCGGAAGCCGAACCTTCTATCTTATACTTATTGCAGGACGTCAACACCAAAAGCATTATCGAAAACAATAGGAACTTATTCATAATCTTTTTACATTATTCAAGCGATGACAAATGTACCATCATTCACACACCGCCGAAAGGTTTTTATCAATAATTAAAACAGGTACGCACAGATTTAGAGCTAATTAAATTTTTCCTTTTCCAGTTCGGCCGGTATCCTGAATGCGGTGTACAGCTCCAGAAAGGCGGCGACGGACAAACACACGATCCATTCGTTGCGGTGAAGCGTGAACATGCACACCGAGGTGAGCATCAGCAGCAAGGCGCCGAATATCTGCTGACGGCGCAAACGGCGAATCACGATGTTCTTACCCTCGTAGCGCGCCATCAGTTGCGGTATGGCAAACAGCACGGCCCCAGCCGTATACAGGTAGGGCGAGAGCATCCATCCCGTGACATACGAACCCGCGCCGACCAAAATCAGCAGTGCGCCCGCAACCGCCATGTAACTCAAATAACGTTGTTGCCTGTTCTCCATAATCGTTCCGTCAGTCTCCTTCAAATATATAAATATCCTCATTGGAAGCCTTCATCAGATAGCGTTCGCGGGCCACCTTCTCGATGCCTTCCGGCCCGGACTCCAGTGCGTCCAGACGTTTCGTGTCACGTTCAAACAAACTGCGATAATGCTCTATCTCACTCTCCAACGCCTTGATTTCACAATAATATTGGAAGCGACGCACCAGATTGTTCTCGTCAACAAAGAAAAGGATTACCAAAAATCCGGCCGAGACAATCCAATACTTGTAGGAACAGATGACGTTCCACAACTTAACCAGCTTACCCATGAGTCGTTTTCTTATTCTAAATTCCGCACAAAGATAGAAAGTTTTCAAAAGGAAGAAAGCATGAGAACGATTTATTTAATGTACATTTGCAAGCAACTTACACAAATTCAGCATCCGGATGGAAAACTACATCGTATCAGCACGCAAGTACCGGCCTTCGACCTTCGACTCGGTTGTGGGACAGACGGCACTGACCACCACGCTAAAGAACGCCATACGCACCCAGAAGCTGGCCCATGCCTACCTGTTCTGCGGACCACGGGGCGTAGGAAAGACCACATGTGCACGCATCTTTGCCAAAACCATCAACTGCCAACACCTCACCCCGGAGGGCGAGGCCTGCAACGAATGCGAGTCATGCCGGGCATTCAACGAGCAGCGTTCCTACAACATTCACGAGCTGGATGCCGCATCGAACAACTCGGTGGAGGACATACGCTCGCTCATCGAGCAAGTGCGCATCCCGCCACAGATAGGCAATTACAAGGTGTACATCATCGACGAGGTGCACATGCTGTCGCAAGCTGCCTTCAACGCCTTCCTGAAGACGCTGGAGGAACCGCCCCACCACGCCATCTTCATCCTGGCCACGACCGAAAAACACAAGATACTGCCCACCATCCTCTCCCGATGCCAGATTTACGACTTCAACCGCATCACGGTGCACGACACGGTGGAACATCTGCTCTACGTGGCCGGTAAAGAGGGCATCCAGGCCGAACCGGAAGCGCTGAACGTCATAGCCCAGAAAGCCGACGGCGGCATGCGCGACGCCCTGTCCATCTTCGACCAGGTGGTCAGCTTCACACAGGGGAACGTGACTTATCAAAGCGTCATCGCCAACCTGAACGTATTGGACTACGAATACTACTTCCGAATGACCGACCTCGTGCTCGAAAACAAAGTGACCGACGCCATGCTGTTGTTCAACAGCATACTCGGCAAGGGCTTCGAGGGAAGCCACTTCATCAACGGACTGGCTGCACACTTCCGCGACCTGCTGGTGAGCCGCGACGAGGCCACCCTGCCCCTGCTGGAGGTGGGCGACAGCATCCGCCAGCGCTATCGCGAACAGGCCGCGCGCTGCGAACCGAAATTCCTCTATCGGGCCATGAAGCTGTGCAACGACTGCGACCTGAACTACCGGGCCAGCAAAAACAAACGGCTGCTGGTGGAAATCACCCTAATTCAACTGGCCCAGCTGACCGCCCCCGACGACGACGCGCCGGGCTGTGGGCATGGCCCTAAGCAAGTAATCAAACCCATATTCACCCCGCAAACTCAGACGCAACAGGCATCCGCCCCGGCCGGTAGCCCTGCGCCGCAGCCTCAGCCCCAAGCCGAGGCGCAGACAGCACGGCCCTCTGCCCAAGACCGGCCCGCAAACGCTCCGGCCACACAGCCGGGCAACCCGGCCGACGCGCAACCGGCTGCCAAAAAGGCTCCCACTCTGAAGCGGGGAAACAGTCTGGGCGTCTCCATCAAGCAACCACATCAGGAGACACCCAAAGGGACAACTCCCGACGCGGGCACGGCCCCGACGCCCGAAACACAGGAAAAACGCCCGTTCACCGAGCAAGACCTGCGCCGATGTTGGCTGGAATTCACCAACCGGCTCCCCGTTGAGGAGGCGGCCAACGCCGGACGCATGAAAGCCATGACGCCGCATCTGCTCGACGAACGCACGTTTGAGATTGTGGTCGACAACGAGATTGTGGAAAAATACATCCGGGAGATGATTCCCCAGGTGGAGGCCTATCTGCAACAGCAGCTTCACAACTCGGCCATCATGATGACCGTGCGCGTCAGCGCCCCCAAGGAAGTGGTGAAAGCCTACAACCGGATGGAGCAATACCAACTGATGAACCGGAAGAATCCCATGCTGCAACGCCTGAGCGAGGAGTTTGAACTGGAGTTTTCCTGACAGGCAACATCCGGCGCCCTGCGCATGACGCCGACTGCGCTCTTGCGGGCATATCACCGCCCGCCGGCCACCATATGGCCGCTCGCGAGCGTCCATATCCACACGCACGAGCCTCTATATGGACAGCCACGGGGGGCTTATGGGAAAGAAAAAGAGAGGGTGTGCCGGAACAAAAAGCATGATTCCGACACACCCTCTTTCTAGATGCGCATGTAGACAAGCGTCAGTCTTTGTCGGCAAACATCGGGTCCCACGCAGGCAGGCGAACGGGTTTCTCGCTCTGCAACAGGTCGAGCACTTTCGCCGGCACATACTTCTTGTTGACCGCCAAGCGGAACATGTATTCGTCAAACCACTCATCGGTCATGATGAGGTGGCCCTTGTATCCCACCGGGCCCCAACTGTTTTCCACCATCCACTTCTTGGGTTTGCCGTCGGCGTCCAGGTCTACGGCCATCAGGGTCATGGCATGGGTGGAGCCGCTGGCAAAGGTCTGAATGCGCTGCTTCTTGTCCATGCCAAAGGTGGTGCCAAAGAGAGAGTCATAATCGTAGTTGCGCAAGTCGAGCAGGCCCCGCTTCTGATTCAGGAACTTGCCGACGTCGCAGGAGAAATACATCATCGTGCTGTCCTTGATGGAAGCTATTGCCATCGGCTTGATTTCCTCCATGGGCAAGTTGACGTAGAGCCAGTTGTGTCCGTCGTAGGAATGACGGTCGTAGTCAATCTCGTACACCTTCCAGTAAGGACGCGAAGGGTCGTTCATCACCATGATGTAATCGTTGACATAATCCTCGTTGATGTATTCCTTGAAGAACGACTGCGGCGTGTAGGTCTTCATCTCGCCGCGCGGCTTGCCGTCGGCGTCGCGCATCACCCATTGAAACTCCGTGACGGGTTCGCCCAGCGTGAGCACCAGCATGCGATAGACGGTGCCCAGCATTTCGGTCTTTGCCTTCTGCAAGTCGGCCGCCTTCGTGCCCCGTGCTGCTGCCATGTCGCGGAGCTGCAGGCCGAACTCCCGAAGCTTCAGCTTGATGAAGTTGGCCATCTGGGCCGTGTTCTCGCTGCTGTAGGTTTCGGGCATCACTTCCTTGGGCACCACGCCATATTTGCCCACAATGTCCATCACGCCCGTAAACTGCCCGCCGTCGCTCAACGGATTCTTGAACAGATGTTCCACCATCCGGTCGCTCATGGGCTTGTCGGCCGTGTCGATGATGCCCTGAAGAAAGAGGTTCGACTTCTCCAGCTGGTCCCAGAAGAAACCGTAGCTCTGCGAAAACTCCAGCGAAGGCAGGTTGTATTTGGCCATCATCTTGGCACGCATGACGTTCAAGCCGGTAAACAACCAGCATCGTCCCGACGATTTCTGGTCGGTGATGCCGCGCGACTCGACTTTGTCGCTGAAGTAGGTATCCATCCCCGCCTCGTTCTCATGGTTCACGGCCAGAACACGGATGTCATTTGCCGTAATGGCATTGAGCAAGGCCCTGTCGGCAACCGTGCCCTTATACGCTTTCTTGATTTCGCTCAGCATCTCGTCGGATATCCCGCCCTGCTGCTGAGCCTGCACACCGCCGGCCCATGCAAGAGCCAACAGGCAGGCATAACTGATAACAGATTTTTTCATACTACTAGGTTTATAACAAGACTTTTAAACATATTCATCGCAAACTTAGGAAGAATCCCCGTCAGCAACAATCTTTTTCACTCTTTTTTCTGGGCCATGCGCCGATATTTCGTAATTTTGCTCTTCGTTGAACAACAAAACAAGGGTCGCCTATCAAACGCTTCAGTAACATCCTGCGCTTCTGCATCACGGGCATAGCCTGCATCTATGCGTTGCTTATCATCCTGCTGAATATTCCCTACATTCAGCAACGGATGTCCGTCGTCGTGTCGAAAGAGCTTAGCCGGATGCTGCAGACCGAGGTGTCCATACGCAACATCAACATCGGGTTGCTGAACCGCATCATCCTGGACGATGTAAGCATCTGCGACCGCGAGGGCGGGCCACTGCTCGAAGCTTCGCGCATGTCGGCCAAGTTCAGCATCCGCGATTTGTTGCAGCATCGCGTCGTCATCAACAACATCCAGCTGTATCGCATGCACCTCAACCTGAACCGTCGCGATTCTCTGTCGGCACCCAATTACCAATTCCTTATCGACGCACTGTCTTCCCGGGGCACCACCGATGCGAACACCAACCTCAATCTGCGCATCAATGCCGTGCTGGTTCGCCATGGGCACATCAGTTATCATCAGCAGGATGAGGCGGAAACTCCGGGACGGTTCAATCCCCGTCATCTGGACATCGGCGAACTGCGCGCCAACATCTCGCTGAAAGCATTGCGCAACGACTCGCTCAACATGACCATGCGCCACCTGAGTTTCAAGGAGCAATCGGGATTCACCCTCGGCAACCTGACCTTCAAGCTCATGGCCAATACACAGGCTGCGACCCTGTCGCGCTTCAGACTGAAACTTCCGGCCACCCGTCTGGCAATAGACACCCTGCGGGCAGACTACGACCTGACATCATCCGAAGCGTGGAAAACGGTTCATGTGAGCGGCGCCATCGAAGAGTCGAGCATCACCCCGACCGACATCGGTTGCCTTGTACCCGCGCTGTCCTCATTTACGGCTCCCGTCAGGTTGCAAGCCAAGCTCGAAGGGAATGCCCAAGAAATCTCGCTCAATCATTTCCGGCTCCGCTCGGAGAACAATGACGTCCTGCTCAACCTTTACTGCCGTGTGCGTAACCCCTTCGAACCGGAAAGGAGCTTCTTCGACCTCAATCTGCCCGACCTGCATGTGACCAACACCGGCTTTCGGTTTCTGGCCCGGAACCTGAATGCCGAAGTGCCCCCCGTGTTGACACGGTTGGGATTTTTCACGTTTCAGGGCAACGCGCGGGGCATGCTGAAAGACCTCCGGCTGAAAGGCGTCATGCAATGTGCCACGGGAAAAGTCCAAACCGACCTTCACCTGGACCTGAACCACAGGCTGAAGACATTCCAGGGACGCCTGCAGACCAGCGAGTTCCAACTGGGTACGCTTCTGGCCCATGCCGACATGGGACGTATCTCGCTGGATGTGGGCGTGAAAGGACGCATCGCGGAGAAAAGCTATCCGCAACTGGCTGTCGTTGGCGACATTCCCCTGATGGAATACAAGCAGCATCGCTACGACGACATTCGCATCAATGCGCAATATCGCCGGGGATATTACAACGGCACGCTCACCATAAACGATCCGGACGGACAACTGACGATAAGCGGCGACTTCAACCCCACCGTCGCAACGCCGGAGTTCAATCTCACGGCCAAGATAGACCATTTCCGCCCGAATGCGCTGCAACTGAGCACCACCTATCCCGACACGGAATTTTCCGTGCGGATACTTACGAACTTCAAAGGCAACACGCTGGACAACATGGAAGGCAGCATCCGCATCGACAGCCTCAGCATGACGTCTCCCGGCGAACGATATTTCCTAAGCAATCTGCTCGTAAGTTCCACCCCCGACGTCGGCGAGCAACGCAGCATCCGCATCACATCCGATTTTCTCAACGGCGAGATTCTCGGCAATTTCCGGTTCAATACCCTGATTGGCAGCTGCACCCATCTGCTGCATCAATACCTGCCCTCGCTTGTGGCGTTCAACGGCCGTAAAAAGCCATCCGACAACCAACTCACGTTCGCGCTGGACATCAACAATACGGACATGCTCAGCAAAGTGTTCCGCATCCCTCTGACACTCCATATGCCGGGCACGATAAAGGGATACTTCCACGAAACCGCCAGAAAAATCAAGGTGGAAGGCTATTTCCCATCATTCAGCTATAAAGGGACACGCTACGAATCGGGCATGATTCTTGTCGACAATCCCCTGAACAAGCTGCAAGCCTTGGCACGCATCACCAAGCAGGCCGGAAAAGACAACCGCTCCATGCTCAGCCTGTCGTTGAGGGCAGAAGCCCTGGACGACGAACTGAGAACCGTGCTCAACTGGGGCAACAACATGCAGACGACTTACAGCGGAAAGGTGGATGCCCTCACCAGATTCTCCAAGCATGAGGACAACGGCAACATGCTGAACGCCACTGTCGACATCCGGCCATCGGACATCATCATCAACGACCTGGTGTGGAATCTGCGCCCGTCGACCATCGCCATCGACTCCGGACGGGTGGCCGTCAACGACTTCCGCTTCGAGCATGACAACCAGTACATACACATCGACGGGAACCTGACCGAGAATGACGAAGACTCGGTAAACATCAGCCTGAACGACATCCGGCTGGAATACGTCTTCGACATCATACAGTTCGACCCGGTAGACTTCCGCGGATTCGCAAGCGGCAAAGCCTACGTAAAACACGCCATCAAGAATCCTTCGCTCCGCACGGAGCTGAACGTGCGGAACTTCACGTTCAATGGCGGCCTGATGGGCGACATGAACGTGAAAGGCGCATGGGATGCCGAGAATGGCGACATCAATCTGGATGCAGACATACGCGACGCGTCAAACGGAACACGCACCACGGTGCAAGGCTGGGTGTCACCCCCGAAAGCCGGACTGGACCTGCACATCACGGCCCACAACACCAACATGGAGTTTCTGAACAAATACACGGCCAAGGTATTCGACCATCTGGCAGGACGGGTGACCGGAGATATCCGCCTGCATGGCCCGTTTGCCAATCTGAATCTGGAAGGAACGGCCTCGGGAAATGCCGACATACAAGTGGGCGTGTTGCACACCGGATACCGAATCCGGCTCGACTCGGTCAATCTGCTGCGTGATGCCATCGTGTTCCGAAAAGCCTACATGAAAGACAAAGACGGACACGAAGGCGAAGTAAACGGCACGCTATGGCACACGCATTTGCGCGACATAAGATACAACTTCACCTTCAATACCGACAACATGCTCCTGTATGATGCGCCCGACAACAGCGAGACATCGTTCTACGGAAGTCTGTACGGCACCGGAGTCACCACACTGCAAGGCGGAGGCAACGAGCTGAATGTGGATGCCACCATGCGGACTGGCCGCCACACCACGTTCGTCTACAAGCTCGGGACACCCGACGAGATAGCCAGCAACGAGTTTATTACCTTTGTCGACAAAACCCCGCGCCCGAAATGGAAACAAGAGGTCATACCCGACCCGTTCCGGGAGGCAGAAGATACTGCGGACGAAACAGAAGAGGAAACCACAACGGACATCCATCTCAACGCTCAAGTAGACGTGACGCCGGATGCTACCATCAAAGTCATCATGGACCCGATATCGGGCGACTATGCCACGGCGCAAGGCAGCGGCAACTTCCAAGCCCGATTCTACAACAAAGGAGACTTCAAGCTCTATGGCACCTACACCCTCGACCACGGCCTTTACAAGCTCAGCCTGCAAGAGGTCATCCGCAAAGACTTTCAGTTGCAACCCGGGGGAAGCATCACCTTCAGCGGCATACCCCGAAACGGCGACATCAACCTGCAAGCCGTATATACCGTCAACTCAGCATCGCTGAAAGACCTGGCGCCCAACGCCACGTTTACCCAAAACTCGGTCAAGGTGAACTGTCTGCTCAACCTGACGGGAAAACTGGCCTCGCCCAACATCCACTTCGATTTGGAACTTCCTACCGTAAACGACGAGGAACGCGAGATTGTAAAAAGCTATATCAGCACGGACGAACAGATGGAAATGCAAATCATCTATCTGCTCGGCATCGGGCGTTTCTACACCTACGACTACGCCAATGCCAACACCGGCAGTGACAGCGGACAATCATCGGCCATGAACTCCCTGCTCTCCTCCACCATATCGGGACAGCTGAACAACATGCTGTCACACATCATCAACAGCAACCAATGGAACTTCGGGACCAATCTGAGCACCGGCACCCAGGGATGGACCGACATGGAAGTGGAAGGCATGCTCTCCGGCCGTCTGCTCAACAACCGCCTGCTCATCAACGGCAATTTCGGCTACCGCGACAACCAGTTGGCCAACACCAACTTCATCGGCGACTTCGATGTGCAATGGCTGCTGACTCCATCGGGCGACATCAGCCTGAAAGCCTACAACCAGACCAACGACCGCTACTTTGCCAAGACCACCTTGACAACCCAGGGCATCGGCCTCTTGTTCAAGCGCGACTTTGAACATTGGAAGGAATTGTTCCACCGCAACAAAAAGACCGACCGGGACACCCTGCGTACCGACACCGTGCAAACCGTACAGAAAAAAGACAAGAAGAAAAAGCGGAAAAAGAAAAAGGAAAAGAAATGGAAGTGGGACTTCTGACACGCACGTCGCACAGAGTCACACTGCATCACAGACCTTAATCAGCACACCCTGACCGATAAGGAAAAAAGAGAGCGCCGGACACACAGTGCCGACGCTCATACACAATTCATAACTAAATTATGCTTTCATAAATATGTCATCCTTCCTCTGACAGCCGACGAATAGCCTTGCAAAGCTGGTCAGGACAGGAAGTCGGACGATGCCCGCACATGATGCCTTCCAAACGGGACAACACCTCTTCGGTCTTCATGCCGCGCACCAAGCTGCAGATGCCTTTCAGATTGCCATTGCATCCGCCCCAGAAACTGACGTCCTTCACCCGACCGTCCTCAACCTCCAGTTCTATGTGGCTGCTACACGTGCCCTGCGTCTTATACAGTATCTTCATCGGCGTATGCACAGATTTATTCTTCGCCTTCCGGCTTCATGTTGGTGTACACCGTCTGCACATCGTCAAACTCTTCCAGACGCTCCACCATCTTGTCGATTGTCTCACGCTGTTCGGGAGTAACATCCTTCAAATCGTTGGGGATGTAGGTAAAGTCGCCACCGACGTCCTCAAAACCACACTCCTCAAGGTGTTTCTGGATGGCTGCATAGCTCTTCGGGTCGCCATAGATAGTGATGGTGCCCTCTTCGGGATCTTCGTCATACTCGTCATCCACATTGTAGTCAATCAGGTCGAGAATCAGCTCTTCCATGTCGACGCCTTCCTTTTTCTTAAAGGTGAACACGCACTTATGGTCGAACAGGAAAGCCAGCGAGCCAGTCGTTCCCAGGTTGCCGCCAAACTTGTTGAACACCGAACGGACGTCGGCAACTGTACGGGTCGTGTTGTCGGTCAACGTGTCCACGAACACAGCCACTCCGTGGGGACCATATCCCTCGTATGTCATTCCCTTGTAATCGCTCTGGTCCTTACCCATCGCATTCTTGATGGCACGCTCGATGTTGTCCTTCGGCATATTCTCGCGCTTACACGTGGCAATAACCGAACGCAGGGCCGGGTTGTTCTCCGGCTCCGGACCACCGGCCTTCACGGCAATGGCAATTTGCTTACCCAGTCTGGTAAATGTCTTGGCCATGTGGCCCCATCTTTTCAGCTTTGTAGCTTTTCTATATTCAAACGCTCTTCCCATTGGATTAATGTTTTAATATTTATCTGTTCTTTTATTGTTTGTTGTCTCATCTCAATTTGGCGCCCAGCTTGTCCTGCAGGTTGTTGATAAGCTTCTGCATGATTTTGTCAATCTGCTTCTCGTTCAGCGTGGCGTTATCATCCTGCAACAAGAAGCTCACGGCGTAGCTCTTCTTGCCCGGTTCCAGGTTCTTGCCTTCATATACGTCAAATAGTTCCACCGATTTCAGAAGCTTGCGCTCGGTGTCGTAAGCAATCTTTTCTATCTCGGCAAAAGACACCTGCTTGTCCAGCAACAGAGCCAGGTCGCGCTTCACGGCAGGGAACTTGCTCAGTTCCGTGTAACCCACCTTCACGCCCTTCACGGCTTTCACCAGTTCATCCCAGCAAATCTCGGCATAATATACGGGCGACTCCAGGTCGAATGCCTTCAACCATTTGTGGGCAACCACGCCGTAAGTAGCCAGCAACTTGCCGCCACGGGTATGAATGCTTACAGCCGTGGAACAAATGTCATCGCTCTGCGTACCAAACACGACCGTACCCAGATTCAGCCCCAGACGGGCAAAGATGTTGAGCACATAAGCCTTCAGTTCATACACGCTGCTCTCCTCGTCGGGGTGCGCCCACGAATTGGCCACGCGCTTGCCGGTAAGCCACAAAGCCAGACGGCTGTTTTCGCCATAGGCAGCCAAGGGCTTTTCCGGGTTCACTTTGGCCGGGTCGTGACGGTAGCAATTGCCGAACTCGAAGAAACGGAGGTCGGCGCTGCGACGGTTCACATTGCGCACGATGCTCTCCATGCCGCCGAAGAACAACGTCTGTCTCATGCTGTTGAGGTCGCTGCTCAGCGGATTCATCAGCATCACCAGATGTTGCGCGGGATAGGTCGAAAGTCCGTCGTAGTATGCCGCACGGGTAAGCGAGTTGTTCATGATTTCGCTGAATCCGCAACCCACCAGCTGCTCCGACACGAGATTCTGCAGTTTCTGCATGCGGTCTACGTCGCTCTTTGTCGTAAGGCTCGACTTCAAAGAGGTGGGTATCTCCACATTGTTGTAACCATAGATGCGGAGAATGTCTTCCACCACGTCGCACGGACGCTGCACGTCAACCCGATAAGGCGGCACCAACAGGTTGATGCCCTGCTCGTCAGCCGAAGTGATGCGCATCTCAAGCGCAGTCACAATGCGACGGATGGTTTCTTCGGGGATGACCTTGCCTACAAGGTCGTGCACGTATTGATAATCCAGACGAACCTCAAACGGCTGTATCGGCGCGGGATAGAGGTCCTTGATTTCCATCGAGACGGTACCTCCGGCCAATTCCTTGATGAGGAGGGCTGCCTGCTTCAGGCAATAGATGACGCTGTCGGGGTCGATGCCGCGCTCGAAGCGGAACGAGGAGTCGGTGTTCAACCCATGCCGGCGTGCCGTCTTGCGCACCACCGTGGGGTTGAAATACGCGCTCTCCAGGAAGACATTGCGCGTAGCCTCGGTGGAACCCGAATCGAGCCCGCCAAACACGCCGGCCATGCACATGGGACTTTCGGCATTGCATATCATGAGGTCGCGTTCGTCGAGTTTGCGCTCCACGCCGTCGAGTGTCACGAACGGAGTGTCCTGCGGCATGGTCTTTACGATGACCTTGCGCCCGGCTATCTTATCCGCATCGAAACAGTGCAGCGGCTGGCCGTAGGCGTGCAGGATGTAGTTGGTCACGTCCACCACGTTGTTTATCGGACGAAGCCCGATGATGCGGAGCTTGTCCTGCAACCAGGCGGGACTCTCCTTCACCGTGACACCGCGCACGGTGACACCGGCGTAACGGGGACATGCCGCAGAATCGGCCACCTCGACATCGATTTCCAGCTCGTGGTCGTCAACACGGAAAGCCTCATCCGACGGACGGGTAAGCGACGTGGGAACACCGGCCTGCACCAGGTAGGCATAGAGGTCGCGGGCCACGCCGTAGTGCGAACATGCGTCGGCACGGTTGGGCGTGATGTCAACCTCAATCAGGTAATCGCTCTTCACGTTGAAATAATCCTTGGCCGGAGTGCCGGGCACGGCATCGGCAGGCAGCACCATGATGCCGTCGTGGCCGGTGCCCAGACCGACTTCATCCTCGGCGCATATCATGCCCAGCGATTCCACGCCGCGCAGCTTGGATTTCTTTATGGTGAAACACTCGTCGCCGTCATACAGCTTGGTTCCGATGGTGGCCACCACCACCTTCTGTCCGGCAGCCACGTTGGGCGCACCGCACACAATCTGCACCGGTTCGCCGTTGCCCAGGTCCACCGTGGTGATGTGCATGTGGTCGGAATTGGGGTGAGGCACACACGTGAGCACCTGCCCGATGACCACGCCCTCAAGGCCACCCTTGACGGACTGCACTTCCTCCACCGCGCCCACTTCCAGACCTATGGAAGTCAGAGCCTTGGCCACTTCGTCGGGAGTCAGGTCGAAGCTGACGTATTCCTTGAGCCAATTATAAGAAATATTCATATTGTTGTTTTTTTAAGTATTCTGTTTTCAGCAATCCGAGTCTGTCCGACTCATAAGTTATTGCCTTGTTGCGGCTTAACCCAAATCGGTCATTAGAATCCGGGGGTAACAACCAAAGAAGCCGCAAACCGACAAACCCGTCTGCCTGCTTGTTTGCAAACGGTTTGCAAATGTAGTAAGTTTTTGGCTGACTTGACATATCTGCATTAAAAAAGTTGCCCGCCCGCGTGCCTCCATATGCCCGGGCGCGAGCGGCAATATGTCCGCTCACGAGCCTCCATATGTCCGGCCACGAGCGACAATATGCCCGCTCACGGGCATCCATATCGGCCCGATGGCCTGTCTCATACGTCAGAAAGGCACATCGCCTACAGGCGCACCGGCAAAGGGGTCGGACTGAGGTATGTCGACGGGCGGAGGAGGCGCGGGCTCGGCGTAGTTCATGCCGGAACTGCGAAGCACCTCACCCTCCACGGGGACTATCACGTCGTCATCGGGGTTCTGGAAACGCGCAAATTCGGACTTGAAACGCAGAAGCACGTCGCCCACGGCACCGTTACGATGCTTGGCTATGATGATTTCGGCCATGCCGCGCAGGTCGTTCCCCTTCTCGTCCTGAGTTATCTTGTAGTATTCGGGGCGGTGGATGAAACACACCATGTCGGCATCCTGCTCGATGGCGCC
>CALUJS010000009.1 GCA_944321015.1 uncultured Phocaeicola sp. | reverse complement strand
GAGTAGGTAGCCGCCTTTTTCAAGAATGGTTCTTCCCCCGGTTCCGAGCGAGCCGGGGGAAGTTCTGTTTTTATACCTATGCGTCAACCTCCGCCCCACCCTCACATAATCGTATTACAATTCTCCTTCCAGCTCCTCCACCGTGCGCCCCTCGAAGCGGGCCAGGGCCTCACGCCAGGCGTCGGGCAGAGGAAATGATTGTTGTGTCTTTACGTCGAAGGCCACCATCACCGTGCGGCATTCGCATTTTATCAGGCCCGTGTCGCGGACAACGGCACGCTGGTAGAGCGTGAAACTCTTGTGTCCCAGGCGGACGACGGCGGTCTGGATGTCGAGCTGATCGGTAAAATAGACGGGCACGAAGAAGTTGGCGTTGATGTTGGCGATGACGAGCGACGAGTGACGGTAGTCCATGCCGTCGCCCAGGGCGGCAGTGAGATAGGCCGTCTTGGCCAGGTCGTAGAGTGAGAAGTAGACGGAGTTGTTCACGTGGCCCAGTTGGTCCACGTCGCTGAAACGGAGTTGTATGGGGTAGGTGTGCTTCATGTGTTTATTTGCTTTTAAAATCTTTCACGATACCATCTTTCAACCACTTGGCCAAGGCTTCGCGGTTGTCGCTTTGCACCAGACGGCGCAGGTCGAAGCGGTTCTGTATGTTGCCCAGCTCGACGAAGGCGGCCACGGGAGCGGTGTTGCGCAGAACGTAGAGGTCGCGTCCGCTCACGGTGCCGGTGAATCCGCGTCCCGGCTGGTGGGTGTCATATTTCTGTTTGAACGTGGTGCGCAGCGCCGATGCCAGCTGTCGGCCTTGGGTGCTGCCGGGAGCGTGATAGAAGAACACGTCCATCTGTTTCCCTCGTCCGCGGCTGTCCACGTGGACGAAGAGGGCGCGCACGTAGCTGTACTTCCGGCGGTCTTTCGCATAGAGGGCGTTTATCTTGTCGCAGCGTTGCTTCAGGCGCGCCACCTGGCCCAGGGGGATGGGGTCGCCCATGCAGGTCTCGCGCTTGCTGTTCGACAGGTAGGCATCGTCGCGTATGCCGTCTTTGGCGTCTTGTATGATGATGCGCACGTCGGCTCCTTCGGCCAGCAGGTCGCGTGCCAGGCGGAGGATGATGTCGTAGGCATATTCGTCTTCGTGCAACTCGTGTTTGCCCACGCGGCCTATGGCGCCGGGGTCGGGACCTCCGTGTCCGCTCACCAGATAGAAGCATGTTCCCCGGAGCGTGTTTGAGGTTACTTTCACGTCGCGATGTTTGCGGCCCAGCAGCGGTTCGCGCACCGTGCCCCGGCGCGATGTCTTTTTCCGTGTCCCGGCGTCGGCTTTCAGCGGGGGAATGGTGTATTTCACGCCCAGCAGCAGTTCTTCGTCCTTTCCCAGTTTTTTCCGGTTGAGTTCCACAAAGTCGTCGTGATAGAGTTTTGGCGTGCGTCCGTGGCGTTGGAGGAACAGGCTGATGCCTTCGCCGCGCCGGGGAGTGTCGGTCTGCTGTCCGCGTGCGGCGAGCGGCGGCAGGCTGAGTGCGGCGAGCAGGAGTATGTGGGTTAGTATCTTCTTCATGATTGGAAGCAAATATACAATCTTTTCGTTACTTTTGCATCGTCTAAGCGCTTTTTACGTCTGAAACACAATAAAAATATAGCATCAATGGAGAAAAAACAGAATCCCGGCACCCTGTGTGTGCAGGCCGGATGGACGCCCAAGAACGGCGAACCGCGCGTGCTTCCCATCTATCAAAGCACGACTTTCAAATACAGCACCAGCGAGGAGATGGCCCGCTTGTTTGACCTCGAAGAGAGCGGATATTTCTATACCCGCCTGCAAAACCCCACGTCGGACGCCGTGGCGGCCAAGATTGCCGCGCTCGAAGGCGGCGTGGGCGCCGTGCTTACCTCGTCGGGCCAGGCGGCCAATTTTTATGCCTTGTATAACATCTGTGAGACGGGCGGCCACGTGGTGTGCTCCACGGCCATCTACGGTGGCACGTTCAACCTTTTTGGCGTGACGATGAAGAAGATGGGCATCGACTGCACGTTTATCGATCCGGATGCCGACGAGGAGGAAATCAGCCGTGCCTTCCGCCCCAACACGAAGGCCCTGTTCGGCGAAACCATTTCCAACCCCGGCATTCAGGTGCTCGACATCGAGAAGTTTGCCCGCATCGCCCACAGCCACGGCGTGCCCCTCATTGTCGACAACACCTTCGCCACACCGATAAACTGCCGTCCGTTTGAATGGGGAGCCGACATCGTGACCCATTCGACCACGAAATACATGGACGGACACGCCGTCTGCGTGGGTGGCGCCGTGGTGGACAGCGGAAACTTCGACTGGGATGCCCATGCCGACAAGTTCCCCGGCCTGACACGCCCCGACGAGTCCTATCACGGGCTGACCTATACGAAATCTTTCGGCAAGATGGCCTACATCACCAAACTGACCGCCCAGCTGATGCGCGACCTCGGCTCCGTGCAGTCGCCACAGAATGCTTTCCTGCTCAACCTGGGCCTGGAGACGCTGCACCTGCGTGTGCCCCGCCACTGCCGGAACGCACAGACGGTGGCCGAATATCTGGAGCGCCATCCGCGCGTGGCCTGGGTGCACTATTGCGGCCTGAAGAGCAACAAATATTACGAACTCGCGCAGAAATATCTGCCCGGCGGCGCCTGCGGCGTCATTGCCTTCGGCCTGAAGGGCACGCGCGAGGATGCCATCCATTTCATGGACAACCTGCGCATGATAGCCATCGTGACCCACGTGGCCGACGCCCGCACCTGCGTGCTCCATCCCGCTAGCCACACACACCGTCAGCTGAGCGACGAGCAACTGCGCGAGGCAGGCATTGCTCCCGACCTCATCCGCCTCTCGGTCGGCATTGAGGATGTTGACGACATCCTGGCCGACATCGAGCAGGCTTTGAACAAATAATCGGCCTTCATAAGGCTCCATATGACCAGGCGCGCCCGTCCATATTGCCGGACGGGCGCGCTCATATGTCCGGACGCGAGCGGGCATATATCCGCTCATGCCTCCTGATATGGAGGCTCACGTTCCGGATTTGCCGGACAGCCGGCTTACCATTTCACCGGCTCGGCGAGGATGTCGCCGTCGGCAGCATCGTCGGGCGTGAACGTCCCGCCGCGATACTGCACGCAGAGCATCACGAGCGGTTCCGTCCCGTTGTTGCGCACCGAGCGGCGTCCGTCGGGAGCCACGCGCACCACGCTGCCTTCCCCCACGGGGAACACTTGGCCGTCGACCTGAAACTCGCCCCGTCCGCTAAGGAAGAAATAGAGTTCCTCGTGCGTCTTGTGCGTGTGCAGGAAACCGGTTTCCGTGCCCGGTTGAAACATTTGGAAGGAAAACTCCGCACCCGTGGCGCCGAGGGCCGCTCCGCCAAACACCTTGCCGGGGATTTTCACGTCCGGACCGAGTTCCAACACGTAATCACTCAATTCGCTTAACTTGCCTACGCTGACGGCTGTGAAGTTCGCAGCCGTGGCAATCTTTTCAATCTGTTTCATAACAATCTGTTTTATATAAAGGTTTTCGTTTGTCCCTATTGTCTGTCTCTCGGACGTTCAGTAACTTTGCATCGCATTGTTACTTTCTTTTCGACAGTGCAAAGATAGGACGCAGATTATTATAACACAAGAAGTTACAAAAACGTAAGTTAGTTACCTGAAACTCACTTTTGGTGAAAAACAAGCTCTTCCGATGGCAAAAAAGTCAGAAAAAAATTCGCTCGTCGAGATTTGCCCCATCCGCAACGTGGTGGCGCGCTTCGGCAACAAGTGGGCGCTGCTCATCATCATGTTGCTGCACGAGAACGGCAGCACGCGTTTCAACCGCTTGGGCAAGATGATTCCCGACATATCGACCAAGGTGCTGTCCGGCACGCTCCACACGCTGGAGGCCGACGGACTGCTGACGCGCACGGTGTTTCCCGAGGTGCCCATCCGCGTGGAGTATGAACTGACCGACACGGGGCACAGCCTCGTGCCCATCATCAACACGCTCACGCAGTGGGCTCTCGAACACATGCAGGACATTCTGGCACACCGCAAGGCGTTCGAGCGCACTGAAGGCTGACCCCGACCGTCCGGATGTGAGTGGCAGGTTCACAAACGGGAGTAGGCTTCTTCGTGCACGCCGGCCACGGCACGTCCGCTCGGCTCGTTCTGTCCCCGGAAGGATGCGTCCCAAGCCAAGGCCTCGGCCGTGGAACACGCCACGCTGGGCACACTGGGTACGCTCCGGGCTGCGCTTTCGCTGGGGAAATGCTCCTCGAACAGACGCCGGTAGCAATACTCTTCCTTGTTGCGCGGCGGATTGACGGGGAAACGTTCAGCCGCATGGGCCATCTCCTCATCGCTCACGACGCGGGCCGCCACTTCCTTCAAGGAGTCAATCCAGCCATAACCCACGCCGTCGCTGAACTGTTCCTTTTGCCTCCATGTCACGTCGGCAGGCAGCATTCCGGCAAACGCCTCGCGCAGGACGCGCTTCTCAATGGTCTTTCCCGGGCACATCTTGGCCTGCGGATTGAGGCGCATGGCCACGTCGAGAAACTCTTTGTCGAGGAAGGGGACGCGTCCCTCCACGCCCCAGGCGGCCAGCGATTTATTGGCCCGCAGGCAATCGTAAAGATGAAGTTTCGACAGCTTGCGCACCGTCTCCTCATGGAAGGCGCGCGCGTCGGGTGCCTTGTGGAAGTAAAGGTATCCGCCGAATATCTCGTCGGCCCCTTCGCCGCTGAGCACCATCTTGATGCCCATGCTCTTGATGACACGGGCCAGAAGATACATCGGCGTGGAAGCGCGCACGGTGGTCACGTCGTAGGTCTCGATGAAATAGATGACGTCCCGCAGGGCATCCAGCCCTTCCTGCACCGTGTAGTGTATCTCGTGATGCACGGTGCCGATGAAGTCGGCCACCTTGCGCGCCTTGGCCAGGTCGGGCGCACCTTTCAGCCCGATGGCAAAGGAATGAAGCTGCGGCCACCATGCGTCCTCGCGTCCGCCGCTCTCAATCCGTCGTGCCGCATATTTTTTTGTTATGGCCGAGATAACGGAACTGTCCAATCCGCCGGAAAGCAACACCCCGTAGGGCACGTCGCTCATCATCTGCCTCTGCACGGCAGCCTCCAATGACTCACGGAGTTCCTCTGCGGAAACCGGATTGTCCTTTACGGCATCATAGTCCGTCCAGTCACGGTGATACCAGCGCGTCATCCTGCCCTCGCGGCTCGAATAGTAATGTCCGGGAAGGAAAGGCTCATAGCGTTCGCACTGCCCTTCCAAAGCCTTCAGTTCGCTTGCGCAATAGATTGTCCCGTCGGCATCGTAGCCTATATATAGGGGTATGACGCCGATTGGGTCGCGGGCGATGAGGAATTCATCACGCTCCGCGTCGTAAAGCGCGAAGGCGAAAATCCCGTTGAGTTCTTCCAGAAAACCGATGCCCCGGTTGCGGTAGAGGGCCAGGATGGCCTCACAGTCGCTCCCCGTCTGAAACTGATATGTCCCTCCTGCCAAACGCTCGCGAATCGAGCGATGGTTATAGATTTCGCCGTTCACGGCCAGCACTTGTTTGCCGTCGGGCGAATACAATGGCTGTCCGCCACTCTGCGGGTCTACGATGGAGAGTCGCTCATGGGCCAGGATAGCCGAGCCGCCGCAATAGATGCCGCTCCAATCCGGTCCGCGATGACGTATCTTCCCGGCCATTGCCAGAGCCTTTGCGCGCAAGGCCGGCGTCTGTTCCCTTATGTTGAATATTCCTACTATTCCGCACATATGCCTTTATTGTTTTTCCATTTGTGAACGAATATACTTGTCGATTTCGGCTGCAGCTTTCTGCCCCGACGCGATGCAGCGCACTACAAGGCTGGCTCCGCTGGCGGCGTCGCCTGCCACAAACGCGTTGGACGGCAGCGCGGGCAGTTCCGGTTTGAGAAATCCCATGGCCAGAAGCACGAGGTCGGCTTTCAGCTCTTCCTTTTTCCCCGTTGGGCACATCACGGGACGACCGCCGTCGGCAGCGGGTTGCCACTCCACCGTTTCCACCTCGGCTGCGCACACCCGTCCGCCACGGCCCAGAAAACGGGTGGTCGAAAGGTTCCACCGGCGGGTGCATCCTTCTTCGTGACTGCTGCTCGTCTTAAGCACAAGGGGCCACTGCGGCCAGGGCGTGGCGGGATTCTCATTCACGGGAGGCTGCGGAAGGATTTCGATTTGTGTCACGCTGAGCGCGCCTTGGCGGATGCTTGTCCCTATGCAGTCGCTGCCCGTGTCGCCACCGCCGATGACGAGCACATGCTTGCCCCGTGCCGTGACACGTTCATCCTTGGCAAATGTCTGTCCGGCCAAAACACGGTTTTGCTGGGCCAGCATCTCCATGGCGAAGTGCACGCCTTTCAAGTCGCGTCCCGGGACGGGGAGGTCGCGTGCCTGCGGTGTTCCGGTGCAGATGCAATAAGCGTCGAAACCTTCGGGCAGATGGTTTAGGTCGATATCTTTATTCGTTTCAAACACAATTCCTTCGGCTTCCATCACCTGAAGGCGACGGTCGATAATGGACTTGCTCAGCTTGAAATTGGGGATGCCGAAACGAAGCAGTCCGCCTACATATTCCAACCGCTCAAACACGGTGACGGCGTAGCCCATGCGGTTGAGCCGGTTGGCGGCAGCGAGTCCGGCGGGGCCGCTACCGACGACGGCAATGCGGCGTCCGTTCCGTGCATATTGTTTCGGCACGACATAGCCCTCGCGGAAAGCGGCCTCAATGATGGCGGCCTCGTCTTCACGGATGGTGACGGGAGCCCCCATGCTGAGTTGCAGGACACAGCTCTTTTCGCACAAGGCCGGACAGATGCGTCCGGTAAATTCCGGGAAGTCATTGGTTTGTACAAGGATGTCGTAGGCTTCACGCCACTTGCCCTTCCAGAGCGCATCCTGAAACTCCGGCGGGCGGTTGCCCAACGGACAGGCCCAATGACAGAAAGGCACGCCACAGTCCATGCAGCGGGAGGCTTGAAGTTTGCGCGCGCCGGTATTGAGCGTTTGTTCCACCTCGCTGAAATCGGCGATGCGGTCGTGTATAGGGCGATATCCGGCCTCTTGGCGCGGAATATCCAGAAAAGCTTTCGGGTTTCCCATATCTTTTAGTGTTTAATAATCTCTTTGTACTTCGGCTATCTTCTCTTGCAGCTTGCGCATCTGTTCCTCGGCAAGCACTTTCTTATACTCGATGGGAGTCACTTGGATGAACTCTTCGGCATAGCGGCTCCAGTTGTCGAGCATCATGCGCGCCAGCTCCGAGCCCGTGTAGAGGTAGTGTTGGCGGATAAGCTCGTGCAGCTCCTTGCGGGCCGTGCTGTCCTCCAGCAGCGAGAGTTCCACCATGTCCATGTTGCAGAAGTAGTCGAACGTGTGGTTCTTATCCCATACGTAGGCCACACCGCCGCTCATGCCGGCCGCAAAATTCCGCCCGGTCTCGCCCAGTACGACAATCCGTCCGCCGGTCATATACTCGCAACAGTGGTCGCCCACTCCTTCCACCACGGCGATGGCGCCGGAATTGCGCACGGCAAAGCGTTCGCCCACCCGTCCGTTAATGTAAACCTCTCCGCTCGTAGCGCCATAGAGGAGCGTGTTGCCGGCGATGGTGTTGTCTTCTGCCGCAAAGCCGCTGCGCACGGGCGGCTGTACCGAGATGCGTCCGCCGCTCAGCCCTTTTCCCAGGTAGTCGTTGGCTTCGCCTTCGAGATGGAAACTGATGCCCCGTGTGAGAAACGCACCGAAGCTCTGTCCCGCCGAGCCTTTGAACTTTACTTGGATGGTACGGTCGGGCAATCCGGACTCGCCGTAGCGGACAGCCACGGCGCCCGAGAGCATGGCGCCCACGGAACGGTCGGTGTTGGCGATGGCGTATTCCAGAGAAACTTCCTTGCGCTGTTCGAGCGCTTCCTTGGCTGCGGCAATCATGACCACATCCATCACGTGGTCGGTCTCATGATGTTGGACGGTAACATTGCGTATGGCCGCGCCATTGTCCACCCGATGGAGGATGCGTCCGAAGTCGAGCAAAGCCGCCTTGTCCGTGCAGGAGGCAATCTCTATCAAGTCGGTGCGGCCCACAATGTCGTCCAAGCGGGCGAATCCCATTCCGGCAAGGTATTCGCGTACCTCTTGCGCCAGGAAACGGAAGTAGTTGACCACGTACTCATAATGTCCCCGGAAGCGTGCACGCAGCGCGGGATTTTGCGTTGCCACCCCGACCGGACACGTATTGGCATGGCACTTGCGCATCATGACGCAGCCCAACACAATCAAGGCCGCCGTGCCGAAAGCGAACTCTTCGGCTCCCAACAACGCCATGCTCACAATGTCGCGTCCGGTCTTGAGCTGGCCGTCGGTCTGCAAACGTACCTGGCCGCGTAGACCGTTTAACACGAGCGTCTGCTGCGTTTCGCTCAATCCGATTTCGGGCGGAATGCCGGCATAGCGCATCGACGAGGCGGGCGACGCCCCTGTGCCTCCCTCGGCTCCGGAGATGACAATGAGGTCGGCTTTCGCCTTGGCTACTCCGGCGGCAATGGTGCCCACGCCGCTCTCTGCCACAAGCTTGACACTGACACGTGCCCGGGGGTTAACATTCTTCAGGTCGAAAATGAGCTGAGCCAAGTCCTCAATGGAATAGATGTCATGGTGGGGCGGCGGCGAGATGAGCGATATGCCGGGGATGGAGTGGCGCGTGCGGGCAATGACCTCGTCGACCTTAAAGCCCGGCAACTGGCCACCCTCGCCGGGCTTGGCGCCTTGAGCCACCTTTATTTGGATTTCCTCGGCATTGACCAGATATTCGGCCGTCACGCCAAAGCGGCCCGAAGCCACCTGCTTGGTCTTGCTGCACAACGAAATGCCGTCGTGCGTGCCATGGAAGCGGGCGGAATCTTCTCCACCCTCGCCGGTATTGCTGCGGGTGCCCAGTGCGTTCATGGCCAAGGCCAGCGCCTCATGCGCCTCCTTGCTGATGGCTCCGAACGAGATGGCGCCGGTGACGAAATGCTTCACAATGTCATCCACCGGCTCCACCTGTTCCAGAGGGATGGGATGCTGTTTGAAGCGGAAGAAGTCGCGCAAGAAGAGGGGATGTTCCTGCCGGTCGGCCAGAGCCGTAAACTCCTTGAACTTGGCATAGCTGCCCAGCCGGGTAGCCAGTTGGAGAGCGGTAATGGCTTCCGGAGTCCAGGCATGGCGTTCGCCGTCTTTGCGATAGGAGAACAGTCCGACGTGCGGCAACAGTTCCCTTTCATCGACATCGGCGGCAAAGCCTGCCTTGTGGAAGGCCGCATAGTCCCGGGCTATCTCCTCCAGGCGGATGCCGCCGACGGAAGAGACCGGCGTGCCAAAGTAATGCTTCAGCAACTCCGCGCTCACACCCACGGCCTCGAATATCTTTGCCCCGCGATAGGAGCGGATGGTGCTGATGCCCATCTTGCTCATCACCTTGTACAGCCCCTTGCACACGGCCTTTATGTAGTTCTTCTCGGCTGTCTCATAGTTCATCTGCACTTCGCCGCGTTTCACCAAATCATCCAGCAGGGCGAAAACCATGTAAGGATTGATGGCGCTCGCGCCATAGCCCAACAGCAGGGCGGCATGCATCACCTCGCGTATCTCGCCGCTCTCGACCACCAAAGCCGTCTGCACCCGTTTCTGCGCATTGATGAGATGATGATGTACGGCGCTGACGGCCAACAACGAGGGGATGGCGGCATGGCCGGCATCCATGTCACGGTCGGAAAGGATGATGTAGTTCACGCCTTCGTCGACCGACTCCTCGGCGCGACGGCAAAGGTCGGTCAAGGCTTCCTGCAAACCGGCCTTGCCTTCGCCGGCGGGAAAGAGCGTGGATAGCTTCACGGTCTTGAATCCCTTGTAGCGGATGTTGCAGAGGATATCCAGCTGTGTGTTGGTCAGGATGGGATGCGGCAGGCGCACCATCTTGCAATGGCTTTCATCGGGCAGGAGAATGTTGTTGCCCACGGCGCCAATGTATTCCGTGAGCGACATCACCAGCTCCTCGCGGATGGGGTCGATGGGCGGATTGGTGACTTGGGCAAACTGCTGACGGAAATAGTTGAACAACAGCTGCGGTCGGTCGGAGAGCACGGCCAGCGGCGTGTCGTTGCCCATCGAAGCCGTCGGCTCGCTACCCGTGGCACACATCGGGACAATCGTGCGCTCCACGTCTTCCCGCGTGTAGCCGAAAGCGCGAAGCCTGCGGGTGAAGTCCGTCACGGCATTGTCCACCTTGCGGCCGCTTTTCAGCGCATCCAGCTCAATGCGGTTGGCCGACAGCCATTGGCAGTATGGACGCGCCGAGGCCAGTTGCTCCTTCAGCTCGCCGTCGTAGTATATCTTTCCCTCCTGCGTGTCAATCATCAATATCTTTCCCGGTTGCAGGCGGCCTTTCGCCTTGATGGCTTCCGGGTCGAAACTGATGACGCCCGCCTCGCTCGCCACCACCATCGTGTCATTCTTCGTAATCAGGTAGCGGGCCGGACGCAACCCGTTGCGGTCGAGCATTCCGCCGGCATAACGCCCGTCGCTGAAGAGCAGGGCGGCAGGGCCGTCCCACGGCTCCATGAGGATGGAGTGATATTCATAGAACGCCTTCAGGTCTTCACTGATGGGATTCTTGTCGTTAAACGACTCGGGCACGAGCATCGCCATGGCATGGGGCAGGCTTAACCCCGACATGACGAAAAACTCCAGCACGTTGTCGAGCGAGGCGCTGTCGCTCATGTCGGGTTGCAAGATGGGATGTATGTCTTTCACGTTGCCCAGCAGGGGAGTGGAGAGCACGCTTTCCCGGGCCTCCATCCAGGCACGGTTTCCGCGGATGGTGTTTATCTCGCCGTTGTGAGCCAGCAGGCGGAACGGTTGAGCCAGGCTCCACGTGGGGAACGTGTTCGTGCTGAAACGCGAGTGCACGATGGCCAGCCCGCTGGTAAAGTATGGTTGCGTCAGGTCGCAGAAATACCCCCGCACCTGCACAGACGAAAGCATACCTTTATATATGATGTTCTTGCAGGAGAGCGAGACGATGTAGAAATCGCGGTGTGACACGCGGCGTTCTATCCGCTTGCGGATGACGTAGAGCGTGCGCTCGAAACTTTCCACGTCGGATACGCCGGTGATGAACACCTGCTTGATGTCCGGCTCCGTTGCCCGCGCGTTTTCTCCCAGGATAGAGGAATTGACGGGCACCGGGCGCAGATACATCAGCGACAAGCCCTCACGCTCGATTTCCTCAATCATCACCCGCAGGATGTCCGCCTGCTCGCTTTTGTCTTTCGGCAGGAACACAAGCCCCGTGCCATACTTCCCCTTTTCGGGCACGGGTATGCCTTGCAGGAGAATGAATTCATGAGGTATCTGCACCATGATGCCGGCTCCGTCGCCCGTCTTGTTGTCGGCTCCTTCGGCTCCGCGGTGTTTCATGTTTTCAAGCACCTTCAAGGCGGCGTCAACCAGTTCGTGCGACTTGTCGCCGTGGATATTGACTATCATGCCCACGCCGCAAGCATCATGCTCGCAGTCCGGACGATAAAGTCCGGCATCCTGTTGCGGCACTTTCCTTCTCTCTGTTTTCATAATGCGATGTTTTGCCTGATGATTATTTTCTTTTTGTTATAATATATGCTGTATTTGTGCTCAAATTGATTGCAAAAATAGTGTATTGTAAGACAAAAAGCAATATAAGGGCGGTCGGACGTGCCGATTAATTAGGCGGCATCAGTGTTGTTGTGTGAAATGGAAAAAATATGACTGGTAATAGTTTCTATTTAAAACATTGGCACGTTAAAACATGTCGGATTGTCAGAAATGCGTCCGCGACGTAATTTTAACATATTAATATCTACGAAAATATGCAGCCGTTATGGCGCGTTAAAGAATCGCAGTGGAGGTTTCCCGCAACGCATTCCTTGTCTTTCATTGGTTGATACGGAGGCCCGTGAGCGTGAATATGGGCGCCCGTGGGCGTGGATATGGCCGCTTGTGAGCGTGAATATGGACGCTCACAAGCGGGAATATGAGGCTGTGCGATTGGAAGCAGAGCCGGGAAACGACCAAGGGGTGCAGGCCCATGTGGCGATGAGCGGCACGGACTCATGTGCGGAGTGAAAAACAAAATAATCTCCCAAGGATGGTTTGTGACAAATTATTATAAATATCGGGCGATTGCTTACAATGTGCTTTCGTTTGCGTGTGTCAATGTTATAATGTAACATATTTGGCCAATTTGCAAACAATATAACACATGAATGTTTGTCTGCGTATGCACGATGACATACTTTTGCATCGAAAGAAAGAAAAATGACAGCTGTTGTTATAAATGTAATCAAAATGATTGTTCTATGGAGAAAAGAAAAATGAGAATGGCAGGATTGGCCGTAACGGCAGTCCTGTTCGCCGTTCCCGGCGTCATGGCGCAAGACAAGGTGGAGGCATCCGTCGGAGCCGATTTGGTGAGCGGATACGTCTGGCGCGGCCAGGATTTGGGCGGTGTCAGCGTACAGCCCGGCTTGTCGGTTGCCTATAAGGGACTGTCGTTGGCGGCTTGGGGCTCGGCCGGATTGGAGAAGGACGGCGCACAAGAGTTGGATCTTACGCTGAAATACGCCAAGGGAGGATTCAGCGTCTCGGTGACCGATTATTGGTTCAGCGGCGGCGCGGGATATTTCAGCTACGGAGCGCATGATACCGCGCATGTGTTTGAAGCCCAAGTGGGGTATGACTTCGGCTTCCTGGCCGCCAACTGGTACACCAACTTTGCCGGGATGGACGGGACGGATGGCGGCGGACATCGCGCCTACTCCTCTTACGTCAGCTTGTCGGCGCCTTTCCGCCTGGGCGGGTTGGAGTGGCAGGCCACCGTGGGAGCCACGCCTTGGGCCACCACCTTTTATAACGGAGGAGCTTCCGGTTTTGAAGTGGCCGAAGTCGCCGTTGGGGCATGTAAGGATTTGCCGCTTACGTCACAATGGACGCTCCCGCTCTTTGCCCGGGCGATATGGAATCCGGCTACCGGAGGCGCGCATTTTGTACTGGGCATGAGCCTTTAGCGTGACAAAGCAAAAAGAGAACGTCAATCAATATAACAACGTGATATAACAGGTATGAAAAAGATTGAAGCTATCATTCGGCGCAGTCGCTTTGAAGATGTAAAGGAAGCCCTGCTGGAAGCCGACATCGAATGGTTTTCCTACTGCGACGTGCGTGGCGTGGGAAAAATGAGAGAAGAACGCATCTATCGCGGAGTAATGTATGACACGAGTTCCATTGAGCGCATCATGGTGTCCATCGTGGTGCGCGACATCAATGTTGCACGTACGGTGAAAGCCATCATGGTGGCCGCTTATACGGGCGAGATAGGCGACGGGCGCATTTTTATCCTTCCCGTGGAAGAATCCATCCGCATCCGTACGGGAGAGTATGGGGACATATCGCTTTATAACAAGGAAGAAGAAAAGTAACATTCAATAGGTATAATCAACATAAAAACAGATAATCATTATGGACGCGACATATATACTCGACTCTGGCAACACGGCATGGCTTATCGTGGCCACCGTTTTGGTTTTGCTCATGACCATTCCCGGAATCGCCCTGTTCTATGGCGGACTGGTGCGTCAGAAGAATGTCCTGAGCGTGGTGATGCAAAGTCTGTTCATTGTGGCAGCCGTGAGCATACTCTGGATTGCGTTTGGCTACAGTTTCGTGTTTGGCACCGGCGTGATGGACTCCGGCAGTGCGTGGGGAGCTGTTATCGGCGGTTTTGAACATGTGTTTTTGCGGGGCATTACGCCTGCGACGGTTTCGGCGGGAGGCATTCCCGAACTGTTGTTTGTCTTGTTCCAGTGCATGTTTGCCATCATTACCCCCGCACTGATTCTGGGCGCCTTTGCCGAGCGTGTGAAGTTCGGCGGTTTTCTGGTGTTCACGGTGTTGTGGAGCACATTGGCCTATATCCCCATGGCACATTGGGTGTGGGGCGGCGGCTTCCTGCAGCAGATGGGCGCCATAGACTTTGCCGGAGGCACGGTGGTGCACATCAATGCGGGCGTCTCTGCTCTGGTGATGGCGCTCCTTGTGGGACGGCGCAGCGGCTACAGGGCCGGAATGCCCATGATGCCCCATAACGTGTCATTCGTATTCATGGGAACGGCCTTCTTGTGGCTGGGATGGTTCGGATTCAATGCCGGCAGCGGCCTCCGGGCCGACGGCACGGCCGCCAACGCCTTTCTTGTGACCCATTTTGCCACATGCGTGGCAGCTCTGGTGTGGATGAGCGTTGACTGGCTGTGCAACAAGAAACCCACCACCGTGGGCACCTGTACGGGCGCAGTGGCGGGGCTGGTGGCCATCACTCCGGCCGCCGGGACCGTAGACATTCTGGGCGCGTTCTTCATCGGTGCCGTGACGTCCCTTGTGTGCTATTACATGGTAGCCGTGGTCAAGCCCCGTTTCGGCTATGACGACACGCTCGACGCTTTCGGCGTGCACGGCATAGGAGGCATCATCGGTTCCATTCTGACTGGCGTCTTTGCCACACAGGCCGTGTCGGGCGAGGGCGGCGTGCAGGGCGCGCTCTACGGCGACTGGCATCAGCTGGGCATACAGCTGTTGGCCACGGCCATATCCGTTGTCTTCAGCGGCGTTATGACTTTTGTGCTCTTTCATGTGACCGATCGCCTGGTAGGCATTCGCGTGGAGCGCAGGGTGGAAGAAGAAGGACTCGACATCTATGAACATGGCGAGTCGGCATACAATCATTAAAATACAATCACTAAACCCGTAATAACTTATGTCAACACTCAGATTTCGCGTAGTGGAAAAGGCTTTCCAGACAAAGCCGCGCGAGGTGAAGTCGCCGGCACAGCGTCCGAGCGAGTACTTTGCCAAGTATGTATTCAACCGGGAGAAGATGTTCAGGTATCTTCCCACACAGGTGTATGAGAAACTGGTCGACGCGATGGACCACGGCGCTCCGCTCAGCCGCGATGTGGCCGACGGCGTGGCCGAAGGCATGAAGCGTTGGGCCATGGAGCTTGGCGCCACGCATTACACCCACTGGTTCCAGCCGCTGACCGAAGGCACGGCCGAGAAGCACGATGCCTTTGTGGAGCACGACGGCAAAGGAGGCATGATGGAAGAATTTTCCGGCAAGCTGCTCGTGCAGCAGGAACCGGACGCGTCATCGTTTCCCAACGGCGGCATACGAAACACTTTCGAGGCGCGCGGCTATTCGGCATGGGACCCTTCGTCGCCCGTCTTTGTGGTGGATGACACGCTGTGCATCCCGACCGTCTTCATTGCCTACACCGGCGAGTCGCTCGACTACAAGGCGCCTTTGCTGAAAGCCCTGCGTGCGGTGGACAAGGCGGCTGTCGAGGTTTGCCGTTATTTTAATCCCGAAGTAAAGAAAGTGATGGCCTATCTGGGTTGGGAGCAGGAGTATTTCCTGGTGGACGAAGGCTTGTATGCGGCACGGCCCGACCTGCTGCTCACGGGACGTACGTTGATGGGGCACGAAGCCTCCAAGAACCAGCAGCTTGAGGACCATTACTTCGGAGCTATCCCCACGCGTGTGGCCGCTTTCATGAAAGACCTTGAAATCCAGGCCCTCGAGTTGGGCATTCCCGTAAAGACGCGCCATAACGAGGTGGCACCCAACCAGTTTGAGCTGGCGCCCATCTACGAGGAGTGCAACCTGGCGGTGGACCACAACATGCTCGTCATGTCCCTTATGCGCAAGGTGGCCCGTACCCACGGCTTCCGCGTGTTGCTGCACGAGAAACCGTTCAAGGGCGTAAACGGCTCGGGCAAGCACTGCAACTGGTCGCTCGGGACCGATACGGGAATAGGGCTTATGTCGCCGGGCAAGACGCCGGAGGAAAACCTGCGTTTCATCACTTTCGTGGTGAACACCCTGATGGCTGTCTGCCGTCACAACGGACTGCTGAAAGCATCCATCATGAGCGCCACCAACGCCCATCGCTTGGGAGCCAACGAGGCGCCTCCTGCCATCATTTCCTCATTTCTGGGCACGCAGCTGAGCCGTGCGTTCGACCATCTGGAAAACAGTTCCGCCGACGATCTTGGCATTCTGGAAGGCAAACACGGCATGAAGCTCGACATCCCGCAAATCCCCGAACTGCTCATCGACAACACCGACCGCAACCGCACTTCGCCTTTCGCTTTCACGGGCAACCGCTTTGAATTCCGTGCCGTGGGTTCGGAGGCCAACTGTGCCAGCGCCATGACGGCCCTCAATGCAGCCGTGGCCGAGCAGTTGGACTTGTTCAAGAAAGAAGTGGACGACCTGATAGCCGCGGGCGAGCCCAAAATGGCGGCCCTCATACGCGTGATACGCAAATATGTCAGGGAGAGCAAGCCCATCCGTTTCGACGGCAACGGCTACAGCGACGAATGGAAAGCCGAGGCCGCCCGCAGGGGATTGGACTGCGAGACGAGTTGCCCTGTCATTTTCGACCGCTATCTGGCACCGGAGAGCATCCGCATGTTTGAAACCACTGGCGTGATGACGCAGAAGGAACTGGAAGCCCGCAACGAGGTGAAGTGGGAAACCTATACGAAGAAAATCCAAATAGAAGCCCGTGTACTAGGCGACTTGGTGATGAACCACATAGTCCCCGTAGCCATAGAATATCAGACACGGCTGATTGACAACGTGTACAAGCTCCAGTCCATCTTCCCCAAAGAAAAAGCGGACGCGCTCTCGGCCGAAAATCAGGCCATCATCTGCCAGATAGCCGAGCGCACAACGTATATAAAGGAACATGTGGATGCCATGATAGAGGCCCGCAAGGTGGCCAACAAGATTGCCGACGAACGTGCGAAAGCCATCGCCTATCATGACAACATTGCTCCCATGCTGGAGCAGATACGTTATCACATTGACAAGCTGGAACTGATTGTGGACGACCAGATGTGGACGCTGCCTAAATATCGCGAGCTGCTGTTTGTCCGGTAAGGAACGAGGCGCCAAGGCAAAAATATTTTGTCTTCAAGGTGGCTTTCCTGTTGAATTTCACTATATTTGTCACGAACAAACAGTTATGCTTATGAAACAGCTAGCCACCATCTGCATGTGCGCCGCCCTCGCATTCTCCGGCTGCACCTCGCAGGGCAACGTGTCGGGCGACCCCACGGCCGTGATGCTGGGCGCCCAGATAGGCGGACTGACGGGCGCCGTTATCGGTTCGTCGGGGTCGCACACTTATCGCGGCAGCCTGATAGGTTCGCTGGTGGGCACCATCGCGGGAGCCGCCATTGCTAGTGCGGCCACTTCGGCGGTCGAGAACGATGCCTACACCGTGGAAACGCGGGTATATGATTATGAGGATGATTATGCGTATGAGCGTCCGCGCCGTATCCGCCGCCATGATGACCGCTACGACCGCCGCGACACGGAGCTGGCGATACGCAACATCCGCTTCATCGACGACAATCGCAACCACGTCATCGAGTCCGGCGAACGGGCAAAAATCATCTTCGAGGTGGTCAATACGGGTCGTGTGGCGGCCTATCATGTCACCCCGGTGGTGGCCGAGAAGAACGGGCTGAAGAATATCAGCATCTCCTCTTCCGTCACGCTGGAGTGCATCCCGGCCGGCGACGGCATACGCTACACTGCCGTGGTACATGCCGGCAAGATGCGCAGCGGCGAGGCCGTGTTCCACATCACGGCGCTCGACGGCCGCGGCGGAATGGTGCCCGTCCGGGAATTTGTCATTCCGGTGAGGAGATAAAGGGGCGGAAAGGAACCGTAAGCTCAAGGTTTAGTCCGCCAATTCTATAACCGACTTGGTTTCTCCCATGTCGGTTATAGAATTTTCTACATCGGTTGTAGTTCAACTTATAACCGATGTAGAAATCTCAGCAACAAAAAAGCACATTGAATCAACTTAAAAAGCTCCGGTTCTTTTGACATCCCAATACTATTTTTTACATTTGCAGCGATGAGCAGCAAAAGCGTTTGTAACTCATTACTTTGATAAAATATTGTGAGAAGCGTCATGCTTCATTCTTGTTCTTGAAAACCTAGGAAATTTTCATGAGTTACACAAGAATGGACTTGCCGGTTCCCGCGCTGCTTAAGCGTGGGTCTGCTGTCTATTACATAGTGTAACAGGTTTTCCTAGGACCTTCAAGAACGTGGAATAGCACGCAGTTCCACGCTTCTTTTTATTAACAGATATTGTCTTGGGGAGCTGGAAGACGCAGAAAAACATGGAAATGAATAAAACATGCTTCATCTTAGTCGGAACTTTGTTAATGGCTCTATTGGTGTGTTGCGACGGGCCTGATGAGGGAACAGAAACGTCCGAAAACACAGATTCCCTTTCAGCGATAACAAGAAAGCCAACGGCCATACAACCAATTCAAGACATCAATGTCTATTTGGAAAATTCCGGAAGCATGGACGGATATGTCAAAGGGAATACCGGATTTGAACAGTCTGTCTATGCTTACTTGACAGAGCTGCAAATCAGCAAACTTATCGATACGTTAAATCTGAATTATATAAATAGCAAAGTGATTTCGCGAGGCCACGATGTGGAAACATTTATACACAACATAGAGCCTGTTGATTTCAGAAAGCATGGAGGAAACCTTGGAACTTCTGATATTGCGGTAGTTTTAGATTCCATATTGCAGCGTCATGACAAAGAAGACATCTCCATCTTTATCTCTGACTGCATTGTTTCGCCGGGGAAGAAATATGTCTCTTCTCCTCAAAGCCTGAATAATTATTTGTTGGAACAACGAACGCGAATCAAGAAGTCGTTCATATCTGCTTTGGATAAGGCTAACAACGATTTGTCTGTTGTTGTATGTCAATTGACTTCTTTATTTGATGGCAGATTTTATAATAAATTTGACCAACCGAAATATTATAAAGGAGGGCGCCCTTTCTACATTTGGCTGATAGGAAGCACGTCGCACATTAAGCAGTTGCAGGATAAAGTGACGTTGGAACCTCTGAAAGGCAGTGGAGCGGAATTGAAAAATGTCTATACGTTAGTGGCATCGCCTAAAACAGTAGACTACGGCATCTTGCTGACCCCTCGTTTGGGCCGGTTCGAACCAGACAGGGCAAATCCTCGAACAGCCATCCGGAATATACGAAAAGAAAACAGAGGAAAGCAAAGAGGAATGTTTATGTTTTCTTTCGGCGCCAATTTAAACCAGCTGCCATTGGATGAAAGCTACATATTGAATGCTGCTCATTATGCAGTCAGCAATAAAGATTATGCCTTGTCCGTAAAAGAACAAAGAAGCGGGCGATTTTCTCATATCTTTAGCTTATCCTCGCAGATAGCCTCGCGCGGCAACTTGACAATAGCGTTGAAAAATCAATTTCCGCAATGGATAGCATGCAAGACTGATTCCGTGGGAAACGATTTGGTAAAAGATGAAGCAACAGAGAAAACATACGGATTGAAATATCTGTTGGAAGGTGTTTACGACGCTTTCACCGCACGCCAGAAAGATTATGCAGTATTTAAAATAACAATAAACTAATCGTACTATGGGAACATTTTTTGAGTTGTTTTTAGGCAATTGGTATTGCTGGTTTAAGTCATTCTATTCTGATTATCTGTCGCAATATTTGTGGGGGTACAATCCTGTATCCGGCGCATACGATTTGGAACTGAGATATAACACGATAGGGCTTTATACATTGGGCATATCTCTATTGATGGTGATATTATATTATTACGTAATAGATCATCCTCGGTTCTGCAAATGGTGGAGCTGGCTGATTGTGGCATTGGTTAACAGCGCCATTGCTTTGTTTGTTGGCTATTATTGTGTTCAGTCGGATTATGATGCCGGAAAGATTCCCGATGAATTGTTGTATTCACGAGATGAGAATGGTGAAATTATCCAATACCTGATTTCCATTCCGGGCGAATGCTGGAGCTTTGGTATAAGCAACATGTTCATGGCGTTCTTATTCTTTATAATCTTATCGTTTTTGCTCCATTGGTGGAGCCGTGTAGCAAAATATTCTCCTTTTATTAAATTCTAAAACCTATACTCATGAAAACATATGTCTTTTGCATCGGAGGCACGGGCGCACGGGTGATGAAAGCTCTTGCTATGCTGTTGACAACAGGGGTGAAAATAGAGGTGGATGAAATTGTTCCGATATTCATTGACCCCGATGCGGCGGCTGCCGACCTGACGCGGACAATCTCTTTTCTTCGGGATTATCAGTATATAAACGAGCAGCTTCATTTTACCAGCGACATGAAGAACAACTTCTTCAAGACTCAAATAAGTGAATTGATTCCCGGCTATCGGTTGGAATTATCGAATACGCAAAATAATAAATTCCAGCAATACATGGATTTCGCTTCTTTGGATATTGCCAATCAGGCATTGGCCTATATGTTATTTTCAGCAAAGAATTTGGGCTCGGACATGGATGTTGGCTTCAAAGGAAATCCCAACATTGGCAGCGTGGTTTTAAATCAGTTTGCACAATCGGAGGCATTTTTTGATTTTGCCAACAGCTTCCGACCGGGTGACCGTATCTTCATTGTCAGCTCCATTTTTGGAGGCACGGGGGCTAGCGGATTCCCCTTGCTGCTGAAAAACCTGCGCGGAATAGACATGAACTTTCCGAATGCGGGAAACATTAAGGATGCAGCTATTGGTGCCATAACCGTATTGCCTTATTTCAACCTAGCTCAGAGCACAGATGGCAAAAACGACATCGACAGTTCCACTTTTATCTCGAAAGCAAAGGCTGCATTGGAATATTATGACAAAAACATTAGCGGAAACAATTCATTGAATGCCTTCTATTACATTGCTGATGACATTTATGATACGTATGCATACAGCGTAGGTGGCCCGACTCAGGCAAACAAAGCACATATCATTGAATTGCTGGCGGCGTTGGCAATTGTAGATTTCTGCAAGATGGACAATGATATTTTGCAATCTTCAAAAGGCAAAGCTCTGCGCCCCATTTACAAGGAGTTTGGCGCAGAAGCGGATGATGAGGAAATGATATTTTCCAGCTTCTATGGCATCACTCGAAAAGAGATTCAACGCCCAATGACTGAGTTCACCTTGTTCTGCAAATTCCTGAATGAGCATCTATCTTCTTCCCAATCGCAGAAATGGACTAAAGGCAAACGTCCTTTCGATGACAATTTTTTCAATGGCATCTTTTTTAGCTCCCATCTAAGGGCGGTGAAAGAAAACTACTTGCAATGGCTAAAGGAAATGGCATCCAACCGCCGGAGATTTTCTCCTTTTCATTTGGAAGAAATGAAGAAAGACGTGTTTGGTTTTGTCAAAGGCGTAAAACCCGGAAAGGTTATCAACTACAGAAGCAACTATGATTTGTTTGATTACTATTTGTGTGACATTGAGCCCAAAATCTCTAATAATTTAAGTACAGAAGCTCGTTTCATCGAACTGCTCTATCAGACAGTAAATAAATTAGTGGAAGATAAAAAATTAGCTTAAGTATGGGAAAAGTTTTTAGATTACATACCGGTGATAACAATCTGGAAGGTTGGGGAAGCTCTTCAGCCTATGGAGATGCAGCGATCAAGGCTATAAAAGATCCGAATGGAGCTACCTGCAAAAAAGAAATTACGTCCATCCCGTCTCCTTTTGCCCGGATGGATTTGGTTAAAACCGCATTCAAAATCATAACAGACAGTAAGGATTTGGATGGAGACTCTATTCATCATAAGCTGGTGTCCGATTGTCTCGATGTTGGAGAGATTTTCTTCAATATAGATAAATTCAGAGACAAAGTGCGTATACTCGTATGGGATAGTAAGAGTGATTTACAAACATTGCTCAATTCTGCCAATGACAAACACCGCTTGTTTGGAGAAACGTTGCGCCTTTATTTAGAACAAGACGCAGATGCTTTTAACTTTGGACAACTTGACCGGATTTACCTTTTGGACTATATAGGACCGAACAAACCGAGGCAAATGAATATCATCGGAGCCACTTCGCCGGCAACGTTGTTTTTCACTTCAGCCAATGACTTGTCGTATGTATCCAAGCATATTAGTTTTGGCAAAGACAAAGCCTTTGATGGAGAGTTTCAACCTCTGTATAAGCGCGATTTTGATTATCAGATGTATTGGTATTGCATTCAAAAAAGCATGCCAGACTTTGCAAGTCTATATCCGGAAATTTATGCCTATTTGGAATTAAACTTTGAGAAATTAAGTAATACACAGAAGGCAAAGATTAGTGCTTTAGATGTACAGTCATACAATGCATATTATGAAGAACTGTCCGTCACTTCTGGCGCAAACCTTGTAGAAGTATTGGATTACCCTATTAAAAAGAAGAAGGGAATTACAAACGTACAGAGTGATTTCCAAATCAACTCTTCTATTTGCAAAGATGCTAAATTGCCTCTCGTGCTTCCTGTTGACATGTACACCAAACCACTGCACTATACGATTGCTACATGGGATAAAAATACCCAAGTTCCTTACAACGACAGCCGCTTATTGCAAAATCGAACCTTGCCGGATGATGGTACGAAATATCCGTATCTGACCATCGGAGATTTTCTTGAAGACTATATTCTGTGGGATGAAAATACGTTTAACCCAAAAGAATTCTTCAATGGCGGCGTAGACTTAAAAGATTGTTATTTATTACCTCTTCGGAAAGAATTCTTCTCTTATTTCACGATTGACGAACTTCAAGGAACCATGCCCGACGGGAAGAGCATGTTTAAATTGGTCCCTAATGCCGGAGGTGTAAAAGCTATTCTGAGAGTGCCTATTCAAAGAAATGAATACATCACATACGAGCGTTTGTATTTCTACGACTCGATGGCAGAGCCCGAACATAATAAAGGAGGTATTATTAAGCGGCATTTTGGCGTAGCTTTATTTTCTTCAATAAGGTTTACAGAGAGTGATGTTCCTCATTATCGTATCGCGTTGGTGAGGGACTATGGAAGTAAAGAAAAGATTGATTTAACCTTTTTCCAAGGAGATCAACCTGTCGAGATAACAGGAAAGGCGGAAAGAAATGTAAAGGATACAAGTTATGCTTTCAATGAAACATATATCCTTGACTCGAATTTTGACTATATCGTTTTGCAATGCAATGAAAACATAAGAGGATGCATTGTCCCGATATGGAAGAAAAAGAATGGTAACAAGCAGTTCGTTTTTGCCATTGATTTCGGAACGACCAATACATATATAGAATATTCGGAGAATGGTTCTACATCTCTCCCGTTTGAAATAACGGACAAAGATTTGCAGCTATCTAAGCTAAACGATTTAAGCGGCGCTATGTCTGCATTGCAAGTTCTACATCAAGACTATTTGCCGGATACGATTGGTGATGAATTCAAATTCCCCATACGAACTGTGCTATCTGAAGGATATGACACGAATTGGAACCAAGCTGTATTCCCAATGGCAAATACCAATATTCCGTTTGTCTATGAAAAAGCCATGATTGCAAGTTACAACAAAGTCACAACCAACCTGAAATGGTCAAATGAACCTCATGCACAAGAGAAGGTTAGTCATTATCTGAATGCTTTATTCTTGGTTTTGCGTAATAAAGTTTTATTGAATGGCGGAGATTTGAAAAGTACGAAAATTGTGTGGTTTTATCCTGCCAGTATGACAGAAGGGCGATTTAATAAGTTTCAGGAGATATGGAAAGTTCTATACAAACAGAATTTTGGTGAAGATGTTTCCAATGTTATTCCAATGTCGGAATCGCTTGCTCCTTATTACTTTTATAAAAAGAAAAGAAATGCAACCACAGATGTTGTTTCTATTGATATAGGTGGAGGTACTACCGATGTGTTGATTGTAAATAACGGGAAAGAGGAACTATTGACTTCTTTCCGATTTGCAGCCAACAGTATTTGGGGAGACGGATATGGTTTTGACTCTGATTGCAATGGCTTTGTCAATCGCTTTAAAGACGAAATTTACAATAAATTGGCAGAGAATGGTTTGGATGAGCTTTGTGAAATAATGCAAGGACTGGTTCAGCAGAAGGTGTCAACCGATATTATTTCTTTCTTTTTCTCTTTGGCAGGCAATAAGAGCGTGCTAAATAAGAAAATAGTAATTGATTTTAATAAGACTCTGGCGCAAGATGGCTGCGGTAAATATGCTTTCATATTGTTTTATTTCGTTATTATCTATCATGTTGCGAATATAATGAAAACAAAGAATATGAGTATGCCAAGACATATCACGTTTAGTGGCAATGGTTCTAAAGTGTTGAATGTATTAACTCCCAATGATGTTACGTTGGAAGATTTCACCAAGCTAATATTTGAAGCTGTGTATGAGCAGTCTTATAATGACGATGGTTTAACAATTATCCGTGAAGTGGAAAATCCTAAGGAAGCGACTTGTAAAGGCGGATTGTTAAATGCAAAGCCTCAAGACTATTCAAGCATTATGGCGTTGAAACAAACTTTGCTAGGGGATGCGTCTCAGACATTTGTCGCGAAGGATCTGAAGTATGACGACATTGATATGACTTTGGAAGAAAATGTGCAAGAGGAAGTAAAGAAAGCCATTCAGTTGTTTTTCGATTTGAATGAGAAGTTTTCTTATGTAGAAAAGTTTGATTCGGAACGTGTCAAATGGGATACGGTCAAAAAGTATTGCTTGAAAGACATTAAGACTTATCTGAAGAATGGCATCAATGCCAAGAAAGAAGAGATAGAGCAAATAGGAGTAGAACCCAAAATAGAAGAAACTCTTTTCTTTTATCCTTTTACTGGTATTTTAAACATGGTTGCTCAAGAAGTTTATAAATAAAAAAGCTTATGAAAAAGATTATTATATGTTTTGTGTTAATATTCTGTGCCAATCTGTTAATATATCCGGTTGAACAGCCATCGACTATGAAAGATTCAACAGAAATGAATGTAGCCTCTGCAAAGGCAATCGTACCGGAGTGCGATAATAACCATTTCATAACAGACAACGACATAGATAAAATAGCCAATAAAGTAATAAATAAGATGGAACAGAGAAATGACAAGAAAGCGGGAACAAAATTGCTCAGTATTGTTCGCTGGGTAGCCATAGGAGTGGTTGCTATCATCATTCTATTGTTGAGCATGATTATTTGGGGATGTCACAAGATATACAAGAAACTGAAAGCAATAGAACGAGATCAGAATAATGACACTCAGGCTGGTTATCGTCATACGCCTGCTCGCCGAATAGTCATAACAGAAGAAAAAATAGATAAAATAGCGCAGGATGTTGAAGTTATCAAAAAAGAAGTTATTAATGACTGTAAGCCAATGTTGGAAAAAACAGGAAGTCAAGGTGAGCATGATGAGGGAAAAAGGAATGCCTATCAACCACCTCGCAGAGAACCTGATAAAACGATATATGCCAAGCCATTACAAAACGGTTGCCTTAAGACAACAGAGGAAATGGAAGCAATCTATATTATTAAGGTGGAGCAAGGCAATGTCGCCCGGTTTACGGTCTATGAGAAAGATGAACAGATGCTGAGAGCAATAAAGAACAAAGAATATATTCTGGAACAATTTTGCGAAACCAGAGGAAGTTCCATAAATGCCAAGAAAATAGCAAACGTAAATGCCGGGCAAGTAGAACAAATAGAAGCCGGCATTTGGAGAGTAATAAAAAAGGCAGAAATCATGTTTATTAAATAAAAGTATATTATGGAAGAAGAGCATTATATATTGATTACTATAGCTGTTATTGTAATTGTACTCATTCAATTATACATTTGGTTCAATAGTAATTCTTTGATACATAAATATATCAGTATTTTTAAAGGAATCCGTTTTCGTGCTCCCAAGGCATATGTGCCATTGTCGGAGATTACGGACAATACAGTAAAAAGCTTATCTAGCATTGCTTACAAAGAGCCTTCGGAGGAGGATGGTAAAGATGAAGTTGAGATTACATACATCAAAGCTCTTGACCAAGAAAATAATCCTACGCTTCATCCCATCCTTATCCAAATAATAGATGCCATAAATGCCTATTTGCTGAAGAATAAAGGGGCAACAGGTGATTTCCTGCTAATAAAGGATACGGTAGAACGTTATTGCGATGCTCAACATGAGGAGATCGAAAAGCAACTTCCCATGCCTTTATACATGGGACTAATGGGGACAATGTTGGGCATTATTATTGGTATCGGTTATATTGCGATAAAAAGCGGATTCTCTGCATTCATTGAAAAACCTAGCGATTCAATAGGAGCACTGATGGGTGGAGTCGCCATTGCCATGATTGCCAGTTTGGTAGGGATTATCCTAACGACGATTGGTTCTTGGTCGGCCAAAAGAGCTTCTTCGAAAGTAGAAAACGACAAGAATCAGTTCTATACTTGGATTCAGACAGAATTGCTTCCCGTATTGGGAGGAACGGAAAACAGCTTAATGAGGCTTCAGGAAAACTTGCTAAAATTCAACCGCTCGTTTTCGTCCAATACTACAAAATTGGATAAAGCGTTACAGAAAGTAGAAACCTCCTATGAGAATCAGATTGAATTAATGCAAGCCATCCAGCAACTGGACATCAAGAAAATGGCAACTGCAAATGTTTCAGTATTGCGTGAATTGCAAAGTTACACACCTCAGTTAGAGCGTTTCGGACAATATCTGCAAAATGTGAATGATTTTATCGGTCATGTAAATACGTTGAATGAAAGCATCAACTCACAAATGAACCGTACGCAATTAATTGAACGTATGGGGACTTTCTTTGAGCAGGAAGTAAAAGACATCGAACAGCGTAAAGCGGCAATCAGTCAAGCTGTAGGCATTGTGGATGATCGGCTGCAACAAACACTGCATGCTTTGCAAGACAACGCAGAAAAAAGCATGCAAAGCATGAATGAGGCACTTGTTCGGAAACAAGACATATTTAATAAAGCTCTAGATGAACAGCAGGAAATATTCAAACGAAAGATTCAAGAGAACAGCAATATCTTTGACGAGCTTAAAAGGCTGGAAACTGTAGCCTCTGCCATAAAAGAACAAGGCAAGAAACTAGATGCTGAGTTGGCTAGCTTAAACGAATTGAAAAATGAGATTTCGATGATGGGGACTAGCCAAAATAAGAAAATGGATGAGCTGATTGCAGCGGTAGAGCGCTTGTCACTAGAAACATCCACTGCAGCACCTGCTGCAGCATTGCCTATTAAACAAACACTTTTAGACACACTACCTAAACCCATAAAATACATGCTGTTTGTATTTGTGTCCTTAGGCATCGTTGTATTTCTCTTATTCCTTATTCTTCTTATAATGAACATCTTCCATGTTTTTATACGATTATGATTTATGAATAAACGTTCATACTTTTGGGCCAGTTACGCAGATTTGATGTCAAGTCTGTTTTTCATCATGCTTGTTCTATTTGTGCTGACAGTTGTTATGCTTCAGAAACAGATGAAAGCTACAGAGGCGGAAATTAATAAAATAAAAGAAATCCAGAACGCCATAAGCAACATTGATTCTACTTATTTTGCATACAACGCAGAACATAAGAAACATATACTAAAAATTGATGTGGGGTTTCAAACAAACAGCGCAAACATCATAGACATTGATGAGCACACCAGACTGCAACTGTTGAATGCCGGAAAAGCTATCAACCGATTCATCTATGAAGCTTGCAAGAAATACAATGCGCAATATCTATTGATTATAGAAGGGCAAGCTTCTAAAGACGATTACGTAAGAAACAACGAATTAAGTTACGAACGAGCTTTGGCTTTGGTCAATTATTGGAAACGTAATGGTGTCTTTTTCAATTCGGAACAATGTGAGGTAATTATCTCGGGAAGCGGCCAAGAGGGGACATTGCGTATACAGCCGGATGTGGCAGGCAACGTCAAGAATCAACGTTTTTTGATACATATATTACCTAAACCCGGAGTAATAAAATAGAATGTAAGTATGAATATGTCATATAATATAGGATTGTATTTTTTAGTTGCGCTGTTCATTTCTTGTACGATGACAGGAAGAAATGAAAATCGCCCTAAGATGCATGAACCCTACGTGAAGGAATCCGTACGGTCGAATATGAATCATCGCAATGTTAATCCGCGAGCAAAACAGCGGGAACCGTTAAGGAAACATGACACGAATCATGTTATTCCGGCAACAGAGATATTCAAACGTTATAATTCAGCAGTCTTTATGATATTTACGACTGACGGCTATCAAGCATATCAAGGTTCCGGCTTTTTTATTACGCAAGATGGTTTAGCCATCAGCAATTACCATGTTTTTAAGGGGACTGCTGTAGGATATGAAATTATTAAATTAGCCGATGGCCGCCAATATAAAATTGATAAAGTAATAGCGAAAAGCGAAGCCGACGATTACATTCTATTTCAAATAAAAGGGCAATTCAATTATATACCTGTTTCTCAAAGACAATGCGAAGTCGGCGAAAGAGTATATGCAATAGGCAGTCCCAAAGGGCTGGAAAACACGTTTGCTTCCGGTGAGATATCCCAAATCAGAGATGATGATTTCATACAAATTAGTTGTCCGATAGACCATGGCAGCAGTGGAGGTGCGTTAATAAATCAATATGGCGAGGCCATTGGAATAACTACCGGAGGACGTGACGATTCCGGTGCTAATCTTAACTTTGCCAAAGATATACATGTAGTGCCTTATCGAAGGAACTATAAATGAGCATCAATTTGCATCTCACTCACACCTCCACCCGCTCCAAGTCGTCCGGCACGACGATATGCCCCGTAAATTCTTGCGCGGCCTCGGCCGTGTAAAAGGCTTTGCGGTGAGGCAGGTCGGTGTCTTCGGTGTGATAGAGCAGAAGGTTCTTTACGCTAAGCGACTGGGCCAGGCGTCCGGCTTCGAGGGCGGTGCTGTGGTGCTTCTCATAGGGTTTGAACGTGTCGCGGTCGCGATAGAGGCAGAAGGCTTCGCACATCAGCCAGTCGGAGCCTTCGGCGTAGGGACGGCACGCGTCGTTGTATGGTTCGTCGCCCAGGCAGGTCAGCGTGCGGCCGTCGGGCAGGGTGGCGCGGAAGCCGAACTGTTTTTCTTTGGTGGAAAGGATGTCGAAGCATTGCAGTTCCACGTCGCCCACATGCACCGTGTCGCCATCCTTCACTTCATGGAAAAGGATGCTTGTCCCGATGCGGGAGAGCACTTTGGCGGGGAGCGTCAGGCGGCAGATGGAGTCGAGCACGTGCAGGGCGCGGTCGTGTCCGTAGACGTGGAACGTGCCGCTGTGTACCCGTTGGGCCACGGCGCGCACCACCCACACGGCACCTAGGATGTGGTCGGTGTGGGCATGGGTGAGATACATGGCCGAAAGGCTGCCCAGCGCGATGCCGGCTAGCTCCAGTTGGCGCAGGATGCCGTTGCCTCCCCCGCCATCCACCAGAAGGCAGGCACCGGGCGTACGCAAGGCAAAACAAGTGTTGTAACAACGGGTGACGAGCGCATTGCCCGTGCCCAGCATGATGAGTTCGCACATAGGTTTTTTGTTAGTTGACGAGGGGACAAGGGGACGAGTTGACGAGGGGCCTTGTTAGCTTGTCCCCTTGTCAACTCGTTTTCTGATTTGCTTTCGCCGCGCGTTATGATTGTTTGGCGGAATTGTGGTGGTAGATGTTGCGCCTGTCGGCTTCGCGTTTCAGGAGCATTGCATTGCGTTTGGGGTCTTTCAGGAGCATTCCGTAAGCCAGGATGATGGCCGGTTTGTGCATCTTGAGTTTGTCTCTCAGGAAACGTTTGTCAATGCCTTCTATCGGTTCAAACTTGTCTACTTCTCCCGTTGCCATCCATTTGCGGAGCATTTCGGCTGCCGGGCCGGTCAGGTTGAGCAGGTTGTCAATCGTGAACTCCAAGCCGTTGGCTTCGATATAACCGTCTTCGATGAGGAGTTCTTTCAGTTTTGTTCTGTCTATAGCTTCCATAGTGTTTATGCTACTAAGTCGTTGATTATTCCATTTGTCACATTTCTCACCACGCTTTCTCCGGCAAAACGGGCGTCGATTTCCAGCGGGTTGTAAGTATATCCCCACGGGTCGTAACACGAGGGACTGTCGTAATTGTAAATCTGTTGTGCCACAGCCCATTCGTTGCGCACGCTTTCGGGGACTTCATCGTGCAGGCCGAGAATTGCCTCGCTCTGATACTGATGGCGCAATTCGTGGGTGATGGTGTTCATGATTTCCAACGGTGAAGCATAGGGCGAGATAAGGACATCGCTCAGGTGGATGCTTCCGTCGCCATTGTTGTAGCCCAGCGTGCCGTCTTCCATCGGTTCGATGTAGACGCCTTCATAGTTTTCGAGCTGGAAGGCGGCGGCTACCTCGGCGGCATAGGCACAAGCGATGTCGCGGCGTTGTTCGGGCGTAAGGTTGGGCCATTCGTTGATGACCCCCTCGTTGAAGATTTCCCTTGCGGCTTCGGTGCACTCGGATATGCCGAAGTTGCGTGCCTCGTTGAATTCCGGACCAAACTCGTCCAGCGCCTTCGTGTCATTTTCGTCGGTGAAGAAATCTTTCACGTCCTCAAACGTGTCGTGGCAGAAGTCGATTACGGAGTCCTTCACGCTTTCGCAGAAGTCGCTGATTTTTTCTCCTACGGAAGCTATTCCTTCCATGAACTCATGCTTGCAATCGTCAATCGTCTCTTTCACTTCGGGGATGTCGCACAAGCGGTTGACGCCGTATGCCACCACTGCCGGGTTGAAGTTTTTCATTTCGAGTGGGGTGTCTGTTACCTCGCTCATTGGGTTTGTTTGTTCTAGGTTCATAGTGTTTGTTCTTTAGTGATTAGACCTTTCTCAATGACAATATCCTTGTATTTCCAACAAGGCAGCACCACGTTGGCTGTTTCGCCGGGCGTGAGCTCGCCTTCTTCCAACAGCACGTAGAGGCTTTGCGTGTCTTTGTCGACGGTTATGCTGCCTGTGCTTCCCATTTCGAGCCCGCAACGTGCAAACAGGGAGAGCAGGGCGTTTGCTTTCCGGCTGGCCTGCTTGTCGTCCCAGTTCTCGCGCTCTGCGCCAAACGCGGCCCACCATTGTTGCAGGGGGGCAGAGTCGGCATAGCGGACGGTGACGTCGATATTGGCAAACACAGTTTGCGCGTTATGCGTTTGCCCGCGAGCCACGCGCCACAAAGCTCCGAAGTTGCCGCCAAAGCGTTTAAGGGCACGGGCCAATTCATCCATGGGGATTTCGTCTTCGGGGGCTTCAGTTTGCGGGGCGGTTGGTTTTCTTCTGCGATGCCAATAAAACCAGTATGCCGCTATGAGGACTACTGCGAGTAATGCAATGGCGGCAATCCAAATCCAATTCTTTTCGTTTCCCATCGTGACTATAGGTTTATAAGTGGTTTGTTTACTTTAATCCATGAGGCTGCATCGTCCAAATCGCTCGATATGACGACGTTGCCCTGTTCCAACATCGGAATGATGCCCTCTTGATCCTTGCGCAAGGCCAATGCTTGCGCCATGACGGCGCAATCGTCGATTGATGTCATGCGATGGCATATTTTGTAGTTGGTGTTCTTGATAACGTCGGGGATTAGCTTTGTGGGCACCTGGTCGATAATCATGAATCCTTCGCCCAGACTGCGTATCTCGGAGAGCATGTTTGAGAACAAGTCGGCAACTACCTGTTGCGGGTTGCCTGTTCCCTCGGCTGCCGGCGCAGGTTTGGCCAACACGTTGTGGGCCTCCTCAATGACGGTCAGGTGTTGCAGGAGGTTTGCTTGTGCCCGGTTGCGGTAATCGGGGAAATGAGCGTAGGCCGACATCCGATATTCATATAGCGACAGCAGGAGGATGGACATGATGAGCGCTTTATCCTTCGCATTGGGTATCTTGCTGAGGTTGATGACGCAACTTTGGCCAAACAGCGTGTCGTAGGACGTTGAGGTCAGGTTGTTGAGTATCTTCCCGCGTTTGCCTCGCGTCAGGTAGCGGAAGCGCGTTTCAAGGGCAGCCGTAAGACCGTCGGTCACGCGTGGTTCATAGCCGCGTCCCGCCAGGATGCGTTTGGCTATGGGCAACGCGCCTTCAAGCAATGGGTATTGCGTCAACTGTTCCATCGAGTCTTCTTCAAAGTCCTCCACTTTCTCCTTCAGGTACGTGTAGATGGTTTCGTCCATGATGACCGGGAGGATGTCGCTGGTCGGCAGGCTTGCGTTGATGAGGGCTGTTATCTGTTCGCAGCGTGTCTGCATGTCAATGGGGGCATTGCCGCAAGCCGCCGGCTGGAACGGGTTCAGACGCAGGTTGGAGAGCAGCGTGCCTTCAAAGTTGGTGACGCCCGGCTCGAACACCTTTATCTTCTTCTTGTCGGGCAGATGCTTGTTCTGGGCCAACGCCCAGCGCACCCACTCGTCTTTGGCCGGTTCGATGATAAGCACGGGCACGTTGCGTTTCAACACGCTGTTGATGATGGTCTTGCAGGTGGTCGTCTTGCCACAGCCCGTAGAACCGACAACCAGCGAGTGGCGGACCAATGCGTTGATGTCAATAAGGTATTGGTTGTTTTGCTGCACGCCTGTGTCTACGATGTTGCCCAGTTTGATTGATGTCTCTGCATTGCTCACTCCCGGGTTGTTCGCAAAACGGACGGCATTCTTCACGAAGCGAAGTCCGGGCACGTCCTTGCGGGGCAACGATGTGAACAATGACAGTTCCTCGCTGTTGACCGGCGTGCTGACATATTGGTACGTGCGGCCCAGTATGTGCCATTCTTCGTCGCCTTTAGAGCCGAGGGCAACACTTGCCAGGGGCACCAGATTGAAGTTGCGTATGGTGTCAATGGCTGTTTGGCTGTGGAACGTGTGCACGCGGATAGGCTCGATATATGATTTGTCGCCGGAGTAGACCGAGCGCAGGATGCCGTTTATCAGCTTGACGTCGCGGTTGTTTTCGGCCAGCACGTAGACTCCCGTATTCCAGAAGCCCAGGCTGCGTCCGGCGCGGAGGCGTTCGCAATGTTTGTCGGTCAGCAGCTCGGTGTATTGGGCGAACTTGTTCAGGTAGTCTTTGGCTACCGACTCGCTGTAGTTTACACTGTGCGAGCTGTTGTAGCTGCGCCCGAAGTTGGCAAAGAAGCCGTTCTGCACGCCCAGCAGTCCCAAAGAGCCCCCCGAGGCCAGGCTGCCTAGCAGCGACAAGGCATCGCCCGGACTGACGCTGAGCAGCGTGTTGACTATGGCGCCGATGCCGCTCGACTGTGACAGGCCGCCGCCCATGCTCGTTGCCGTGCCTTCCGTGTAGGATGAGCCTTGTGAGTGGGTGACGTGTTGCGTGACTTCGGAATGGATGTCGCTGCCGATGCGCTGAAAGCGGGCGATGATGTCGGTGATGTCGTCGTCGGAGATGGGCTCGGCTATTACCAGAAACGAATAGTTCGCCTCGATGTCATCCACGTCGCGCAGGCCGAACGCTAGTTTGTCGAGCGTTTGCAGCACGCCATACTGCGTGTCTTTGCGGAACGAGGGGATGCCCGTTATCGCGCCTCCGCAGGGACTGTTGGATATCTGCTGAAGCATACGCATCAGTTCGTCCTGTCCTGACTGTTCTTTCGGGTTCAGGTATTTCAGGTCGACGCCGGGCATGGAGCTGCAAAACGAGCTGCCGCACTCTGTGGCCAAATCGCGCTGGATGTCGCCCTGAATGCCCACGTAGAGGCGCGTTTCGCCGCCTTGCCGCTGGAGCAGGAAGAGGAGTTTCTCGTGCCAGGCATGGAGCGAGGAGAGCACCGACTGCCAGCGCGACAACAGGTCGTAGTCGTCGATGCGGGCAGGTGACACCGGCAGGCGGTTGATGCGCAGCCAGGCTATCCGGGAGTGGCGGTCGTAGGGAACGACGCGGAAATCGTCGCGGTCGGACACCTCCTCCATGTAGGTGCGTTCCAGCATGTAGTCCATCATCGGGTTGGCCAGGTCGGCCGGCACGGTGAATATGGGCGGCAGGTTCTTCCTCATCCGCTCCAGGTTGCGCTGGGCATCCTGCTCGTTGAAGCTGCCCAGCAGTCGTCTTAAGAATCGGTTCATATGTCTTTCTCTTTTTGGTCCCCGTATAATCCTATTGACTTGCTGTCGCCTTTTGAGAATTGGAAGCGTTGCTTTTCCTTTTCATCCTCATAGAGCACAGCTTCGCCATGAAAATCCATAACGCCGTTTTCATCCAATGAAACCGTTGTGTTCAAGACCATTTTATAGTTGCTTTTTATAAAGCCTATTCCTATCAAGGCTAAAAAGATATCACTGACAATCTCTCGCCCGTCAAATACAATGCGGGAGGACTCTTTTACTTTATTCTCGTTATCTCCGTAAAACAGTTCCAACCGGAGGTCAAAGTATTCATCAATCATCCGTTTGCGGGTGGTGGCTGAGAACTGTACTGTTTTCGATGCAGGAAGCTTTTCGCCGGCGTTAAATAAGGCAACCATGTTTCCCGGTGCGTCGTTCAGGAACAGCTGGCCCCATACGTTGTTGGAGGATAAGGCTTCGATTTTCACCGCCGTGTCTCTCAGGCACATGCCGTCGGCCACGGTCTCGTGGGGCAGCGCCTCGCGGATGATGCGCGAAGGGTCTTGCTTGATTTTGGCGAAGTTTAACGCCTTGCCTACTTTCCCCGTGCCGATGTAGCCGTTCACGCCTCGGCCCAGAATCAGCTCGTCAACGCAGTACCATTTCGCGTGGCCGCCGGTGATGAGCACGAGGTCGATGTCCTCCGGCCCGATATTGGGAGTGGCCGGGGCGTTGCGGTATTGATTGAACGCGTCGCAGATGATGCGGTAGAGGTTTTCCCAATGGGCCGTGGTTTCGGCCTCGAACTGGGTGCGGCTGAACACGAAGCCGTTGAGCTTGTCGTCATTGCCCAGGACGGAAAGAATCATTTCCACGTTGGAAGGCGCCTGGGTTACGGGCGCATTGTTGGTCAGGCTCGGCGATACGATGTTCTCCTTCCACATCTTGGCCATGGCCGGGGTGAAATGTTTTTCCGGTATGTTGAACCGCTTGCAGATGTAGGCCGACAGCATGGCGTCTATCTCGCGTCCGCCGCACGAATTGGCTTCCGACACCGAGGGGTAGGACAGCACGCCGTCGAGGAAAATGTCGCCTTGCTTTCCCACCGAGACCTGAAAGATGGAGATGTCCGACGTGCCGGCACCCATGTCGAGCATCATCACGTTGGCCTTCTTGTTCGGGCGCAGGATGCCCTTGCGTTGCAGTTCGTCCATGCGTTTCTTCAGCGAGTAGCACGAGGCGGCTTCAGGCTCCGTCATGCCGTCGACGTTCGGCCCGAAGCCTGCTTCTTTCACGGCGTTTATCATAAATTCGGCCATGTCGCTGGTCCATTTGGCCGGGTAGCTTACGCGCACTTTCATCTCCCGGTAGGCCGGGAACTGGTGTTTTTGCGCCACAAACAAGTCGTGGATGAAGCGCAGGTACTCCTTGATGTATCCCTTGGCTTCCTCTTTCTTGCTCATGTCGGCCGAGGCCAAGCCCATTTTGAAGTTGCTCACCGCCTTGCCTTTGTAGCTGTTGGCAATGTAGCTTTCGGCATCCTTGCCAAAGAGCTTGCGCCCGTCCTCGGTTATATAGATTAAGGTGGGGATGACGCTGCTGTCGTTGTGCTTGATGGGGTAGAGGTTGTCGTCGCCCTCGATGCAGCCGCGCACCACCGTCGTGCTCGTCCCGAAATCTATTCCTACAATCAGTTTGCTCATAGTCGTTTTGTCGTTATGTGGTCAATTGTTTATTGCTTGTTCTTTGCTTTATACTTTATACGGCAGGAAGCCTGTTTGTGACAGCCTTGTCTTGGTTATTTTCTGTTAAAAACGCCTTGCGCTGTTTCCGTCCGTTCATTATTCCGCGAGCCTCCATATGCCGGGACGCAAGCGTCCATATGTCCGGTCGCGAGCGGGCATATGTCTGGGCGCGGGCGTCCATATTCCCGCTCGCGGGCTCACGGCATCATCACCACGCCGAGGTTCTTCTTGCCGTCCATCTTGACGGTGAGCGGATGGTCGAAGTGCACGTGGCGGAGGAACTTCGTCTCGTGTGCGGCGGGCAGCGAATCCAGATAAGCCTGGTTGTACACACCGTCGTTGCGGTAGGCATTGACCGTGAAGTAACCCACGCCGAAGGAAGTCAGGTTCTGGAAGAAATGCGTGCCCTGGCTGGGGTCTACGCGGTAGTTCGTCAGTCCGGCTTCCACGATGACGCGGGCGGCGGAGATGTGCGGCCACTTCACGGGAATGCCCAGCCACGTGTCGCTGCTGCCCCAACGGCCCGGGCCGACGAGGATGTAGTTCTTGCCTTCGCGCAGGAACATGTCGTTGAGCTTCTCGATGTCGTAGGCTATGAGCTGGTTGTTGGAGGCCGAATAGCCGTCGGTCTTCACGTAGACAATGTCCTGCATCTCGTCCATGATGCCGTGTCCGAGCGAGTTGTTCGAGCGGATGAGCGTAGCCTCGTCGGGGATGGCGGCCAAATCTTCCTCCAGCATCTCCTTGCAGTCCACGATGGGGCGTATCTGAAGCAGATAGAAGGTGCCGGTGCGGTCGTTGTTCAGGTTCACGGCAAACTCTATCTCCACCGGGCGGCGCATCTCGCTCTGTCCGTATTGCTGGCACAGGCGCAGGATGTCGGCCAAGGGGAACACGTCGTGTTGCAGGACGTTGGCAAAGGTGATGACCTTGCGTCCGCCGGGATAGATTCCGTCGCGGAGCACCATGTCATAGGGGTCATAGGTCGATGCGATGTAATTGAGCGAACCGTCCTTCTCGGCTTCCTTAACGGGAAGTTTCAGGATGTTGAATCCGTCGTCCACCGAGAAGTTTTCGCCGGCGTTCTTCAGGTCGAGGGCATAGAATTGCGTCTGCGTCTCCCGCAAGGCCATGTCCAGTTCGCTGGTCTGCAACACCTTGTTGGGATGATAGGGACTTACGCGCAGCGTCAGGCCGCCGTCCACGATATACTTGCCCAGTCCGAGCGCCAGATTCACGATGCCCTCTTCGGCCTTTTCCTCTCCGATGGGGTAATAGTTGAGCGAACGGGCCACGCCCGACATGGTGGGATAATAGCGGTCGCCATATTGTCTGCCCACCACTTCCTGCAGGATGACGGCCATCTTCTCTTGGTCGATGACGTTGCGTGTGGCCTGCATGTAGGCCTTGCTGTCTTTGTAGTAGACCGAGGCATATACGCCCTTGATGGCGTCGCTCAACATGCGGAGCATCTCGTACTTGTCCTCCAGATAGGGAATCATGTAGGTGGAATAGATGCCGGCGAAAGGCTGGTAGTGCGAATCTTCCAACAAGCTGGAAGAGCGGACGGCAATGGGTGCCTTTACTGCTTCAAAGAAGGCAAAGAAGTCGTCAATGAGCCGGTCGGGCAACTTGGCACGCAGGAAGTGGCGCAAGATGATGTCGTTGGACACGTCGCTCAATGCTATCTGATAGAGGTTGTTCGTGTTCATGAACTCGTCGAAGATGTCCGTACAGAGCACGACCGTCTTGGGGATGGTCACCGTGGCGCTCTCGAACGACTCGAACTCCGCATGACGCTTCACGAGGTTGTCGATGAAGGCCAGGCCGCGGCCTTTGCCTCCCAGCGAGCCTTCACCGATGCGGGCGAAGTTGGAATAGCTGTCGAAACGTTCTTTGATGAACTCCGCCACTACGCCGCGGTTCTTCATCTTGCGGTATTTCACGATGGCATCGAAGATAATTTGACGGTGGGCATCCACGTCCTGATAGGAATCGCATGTAATGCTTTTCAGGAACTCGGCTACCGGGAACATGGCGCGGGAGTAAAGCCAGCGGGAAATGTGGTTGCGCGTGATGTGGTAATGAAGCGATTCGCGCGGCACGGTGAAGATGATGTTCTGCAAATCCTTGAGGTTGCGCACACGGGCTATCTCTTTCATTGTAGCCGGGTCGCGGAACACGAAGTCGCCGAAGCCGAAATTCTCCGACACCGCCTGGCGCAGGTCCACATCCATCTTCTTGGAGTTCTTGTCCACGAAGCTGGCTCCGCAGCGGTGGGCAAACTCGGCATTGGCGCTCTCCGAAGAGTCCATGATGAGCGGTAGGTAAGGGTCGCGTGCCCGGATTTCTGTCAGCAGACGCGCGCCGGCGTTGGGGTCTTTCTCTCCATTGCGGGGAAATGAAGCGTCGGAGATGACTCCCAACATGTTGCCGCTGTATTGCTCATAGAGCGAAAGGGCTTCCTCATACGTACGCGCCAAGATGATTTTGGGACGGCCTCGCATGCGGAGCGTGCGTTGGTGGGCGTTGAGCGCCTCGGTGGCGAACTCCTTGCTCTGTTCTATCACGAAACGATAGAGGTTGGGAAGCAGGGAGGAGTAGAAACGGATGGAGTCCTCCACCACCAGAATCATCTGCACGCCTACCTCTTTCACATCGTGCTCCAGGTTCATCTTGTCCTCGATGAGCTTGATGATGGAGAGCAGCAGGTCCGTGTTGCCCAGCCAGCAGAACACGTACTCGAAGATGCTCAGGTCTTCGTGCTCCATGCGGGCCGTGATGCCGTGCGAGAACGGAGTGAGCACCACCAGCGGGATGGCGGGGAAACGGTCTTTGATGCTGTGGGCTATGTCGAAGGCATCGCTGTTGTCGCTTCCCGGCATACAGATGACCAGGTCATAGTTCATTCCGTCGAGCTTCTGCCACGCCTCTTCCATGGTGGACACCTGCGTGAAGCGGGGCGGATAGCGGAGGCTCAGGTTCATGTATTCATTGAACAGTTTTTCGTCGATGCGTCCGTCGTCTTCGAGCATGAACGCATCATAGGGATTAGCCACCAGCAGCACGTTGAAGATGCGCTTCGTCATCAGGTCGACGAAGGACGTATCTTTGAAATAAAGCTGGTTGAGCTGTTGCTTCAGCTTGTTTATCATTCTTCGCTCTTCATTAGGTTATACAGCTCGTCGAGTTTCGGAGCCATGATGATTTCGGTACGGCGGTTGCGTGCGCGTCCGTCGGCAGTCTCGTTGTCGGCCAGCGGCATGTGCTCGCCGCGTCCGCAGGGCTGTATCTGGAGCGGGCTGACGCCATACTCTTCCGTAAGGATGCGCACAACCGACGTGGCGCGGATGACGCTCAGGTCCCAGTTGTCATGGAAACGGGCGTTGTGTATCGGCTTGCTGTCGGTGTGCCCCTCGATGTACACGTCGATGTTCGTCTGCCGGTTGAGCACCTCGGCCAGTTTGGCCAGCGCTTCCTTGCCGCGCTTGTCCACCGTGGCGCTGCCGGACTGGAACAGAAGCTTGTCGCTCATGGCCACATACACTTTGCCATTCTCCTCGCGCACGGTCAGTTCGTCGCTGTTGAATCCCAGCAAGGCATCCTTCACGCTGCTGAGCAGGTTTCTCACCTTCTCCTGTTGGTCGGCTATCATGCCCTCCAGCTCATTGATGGTGTTCTCGCGCTCGGCCAGCTGCTGCATTTTCTTGTTCAGCATGGCGGTCAGTTTTTCTTGCGAATCCACGTTGCCGGCCAGCATCTGCTGGTATGTGCGTATGTTTGCAGCCAGACGGGTCGTGTCGCGGCAGAGCTGCGCCAGACAGTCGTTCAGTCGTGAATTTTCCGTGCGTGCTACGTTCAGTTCGCTATTCAGTCGTTCGGCGCGGGCCAATGCTTCCAGCCGGCCGTTCTCGGCAAGCATGTATTTCTCTTTGGTCACACAAGATGTGCACAGCAACAAAGCCATTGCGGCACACGAAAATAGGATAGGTTTCATGATAATTACGAATTGTTCCGGTTTCCCCGCGAAAATACAGAAGTTTCTTTGCATACACAAACTTTGTCGCGGCGGATGTGCCTGTGCATGAGAACATAAGCCCTTGTCGCATCCCGCAAATAACAAAATGACAAAAAAATGTTGCCGGAAGCACGACTCAAACGGAATTAATCTATCTTTGTGCCCAACGGAATACGCTCAACATTTAAACCATAATAATATACACATGAGAACATTTATGATTGCAGCAGCCATGAGTTGCCTGATTTGTGCTTGCGGCCAGCAGGAGGACCCGGCGTCCAACCCTTTCCTGACCGAGTTCCGGACGCCCTATGCCACACCGGACTTCGGCCGGATACGTTTTGAACACTACGAACCCGCCTTCCTGAAGGGCATTGAGCAACAGAACCGGGAAATCGACTCGATAGTCCGGAACGCGGAGGCCCCGACGTTTGAGAATACCGTCGTCGCGCTGGACAACAGCGGCGAAATCCTTTTCCGCGTGAGCGGCGTGTTCTTCGCCCTGACCGAAGCCGACACCAACGACAGCCTCGTCGCCCTCCAGAACCGGATTGCTCCAAAGTTGGCCGAACATCAGGACAACATCTACCTGAACGCAGACCTTTACAAACGCATTGCCGCCCTCCACGAACAGGAGGAGGAAGGCACCCTGAAACTCACCACCGAACAGCATTTCCTGCTCGACAAGTATTACAAGCGCTTCGTTCGCTCCGGCGCGTCGCTCGATGCCGACAAGCAGCAACGCCTGCGCGAAATCAACCAACAGCTCTCCACCCTCACCATCGCCTTCGGCAACCACATCCTGGCCGATAACAATGCCTACCGCCTGGTCATCGACAAGGAAGAAGACCTTGCCGGACTGCCCGAAGCCGTCATTGCCGGAGCCGCACACGAAGCCGAAGCACAGGGCATGGAGGGCAAATGGGTGTTCACCCTGCAGGAATCCAGCCGCCTGCCCCTGCTCCAGTACGCGCAAAACCGCGAACTGCGCCGCGACATCTACCAAGCCTACACCAATCTGGCCAATCACGACGATGAGAACGACAACAAGGACATTCTGAAACAAATTCTCACCCTGCGTCTGGAGAAAGCCAACCTGTTGGGATACAAGAACCACGCCGAATACGTGCTTGCCGACAACATGGCCAAGACACCGGAGACCGTCATGGACTTCCTGCACAACCTTTGGGGATACTCCATCCGCAACGCCAAGGCTGAGGCTGCCGAACTGCAGGCCATCATGGACCGCGAAGGACGCGGCGAGAAGCTCGAAGCATGGGACTGGTGGTACTACAGCGAGAAGCTCCGCAAGGAGAAGTACGACCTCAACGAGGACGAAGTGAAGCCCTACTTCAGCCAGGACGACGTGTGGAACGGACTGTGCTACGTGGTGAACAAGCTCTACGGCATTACCCTCACGCCGACCGACAGCATCCCCGTCTATAACCCCGACGTGAAGACTTTCATCGTGAAAGACGCCGACGGTTCCCTGCTCGGCATCTTCTACCGCGACTACATGCCCCGTGCCGGAAAGCGCAGCGGCGCCTGGATGAGCAACTTCCGCGAAGCCGACGGACAGACGCGCCCGCTCATCTACAACGTGGCCAGCTTCACCAAGCCCGCAGGCGACATGCCTTCGCTGCTGACGCTCGACGAAACGTGCACCATGTTCCACGAGTTCGGACACGCCCTCCACGGCCTGCTCACGCAATGCCAATACAAAGGCACGTCGGGCACTGCCGTGGCCCGCGACTTTGTGGAACTGCCCTCGCAAATCATGGAAAACTGGGCATTGGCTCCCGAAGTGCTGAAGGTCTACGCCAAGCATTACCAGACACGCCAGCCCATCCCCGATGAACTGATAGCCAAAATCGAGAAACAGGCACTGTTCAACCAGGGCTTCCTCATCACCGAACGCCTTGCCGCCGCTCTGCTCGACATGGAATACCACACCCTCACCTCGACCGACGGGCTGGACATCACCGCCTTTGAAAAGCAAGCCATGGACAAGCTCGGCCTCATCCCGCAAATAGCTCCGCGCTACCGCTCCACTTACTACAACCACATCATGGGCGGATATGATGCCGGATATTACAGCTACCTGTGGGCCGACCGCCTTGTGGCCGATGCCTTCGAGGCATTCAAGGAGCATGGCATTTTCGACCCTGCTACCGCCACCTCCTTCCGCCAAAACATTCTGGAGAAAGGCGGTTCGGACGACCCCATGAAACTCTACGTGACCTTCCGCGGAGCCGAACCAAGTATCGAGCCGCTCCTCAAGGCACACGGACTGAAGTAGGCAGGAACGGAAGACGCTTGCCGGAAACACGGACGACACAGCGCATTGTCATAAACTGTGTCGTCCGTTTAAATCCTATAACTTTAAAGTTACAAAGAATTATGCCAGCCAATAAAAATGCAGTAATACGCTATAAGTATTTGGACGAGCTACTGTCTGACAAGCACCATTATTATGATATACATGAACTGACTGATAAATGTAACGCCCGTTTAGAGCGCGACGGCTACCTGCCTGTTTGCCAACGAAGCGTGGAAAAAGACTTGAATTTCTTAGAAGACGCTCCTTTCCGAGCGGAACTGGAACGATTTACATATGCAGGTAAGTGCGTCATCCGTTACAAAGAACCGGGCTACTCCATCTTTACCAAAAAACTCACAGACGATGAGATAGCATTGTTGCGTGAAGTGCTTGACACGATAGGACAGTTTGACGGGCTGGACAATTTTACCTGGCTGGACGGGCTGAAAGCCATGCTTGGCACAAGGAGCCAATCTCCTGTCATCAGTTTTGCTTCTGTCAAAATGAAAGATTCCAATCTGTTGGGCCGACTCTTCACGGCCATATCTGTCAGGCAAGTTATCGACTTGGCCTATCACCGTTTCGGCGAGGCGCAAAAGCGCGTGAAGGTACACCCCTACCTGCTGAAGCAATACAACAACCGCTGGTTCCTGATTTGCGCTGCCGACAGCGACGGCTTCATCCTCACCTTCGCGCTCGACCGGATAGACGGTTTCACACCTTGCCCTGCCGACAAGTACAAGGATTGCCCGGTGGACTTGCAGGAACGCTTCGAGCACATTGTGGGCGTTACCTATAATAATGATAGTCCGGTGGAAGATATTCTCCTTTGGGCATCACCCGGCGGACTGCCCTATCTGATGAGCAAACCGATGCATCCGTCTTTGTCTGAAGTGAACGTGGAGGAAACCGGACATTTGCGAGAAACACATCCTCACTTGGCGGGCGGCGGCTTCCTGCGGATGCGTTGTATGGTCAACGTAGAGTTGGTGCAAGCCATCATGGCTTATGGTGATGAACTGGTTATTCTTTCTCCTACATCTCTCAAAGAGGTCATTCTGCAAAAAATAATAAGGCTAAAATCAAATTATTTGTTGTAGCGAACAAAGAGTTCGCATGCGGCCCTTATCTTTGCAACATCAACGAACAAAACACAGCATATCATGAATACCACACTAACCATTAAGAACTTCCGAGTGTTTGACGAAAACGGCGTAGACGTAAAGCTTGCACCGCTTACTATTCTTACCGGCTGCAACAGCTCTGGCAAAAGCACTATCGTGAAGTCGATACTTCTGCTGGATTCTTTCCTAAAGCAAATCAAACGTGATCACGAGAACGGCAATCCCATCAGACTAGATGCTTACAAACTCGATTTCGGCACTTATCCCAATAACTTGCTTGGGCGTTATGACAAGGTCGTGAACCGCCGTTCGGAAGACAAAAGAATCACCTTTGCCTACACGGTGCACTCTCTCATGCTGTCGAAGGACTTGACTGTGGAACTTGTATTTTCTGCCGACAAGAGCGACGAATTGAACAACGGCTATCTGGAAAGCCTCACCATCTCGTGTGAGGAGGGTATCATTTATTTCTCTGGCAAGAATCCCAAAGGATGCACTTGCAATCTGAACCTGATAAAGGAGGCTGCCGTGGACTTCATCTTGGCAGAACATCTCGTTCGAAACTATTTCAGCTTATACGTCGGGGATGGGATAGACAATGGAATCTCAAGGCAAGATGTGAAAGAACAGAAGGGAGATTCCCGTGAGTTTGTGGAGCAGATAAGCAAAGACAGATTCCGGGATGTGCTTAGGCAGTTGCGGGGGACAGACAGGAAGGAGACAATTGTCAAAGAACTGAAGTTTGAACCTCAAGTGCTGGAGTGGACGAAAGAGCACGGCTCTTTCTTCTATATTCCGCTGGTGGAAGCTCTGAAGGATGACACCAAGGAAACCATCAAGGCAAGGATAGCCGGCGAGATATTGGCAGGCAAAACGTTGAGTATCTCCCTGCAAGATGCGTTAGACAAAGTTATCGCAGACTTTGCAGGTTCAGGCTGCACCACTTTCGGGGAATATTTCCAGCAGAAGGAAGATAGTTTCCTGGAAGAAGCAGTGAAGGGCCATCTCTCGACATACGAGCTGGAGAATTTCTGGCGTTCTGAAATCTATCCTCGGGTATTTGAAATCTATCCGTCGGTATTGGGCAAAAGGAAACTTGCCATACAACAACAACACATTTATAACGACCCGCGAAACTATTTCGAATCTGTTGCAGTCTTTTCTGGTCTGGAGAATGGAAAGCTTATCGTCAGAGCACCCACTCCGCAGGAAGTGTCCTCACAAAAGGAAGGAGCGCTCAATGCATGGCGCAACACGCCCGTCAACTTCGCCCTCCTGTATGAGGTGCTGATGAACGTCAACAAAGTTTATACGGATGATCGGAAAAACCCGTACTACGAGCATTTCGAGTATTTGAACGGTATAAACGGCTTCTATTGCCATCACGCGTTCGGGGCGTTGAACCTTTTTGCCCACTATCTGGTGATGGAATGCCTTCTTCCCGCATGGAGCGGGAACATCTCCTATGTCAGCTCTTCACGGGTGGATGTCAAGCGACTGTATCCGCTCGACGGGGCGGACGACTTCACCCAGCTCCTGCAACGTTACTTCGAAGGGAAACGCCTTCAAAAAGCGGAAGACCATAACGAAGCTGCATTCGGTCCGCTCAAGCGGAAAGATTACCGTCTCAACCATTTTACCGCCCAATGCTTGAAAGCATTTGGCATCGGCGAGTCCATCATTTTCAAGGTGGACGAGGACGGGCTGGGTGTGAAGCTTTTCCTTCACCGTGCCGATGGGAGCGGAGACAGCCTGCTCGCCGATGAGGGCTACGGCATCACCCAGCTCGTGTCCATCCTGTTGCAGATCGAGACGGTCATCGTCACGGCAAAGGGCGAGCCTACCGGCCATATTACCGGTTTCGATGACCCGGACAAGCGCGACTCCCTGAAGTTCTATTATGAACCGCGTGTCATTGCCATCGAAGAGCCGGAGATACACCTCCATCCCAAGTTCCAGTCGCTGCTGGCCGACATGTTCGCGGCGGCATACGAGAAGTACAACATACGCTTCCTCATCGAAACGCATAGCGAGTACCTGATTCGCAAGATGCAAGTGCTCGTGGCGGAGAAGCGCGTGGAGCCGGACGACGTTTCCCTGCTCTACGTCAACGAGGCCGATGCAAGCCGGCGTGCGGAAGGTGAACCACACGTCAAGGAAATAGGCATCTGCAAGGACGGCTACCTGAGCGACACGTTCGGGACGGGCTTCTTTGACGAAGCCACATCCTTATCCCGTCAGTTATTGTAACCCGAAAAGCTTGGAGTCATGACGGAAAGGTATCGTAAGACGATTTATTGCGAGATGCAGTTCCTGCGGGAATGCTTGGAGCGATACGGCGATGAGGCTGCCCCGGGCAGTAGCCGGGAAGCAACGCGCGTGTGGAAAAGCCTCTGTGATTTATTGTGTAGTCCGGACATAAACCTATGCTTGGACATAAGCAAGGATGACTATCTGAAGGACATCAAAGACATAGACCGGCGAAGGCTGAAGGCGGCCAAGAAAGGGGAGAAATTGGTACTGGACAAGATGGACACCCTGATGCTGGACTTCGACAGGCGGCAGCAAGCCGAAGCGGACTTCCACTTGAAGTGCTTGGGCATGGATTTCGTGGCGGTGGATGCCTTGGAGACAGCCAATGACATGCAACTCAACGCCATTTACCTGACCTGCAAAGATGCGGAAACCTGCAAAACAGTCGCCGCGTCTTGCGGGTTATTGATTTTTACATCGAAAGATTTGAGATTGGACGACCTCCCGCTGGGTGATGAGGGCTGCGCCATTGGTAGGGGAGAGTCCGGCGGCTGGCTCGGCAAATTGCATGGGCCGATCTGCAACGCAATGGCGATTGTGGACAACTACATCCTGAGCGACACGGGGAAGATGGACGAGAACCTGACAGAAATATTACAAACGTTTCTTCCTCAGTCATTGTCGGAGGATATTACTTTCCACCTGACAGTTTTCACCAACGACCTGAAGTTGCGAGCCCACGACAGGTTGGACAGGCTTGAACAGATGGTGAAACGCTTGCGACCTGAGTTGAATTGCCAAGTATCTGTGTTCCGATGCGGGACGGACGTGTTCCACGACCGCATTATCATTTCCAACCATCAGTGGATAAGCTGTGGCGGCGGATTCGACCTGTTCAAGAACAAAAAGGCAGGCAAACTGACCACCGTAAACCTCATTACGCCCTATCTGACCGACACCGTGAAGTGGGCACGGCGCGCTTATGCCAATCTCGTCACTCAGATAACCGAGGAAATAAATAAAAAGACAGCCTTTATCAATGACAGTTATCCTTCTTTCTACTTAGGGACAGGACAAAACCGGCTGATAAGATAACTATACTCATTCTATATACCATGGTACTCACTTCTCAACAACAAGCAGCCTTGAATGCCATCGCGACATTCCTCCGGGAACCGGACAGTCACATCTTTATCTTGCGAGGATATGCCGGTAGTGGAAAAACAACCATCATCCGGCACATTCTCCCATTGGCGGAAGCTATCGGAAAAAAGTGCACACTGTTGGCACCGACCGGGCGTGCCGCCAAGATGTTGAAAACCAAAACCGGATGCGAGGCTAGCACTATACACAAATGCATCTATGCTTTTTCCCGACTGGTAACAACGCAAAAGAACGAGAAAGATGAGGCTGAAATTTCTGATGAAAACAAGAAAGCAGACGACCTGCAACTCCATTTTGCACTCCGGACAGTAAGGGATGACATACATCCTGAACAGCAAGTGTACATCGTAGACGAAGCTTCGATGGTTGGTTCGCGCTTGCAAATAGGTGAGTTGCTGCGCTTCGGTTCGGGCGTACTGTTGGACGATTTGCTTACCTTCGTTCGTCCGCATTTGGGCGGCAAGGTGATATTTGTGGGCGACCCTGCACAGTTGCCACCTGTCGGCGAGAACTATTCCGCTGTACTGGACGAAAGCTATTTCAAAGAAAAAAGCTTGCAGGTGCGCATAGCCGAACTGACGGAAGTTGTTCGTCAAAGAGCCGGAAGCGCCATCCTACAGAATGCCATGAAAGTCCGCGACCTGCTGGGAAGCGAACAAAAAAATGAACTGGACTTTGAACGAAAAGACGGGGAAGTGGCAGACATTACTCCAACAGGAATCATCAGCCTCTTCCATGACTTATGCCCTGTGCCGGAAATTAACAAAACGGTAATAATAGCCTATTCGAATGCATTGGTGAAAAACTACAATGATGCTCTGCGCAAACAATATTATCCGGAAGCAACCCACGTGATGCCCGGAGATGTGCTGCAAGTGGTGAAGAATACAGTTTGCTCCACCTTGGGAGACACATTGTTCAATGGCGATTTCGTCAAAGTGATGGAAGTCGAGGAAGAAACAGAGAGCCAAGCCGCACCCGTCATGATGGATGTAAACGGAGAACGCAAGCGGGTACATGTCCGGCTAGAGTTTCGTGATGTCATGCTCATGGATGAAGAGGGACGAACATTCCGATGCAAAATCATCGACACATTGCTTGACAGTCCCGAGCGCGACTTGAACCATGCGCAGACCATTGCCCTCTACATCAATTTCAGGAGGCGACATCCAAAACTCACGCCGGACAATCCGTTGTTCGCGGAAACCTTGCAGGCCGACCCTTACTTCAATGCCCTTCATGTGAAATATGGCTATGCCATCACAGCGCATAAGGCACAGGGTGGCGAGTGGGAAACGGCTTTTGTGGATTACAGCGGGCAAACCGCCTTGAAGGAAATGCCTTTACGCTGGTGCTACACGGCCACGACCCGCGCCTCACAGGCACTCTATGGAGTAAACATGCCACACATCACCCCGCTGTCATCGCTCCAGATAGTTCCCATCTTACGCTACACCAAGCCGGCCAAGGATGCTTTCTCTTTTGCTGCGGCAGAAACAGATTTGCTGCCTCAATCGGCTTCTCCGGCACAACGTTGCAAATGTGTTTGCGCCAAAGCCAATTTGGAACGCCATGGATTGCGGCTCGTGCAGGTGAAAATGCTGCAATATGTTGACCGCTACACGATAGACACGCCCGATGGTGTAGAACAATTCGACTGCCAATACAACGGGGCGGGACTTTACACTGATTACCGTCCACTGAAAGTCTACGCCGATGCCGACTTCATTGTTGCTCTACTTGCCGACGAGAGCGAAATGACTTATGCCGTCGAATATACACCTGCCACTTTGCCCCTGGCACGGCTCTATGCCCGCATGGAGTCGCTGTGCGACGAACTGCAAATCATCATAACCAACATTGTAGAGAAACAAAACCAGTATCACGTGGTCTATCACTTGAAGACATCCGGCCGTTTCTCACAAATCACCTTTTACTTTAACCGCACGGGTGCCATCACTTACGGGCAGCCTCAATCCGATATGGGGACGGAAGATGTCTTGCTGACTGCGCTCGTAAACAAACTTAGTTAGCAATACCATGTCAGTACGTGAAGTCACCTCACTGCGTCGTGCGGGCAGGCTGGAAGAAGCGCTTGCCATGGCCGAAGTCGATTTGAAAGAAAAGAATAACGAATGGACGCAAAGTTCGCTGTTTTGGGTGTTATATGACCTCTGCGGCAAAGAACTCGTTCCGACCGGGAATCGTACAAAAACATTAGAATGGTTACAACGGATGCAAACACTGCTCCCGTCGATGAAAGACGATGAAGGACGGGGAAAGGAACAATACGGATGGACAATATACAAATTCTTAAAAGCCTATTCGGATTCTTTAGATTCCAAACAAGTGAGAAGACTGCTGCTCTGCTATCTTAACTGCGGCAACAAACGTCCGTCTGTGCTACACTCCGCGATGTTGGTATTTGCGCTTCAGTACAGCAAAAAAGATTCGGCTTTCCAGTTCCTCAAATTTTTTCGAATGTGGGGCTGCGACAAATTCAGGGAAGAAGACTGGCAGAAGAGGATGTCATCAGACGGAAAGATTTATTCCTCGACCGCCGCACAAGTGGCCGCTACTTGTTTCGATATACTTAAGGAGAAAGACACGCACGATAAGGAAGACGTGCAAATGGTTGTCCAGTTGTATGAAGCCCTGAAGGTGCATCGGGCGTTGGGTGATTGGGATGAGCGCAAGATGGCTATGTTGGAAGCTTGGAGTGGGAACAAGGAGAAAACCATACAACGGTATAAAACAGTTCTCATAGAGCAACTAGGCGACAAGTACTACGTCTGGGCCGAGCTGGCAGCATTCGTGGATGAACCTAAGATAAAAATCGGTTTGCTGCTAAAAGCCAAAAGTTTGGAAAAGAACGAAGACTTCTTGGGAGATCTGCATCTGGATTTGGCAGAAGCATGGTTGATGGAAGGGAAGGTAGACAAAGCCAGACAGGAACTGGAACTATACGCAGCATACCGCCAAAAGAAAGGTCAGCGAATCTCTGAAAAATACATGAAACTTGCCGCCTCGGCAAAAGCTTCCACTGGAGTCTCCGCCCAATCCATGCCGGAGCAGGACTATATGTCCGCCGCCGTTGATTTCGTTTATGCGGACTATTCGCAGCGCGATTTCGTATTGGTCAGGAAATGGGAATCCAAAGGCGTGGAATATTGTACCCTGACAAACGGCAAGGCCAAACCTTTCAGTGTAAAAGCAAAGAAATTCCCCGCCTGTGCTCAAGGAAAGATAGGTGATGTTTTTCGATTCAGATACGCATTGGAAGAGAATGCTAACGCCACATCCAATTATGACAGAGTGAAATTTCGTCCACTTGCGGCCGAGAAAAGCGATCAGGCGCAGTGGGCACTTCTTCCCGCCATATATGGTTTTATAGAATATGTAAACACGGAAAAGAAAGTAGCACACATCGTGACTGCCGACTCCATACAACTCTATTACAAAACGGATGCAATTTCATTGTCAAAAGGAGACTTCGTTGTGTTCCACACTTATCCGGATAGTGGTTCGCAAGCGGACAAACAGACAAGAATAACAGGACTCTCACGTTGCGAAAAAGAACAAGCGTTGCCACATTTTCCCTGCAAGACAGGCGTAGTAGACGATGTGAACCACGCAAAATCCCTGTTCCATTTGGCTTTCATTGGAAATTTATCGGGTGCTTCCATTCGTTTCAGCGAAACCGAAGAGCGTCCACACATCGGTGACTTTATGCAGTATACCTATTGCATGCGTAAAAACAAAGACGGCAAGAGCTATCCGGTCACGTTGGATATTCGCCACACGACTGATACGGTTCCCGGTCTGCAAAAAACGTTGTTTAATAACCTTCGTGTCATTTACACCCAAGAAGAAGATGGCACATCTGTCATCAAATGTGGTTTTATTGAGGATTGCTATGTCCATCGCAAATTGTTGGAAGAACATGGTATTACTGCTGATTGTCCTGTAAGTGCCAAAGTCGTGCGTCGTAGCGATGGGAGATGGGAAGTGTATTTTATCGAACCTCATGAAATTCAATAAGTTTCTCTTTACAGAATAGTTGTTGATAGCATGAACTGGCGAGCGTTCTGTGGTGTGTTACGGAACGCTCGTTGATGCATTAAGGGGATGGATTGACATGATACGTTCTGTGAAGATGGGCATAGATGTTTCGACATAAAATCACAAAAGCGATAGTTATTTTTGCTGATGCATCCGTCTGAGCGCAGATATGGAGACGTCCGGGCGTGCATATGTCCGCGTTCGGGCGTCAATATGGGCGCATCCGGCGCCGGATGTCACTTCTCGCTGATGGTGTAGCCTTCGTCCTCAACCGCTTTGCGCAGGGCTTCCATGGGCATTTCGCCGTCAGCCGTTTCCACGGTTGCCACGGGCGGGTCGAGGGTGACGCTGGCGGTAACGCCCGGCACACTGTTCAATGCTTTCTCCACGTGCATGCGGCAATGGTTGCACATCATGCCGCCAATGATAAATTCTTTCTTCATAATGCTTGGTGTATGATTATCGGGTTGTACAATCGTCGTTGTTTTCATCAGGCGTTTCCCTTTCAGGCGCAGGCTGTTGGTCACCACGCTTACGCTGCTCATGGCCATGGCCGCCCCGGCAATCATGGGATTGAGCAGGAAGCCCGTGAAGGGATAGAGCACGCCTGCCGCCACGGGCACGCCGATGAGGTTGTAGATGAACGCCCAGAACAGGTTCTGGCGGATGGTGCGCACGGTCTGTGTCGAAAGGCGGATGGCGGCGGCCACCTTTGTCAGGTCGGACGAGATGATGGTCATCTTGGCCACATCCATGGCGATGTCGCTGCCTTGTCCCATGGCGATGCCCAGGTCGGCTTGCGCCAATGCGGCACTGTCGTTGATGCCGTCGCCCGCCATGGCCACGCAATGGCCTTCGGCCTGGAGCTGCTTCACGAAGCCGGCTTTTTGCGCGGGCAGCACCTCGGCGCGGAAATGGGCGATGCCGGCCTCGGCGGCAATGCGGCGGGCGGTGGCTTCGTTGTCGCCCGTGAGCATGTACACGGTGACGCCCATCCGCTCCAGCTCCTCCACCGCCGTTCGCGAGGTGGGCTTGATGCGGTCGGCCACGGTCAGGAGCGCCAGCACGCGGGTCTCGTCGGCAAACCAGACGACGGTCTTCGCCCCGGCTGCATAGCGTGCGGCAGCCTCGTCCACATCGGGTTCTATCCGGATGTGCCGTTCCTCCATCAGGCGGCGGTTGCCCGCCAGGTAGAGACGACCGTCCACGCGCCCCTTCACACCGCGTCCGGTGAGGCTTTCAAACTGCTCCACGGGCAGGGAGGGCACATCCAGTGCCGCCACCACGGCCTCGGCAAGCGGGTGTTCGGACCGGCTCTCCAGACTGCGGAGCGCGGCGCGCGCTTCCTCGTAGCCGGAACGGGCATATACGTCCGCCACCACGGGACGGCCTTCGGTCAGGGTGCCTGTCTTGTCGAGCACCACGGCATCCACTTTCTTGGCCGTCTCCAGACTCTCGGCGTCTTTTATCAGGATGCCTTCCCCGGCTCCCTTGCCTATTCCTACCATGATGGCGGTCGGCGTGGCCAGTCCCAAGGCGCACGGACAGGCGATGATGAGCACCGTGACGGCGGCCAGCAGTCCGTGGGTGAAGCCGTCGGCGGGGGCGAATGCCATCCAGAGAATGAACGACAGGAGCGCCAGCCCCATGATGGTGGGTACGAACACGGCGGCAATGCGGTCTACCAGCTTCTGTACGGGTGCCTTGCTGCCCTGTGCGTCCTGCACCAGGCGGATGATGTGCGCCAGCATGGTGTCGGCGCCGACTTTCTCGGCCCGGAAACGGAAACTGCCTTTCTGATTGATGGTGCCGGCATAGACTTTCGCGCCGGATTGCTTGCGCACGGCCAGCGGCTCGCCGCTGAGCATGCTTTCGTTCACGTAGGAACTGCCCTCGGCCACCGTGCCGTCAACGGCAATCTTCTCGCCGGGCTTCACCAGCAGCATGTCGCCGGGCATCACGTCGGCAATGGGACACTCATGCAGCGAACCGTCGTCTGCCACGCGCGTCACTTGCTTGGGCTGCAGGCCCATGAGCTTGCGGATGGCGGCAGACGTATTGCCTTTGGCGCGTTCCTCCAGCGTGCGCCCCAGCAGGATGAAGGCAATGATGACGCTCGAAGCCTCAAAGTAGACATGCGGCTCCACGCCGCGTGAACGCCAGAAGTCAGGGAAAAGCATGTTGAACAGGCTGAACAGATAGGCGATGCCCGTGCTCACGGCCACGAGCGTATCCATGTTGGCCGTGCGGTGGCGCAACTGCTTCCAGGCATTGCGGTAGAAGTCGCGTCCCAGCCAGCAAAGTACGGGCGTGGCAAACGCCCACATGGCGAGGTTGGCGCCGGGCATATCCGGGAAGAACATCCCGATGACGGCCACGGGCAGCGCCAGGACGACGGCCCACACGGTGCGGAACTTCAGGCTGCGGTAGTGGGCCGCATGGGCATCCGCCACCTCCTGCTCCGTGTCCGCTCCCTTGTCCACCACCAGGTCGTAGCCCGCATCCACCACAGCCGCCTTCAACGCTTCGGGGGTGCAGCTGTCGGTGTTATACTCTACGGTGGCGGTGGCAGCGGCATAGTTCACGTTGGCCTCTTTCACGCCGGGTTGCCGCTTGAGGGTCTTGTCCACCCGCGCGGCACAGGCGGCGCAGCTCATGCCGAGCACGGGAAAGGTGTCTTTTTGCAGATGCATGTTGATGTTTCTTTTGGGTTCGGTGCAAAGATACGCCGGGTTTGTCATCGCGCCGTTACATAATCATGGATACGTGTTACAGATTTCCGCAAGAAAAGTTTGCTTTTCTTTTGCTTATTACACACGATGCACTACTTTTGTGGGTAGAGAAATCTTCTTTAATTTTAAATAAAACAATCAAACTATGGAAGCAAACGGAATGAACGGGAATCCTGTATGCCCGAAAACTTGGATGGTAGAATCCATCTTGGTAACCATCTTGTGCTGCTTGCCGTTCGGCATTGTCGGCATCGTGAATGCTGCAAAAGTAAACTCCCTCTATTCGGCCGGAAAATACGATGAGGCTCTGCGTGCCAGCAACGAGGCCGGCAAATGGACGAAGATTGGTGCCGGAATCGGCTTGGTAGGCATTTTGCTCTACATCATCCTTGTCGTCATAGTCGGAGTGGGCTCATCCTTATGATGATTACGCGAAAGGGCATCGCTGGAATCATTCTGCTGCTCGGGGCCGCCGTGGTGTTTTTTACCTTCAACCCCGAAACCAGCGCGATTTTCCCGCGATGCCCTTTCCTTGTGCTCACCGGGCTGAAGTGCCCCGGTTGCGGCTCGCAGCGCGGCATCCATGCCCTGCTTCATGGCGACGTGCCCGCCGCGTTCCACTATAATGCTCTGATGGTCTTGTCCCTTCCCATTATCTTCCTGTTACTCTATGCTGAGGCCTGCCGCACAAAGAGGCCCGCGTTTTATGCGCGCGTCCATCGCCCGGTGTACATTTGGATTTACTTCTTCCTTGTCCTGATATGGAGCGTGGCCCGCAACGTGTTCGGCTGGTAGGGCGCGCTACACGGAGTCGAGCGTTCGGCGCAGGTTGCGCTTCTCCTGTTTGAACCGGGTGGGCGTCATGCCCGTCACGCTCTTGAACTGCGCGCTCAGGTGGGCGGTGCTCGAATAGTTGAGCCGCGCGGCAATCTCGCCCAATGACAGTTCGTCGTACACCAGCAGTTCCTTCACCCGTTCTATCTTCTGGGCAATGAAGTATTTCTCTATCGTGGTGCCCGTCACTTCGGAGAACAGCTTGCTCAACGCGCTGTAATCGTGGTGCAGGCGTGCCGTGAGGTAGTCGGACAGATTCGTTCGCAACTCGCTGTCGCGATAGTGCACCAGTTCGATAACGGCGTTGCGCACCTGCTCGATGAGCTGCATCCGGCGGTCGTCGAGCAGCTCGAAACCCAACACCTCCAGTCCGGTACGCAACCGCGCGAGCATGGCCTCGTCCGGTGTTTCCCGCACGACGGCCTTGCCCAGCTCCACGTGCAGGGGCGTGAGGCCGAGCCGGGCAAGCACCTGCTCCACGGCCATGATGCAGCGGGGGCACACCATGTTCTTGATGCAGAGCGTCGTGCCTTGTGCGGGGGTTACTTCAGATGTTTCTTTATCCATGTCAGATGGCCGCGTTCGGTGGCATCGGATGTCCAGTGTTCGTTAATGGGCGTGATGAGCGCCTCCTTGGGCGCCGTGATGACGTTATAGACGGCATAACTTGTCGTGGGCGGACACGTGTCGTCGTTGAATCCCCATGTGATATAAGTGGGAACCGTCAGCCGACGGGCGAAGTTGACCACGTCATAGTAGGCCATCGTCGCCAGCTTCTCGGGCGTGTCCATGCCTTCGTGCTTTTCAAAGTGGGGATAGCCGCTCGCACGTCCGGCCTTGAATCCGGCCATGTCGGCCAGTGCCGGATGGTTGGCCACGCAAGCCGTCACCTTCGGGCTGAGGGCTGCCGTGACGATGGCAAGCGCGCCGCCTTGGCTTCCGCCCTGCAAGATGGCATTCTTGCCGTCCCATTCGGGGAGGGAGGTCAGGAAGTCGATGCAGCGCACGCAAGCCAGATACACGTGCCGCATGTAGTAACTGTCGCGGTTGTCGAGTCCGTTACAGAGATAGTTGTTGTTCTTGTAACCGAAGGCATTGCTGATTTCCTTGTAAGTATCCACATCCAGGTCGGGACGGATGCCGTGAATCTCTATCTCCAGCCGGATGCAGCCCTGCTCGGCATAGTAGCGGTGGCGCGTAGGTTCTTTTATCTGCTTGATGCCGGCTCCCGGCGGACAGAGCACCACGGGATATTTGCCTTCGCCCTTGGGCTTGAACAGGTAGCCATAGACGTAGTTGCCCGGGCGCACGCATTGCAGCTTCAGCAGGAAACAGTCGGTCTTGTCATTGGAGTAAGCGGGCACGGGCGTAAGGGTGTAGAGCATCGGGCAACGGGCGGCTTCATCCACGGAGTGTTGCCAGAACTCATCGAAATCGGCAGGCATCTGTGTGTAAGGTTCTATCTTCTCCGGCGAGAAGCCCACCTTGATGTGATGGCGATAGGTCTTCCCGTCTACCTTGGCCGTCAGACGGCAGTCGCGGAATCCGGGGACATCCATCGTGCCCACGGGGATGACGGCGCGTCCGTCCTTCAACACGACAGAACCTTTCGTGTCGGCGGGCATCAGGTCGCCGCCCAATTCGTAGTTCACCGTAACGCCGTCCTGCGGGATGCCGTACTTGTAGAACTGGACCTCCACCTTGGCTTTCTCGCCTGTTTTGTAAATCCAGTCGGCATGGTCGGGCACGGTGACCCATAGCACATCGCTACGATAGGGATAATTTTCGGCATGCAACGCCGAGGCGTAAAGACTGCACAGGATGAAGTGCAACGTCAGCAGCAGATAGTTTCTCATAAGCGTATTTGTTTGTGATGGTTAATCGCAGTTCTGTTCTTTGTACTCCGTAGGGGAGCAGTTCATGATTTTGCGGAATGTGCGGCTGAAGAACTTGGGGTCCTTGAATCCCGTCATGTAGGCCACCTGAGAGATGGTGTAGTTGCCCGACGCAATCAGCTGACACGCGCGCTTGATGCGGATGTCGCGCAGGAAGTCGATGGGCGACAGGCCCGATATGGCCTTCAGTTTCGTATAGAATACGGCGCGGCTCAGGTTCATGGCGTCTGCCAGCTGTTCTATTTTGAGGTTGATGTCGCTCATGTTGGCTTCGATAAAATCCAATAAGCGCTTCATGAACTCCTGGTCGTAGGATGTGATGTGCAGTTCGGCGGGATAGAATTCCGGTTGTCCCTTTTGCAACAGCGTCTTGCGATATAGTTCCTGCCATTGTTTGCGCTTGGTCAGCAGGTTCTGTATCTTGACTTTCAGATAAGAGGCGCTGAACGGTTTCGTCACATAGTCGTCGATGCCCTGTTCCAGGCCGGCGATGCGGTCTTCCAGGGCGGATTTGGCCGTAAGCAGGATGATTGGCGTGTGGCAGAACGTCGGGTCGGCTTTCAACTGTCTGACCATCTCCAGCCCGTCCATTACGGGCATCATCACGTCGCTCACTATCAGGTCGGGCGACTGTTTCCTTACGGCGTCCAGCCCTTCCTGTCCGTTGGCGGCCAGATGGATTTTGTAGTTTTCCGACAGGACGTTGCTCAGGAATGAGCGCAGCTCGTCGTTGTCTTCCACAATCAGGATGGAGAGGGCATTCTTGTCGCTGTCGCTCTCTTCGGTGCTTTCCGTGTCGGCCTCTTGGGCTTGTGGCGTGTCGGGCGTGCTGTCGGTCAGCAGGAATTCCGCTTGGCCGTCTTTCTCCAGGTGGGTTTTGCCTTTCAGGAGATGCACGGTGAATGTGGAACCTTCGCCTTGTGTGCTCCGGGCTTCTATCGTGCCGTGATGCAGCTCGACGAACTCTTTGGTCAGCGAAAGGCCGATGCCCGACGACGGCTGTGCCCAACTGCGGCTGGCCAATGTCTCGAACCGTTCAAACAGGCGGCTCATCTTTTCCGGCGGAATGCCTATGCCGGTGTCGGTTATGGCGATGTTGATGTGTTGGGCGTCTTCGGTCAGCTTCAGCACGATGTGTCCTCCGTCGGCAGTGTATTTGAATGCGTTCGACAGCAGGTTATAGCATATCTTCTCGAACTTGTCGCGGTCTATCCATGCTTTGAGAACCGACATCTTGTGTTGGTATGTGAAGTCGATGCGGTGCTCTTCGGCCAACAGACAGAAGGAGTCGCTGATTCGTTCCAGAAATTCCACAAGGTCGGTCTCTTCGACCAGCAGCTTCATTTTGCGGCTTTGGATTTTGCGGAAATCGAGCAGCTGGTTCACCAGTTTGAGCATGCGGTTTACATTCTTGCGGGCCAGTTCCAAATGGGTGCGGGCGGTTGCCGAGAGGGCGTGTTCGTGGGTTAATACTTCCTCGATGGGGCTTACTATCAGGGTGAGCGGCGTGCGGAGCTCGTGTGAGATGTCGGTAAAGAAGCGCAGTTTGACTTCGGCCAATTGTTGTTCTACGTCTATTTTATGGTTCAGACGATAGATGTAGAACAGGATGTAGGCTATCCCCCATGCCGCCATGACGAAGAGCAAACCGTAGACCAGCCATGCCCAAGGAGTTTCCCAAAAGGTTGGCTCGATGATGACATCCAGGCTTTTCTGTTGTGAAGTCCATACACCGTCGCTGTTGGTGGAGCGCAGCTCAAACACGTATTCTCCCGGGGGCAGATTGTTGTAGTTGGCCGAGCGGAGCGTGCCGCAATAGTTCCAGTCCTTGTCCAGCCCGCGCAGGCGGTAGGCGTATTGGATGCCGGAAGTGTTGGTGTAGTCGAGCGCCGCGAACTGAAACGTGACGAAACGCTCATCGGGTTGGAGCACAATCGAATCTACATTGTCCAGCGGGTAATTTTTCGTATGGCCGCGCACACGCAGCCCGGTGAATACCAAGGGCGGCGTGTAGGAGCGTTCCTGGAGTCGGTGAGGCGAGAGCGATATGACGCCATGGCCTACGGTGGCGAACAGCAGACGTCCGTCGGGCAGCCTGACGGGAGCGGCCTCGGAGAAATAGATTTCGTCGTGGAAGAAGTTGCTGCCGTATTGTTCCAATCGGTTTGAGCGCTGATTGTGGCGTATCAGATAGTTTTCGGTGACGAGCCACACGTCGTCCTCTGATTCGAGCACGGACAAGGCCAGGTCGGACATCAATCCGTCCCGTACTCCTAATGATCGGAAACGCAGAGTGTCGGCCAGCAGATTGGCCGAGCGTATTTTATTGAAACCTCCCGTGGCCGTGGCCAGATAAATCCCCTTGTGGGTTACTCCCACATGCATGACTTCCGTACACGTCATGCCGTCGGAATAGTCATATTGGGCCGTATGCATCCGGAACTTGATGTTTTCGGGGCGGTCAAAGTCGCTACCAAAGGGCAGCAAGCCTTCCGAGGCTCCCGCCAGTATGGTGCCGTCGGGCGCTTCGGCTATGGAGCGGACTTTCGATTTGATGTAGGGGAACGGGTAGTTCTTCAGACGGTTCCCGCCATGGATGAAGCGATAGTGCCCGCCGTCTGTTTGCAATAAGTTGAGACCGCCCTGATAGGCGCCTATCCAGATATGTCCGCGCCTGTCCTGACAGAGCGCATAGATGTCGTTGCTGCTGATGCTGTATTCGTCGGCCGGGTCGGAATGGAATCGTTGCAGTGTGTAGTTCCCATCGGGCATCGGCCGTGCCAGAATCAGCCCTTGTCCGCGTGTGCCTATCCAAAGATTGTTGTCCGAATCCTGCATCATGGCGTAAACGTTGGCAAAGAACCGTGCCGGTTGTGTTTGCAAGCGTCCGTTTGTGTCCAAGTATAAGGGCGCTTTGTCGGTGTCGCTATCCCGATACATGCGCAGGCGTTCGTCTTTTGAGCCTATCCACAGGTTCTCCCCGCGGTCGACGAACAGACAGCGGGCTTCTTGTCGGTTGAGGGAGGGCAGGTAGTCTACGTTGTCATGATAGAACGTGATATGATAGAGATTGCGTGCCGCGCCATACCATACGTTTTTCTGGCGGTCGACAAGGAATACGCGTATGGCCGTTTTCAACACGCTCCCGTCGGGGCTGACATATGGTTTCAGTGTGTTTGATTGCGGATCGTAATATGACAGGCAGCCTTCCCGGGGATTCACGCGGATGACGCCCAAAGCATCCTCGTACACGAACGGGTGGTCGTTGGATTGAGACACTTGGTGTATGGGAGGTTGCAGGTGGGCGCACTCCCGGCTTTTCATGTCGTACATCACAACGCCCGCACTGTGGGTGAACATCCAAAGCCGGCGGTTGGAATCCTTGAAGACGTTCAGGACGTCGGTCGAGGGCTGGGTTGCCGAGCGCACGTCCACCTGCTCCATTCGTCCTTCGGGGATGTGCACCAACCACAGGCCCGCATCCGTCCCCACGGTAAGCAACGTGTCGGATATGGCTTTCATCTGATGCACCTGTTGCACGCCCGATGCCTGTTCCAGGAAGTGTATGCCTTCAGGGGTGTACCGGGCCAGTTGGCCGTCGGCCGAGATGAGCCAGATGCGATTGCTCTTCTCGGTCATGTGGCGGAAGGGAAAGTCGCTGTTCATGCGCTTGCGGCCGATGAGGTTTATGCCTTGGTCGGTCAGGATCCATTCGTCGCCGTCGGCGTCGGTCTTTATCTGCCACACCCGGCCTGCATGCCAGTTGGGCGTGTTTTTGTCGAACACCTGCACGGCCTCGTCCGTGTTCAGCTTGTTCTCGTCCACCCGGAAGCAGGTGTTGCTTTCGGCAGAGAGCAACCACGTGACGCCGTTGTCCAGACAAATCATTTTGTCAATGTGTAGCGAAGGCTTTTCTTTTATGTACGGTTTCAGCACATCGATGAACGTTTCCGTTTGCGAGTCGAACAGATAGGCCTGTCGTTCCTGTGTCCGACACCAGATGTCGCCCGAAGCCGTCTCTTTCAGTTCGATGATGCGGTTGCTTGAGAGAGCGGCCTGTTCGCCGGGATGAGATTTGAAGGCGCGAAACGTGTAGCCGTCGTACTTGTTCAGTCCGTTCCAGGTGGAGAACCAGATATATCCGTTGTGGTCTTGCACGATATCCTGCACGATGCCTTGCGATATTCCGTCGTTCACGGAGAAGCGTTGGAGCCTGAACTTGTCTTGTGCTTCGGCGGTTCGGGCCGACCAGATTAATCCTATACCTATTATTATAATGTAAAGCAGTGTTCTTCTCATCTTGTGGTCAAAATCATGTTTTCAGGTTAACCGTACAAATATACGCAGTTTCTCGAAGCATCATTTCTTTTCTTCCGGAAAAATCCCGGCATGACGGAGCGAAGTGGCATTGAGGAGAAGCTACACATGTTAAGATGTCGCATGACCAAAAAGAAAGTGATTTGCCGGAATACCATCTTGAATAAGGGTGTAACGACAACACTTTGCACGGAAAAAGCACCCCAACAAGAGGAAAAACCTCAAAAGACATCCAAAAGCAGTGTTATAAAACATGTTTTCGGGCGGTTGCTAACATTTTATCATATATAAGCGATTTTTTAGGCAAAAAGTTTTGGAAGTGCAATAACAACCCCTATATTTGCACCCGTAATGATTACATTTTATCATTAACCCATAAAATAAACTACCATGAATATTGAAAACATCATGGCTTCTTTGGAAGCCAAACACCCGGGCGAATTGGAATACCTGCAAGCGGTAAGAGAAGTTCTTTTATCAATTGAAGATATTTACAACCAGCATCCTGAATTTGAAAAAGTGAGCCTTATCGAACGCTTAGTGGAACCCGATCGCATTTTCACGTTCAAAGTGCCCTGGGTGGACGATAATGGTAAAGTTCAAGTAAACCTCGGCTACCGCGTTCAGTTCAACAACGCCATCGGCCCGTACAAAGGCGGTATCCGTTTCCATGCATCAGTCAACCTTTCCATCCTGAAGTTCTTGGGCTTCGAACAGACCTTCAAGAACGCGCTGACCACACTGCCTATGGGTGGCGGCAAGGGTGGTTCCGATTTCTCTCCCCGTGGCAAGAGCGATGCCGAAATCATGCGTTTCTGCCAGGCATTCATCCTCGAATTGTGGCGTCACCTCGGTCCTGACATGGACGTGCCCGCCGGCGATATCGGCGTAGGCGGCCGCGAGGTGGGCTATATGTTCGGCATGTATAAGAAGCTAACCCGCGAATTTACCGGAACATTCACCGGCAAGGGATTGGAATTCGGCGGTTCGCTCATCCGTCCTGAAGCAACCGGATTCGGCGGTCTGTATTTCGTAAACCACATGTTGCAGATGAAGGGCATTGATATCAAGGGCAAGACGGTGGCCGTATCGGGCTTCGGCAACGTGGCTTGGGGCGCTGTGACCAAAGCAACCCAGCTGGGTGCCAAGGTTGTCACCATCTCCGGACCGGACGGTTACGTGTACGACCCGGACGGCATCAGCGGCGACAAGATTGACTACATGCTCGAACTTCGCGCATCGGGCAACGACATCGTGGCTCCGTATGCCGAGAAATATCCGAACGCCAAGTTCATTGCCGGACGCAAACCTTGGGAAGTGAAGGTGGACATCGCTTTGCCTTGCGCTACTCAAAACGAACTCAATGGAGAAGATGCCAAAGCCTTAATTAATAATAACGTGACTTGCGTTGGTGAAATATCCAACATGGGCTGTACGCCGGAAGCTATCGACGCATTCATCGATAACAAGATTATGTATGCTCCGGGTAAGGCCGTCAATGCCGGCGGTGTAGCCACCTCCGGTCTGGAAATGAGCCAGAACGCAATGCACATGAGCTGGACTGCTGAAGAAGTAGACCGCAGACTTCACGAAATTATGGGTAACATCCACGCACAGTGCGTGAAGTATGGCACCCAACCTGACGGTTACATTAATTACGTGAAGGGAGCCAACATTGCAGGCTTCATGAAAGTGGCTCATGCAATGATGGCACAAGGAATCGTTTAATAATAGAATCTCGTTTAGTTGTATTTGTATTTTGTATTGTAATGTGCTGCCCGTTGCCTGCGAAGGTCACGGGCAGTATTTTTTTTGAGTGCGCGCATCGTGGCGGCCCCGGCTTTGCACGCGGTGTGTTTTTGCATATGAGCAAAGCGCCGGACGGCTTTCATTCAAGCTGCCCGGCGCTTTGCCTTGTATCCCCGTGGGGAGTCGAACCCCAATCGTTGGAACCGGAATCCAATATTCTATCCATTGAACTACGGAGACGCGTTTCTGTCTGAATCGACGGCAAAAGTAGCAAATAATGCAGAATTTTCCTAATGCAGCCCGGCTTTTTTCTGTTAATGATAATCCGCAGGGGAGAAATGAAGGATATTTATCCGCCGGATGTTGTGTCTAAATGAAAAGTAATGTCTATATTTGTCGCGCATAATGATATTACAACGGACAAATATTAAACAATATAATCGAATAAGGAGATTTGTTATGAGCTATTTGATAAGACCGCGGGCTTACGCTCCGCTGCTCGACCTGAAACAGACGGAGCTGGGCATCAAGAAAGTGAAAGAGTTTTTCCAACAGAACCTGTCCTCGGAGCTGCGCCTGCGACGGGTCACCGCGCCGTTGTTCGTCTTGCAGGGAACCGGGCTGAACGACGACCTGAGCGGAGTGGAGCGTGCCGTGAGCTTCCCCATCGGCGACATGGGCGGAGCGAGGGCCGAAGTCGTGCATTCGCTGGCCAAGTGGAAGCGGGTGACGCTGGCCGACTATCACATTGCGCCGGGATACGGCATCTATACGGACATGAATGCCATCCGTGCCGACGAGACGCTGGACAACCTGCATTCGCTCTACGTCGACCAGTGGGACTGGGAGCGGGTAATCACTCCGGAGGAACGGAATCTGGATTTCCTGAAAGACGTCGTGCGCCACATCTATGCCGCCATGCGCCGCACGGAATACATGGTGTGCGAGCAGTATCCTCAGATTGAGCCCTTCCTGGCTCCCGACATCTGTTTCATCCATGCCGAGGAACTGCGCCGGCTCTATCCCGACAAGACGCCCAAGGAGCGCGAGTGTCTGATTACGCGCCAACACCGCTCCGTCTTCATCATCGGCATAGGCGGGCAGCTGGGCGACGGCCGGCCTCATGACCTGCGCGCTCCGGACTATGACGACTATTCGACGGTGAACGCCGACGGCTACCGGGGACTGAACGGCGACCTGCTGGTGTGGCACGACATTCTCGACTGCCCCATCGAGCTTTCGTCCATGGGCATACGGGTGGACGCCGAGGCCTTGCTCCGGCAGCTGGCCGCCTCGGGCAAGGAGGAACGCCGCGCGCTGTATTTCCACCGGCGTCTGCTCGAAGGGTCGCTTCCGCTCAGCATCGGGGGCGGCATCGGCCAGTCGAGGCTTTGCATGATATACCTGCGCAAGGCGCACATCGGCGAAATTCAGGCCAGCATCTGGCCGGAGGAAATGCGCCGGGAGTGTGCCGCGATGAACATCCCCCTGATATGACGAACGCCCGGATATGGACGCTCGCGGGCGGGCATATGGACAGCCGTGAGCGGGGATATGCCCGCTCGTGTCTCTTCATATCTCCGCTCGCGGCTCTTGTCTGTCGTGTTACGTTTGGAAGAATTTTTGCGCGCCATCCGCATATTTTGACGTGTGTTTGAAGAAAAATCCGTGCAAAAGGGCTACCTTTGCGCCGTCAATGTCCGCTTGGCGGCTTGATGCCGGAACGATGAAGAAACTACTGACTCTTATCATATTGTTGTGGGGATGTTGGGGCCTGTCCGCACGTGCCGCCGAGGCCGATTCCATACGTGTCAGCCTGATGACCTGTTCGCCGGGAAGCGAGATTTATGCGCTGTTCGGCCACACCGCCATACGGGTGGAGATCCCGTCCCGGCAGGTGGACTGCGTGTTCAACTACGGCATGTTCAGCTTCAATACGCCCAACTTCATCCTCCGTTTCGTCACGGGCGAGACCGACTATCAGCTGGGCGTCATGCCTTATGGCTATTTCGAATACGAATATGCCGAGCGGGGTTCTTACGTCGTGCAACAGGAGCTGAACCTGAAGCCCGATGAGAAGGCGCGTCTGCTGCATATCCTGCAGACCAACTATCTGCCCGCCAACCGCACCTACCGTTACAACTATTTCTATGACAACTGCACGACGCGGGCTCGCGACAAGATAGAGGAAAGCATCGACGGCGATGTGATATATCCCGTCGGTTCCGAGGTCGTGACTTTCCGGCAAATCGTTCATCGCTATACCGATGGCCATCCGTGGTCGGAGTTCGGCATCGACCTCTGTCTGGGGGCTGAGGCCGATCGCGCCATCGACATCCGCGCGCAGATGTTTGCGCCCTTCGTGATGATGGCCGAAGCCGACGGAGCCAAGATACGCCAAACCGATGGCGCCGAGCGTCCGCTCGTGAAGAGCACCCGTCGGGTGGTCGACCCTCCGGCCCGTCCGGCGGAGAAAGAGTTTCCCCTGTCGCCCATGACCTGCGCCTGCCTGTTGCTGGCCCTGTCGCTGATTGTTTCGTGGGCCGAATGGCGCCGCGGCCTGTCGGTCTGGTGGTTCGATCTCGTGTTGTTTGCCCTTCAGGGGCTGGCCGGATGTGTGGTGGCCTTTTTGTTCTTCTTCTCCGTGCACCCCACAGTCGGGTCGAACTACCTGCTCATCATTCTCAATCCCATCCCCCTGTTCTACCTGCCTTGGATGATTCGTAAGGCCGTGAAGAGGCAAAAAGACGGATATCACATGGGAAGTGCTGCCGTATTAACACTTTTTATCGTGTTCTGGTGGCTGATTCCGCAAAAAATATCGCCGGTAATATTACCTTTGGCCCTGAGTTTGTTGGTACGCTCTGTGACACGACTACTCGTAACCCGTAAAACAGCATGAAAGGACGTTTACTCACCTCGCTATTGGCCGCTGTGGCGCTCGCAAGCCTTCAGGCGCAAACCATCACTTCCACGCCGAAGTTGGTGGTGGGCATCGCCATCGACCAGTTCCGCACCGACTACATGGAAGCCTTTTCGGCCTTGTATGGCGAGAAGGGCTTCAAGCGTCTGCTGAAGGAGGGGCGTGTGTATGCCAACGCCGGATATACGTTCAAGCCCGTCGACCGCTCGTCGGCCGTGGCTGCGCTCTATTCGGGCACCACGCCTTATTATAACGGCATCATAGCCAACGAGTGGCTCAACCGCAAGACCCTGCGCCCGTCGGCTTCGGTCGACGACAAGGAGTTCATGGGCATGTATACGGCCGAGAACACTTCGCCGCGCAAGTTGCTGGTGTCCACCATTGCCGACGAACTGAAGGTGGCCACCCGGGGCAAAGCCTTGGTGTATGCCATCGCGCCCTTCCGCGACGCGGCTGTTTTTGGCGCGGGACATGCCGGCGACGGCGCCTTCTGGCTGAACGACGACACGGGCAAGTGGGCCGGTTCCACGTTCTACGGCTCTTTTCCGGCCTGGGTCATCGGCTACAACGACCATCAGGCTTTGGACATGCGCATCGGCAGCCTGACATGGGAGACCATGCAGAACGAGGCGCTCTATACCTACTTCTCCACCGAACAGACGCGAGGGTTCAAGCATTCGTTTTCCGATTATAAGAAATATCGTCAGTTCAAGACCTCCGGCTTGGTGAACGAAGAGGTCAACCGCCTGGTGGAGCGGTGTCTGCAAAGCACCACCATCGGCATGGATGATGTCCCCGACCTGCTTTCGGTCACTTACTATGCCGGCAACTACGAACACAAGTCGGCCACGGAATATCCGGTGGAGATACAGGACACCTACGTCCGTCTGGATAGGCAGATAGGCAACCTCATCGACTTGGTTGATAAGAAGGTGGGGCTGCGCAATGCGCTGTTCTTCATCACGTCCACGGGCTATAACGACCCCGAGACGACCGACCTCTCGCCCTATCGCATCCCTACGGGCGATTTCCATATGGACCGCTGCACGGCTCTGCTCAACATGTATCTGATGGCCACTTACGGACAGGGCAAATACATCGAGGCATACGACGGGCTGCGCATCTACTTCAATCATAAACTCATCGAGCAGCGTCAGCTGGCATTGACCGACGTGCTCGACAAGTCGGCCGAGTTTCTGGTGCAGGTGAGCGGCGTGAAGGCCGCCTATACGGCACACCGTCTGGCCCTCGACGCCAACACGCCCGAACGTCTGTTGTTGCACAACGGGTTCAACATGGAGGCCTCGGGCGACATCCTGCTGGAGCTGAATCCCGGCTGGAAGCACGTGAGCGAGGACCCGCTGGAGGACAGCCACTACACATCCGAATCACTCATCCATTTCCCCATCATCTTCTTCGGCCATTCGGTGAAGCCGGAGGTTATCCCGGTGCCGGTCACGGTGGACTGCATTGCTCCCACGGTGACCCACTTTGTGCGCATCCGCGCTCCCAATGCTTGCCGCGCCTCGCTGCTGAACGGCATCCGGTGAATCTTTTTGCCGTTCACAACAAGCCGTATAACCGGCTTTTCAACTATCTTTGCACACGCGCAGAATTCGCGCGCGTACATTATATATTTATGCAAATAATAAAAAACAATACAATATGGGATTTAATGACTTTTTAAGCAAGCTGTTCGGCAACAAGGCGACTCGTGACATGAAGGAAATCGTGCCTTGGGTCGACAAAGTGAAGGCAGCTTACCCGGCCATCAGCCAACTGAGCAACGATGACCTGCGTGCCAAAACCAAGGAACTGCAAAAGTTCGTCAAGGACTCGGCTGCAGATGTCAGCGCGAAAATCGCCGACCTGAAAGCCAAGGTGGAAGAAACCGAATTGGAAGATCGCGAAGCATTGTTCGCTCAAATCGACAAACTGGAAAAGGAAGTGCTCGACCGCTACGAAAAGGCGCTCGACGAAATCTTGCCTCAAGCCTTTGCCATCGTGAAGGACACGGCGCGCCGCTTTGCCGAGAACGAAGAGATAGAGGTAACGGCTACCGACTTCGACCGCGAGCTGGCCGCCACCAAGGACTTCGTGCGCATCGAAGGCGATAAGGCCATCTACCGGAACCATTGGATGGCCGGCGGTTCGGAAATCACCTGGAACATGGTGCACTATGACGTGCAGCTCTTCGGCGGCGTGGTGCTCCACAAGGGAAAGATTGCCGAGATGGCCACAGGTGAAGGTAAGACGTTGGTGGCTACGCTCCCCGTCTTCCTGAACGCATTGACCGGAAACGGCGTGCACGTGGTGACGGTGAACGACTACTTGTCGAAGCGCGACTCCGAGTGGATGGGCCCGCTCTACGAGTTCCACGGACTGAGCGTGGATTGCATCGACAAGCACCAACCCAATTCCGATGCGCGCCGCAAGGCTTACATGGCCGACATTACCTTTGGTACCAACAACGAGTTCGGCTTCGACTACCTGCGCGACAACATGGCCAACAGTCCGAAGGATCTGGTGCAGCGTCAGCACAACTATGCCATAGTCGACGAGGTCGACTCCGTGTTGATTGACGATGCACGTACGCCGTTGATTATATCCGGCCCGGTGCCCAAAGGCGAGGAGCAGCTGTTTGAACAGCTTCGCCCCTTGGTGGAGCGTCTGGTCGAGGCGCAGCGTAAGCTGGCCAACCAGCTCCTGACCGAGGCCAAACGCCAGATAGCTTCGAGCGACAAGAAAGAGCAGGAGGCAGGTTTCCTGGCCCTGTTCCGCTGTCACAAGGCCCTGCCGAAGAGCAAGCCGCTCATCAAGTTCCTGAGCGAGCCGGGCATAAAGGCCGGTATGCAGGCCACCGAAGAAATCTACATGGAGCAGAACAACAAGCGCATGCCCGAAGCCGTAGAGCCGCTCTATTTCGTCATCGACGAAAAGCTGAACAGCGTGGACCTCACCGACAAGGGTATCGACCTGATTACGGGCAACTCTTCCGATCCGAACCTGTTTGTATTGCCCGACATCGCTTCGTCGTTGTCGGCGCTTGAAAACGAGAAAGACCTGAGCGAGGAAGACAAGCTGGCCAAGAAAGACGCCCTGCTTGCCGACTATGCCGTCAAGTCCGAGCGCGTTCACACCATCAACCAGTTGCTGAAGGCATACGCCATGTTCGAGAAAGACGACCAATATGTGGTTATCGACGGCCAGGTGAAGATTGTGGATGAACAGACGGGCCGCATCATGGAAGGCCGCCGCTATTCCGACGGACTCCATCAGGCCATCGAGGCCAAAGAGCGCGTGAAAGTGGAGGCTGCCACACAAACCTTCGCCACCATCACGTTGCAGAACTACTTCCGCATGTACCATAAACTGGCGGGTATGACCGGTACGGCCGAAACGGAGGCTGGCGAGTTCTGGGATATCTACAAGTTGGATGTGGTGGTCATCCCGACCAACCGGCCCATTGCCCGCATCGACATGAACGACCGCGTCTACAAGACCAAGCGCGAGAAGTATAAAGCCGTCATCGAGGAGATTGAGCGCATGGTGGAAGCCGGCCGTCCGGTGCTGGTGGGTACCACTTCGGTTGAAATATCGGAGATGCTCAGCAAGATGTTGGACATGCGAAAGATTCCGCACAACGTGCTGAACGCCAAACTGCACCAGAAGGAGGCCGAAATCGTGGCCAAGGCGGGACAGAGCAGCACGGTGACCATAGCCACCAACATGGCCGGCCGTGGTACCGACATCAAGCTCAGCTCCGAGGTGAAGGCTGCGGGCGGATTGGCCATCATCGGCACGGAGCGTCACGAGTCGCGTCGTGTAGACCGTCAGTTGCGCGGTCGTGCCGGACGTCAGGGCGACCCGGGTTCGTCCGTGTTCTTCGTGTCGCTGGAAGACAACCTGATGCGCCTCTTTGCTTCCGAACGCATCGCCAAGGTGATGGACAAGCTGGGATTCAAGGAAGGCGAGATGATTGAAGCCAAAATGATATCCAACTCCATAGAGCGCGCGCAGAAGAAGGTCGAGGAGAACAACTTCGGCATCCGCAAGCGCTTGCTGGAATACGACGACGTGATGAACAAGCAGCGTGTCGTTGTCTACACCCGTCGCCGCCACGCCCTGATGGGCGAGCGCATCGGCATGGATATCGTGAACATGATTGAATCGTGCTGCATCGATGCCGTGGAAGGCAAGGACTACGAAGAGGCCAAGATGGAAGTGCTCAAGAACTTTGCCATCGAAATGCCCGTGACCGAGGAGGAATATCGCCGCGAGAAGCCCGAAGACATCGAAACCAAACTGTTCGATGCGGCCATGGCCAACTTCAAGCGCAAGACCGAGCGCATGGCACAAGTGGCCATGCCCGTCATCAAAGAGGTGTATGAGAATCAGGGACAGGTGTACGAAAACATCCTCGTGCCCATCACCGACGGCAAGCGCGTGTACAACATCGGCTGCAACCTCAAGGCGGCATACGAGAGCCAATGCCGCGAGATAGTGAAGTCGTTCGAGAAAGCCATCCTGCTGCATACCATCGACGAAGCCTGGAAGGAAAACCTGCGTGACCTGGACGAGCTGAAACACTCCGTGCAGAACGCCAGCTACGAGCAGAAAGACCCGTTGCTCATCTTCAAGCTGGAGTCGGTCAATCTGTTCGACAGCATGGTGAAGAAAATCAACGACCAGACCATCTCCGTGCTGATGCGTGCGCAGATTCCGATGCGCGAGCCTGAGCAGGTGCGCGAAGCGGCTCCCGAACCGCGCGTGCCGCAACGTCCGCGATACACCGAGACCAAGCAGGACCTGAGCGATCCGAACCAGCGGGCTGCCGCCGGACGCGACACCCGCGAGGTGAAGCGCGAACCGGTGCGCAACGAGCACACCATCGGGCGCAACGACCCATGTCCTTGCGGCAGCGGCAAGAAATACAAAAACTGCCACGGACGTAACCTGTATCAATAAGGAACTTCCTCCTTTCGCCCGGTGCGGAAGGAGCGGCATACGTCGAAAGACCCGTTTTCTCCGAGGGGAGAAGGCGGGTCTTTTCTGTTATCGGTATTCCTCTTGATAAGCGGCATCGTTGCGAGGCGTGAGCGTGCATATGCCGGCGTGCAGGCGGGGATATGGACGGGCGCGGGCGGGAATATTTGCGCTTAGAACACTTCTTTAACCCAAATCGGTCATTCGATTCCTGATATTTAGCGTGCCCCCCCAAAAAAAAGAATGGTTGCCCGTCATTGGCATATGTTTGTCTATGGCGGGCAACTATCATATCCGGGCGGGCAGAGGGTTTAGGCAAGTGCGTTAATTTGATTTGGGTTAAAGAATCTGCATGAACAAGCGAGCAACCCAATCCTTTTCGTAAATTTGAGGCCCAAACGAATGTGCTTATGAAACATTGTCTGCTTATCCTTCTGGCCGCCTGTCTGTGCCTGACTTCGTGTTCCACCCTCGATATGCTGGCGGTCGACACCCTGATGCCTGCCGACGTGAGCTTTGCGCCCGACGTGAAGCGCATGGCCGTGCTCGACAACACGTTGCCCGCTTCGTCGGACCACACGCTTACGGTGGGCAACACCATCGCGGCCGACAGCAGGGTGTTGTGCGACGCGCTGGCCTCGCACATTGCCGATGCCGACTATTTCGACACGGTCATCATCTGCGACTCTCTGTTGCGGAGCGATGCCGCCGATGCCTCCGTGTTGCTCTCGCCCGAGGAAGTGCAGAGTCTGGCCCGCGATTTGGGGGTCGACATGCTGTTTGTGGTGAATGCGGCCGCCGTCAGCACCACCCGCGAGATGGTCTACTCCGTGTACGACGACGAGGAGCGTGTCTCCGCTGTGCGTGGCGCCATGATGCTCGACGCGCATATCTACCTGCCCGGACGCGACCGCCCCTTTCAGCATTTCACCGACCGCGACACGCTCTATTGGGAAGCCGACGGACTGACCGAGCGACAGCTGGTTGACGATGCTTCGCGCCGCATGGCCATGCTTCCCGTGCGCCATGTCGTCCCCCTGTGGGACACCGTGGAACGCTACTACTATCGTGGCGGAACGGTGAACATGCGCGACGGCGCCGTGGCCATGGCCGAAGGAGACTGGGACCTGGCCGCCCGCTGTTGGCAACGGGAGTACGATTCGCGCAAGGGACGGCAGAAGATGCGCGCCGCCTTCAACCTGGCCCTCTATCACGAGATGAAAGGCGACATAGCGGGCGCGCTGAAACAGTTGAAGGACGTGCAGGATGCGTTTGCCGGGAAATATGTCTCTTCCGGCAAGGATGTTCCGACGGAGTGGCATCTCTTGAAAGTCTACGAAGCGGAATTGCAACAGAAGGACATGATTCGCCAGAAGCTGGATTTGCAGATGGCGCGCTGATGCGAAGAAAATCGTTCAAGGATAACTGTTTATCCCAATAAATTCGTTACTTTTGCATTTGGATTGAGGCAATTCTTTCCAAGAAGACATATCGGAAAAGAAAGAAGCGTTATGCTTATCTCTAAGTCGGGAACGTAGGAAATTCAAGACTATTCAGAGGGAAAGGCGTAATGGTTTCTCACGCTATAGCGTGGGCTGCTGTTACCATACTCTGAATAAAGGTTCTCCTACGACCTCCGACTTAGAACGTGGCATTGCAGTTCCACGCTTCCATCGTTTAATAAAAGGCTCTGAGGACTGCGGAGTCCGTAAATATGAAACAATGAACAGATTCAAACTCCGTCAAGGCATTGTATTCCTGCTTATCTGCTTTTTCTTCTGTGTGGAAGTCTTTGCCGATTCTTATCGTGTGACCGCTTCCGGCGGACTCAATGTGCGCGCTTCGGCCAATCAAAACAGTGAGGTCCTGGGGAAATTATCGCAAGATGACGTAGTCGATGTCGTATCCATGGAAGGCGGATGGGCCAACATCAATTATAGCGGCGGGCAGGGCTACGTCAGCACACAGTATCTGGCAGCCGTGACCGATGCCGGAGAGGCGGGAGTTTCGGCAGAAGAGGATTCGTGGGATCTTACCTCGTGGCTGTTCGATTTCGAAGGAGAATCGACTTGGTTCACGGTTTTGAAATGGATTGTCTTCATCGTCATCGCAATCGTCCTCATTCGTTTCCTTCTGAAGGCTATTGGGTGGATACTCGGCATGGGACTGATTGTTGGAGGAATCGGCCTGGTGGCGGGCTTTGTGCTGAATTGGCTGGATTGGATAGAATCGGGCACCATGTGGAGCATTGCCCGATGGGGATTCTACATAGGCGCCGGATTGGGATTGCTCGATGCCATATTCCACTTCAGAGAGGTGCTCGACGACACGGATTCCGGCGGCAGTTCCTCTTCAAGCACTTCCGGTGGTCTGAAAACAGTCAGCCTTACCGACGAATCCGGCACGCTCTATCATCTCACCCAAGACTCTCCTTACAGCGAATGCGATTACACCGACCAGTTCGGCGGCAAATGGGGCCGCAACAGTTCGGGGTTCTATCGCAAGTAGACGTTTTTTTCGCAACACCATGGATTATAATCTCTGGTGAGGAAATTTTGTGGAACGCAATAGATGGGGAATTGTTGTTTTTTGTACCTTTGGACATCTATATCAAAATAAAGCATCATGAAACTCAGTCAACAAACACAAAACAACATTGAAGAGAGCGTTAAAACAGCCTTGGCCGCCTATGCGGATGCCGGCGACGGAAAGCAACCCATCACCGACATACATCTGCAACCCGATTTCGAGTCGGGCGAGTTGCTGGTCATGGACGATGATGACCGCATATTGTCCCGTACCCCGGTGCCGGAATGGGCTGACGGTGATGACGAGACGACGTACAAGGATGTGGAAGGCCCCCTGCGCAATGCCCTGAAACGATTGAAGGAGAATGGGATACTCGATGCCACATCGTTGATGAAGCCCTATTCGTTCACGCTGATTGACGACAGCAAGGAGACCGTGGCCGAACTGCTGCTGGTGGACGACGACACCTTGCTGCTCTGCGACGACGAACTCCTCAAAGGATTGGACGAGGAACTGGATGCTTTCCTGAAAGAACTGATGGAGAATTAACCGGGGAATCCCGATTGCATGATGTCAATCAGGATGGGCCGCACGCCGCCCACGAAGCATTCCACGGCGATGACCATCAGGATGAGTCCCATCAGGCGCATCATCACGTTGTTGCCCGTCTCGCCGATAATGTCGACCAGGCGCGTGGACTCTTTCAAGATGAAATAGGTGAGCAGATAGACGAACGCGATGACGGCCACCAGCACGCCTTTCATGCTCCACGACGTGGCCGTGTCCATCATCATGATGCCGTTGGCTATGGCTCCCGGTCCGCACAGCATGGGGATGGAGAGCGGCGTGATGGAGATATCGTTGGCATAGGTGCGTATTTCCTCGTCCTTTAGCTTTACGTTTGTGTAGCGTGCCTGCAGCATGTCGTAGCCTATTTTGAAGATGATGAATCCGGCCGCAATGCGGAAACCGTTGGTCGAGATGCCGAAGAACTTGAACAGGAACTGTCCGGAGAAGGTGAACACGATGAGGATGAGGAAGGAAATGATGGTGGCTCTTTTAACGATATGCCGACGCTCCTCGTTGTCCATACCCTGAGTCATGGTAAGAAACACGGGCATCGTTCCCAGCGGATTGGTCAGCGTGAAAAACGATGTGAAACAGAGCAGTGCGAAAGGAAATAGCGTATCCATAAGTCTTGCTTTTATAGGTCCGTAATTGGTTTGATTTTGCCGACAAAAGTAGCCAAACTTCCTGCATGGCCCAACGCAATAATGAAAAAATGCGCATTTCATGCTAAAAAACATATAAAACGCTTGCGTATTCAAAATATATCCGTACCTTTGCACTCGCAATTCAGAAATGAATGCGCCAAGGTTTGATTCGCTAGCTCAGTTGGTAGAGCACAACACTTTTAATGTTGGGGTCTTGGGTTCGAGCCCCAAGCGGATCACTGAGGAGGAGGATGCGTCGTAATGAGCGATGCACCCTCCTCTTTTCGTTAACTACAAAAGAGGAGTTCGATTTCGGACTGACCCAATCATTCTACATACTATCAACCATTTGTAACAACCCGTTTATATTACCTTTCCCAATATAGGGCAAGCATCGCCGTATCTTCTCGGCAGACCAGTCCCACCATTTCAGCGTTTCAAGTTGCCGTATCGTTACTTCATTGAAACGCTTTCTTATCGGTCGGGCAGGAACACCGCCGACTATCGTATAAGGCGGCACATCTTTCGTAACAACGGCAC
>CALUJS010000008.1 GCA_944321015.1 uncultured Phocaeicola sp. | reverse complement strand
CATCAATCAATGAACCAACAACGAGCAAATACAACCCAACCATGCGAATCCTCATACTCGGAGCCGGAAAAATGGGCTCCTTCTTCACCGACCTGTTAAGTTTCCGGCACGAAACGGCCGTGTTTGACATCGACCCCAAACGCATGCGCTTCGTCTACAACACCTACCGCTTCACCACGCCCGAAGAGATACAAGCCTTCAAGCCGGAACTGGTCATCAACGCCGCCACGGTGAAATATACGCTCGAGGCATTCCGCCGGGTGCTTCCCCTGCTTCCGCGGGAATGTATCTTGAGCGACATCGCTTCGGTGAAAACCGGTCTGAAGGAGTTTTATACTTCATGCGGATTCCGCTACGTGTCCACCCATCCCATGTTCGGCCCCACCTTTGCCAGCATGAGCAATCTGAGCGACGAAAACGCCATCATCATCACCGAGGGCGACCACTTGGGACGCATTTTTTTCAAAGACCTGTACAGCTCGTTGAAGCTGAACATCTTCGAATACACGTTCGAGGAACACGACGCAACCGTGGCCTACTCGTTGTCCATACCGTTCGTGTCGACCTTCGCGTTTGCCGCCGTCATGAAACATCAGGATGCGCCGGGCACCACTTTCAAACGCCACATGGCCATTGCCCGCGGCGTGCTGAGCGAGGACGACTACCTCTTGCAGGAAATCCTCTTCAATCCCCACACCCCGGCACAAGTGAAACAAATACGCGCCGAGCTGGACGAACTGCTTGCCATCATCGAAGGGAAAGACGCGGAAGGCATGAAACGATATTTAACGAAAATACGGGAACACATCAAATAAAGAGACTAGAAAAACAATCGGTCATCAGACTTGTGACTTAAGCAAGCGAACTGATGACCGATTAAGACAATACGATGCAGGGAACGAATGTCAGGCATGTGAACGAAGTGAAACTAAAATGTCATACAGCCGGGGCAACAACGGGGTGGAACCGTCGTTTGTCACCACGAAATCGGCCCGCGACACCAGCAGGCTGTCGTCCAGCTGATGGGCGATGCGCTTGCGCACCTGCTCTTCGCGGGCCGTGTCCCGCCGCATGACGCGCTGCAATCTGATGTCCACCGGTGCGGAAACCGTCAGCACGCGGTCGACAAGGGAATCGAATCCCGACTCGTACAAAATGGCGCACTCCATGCCGACCAACGGGAAACCTCTCCGCTCCTGCTCCCCGCACCAACAAAGGAAATCGGCCTTCACACGGGGATGCACTATGGCGTTCACACGCGCCACGCGGTCCGGATGGCCAAACATGTAGGCGGCCAGCAGCGCGCGGTTCAACGACCCGTCGGGCCGATAAACTTCCGCACCGGCCAATGCCGACAGCTCGCGCCTGATGTCGGACGACTCCGTCATGAGCTGCTTGGCCGCGTCGTCGGTCAAGTATACAGGGACGTCCATCACTTGCAACAGACGGGCCACGACCGACTTTCCACTGCCTATGCCTCCGGTAATGCCCAACTTTATCATGGCGCGACGTAAGTGTCCAATTGTTCTATGATAAAATCTACTTCGGACGGTTCGATGCGCACATAACTTACATCGTCCGGCATGGATTTGAGTTTGACACGATATTTTTCAGAACCGCATTTCAACAGTTCGTCATAAGTAACGGCTATCAGAAAATCGTCCTCCGTAACGCTTTTGAATCGTGCCAGTCCCACCTGAAAAGTAAGCGTCACTTTTGAAGGAAATGTTTTCAATGTCTTGTCGGGCGGAAAGTTGACAGCCTGAATGGGAATCTCCAGGCGCTTTTCCGTGTACATATCGGTGCATACCTCCAGTTCCACCTCATTGGGAACAAACTTTGCCCCGGTCACCGGAAGCAACTTTTCCTGCCGACGAACCGTGTCGGCCAAGTGTGCATAAACGATATTCTCCGTATATACCGCAGCAAGCGTATCCAGAATCTCATGCGGAGCATAAACCAGAATCGAATCCGGACGGATATGCATGTCCGACACGTAATACTGCTTTTCCGTATCAATCTGTCCTTGAAATACAACCGGAACCTTCTTTGCGTCCCCTCTGGTATATACCACATCAAAGGCATAAGGTTTCACCGCAACAATCTGGGTTGTATTCATCAATTGCGATGCTATCAGCTTTTGATAGCTTGATGCCTCCATGCGCACATAACCCTCATCATTATCCATATCGCTGAAATTGAGCGTAATCGGATAAAAAGAGCGTCCCAGTACGTAATTGATGAGCACAGTTCCCCGGTCTTTAACCTGTACCCTCACCTGCTCCGGCGGCGGCAAGGTCATAACGACGTTCTGTGGCACGTTCTCCACCCGCAAGGGCATCTTCAGTTCCATTTCATAGGTATCGTTCAGCTTCTGAAGCATCCAGAAGAAAGAAGCCACGACAAGGAAAAACAAAAAAAGCAGAAACTCTCTGCTCTTTGGACTGAGCAGAAAGTTTCTGACTGTACGTAACGTCCTTTGAACAAGAACTGTAATATCTCTTTTCGCGGACATCGATGTTTGATTGAAAGTAAATGTAAACTATGCGCGTTTACTTGGCAGCATTCTGAGTTGAGGCCATATCGGCAAAAATGGAATTGCGATCGATGCGAATCTTCACTCCGGCAGCAATTTCCAACACGACTACATTGTCCTCCAACTCTCTGATTTTACCGTAAATACCTCCGGCGGTTACAACTGACTGGCCAACTTCCAAGTTCTTACGGAAGTTCATGATTTCCTTCTGTTTCTTGTTTTGAGGGCGAATCATGAAGAAATACATAATCGCAAAGATTGCCACCATCATGATGATGAACGACAAGCTGCTTCCGCCACCTTGTAATAACACTGTCATTAAATTCATAATCGTCTTTCTTTAATATAGGTTTAAAATTTAGCAATGATTCGTAATGAATGCCTGACAAAGGTATCAATTCTTTATCAGCTTGTTCTCCTTTTTTAATTGATTAACTATTGCATCCAGCATACCGTTGATGAACGACGGGCTTTTCGGTGTGCTGTACAGTTTGGCCAATTCCACATATTCGTTTAACGAAACACTTATCGGAATATTCGGGAAACTCAATATTTCGGCAATAGCCACCTGCATGATGACCAAATCCATGAAGGCTACCCGTTCGAGGCTCCAGTTTTTTGTGTTCTCCATCATCAGGTGCCGATAGTAGTCGGCATTCAATATGGTACGACGGAACAACCTGCGGGCAAATTCCTGATCTTCCTCGTCCTTGTATTCCGGCAAAAGCGGCTGTTTGGCACCCAACTTCACGTCGAAGCGCTTAATGGTCTTCAATACGAAGGTATCAACAATCTCCTTGTCGGCATTCCAATAGAGGCTTTGCTCCTCAAGCAGGGCATCCAATTCCACATTATCGAATATCAAAGTTTTATAAAGTTTCCGCCACAACTCGCGGTCAGCTTCATACGAACGATACTTGTCAGCCATATATTCCTGATAGCAGTCACTGGCCAAAATGCGTTCATAAAGGGCCTTGACAAACTCCTCATCGTTACTCCAACTGCGTTTCTGATTCTCCATGAAGGCCCGTAACTGCTCGTTACATTCCAACTGCGCAGCAAAACGATTTTCGACAAACTTCATATTGGGATTCAATTCCTCCGGTGTAGGACGTAATTTATTCTTACCGGCCCAAATACGTTTCTCGGCATATTTGGTCACCTCTACAATCAGCAGCAACAAATAATTGTATAAATCATAGGCTTTATTGAGACTGAAGAACAATTCCTTTTCAGCGGTATCCAAATTCTTACTGCCATTCTGATAGTAGGCATAGACTATTTGTATTACTTTTAAACGAATAAGAGCTCTGTTAATCATAACTAATTTCTTCTTAAGATGTAACGATGTGCAAATTTAGATAAAATACTCTATATACACGCAACATCCTACTCACTTTTTCTTTCAGCCTTCCATGCAATTTGGCGAAAAAGATTCCTTACCAAGAATAGACCGACTCTCCCTCGCTTGACATTTTTTCAGACAAAGATTTGCCTATTCAAAATAAATTATGCATCTTTGGACAACATTTATTACATCATTAAGATATGGAAGAGTTAAAAAAGAAAAGTGCTGTTGATACAGACAAAGAGATTGTATTCTCAAAGGCAATCAAAGCGGGGAAACGTATCTATTATTTAGATGTGAAAAAGAACCGAAAGAATGAAATGTTTCTTGCCATCACTGAAAGCAAAAAAATAGTGTCGGGTGAAGGGGAAGAACCGCAGGTAAGCTTTGAAAAACATAAGATATTCCTTTATAAGGAAGATTTTGAAAAGTTCCTGCAAGGCATGAATGAAGCTATCAATTTCATTGTCCGGGAAGAAGGTGCCGCCGACAACAAACCAGCAACAGATACCCCCATGTCGGAGGAAATCAAAATAGATATTGATTTTTAAGCGCGTAGTGTTTGGATATTAAGAGATAAAAGTGTAATTTTGCGCCGCTTTTTACCTCATGTGTGATGGTGAATTAAGCAGAAACAACTTAATTTAGAGTAACACAATTATTTATCGACATGAAGACGATTGACATCAAAGGTACCGCCAGACCTCAAACTGGCAAAAAAATGACACGCGAACTCCGCAAAGCCGGTAGTGTTCCCTGCAACCTCTATGGTTCAAAGAAAGACGAAAACGGCAACATCGTTGCGACTTCTTTCACTGTAACCAACGAAGGCCTGCGCAAGTTGATTTACACTCCTCACATCTATACCGTAAACTTGGACATCGATGGACAAACTTGCAAAGCCATTATGAAAGAAATCCAATTTCACCCGGTAAAAGACAATGTGTTGCATGTTGATTTCTATCAAATCAGCGAAGATCAACCCATCGTCATGGAGGTTCCGGTACAACTCGAAGGTTTGGCCGAAGGTGTACGCGCCGGTGGTAAATTGCAACTGCAAATACGCAAGCTGAAAGTAAGAGCTACCTATGACAAGATTCCCGAAAGACTTGTTGTAAACGTCAGCAACTTAGGTCTTGGCAAGACCATTAAGGTAGGCGAACTCTCATTTGAGGGATTGGAACTCTTGAACGCAAAAGAAACCGTTGTATGCGCAGTCAAACTGACTCGTGCTGCCATGGGTGCTGCTGCAAAGAACAACTAATCACCCATTCACCAATCAAATCCTTAATCAATGAAATATTTGATTGTAGGGCTGGGTAACATTGGAGATGAATATCGGAATACCCGCCACAATATAGGATTTAACATATTGGATGCCTTAGCCAAGGCATCCAATATTGTTTTTAAGGACGGACGCTATGGAGCAACAACCACGCTATCCTTAAAGGGTCGCCAGTTGATTCTGTTAAAACCATCGACTTATATGAATCTGAGTGGCAATGCCGTCCGCTATTGGATGCAGCAAGAAAAGATTCCGCTGGAAAACCTGCTCATTGTGGTGGATGATCTAGCCTTGCCTTTCGGAACATTACGCCTGAAGCCCCAAGGCAGTGCAGCCGGACACAACGGACTGAAACACATCGCAGCCACATTGGGTACGGAAAGTTATGCACGCCTCCGATTCGGCTTGGGTAACAATTTCCCCAAAGGTATGCAAATCGATTTCGTACTGGGAAAATTCGATGAAGAGGAACAAAAACTATTACCCGAACGAATCGACCAAGCATGTGAAATCATCAAAAGCTTCTGTTTAGCCGGCATTGCAATCACCATGAACCAATACAACAAAAAATGAGTGAAGCCAGAATAGACAAATGGTTATGGGCTGCACGTATATTCAAGACACGTACCATTGCAGCCGAAGCGTGCAAGAAAGGACGCATCAGCATCAACGGCGCCCAAGTAAAACCGTCGCGGATGGTCAAGGAAGGCGAAGTCATACAAGTGCGCAAGCCCCCTGTGACCTATTCATTCAAAGTACTCCAAACAATCGAAAAGCGCGTGGGAGCCAAACTGCTTCCGGAAGTCATGGAGAATGTCACCACTCCGGACCAGTATGAACTGCTTGAAATGAACCGTATAAGCGGATTTGTCGACCGCGCACGCGGCACGGGCAGACCGACCAAAAAAGACCGGAGAAGCCTGGAAAAATTCACCGAGCCGGAAGATACGGACGAATGGGATTTCGACTTTGACAATAGAGAAGACGAATAATCTCCATCCTACGGATGATTCAGAAAATCATGGCACACATAAAAGACATCCCAATGGAATCATGTTTCTCCATTGGGATGTTCTTTTTTGCGCCGGCCTTTATCTCGACCGGCGCAAATCTTTTATATACACAGTATTACTTCTTGAAATATCTGTTATACAGACCTTCAAAGCCTTTACCGTGACGAGCTTCGTCACGAGCCATTTCGTGCACTGTGTCATGGATGGCATCCAAGTTCAGTTCCTTGGCACGCTTGGCAATGCGGGCCTTGTCAGCGCAAGCGCCACTCTCAGCGTTCATGCGTTTTTCCAAGTTTGTTTTGGTATCCCATACACAGTCGCCCAACAGCTCTGCAAACTTGGAAGCGTGTTCAGCCTCTTCCCATGCATAACGCTTGAAAGCCTCTGCTATTTCGGGATAACCTTCACGATCAGCCTGACGGCTCATTGCCAGATACATACCAACCTCGGTGCACTCGCCCATGAAGTGGTTGTTCAGGTCCTTAATCATTTCTTCGTCACAGCCTTTTGCCACGCCTACGGTGTGTTCTGCCACAAATTCCAAAGCAGTTTCAGTCATTTCTTTGAACTTGGAAGCCGGAGCTTTGCACAACGGACACTGAGCAGGAGCTGCTTCACCTTCATAGATGTAACCACATACGGTACAGATAAACTTTTTCATAATCGTAATTTTTAATAAGTTAGTCAATATATATTTTAAAGTCACATAATCGATTTGCAATTCTTACAAAGACCTTTGAAATACTGATGTACTTCCGTGATTTCATTCCCGTCCACCACCAGCCCCATCAATTCATCCTCGTGGTTCTGCAGTGGCAAGTCATATATCCTGCCGCACTTCTTACACAGAAAATGCGCATGAAGACTCGTATTCCCATCAAAACACACACTACGCTCATCGATGGTCAACATCCGCACCAACCCATGTTCCACAAACAATTTCAATGTATTGTAGACCGTTGTACGTGATAGCGTCGGGAACTTCGGACTTAAAGCATTGTAGATTTCATCTACGTTCGGATGTGTAAAGTGCATCGTCATGTAATCCATGATGGCCATCCGCTGTACCGAAGGCTTCACCTCGTGCATTATCAGATTTTCATAGGCGGTGGTGGAGTTCATCTTTGTTCAACCTTGTAATTATTACATTTTCGTTTTCAGTGCAAATATAGAATCATTTCCCCGCCCCTGCAAGTTTTTCCCATCCTTTTTGCGCTTTTTAACCATTGTTCCCGTCATCTTCTTTTCCATCCCCGCGACCAGCCCCGGGTCGCATTCCGTCACGCGCTTGGGTTACGGAAGGTTTCTCTTTGATTGATATTCCAAAGCTGTTGAACTCAAAACGGTATCGGTTGTGGATATACAGCATCTCCCACGGATAGATGGATTGCAATGCCTGCTTGAAAGCCACGATGGCAGGATGGGACTGACTCTCGACGGTTGTCCGGTCCGGACGGACTTTCATCCAGCGTATGTCGACATCCTCCATGCGTCCGTCATCGCTCATCCGGACATCACTTATCCAAAACCCGAGCGTCTTCCCCCGATATTCCGGAAATCTGTCCCAAGGGAAGCGTCTGATTAGCTCATCCCGGGCATCCTGCAGGCGCATTCCGGACAGTTTGCGGTTGTGGTAAAGCCGTGTGTCCGACACCATCCCTTCTTTCAGCTCCATGACCGTTTCCCATTCATTGTTGCGGTCAAAAGCCGTATGCACGTATCTCACCAGTTCGCCCTTTCCGGCCCGCAACTTCCCGCTGCACCAGCGCGCATGAATACCGCCGGGGGTGACATAAGGCGCAAAGACTTTTTCCAGCCACGGCTTGCCCAAATCCTGCACTGTGGTTTTCCGCGTCTCCACACCGTAAAGACGAACACGCACTTTGCGCAGGTATAACGAATCGTGCTTCACTTCCCAGACACACGTAAAGCCACCCCAATTGGCCGTATCGGTGCTGCGCCCCTCGGGAAGGCTTTTCATGAACAGCTCATAGCGCACGGAGTCGAGCGCATAGACAGGCTGAGCCAACAATTCCCACGCTTCTCCTTCCAGATAAATGACATCGCCCTCCAATCCCGTCCCATGGAGGGAACATGAGGTCATAAACAATAGAATGCCAACGATAACATGCTTAACAGTAAGTCGCATAACGTATAACCTTTAATTGCTCAAATCTAATGAATTAATACGAAAACCGCAAAACTTACCCCAACTTTAACCCCAATCGGTCATTCCACCGCCCTCCGCCCCGCCATCTGCCCGGGAGGTGGGGACCGACAGACCTCAAAAATCGACCGGGAGGACAAACAGGACGGGAGCGGTAATATGGCGGGACGAAAAAAAGCCCTATCTTTGCCCCATCAAACAACGAAACATGCTTATGGATTACGGATTTGTAAAAGTTGCCGCAGCCATACCCAACGTCAGGGTGGCCGACTGCCGATATAACACGGAACAGATCATCTCGCTGATGGAAGAAGCCGAACGCAAAGAGGTGGGAATAGTCGTTTTCCCGGAACTGTCCGTCACCTCCTACACCTGCGCCGACTTGTTCGCACAACAGCTTTTGCTGGAAGAGAGCAAGACTTCACTGAGCCGGCTGACGGAGGCCAGCCGAAACAAACAGACCATATATATAATAGGTATACCCCTCGAGGTGGAGGCGGCCTTGCTCAACTGTGCCGTCGTGATTCAGGGCGGAATCATCCTGGGCATCGTGCCAAAGACCTTCCTGCCAAACTACAAGGAATTCTACGAAATGCGATGGTTCGCATCCGGACTCCGCTATGACACCACGGTGACGCTCTGCGGACAAACAGATATACCGGTAAGTCCCCGTCTCGTGTTCGACACACCCGCGTGCCGCTTCGGAATCGAAATATGCGAAGACATGTGGGCTCCAATCCCGCCAAGCTCGCGGCTGGCAATGGAAGGCGCAGACATCATCTTCAACATGTCGGCCGACAATGAAGGCACGGGAAAACACGCCTACGTCCGCTCGCTCATCAGCCAGCAGTCGGCACGCTGCCTGGCGGGATACGTCTTCGCGTCGTGCGGATTCGGCGAATCGACCACCGACGTAGTCTTTTGCGGCAATGGCCTGATATACGAAAACGGCACGCTGCTCGCCGCCTCCCGCCGCTTCTCCACGGACGCCCAGCTCGTCGTCAGCGAAATCGACGTGGAACGCCTGCGCACGGAACGCCGCGTCAACACGACCTTCGCCGCATGCAGAGCCGCATGGCACACGCCGGAGACGCCCTACCGACATATCGCCGTCCCCACCTGTGCGCCGGAACCTGCGGAACTGACACGCCCCGTCGAGCCGCATCCTTTCGTCCCGAGCGGGAAGGAGCTGGACGAACGATGCGAGGAAATCTTTGCCATACAGGTATCCGGACTGGCCAAACGCCTGCTGCACACGCATTGCCGGACGGCGGTCATCGGCATATCCGGCGGACTCGACTCCACCCTGGCCCTGCTCGTGACCACACGCACGTTCGACAAGCTGGGGCTCGACAGAAAAGGAATCGTGGGCATCACCATGCCCGGATTCGGCACCACCGACCGCACCTACAACAACGCCCTGCAACTGATGCAGTCCCTGGGCGTGACCATCCGCGAAATCAGCATCAGGGAGGCGTGCATCCAGCACTTCCGGGACATCGGCCACGACCCCGCCTGTCACGACGTGACCTACGAGAACAGCCAGGCCCGCGAGCGCACCCAGATTCTCATGGATGTGGCCAATCAGACGAACGGGCTGGTCATCGGCACGGGCGACCTCTCGGAGCTGGCCCTCGGATGGGCCACCTACAACGGCGACCACATGTCGATGTATGCCGTCAACGCCGGCATTCCCAAGACTCTGGTCAAGCATCTGGTCACATGGGTGGCCGGACACGGCGTCGACGACGCCTCGCGCGACACCCTGCTCGACATCGTCGCGACGCCCATCAGTCCCGAACTGATTCCGGCCGACGAGCAAGGCAACATCCGCCAAAAGACCGAGGACCTGGTGGGCCCCTACGAGCTGCACGACTTCTTCCTCTACCACTTCGTCCGTTTCGGCTCGCGCCCGGCCAAGATATTCCGTCTGGCCCGGACAGCCTTCCGCGGCGCCTACGATGACGACACCATCAAGAAGTGGCTGAGAACCTTCTGCCGCCGCTTCTTCGCCCAACAGTTCAAACGCTCCTGCCTGCCCGACGGGCCCAAGGTGGGCTCCGTGGTGCTCTCGCCACGAGGCGACTGGCGCATGCCCAGCGACGCCTCGTCGAGACTGTGGACGGACGAATGTGAAAACCTCTGAACCCGGCACACGACTCATGAAACGAATAACCGCCGCCCTCGTCATGTGCATCCTGTTCGGCCTGCTGCCCGCACGGGCGCATCCCTACAAGGTAAGCGAAATACCCATGGTGCACCTGCAAGACCGCACACGCTACGTGTCCAACCCCGACCACATCCTCTCACCCGCCGTCGTGGCCGCCATCGACAGCACCCTCTACGCCCTGGAACAGCGCACGGGCATCGAGACGCTGGTCGTGGCCGTCGGCGAGATTGAAGGAGGCGACTGCTTCGAGTTCGCCCTGCGGCTGGGCAAGCAAAACGGCGTGGGCAAGCAGGAGACCGACAACGGACTGGTCATCCTGCTCGTGACGGAAGAACGATGCATACAGTTCGTCACCGGATACGGACTGGAGGGCATCCTGCCCGACGCCATCTGCAAGCGCATCCAGACGCGACACATGAACCACTTCTTCGCCAACAGACAGTGGGACGAAGGCATGCTGGCCGGCATCCGGGCCATCGACGCCCGCCTGAGCGGATACCGCGACGGCACGGAAGGCTCGCGCCCGGGTCCGCAGGGAAGCGGCATCCTGCCCGTAGCCGTCTTCGTGGGCATCGTCATGCTCCTCTTCCTCGTCTTCGCCTATCGCCGGCAACGACGCCGCACACGCTGTCCGCACTGCCGGCACCACACGCTGCACCGCTCGGACTCGCGCCTCATCGCCCGCCTGAACGGCATCCGCCGCGAGGAAGTGGTCTACACCTGCTCCCACTGCGGATACACGATGGTGCGCGAGGAAGAACATCGCGACGACCGTCACGACGGATTCGGAGGACGCGGCGGAGGCCCCATCATCTTCGGAGGATTCCCCTTCCTTGGCCGTGGCGGAGGAGGCTTCGGAGGCGGAGGAAGTTTCGGCGGAGGAGACTTCGGAGGCGGAGGAGCCGGGTCGAAGTTCTGAGCGCAAGACAGCAAGACAACAAACCGATTATCAACCCAATAACACAAGAAAAGCATATGAGAATCATCATGAGACTACTCTTCGTGGCCATCTGCGCCATGACACTCAGCAGCTGCGGCTACAACACGATGGTGGAAAAGGAAGAAGCCGTCAACACGGCCTGGAGCAACGTCGAGAACCAATATCAACGCCGTGCCGACCTCATCCCCAACCTGGTCAACACCGTCAAGGGATATGCCGCCCACGAGTCCGAAACCCTGGCCTCCGTGGTCGAGGCGCGCGCCAAAGCGACCCAAATCACCGTCTCGGCCGACCAGCTGACGCCCGAGGCGCTGGCCCGCTATCAGCAGGCCCAGGGCGAGATAGGCAGCGCGCTCGGCCGCCTGATGCGCATCACCGAAAACTATCCCGAGCTGAAGGCCAACCAGAACTTTCAGGAGTTGCAGGCCCAGCTCGAAGGCACCGAAAACCGCATCAGCGTGGAACGCCGCAACTTCAATCAGGCGACGCAAGACTACAACACCTACATCCGCAAGTTCCCCCAAAACCTCATAGCCGGCATGTTCGGCTTCGAGAAAAAGCCCTACTTCGAGGCCGAAGAGGGGAACAACGTGGCCCCCGCCGTGGAGTTCTGACGACACATGCCGCATCCAGCGGCGACACTTTTTTGACAGCGAGAGCATCCCGCGCGGGATGCTCTCGCTGTCTTATCCCCACATCCTTTCCGCCGATTGAGGAGGAAGCGCCGCCCGGGTGCGCACTTCGCCGTGCCCGACAGCGGACATTGCAATGGGCAAGAAGGCTTATTAATATAGCTTAAAAGGCTTATTCGTCATACTTATAAGGCTTTTAAGTCGTGCTTATAAGCCTTATATTTGCAACGTAAAAGGCTTATATCCGACGTCGATGTCCGCACACGGGCACGTCAAGATAGACCGGAAGCCTGATTAATCTACGCATCACACTAAAACACATCGCATTATATGTTTTACAAGAAGAGCAAACTGAAAGTGGGAGACAAAGAGAAGTGGTTCCCCCGGGCCGTAGTCCTGACCCGCCACCCCGCCACCATGAAAGACCTTGCCAAGCAGCTTGCCCGGATGAGCACCGCCTCGCCGGGCGACGTCTATCTGGTGTTGAGCAACCTGTCCAAGGTGATGGCCCAGTTCATGGACGAGGGCCGCCCCGTGCACATCGAGGGTCTGGGGTCATTTTACTACAAACTCTCGTGCGCCGGTCGCGGCGTGGACACGCCCGAGGAGGTCAGCCGCAAACAAATCAAGGCCGTGCGCGTCCAGTTCCTGCCCGAACGCTCGGGGCGCGGCCGCCACATGCACCGCCCGCTCACCGAGGGGGTCAGCCTGGTGGAAATCACGCCCAAGGAAGAAGAAAACATCGAGGAAATGGAATCCGAAGCGTGAAGAATGGAGAATTATCGTTACCTTTGCGCACAAGTAACCACGGAATGACAAAACGCTTCATTCCTTATTATAATCCTTCGTTAAACATATCAGTTATGAGCAACCAACGATACATGATGCGCGGCGTAAGCGCATCGAAAGAAGACGTTCACAATGCCATCAAGAACATCGACAAAGGCATCTTTCCACGGGCCTTCTGCAAGATAATCCCCGACATCCTGGGCGGAGACCCCGAGTATTGCAACATCATGCACGCCGACGGTGCCGGCACCAAGTCGAGCCTGGCCTATCTGTATTGGAAGGAAACGGGCGACCTCTCGGTGTGGAAGGGCATCGCGCAGGATGCGCTGATAATGAACATTGACGACCTGCTGTGCGTGGGTGCGGTGAACAACATTCTGGTGTCCTCCACCATCGGGCGTAACAAGCTGCTCGTGCCGGGCGAGGTCATCTCGGCCATCATCAACGGCACCGACGAGCTGCTGGCCGAACTGCGCAGCATGGGCGTGGGCGTCTATGCCACGGGCGGCGAGACGGCCGACGTGGGCGACCTGGTGCGCACCATCATCGTGGACAGCACGGTGACCTGCCGCATGAAGCGCAGCGATGTCATCGACAACGCCAACATCCGCCCGGGCGACGTCATCGTGGGTCTGGCCAGCTACGGACAGGCCACGTATGAGAAAGAATACAACGGCGGCATGGGCAGCAACGGCCTGACCTCGGCCCGCCACGACGTGTTTGCCAAATATCTGGCCGAAAAGTATCCCGAGAGCTACGACCACGCCGTGCCCGACGAACTGGTCTACAGCGGACAGTTGAAGCTGACCGACGCGGTGGAAGGCAGCCCCCTCGACGCGGGCAAGCTGGTACTCTCGCCCACACGTACCTATGCCCCGGTGGTGAAGAAGCTGCTCGACGCCCTCCGTCCGGAGATTCACGGCATGGTGCACTGCTCGGGCGGCGCACAGACCAAGGTGCTGCACTTCGTGGACGAGCGTTGCCGCGTGGTGAAGGACAACCTCTTCCCCGTGCCCCCCTTGTTCCGCACCATCAAGGAGCAGAGCGGCACCGAGTGGGACGAGATGTACAAGGTGTTCAACATGGGCCACCGGCTGGAGGTATATCTCGCTCCGGAACATGCCGAGGAGGTCATCGCCATCAGCAAGAGCTTCAACATCGACGCGCAGGTCATCGGCCGCATCGAAGAGAGCGACCACAAGGAGCTGATTATCCGCAGCGAGTTTGGCGAGTTCAGATACTAAACGGCATACTGTGATGAAGAAACAAACACTCTACATCGTGGCCGTAGTCGTGGCCCTCCTGATTGCGGCAGATGTGGCCTATGTCTTGATTGACAGGCTGAGGGAACTGACCACATCGCCCTCGGTGGTGAAAACCGTTCGCACCCTTGGTTGGGCATTGGTCCTGGCCGGATGGTGCGTCATCGTCTACAAAATCATCAAACGTAAATACAACTGGCTGAAGAAGTAAAGATGGCAGACAACAACACACTACTCGACAAGCTCGACGGCCTCATGGCACGCTTCGAAGAGGTGTCGACACTCATTACCGACCCCGCCGTCATTGCCGACCAGCGCCGCTACGTGAGGCTGACCAAGGAATACAAGGAGCTGGGCGAGTTGATGAAGGCACGGGCCGAATACGTGGGCTGCCTCGCCTCGCTGGCCGAGGCCAAGCAACTGATGCAGACCGAGACCGACCCCGAGATGCGCGACATGGCACGCGAAGAAGCCGCCGCCTGCGAAACCCGCCTGCCCGACATCGAGGAGCGCATCAAGCTGCTCCTCATCCCCGCCGACCCCGAGGACGACCGCAACGCCATCCTCGAAATACGCGGCGGAACGGGAGGCGACGAAGCGGCCATCTTTGCCGGCGACCTCTTCCGCATGTATGCCAAATATTGCGAGCGCAAGGGATGGCGCATGGAGGTGTCCGGCTTCACCGAGGGAGCCGCGGGCGGATACAAGGAAATCATCTGCTCCGTCAGCGGCGAGAAGGTCTACGGCACGCTGAAATACGAGTCGGGCGTGCACCGCGTGCAACGTGTTCCCGCCACCGAAACCCAGGGGCGCGTACACACCTCGGCCGCATCGGTGGCCGTGCTGCCCGAAGCCGAGCCCTTCGACGTGGAAATCAACGAAGGCGAAATCAAATGGGATACCTTCCGCAGCGGAGGTGCCGGAGGGCAGAACGTGAACAAGGTGGAATCGGGCGTGCGGCTGCGCTACAACTGGCGTAATCCGAACACGGGCGTGGTGGAGGAAATCCTCATAGAGTGCACCGAGACGCGCGACCAGCCCAAGAACAAAGAGCGTGCCCTGGCCCGCCTGCGCACCTTCATCTACGACAAGGAACATCAAAAGTACGTCGACGACATTGCCTCGCGCCGCAAGACGATGGTCTCCACCGGCGACCGCTCGGCCAAGATACGCACCTACAACTACCCGCAGGGACGCATCACCGACCACCGCATCAATTACACGGTCTACAATCTGGCCGCGTTCATGGACGGAGACATTCAGGACTGCATCGACCACCTCATTGTGGCCGAGAATGCCGAACGGCTCAAGGCGAGCGAACTCTGACAGGAACACAGGCCATGAGAACGACACGCTTTTCCACACTGTTCCGCACCGTGGGCGAGGCCTTCCGCCGCTGCGCGACACGTTTCCCCGTGACCGTGGTTTTCGTCGCAGCCCTGACGGCCTACCTGCTATATCTTGTCGCCACGGAAGGCATGAGGGGAAGCAACAGGCTGCTACTGACGCTCGGTTATTACTTCTCCGTAGGCACAGTGCTGTCGCTCAGCCTGCACTTATGGAGTGAAGAAGTGAAGCGGCGACAAGTGGCCGTCATCGTACACTTGACGGCACACATTCTGCTGGCAGCCGATGCCCTGTACCTATACAATAATATAGAGGGAAGCGGCATTATCGGCATTGGCATAGCCCACGTGGCCGGCGTGCTGGCCATAGGGGTTTCCGTGTTCTTTCTTTCGTTTTTCCGCGAAGGCGACGACATCCCGGCGTGGTATTTCTCCATCAACACCGCAGGCACATTGTCCATAACCGTCATCATCGGGGCCGTGATGCAGGCAGGCATAAGCCTGCTCATCCTCTCGCTCGACCAACTGTTCGGGCTGGATGTCAGCACCAAAGCCTATCTCTACGCCTTGGTGCTCTGCGTCGTGACATTGCCCCTGCTGATGTTCCTCGGACTGCTGCCCCGGGGAAAGGAGAAGCACGATCGCCGCCCGCGACCCAACCCTTTCCTGAACGGCATCATCCGCTATCTGTTCCTTCCGCTGGCGGGGTGCTACCTTGCCGTGCTCTACGTCTATGCCGCCCGTATACTCGTGCGCTGGGAACTGCCCGACGGATGGGTGTCGTGGCTGGTCGTGACGCTCATGACGGCATGTGTCGGCATCGTGACGGGACTGTATCCCACCCTCGCCATGCGAAACCATCTGACCGACGACAACACGCCGGAATATGCAGCCCGCGTCATGCGCGACAGCCGGGCTGCGGAACGGGTCATGCGTCGGCTCCCGGCCCTGGCCCTCCCCCTGCTGCTCCTGATGAGCATCGGCATAGCCCGCCGCTTCATGGACTACGGCATCACCATCAACCGCCTCTATCTGGCCACGCTCAACGTCTGGTTCTACTTCGTCTGCATCGGGCTGATTGTCACAAAGGGGAAGCGCATCAGCTGGATACCCGTATCGTTCTCGGCCGTGTTTCTGCTCACGTCGGTGTTGCCGGTTAACTACGCCGGCATCACGCGAAGCACCCTGCGGGCAGAAGTGCGGGATGCACTGGAAGGCAAGGCTTTGCCGCTCTCGGAGGAAGACTACTCCGCCTGGACAATGTCGCTTCCCGCCGAAGAGGCCGACCGGATAAACAGCAAACTGGCCTACCTGCAGGACTGGTATGGCGAAGAAAGCGTGGCGGACTTGGTGCGTTTCGACTTCTTCAACTGGCCCGACACCGTGATACTTGAGACTTCAGAACGCGAAGTGCTGGACTACACGCAACAGCAAGGCACTCAGGCCAAACTGCCACAAGGCTACAGCTATTGCACCTTCATCATACTCGCCCATGAAGATGCCGCCATCGAGAATGAGCGGATTATCCTCCCGTTTCGCGACATGAACGACACCTTGGCCGTCCGCCCCGACGAGTTGCGCCCGCTATCGGCCGACGGCTCGCTGCCTCCGGTCGTGCTCCGCACCGCGAAGGGTCGTCCCTTCATGCCGACCTCGTTCCGCATCCGCATCTGGAACAACGGGAAGGCCGATGCCACCATCCGCGGATACAGGTTTGAAAACGAAGAACTTATAACTCAGAAATGTGATTAAGATATGAACAAGCAAGAACTCTTTGAGAACATCAAGCGAAAGAAGTCCTTCCTCTGCGTGGGGCTGGACACCGACATCAAAAAAATCCCCGAGCATCTGCTGGGCGAGGAAGACCCCGTGTTTGCCTTCAACAAGGCCATCATCGACGCCACGGCACCTTATTGTATCGCCTATAAGCCCAACCTGGCCTTCTACGAAAGCCTCGGCGTGAAAGGCTGGATGGCATTTGAAAAGACCGTGCAGTACATCAAACGCCACCATCCCGACCAGTTCATCATAGCCGACGCCAAGCGTGGCGACATTGGCAACACGTCGGCCATGTATGCCGGCTCGTTCTTCGGCGAATTGGACATCGACTCCGTGACCGTGGCCCCCTACATGGGCGAGGACAGCGTCAGCCCCTTCCTGCCCTATCCGGGCAAATGGGTTATCCTTCTGGCCCTTACCAGCAACAAAGGCTCGCACGACTTCCAGCTGACGGCCGACGCCGACGGCGAGCGTCTGTTCGAGAAAGTGCTCCGCGTGTCCCAACAATGGGGCAACGACGAAAACATGATGTACGTCGTGGGCGCCACGCAAGGCCGCATGTTTGAGGACATCCGCCGCATCGCGCCGAATCACTTCCTGCTCGTCCCGGGCATCGGCGCACAGGGCGGCTCGCTGGAGGAAGTCTGCCGCTACGGCATGACGAAGGAGTGCGGACTTATTGTCAATTCCAGCCGCGCCATCATCTATGCCGACAAGAGCCGCGACTTCGCCCGGGTGGCCGCCGAAAAGGCCCGTGAAGTGCAGCAGCAGATGGAGGAGCAGCTGAAAGCCATTCTCTGACGCTCCTCGTCCATTCATGCCCTCCGAGCCGGAATATGGACGCTCACGACCGGACATATGGACGCCCGCGAGCCGGAATATGGACGCTCGCGGCTGGGCATATGGAGGCACAAACCGCCTCCGGCAACCGGAAAACAACCGATAAATCCGGAGAAACAAACCAACACCCGATTCGGGATAAACCACAGAGGATGTCGTAACGGGCATCCTCTGTTTGTACCATAATTGGACAAGGTTCCGTACAAAAGTGATACAAATAGACGGTTATCCGAAAAAATATTATTTAATTTGCAAGTCAATGAAAGGCTTGTGCCCTTCCCGACCGACATAACCGGAAAATAATAACAACGAAAACTGACTATATATGGAATTCTCAGCAAAGCAGATTGCAGAATTTATCCACGGAACCATCGTGGGAGATGAAAACGCCACCGTGCACACGTTTGCCAAAATTGAAGAAGGCGTGCCGGGAGCCATTTCATTCCTGTCCAATCCCAAATATACACATTACATCTACGAGACAAAGTCAAGCATCGTACTGGTAAACAACGATTTCACGCCCGAGAAGCCCGTCAGCGCCACCCTCATCAAAGTGGCCAATGCCTATGAGAGCGTGGCCAAGCTCCTGACCCTGTACGAGATGAGCAAACCACGGAAGACGGGCATCCATCCGCTGGCATTCATCGACCCGACAGCCAAGGTGGGCAAAGACGTCTACATCGGCGCATTTGCCTTCGTGGGCGAAAATGCCACCGTGGGCGACGGCACGGCCATCCATCCCCATGCCACGGTGTGCGAGAATGCCACCGTGGGCGAAAACAGCATACTCTATCCCAACGTGACGATATACCACGACTGCCGCGTGGGCAACCGATGCATCCTCCACGCCGGATGCGTAATCGGAGCCGACGGATTCGGATTCGCTCCCACGCCGGAAGGCTATGAGAAGATACCCCAGATAGGCATCGTCATCGTGGAAGATGATGTTGAAATCGGTGCCAACACATGCGTAGACCGCTCCACTATGGGCGCCACCATCGTCCACCGCGGCGTGAAGCTGGACAACCTCATCCAGATAGCCCACAACGTGGAAGTGGGCAGCCACACGGTGATGGCCTCGCAAGTGGGCGTGGCCGGCTCGACAAAAGTGGGCGAATGGTGCATGTTCGGCGGACAGGTAGGTCTGGCCGGACACATCCACGTGGGCAACCACATCAACATCGGCGCCCAGTCGGGCGTGCCCAGCACCGTGAAAGGCGACCATCGCAACATCATGGGCAGCCCCGCCATCGACGCCCGGCAGTTCTTCAAATGTTCGGCCGCCTACAAGAACCTGCCCGAAATGTTCACCGCCATCGGCCAGATGAAACGGGAAATCGAAGAGCTCAAGAAACAATTAAACAAATAAACACATAGCAACCATGTTGAAACAGAAAACACTCAAAGGCAGCTTCTCCCTCTGCGGAAAAGGCCTTCATACCGGTTTGAACCTGACAGTGACTTTCAACCCTGCTCCGGACAATCATGGCTATAAGATACAGCGTATCGACGTGGAAGGACAACCCATCATCGATGCCGTTGCAGAAAACGTGAGCGAAACCACACGAGGCACAGTGCTCTCCAAGAATGGCGTAAAAGTCAGTACGGTGGAACACGGGTTGGCAGCCCTCTACGCCGCCGGCATCGATAACTGTCTCATACAGGTCAACGGACCCGAGTTCCCCATCCTCGACGGAAGCGCAAAGGCGTATGTGGAAAACATCGAACGCGTGGGCATAGCAGAACAGAACGCCGTAAAAGACTACTATATCATCAAGTCCAAAATAGAATACAAGGACGAGAACACCGGTTCGTCCATCATCGTCCTCCCCGACGAGAACTTCAGCGTGAACGTGTTGGTTTCCTACAACTCGCGCATCCTGTCGAACCAGTTTGCCACGTTGGACAACATGGCCGATTTCCCCACGGAGATTGCATCCAGCCGCACGTTCGTATTCGTTCGCGAGATTGAGCCGCTGCTTGCGGCTGGCCTCATCAAGGGAGGCGACCTCGACAACGCCATCGTCATCTACGAGCAACAAATGCCGCAAGCCCAGTTCGACCGCCTGGCCGACGTGATGAAGGTGGAACATCGCGATGCCACCAAAATGGGCTACCTGAACAACAAACCGCTGGTGTGGCCCAACGAACCGGCACGTCACAAACTGCTCGACCTCATCGGCGACCTGGCCCTTATAGGCAAACCCCTCAAAGGACGCATCATTGCCACCCGCCCGGGACATACGGTAAACAACAAGTTCGCACGCCTGCTGCGCAAAGAAATCAAGCAGCACGAAATACAGGCACCCATATACAACTGCAACGAAACGCCCATCATGGACGTCAACCGCATCCGCGAACTCCTGCCCCACCGCTATCCATTCCAATTGGTCGACAAAGTAATCGCCATAGGCGCCAACTACATCGTGGGCGTGAAAAACATCACCGCCAACGAGCCTTTCTTCACGGGACACTTCCCGCAAGAGCCCGTCATGCCGGGCGTGCTCCAGATAGAAGCCATGGCCCAAGTGGGCGGACTGCTGGTGCTGAACTCCGTAGACGAGCCGGAAAGATACTCCACCTACTTCCTCAAGATTGACAACGTGAAATTCCGCCAAAAGGTGGTTCCGGGCGACACGCTCATTTTCCGCGTCGAGCTGTTGGCACCCATACGGCGCGGAGTCTCGACCATGAAAGGGTATGCGTTCGTAGGTGAGAAAATCGTATGCGAAGCCGAGTTTATGGCACAAATCGTAAAAAACAAATAACCCAAGAAGCGTTTTGAGAATGAAGAATCCCCCGGCCGCCATGCCGTGTTCTTCATTCTTAATCCGTTTATTCCTAATTACATTATTATATACTTTTATGATTAGCTCTTTAGCATATATCCATCCAGAAGCAAAGATTGGCGAGAACGTGGAAATAGGCCCGTTCGTGTTCATTGACAAGAATGTTGTCATTGGCGACAACAACGTCATCATGTCCAACGCCAACATCATGTATGGCGCACGCATCGGCAACGGTAACCGCATCTTCCCCGGCGCCGTCATCGGAGCCATTCCGCAAGACCTGAAGTTCCGTGGCGAAGAAACCACGGCCGAAATAGGCGACAACAACACCATCCGCGAGAACGTGACCATCAACCGTGGCACGGCATCGAAAGGCAAGACCGTCGTGGGCAGCAACAACCTGCTGATGGAAGGCGTCCACGTGGCACACGATGCCTGTGTGGGAAGCGGATGCATCATCGGCAACTCCACCAAGATGGCAGGCGAAGTCATCATCGACGACAATGCCATCGTCAGCGCCAATGTGCTGATGCACCAGTTCTGCCGCGTGGGCGGATACGTCATGATTCAGGGCGGATGCCGGTTCAGCAAAGACATTCCCCCCTTCATCATTGCCGGACGCGAACCCATCACCTATGCGGGCATCAACATCGTGGGATTGCGCCGTCGCGGGTTCTCGAACGAACTGATAGAAAACATCCACAACGCATACCGCATCATCTACCAAAGCGGACTGAACGTGAGCGATGCCATCGAAAAAGTTCAAGCCGAGGTTCCCATGAGCAAAGAGATAGAATACATCGTCTCGTTCGTCAGGGAATCACAAAGAGGCATAATCAGATAAAACAACATCACACATCATGATTTACAGATTTACAATCATATCCGACGAAGTAGACGACTTCCTGCGAGAAATCAAAATCGACTCAGACGCCACATTCTTCAACCTTCATCGGGCCATATTGACCTCATGTGGCTACAAGGACGACCAGATGACTTCCTTCTTCATTTGCGACAGCGACTGGGAAAAGGAGAAAGAGGTAACCTTGGAAGACATGGGTACCAGCTCCGACGAAGACAGCTGGATAATGAAAGACACCCACCTGAGCGAACTGATAGAAGAAGAGAAGCAACGCCTGCTCTACGTGTTCGACCCGCTGACCGAACGGGTGTTTTTCATCGAGCTGACCGAAATCATCCCCGGTAAGGACCTCGACAAACCGGAATGCTCGCGCAAACACGGCAAAGCGCCCAAACAGTCCATCGACTTCGACGAAATGGCCAAAAGCAACACCAACAATTCGCTCGACCTCGACGAGAATTTCTACGGCGACCAGTCGTTCGACCCCGAAGAGTTCGACCCGGACGGTTTTGAAATGGACGAGGGCAGCAACAGCTACGACCGCTATTAACCATCCGCCTCTGCACCATAACAACAAACAAGAGGGGGTGTCACCAGTTCCTGACATCCCCTCTTGTCTTTTCTCCACACCGAAAATACGCCGCCTATGAAATGCCTCATCGTGCTGGTCGGGCCTACGGGAGTAGGAAAAACCGAGCTGAGCCTGTCCATCGCCGAAAAATACCACTCGCCCATCCTTTCGTCGGACTCGCGCCAACTGTATGCCGACTTGAAAATAGGAACCGCCGCGCCCACCGACGAACAACTGGCACGGGTCAAACACTATTTCATCGGCACGCTGAAGCTCGACGATTATTATAGTGCCGCCCAATATGAAGCCGACGCCCTGCGGCTGGCCGACGAACTGTTCCGCACCCACGACGTGTTGCTCATGACGGGAGGCTCCATGATGTACGTCGACGCCGTGTGCAACGGCATTGACGACATACCGACCGTGGATGCCGAAACGCGTACGCACATGATGGAACATTACAAGGCTGTGGGACTGGACGCATTGTGCGCCGAACTGAAACTGCTCGACCCCGAATATTACGACATCGTAGACCGGAAAAATCCCAAACGGGTCATCCACGCGCTCGAAATATGCTACATGACGGGGCGAAGCTATACCTCATTCCGCACCCGAACACCGAAACAACGCCCGTTCCACATCCTCAAAATCGGCCTCCGGCGGGAGCGCGAAGAGTTGTACGCACGCATCAACCAACGCGTGGACCAGATGATTGCCGACGGACTGGTGGAAGAGGCCCGCCGCATCTATCCGCACCGCCACCTGAACTCGCTCAATACCGTGGGTTACAAAGAGCTGTTCAACTATTTCGACGGCACTTGGGAACTGCCGTTCGCCATCGAAAAAATAAAACAAAACACGCGCATCTACTCACGCAAACAAATGACGTGGTTCAAGCGCGACACTTCCATCCGATGGTTCCATCCCGACGAACAGGAAGCCCTGCTCGCCCACATCGAGGATCAACTCGCCCGCCTGCAGTAAGCCGCCATATTCCCGCACGCGAGCGGCCATATCCCCGGACGCGGGCGACCATATCTCCGCCCGAAAGCAACGCATCAAGCGGACCGATACGAAAATCCCCTTGAAACCGGCTCATCGCACGGCCTCAAGGGGAATAAACATTATTCAGAAAAAACAATTACAGTTTCTGCAGCCAGTAGATGCCTTCCTTGTCGGCACGCAACGTGTAGTCGCCTTTCACCTTCACGCTCTTGGCAACCACCGTCACCTTGCAACTCTTCGGATGGATGTATTTCACGCAATACTTGCCGGAAGGCAACGACACGGGCACGTCCATCGCCTTGTGAACGTTCAGGACGGCGCCCTGCTTCTCGCCGGCTATCATCTCATAGTCACCGGTTTCTGACGGAACAACGTTCATATAAGGCACGTCGGCCAGAAAATCATCGTCCTCCACACGGAGCACCGGACAGGAACCGCCGCCCATCAATACGGCCCAACCTTGTGCCGGATAATCCTGTGCGGTCAGTATCACGGCCTTATCGGGATATTTCGTGCGATATTCGCTCACCGCCTTATAGGCACCCGCGTAGCCCATGCTTCCGACTTTCATCTTGCGGGCGTGCTGACGGGGAGCCATGTTCTTGCCGCCCTCGGGCGCATAGGCCGAACCGTCGTTGCGGTAATGCCAGTAGCGGATGTCGATGATGTCGACCACGGCTGCACGCTTCGGATCGGCCAGAATGGCATCCTGCACATCCTTGGTGGCGCTCAGCGCAATCAAAGCGTCTTTGCCCGTCTCCTGTTCCCACTCGGCAATGCAGTCGAGCCAGAACTCGGTGAAGTGAAGCGGACCGGTGTATTCCGCACTGATGAACTGGATGACATTGCGGTTGTCGGCAAAGTTGTCCAAACACTGACGGATGTACTGACGATGGAGCTCACGACGCACGGGATGGTTCTCGTCGTAGAACTTGTCGGCCACGAAGATGCGTTTGTCGCCGGCAAAGTTGACCGGTTCGCCCATGTCGGTGTTGTTGATGTTGTTGGCGTCGCGCCACGGGCAGTCCACCCAATGCGCGCCGGCCTCCAGAATGTTGTGCTGGAAATAGTTCTGATGATAAAGCAATATGCCTTCGGTCTCGGCCTTGTCGGCAAACGATTTCAGGCGATACCAATACCATGCGTTCGGGCGGGTCAGGTCGTATTTGCTCAACCCGTCCCAAGCCTTGCCCTGACCGGAACGGCCGAAAGGCTGCTCGTAGAGCGGCGCCCACACATCGCCGTCGCGGCGGCGGATGCGCTCATGGTCGGTGCGGCGCAAGTCGTACCACAGGCCATAATTATGGTCGAATGCCACACAGCCTCTGCGCTTCATGCTCACGATGGTGGAGTCGATGCGGTCGGTCAGTCCCAGTCCTTCCTGGTCGGGGACAAAACGGGTGACGTGCGGTTTGGCCTTGCTGATGGCGTTGTATTTCGTACGTCCGTTCCACCACGTCACTTCCTGACGGTTGCCTTCGAGCAATTTGCCATCGGCCACCAGATGTCCGTTGACGATGTCAAACTTCATCTTGGCCGGAGCCGGTTTTGCCTCAGCCTTGATGTCGTCCACCGATTTCAGCCCGGCGGTTTCTACTGATGCGGGGAAAGAACCTTGCTGAATCCACATGTCAAGCGTAAGGCGAGGCTCCAACGACTCCTTGGCCATCATGGCCGCCTGTTCCAACGTGGGGCTGGTGCTGGCATTGGTCGAACGTGGCAATATGCGCGCACGCTCATCCACATTCTGTTGCAAACGGTCGGCCAGTTGGGCATAGAAGCAACTGCGCGGCTTCACGTGGTTGTTGGATTCGGCCCATTCGCCATCGCCCGAGAAGGCTCCCCAGCAGCCGTAAGCACGATTGGGCGCATCTTTCACCGGAGTGTAGCAGAACAGCTCATTGGCGGTGCATTGCCAGAAGAGGCTGTTGCCGGTGTTCCATCCGGCTCCCACCTTGTCCTGCCCCAGATTGGCAAACATCAGGTCGTGTCCGTCGATGTTGACGATATCAAACAGCAATCCTGCCGCCCATGAACCGATGGAACCGCTGAAACTGTTGGATTCCCACGAATCGCACTGCACAAAGGCGTTCGGACCTGCGGCGCTGTATCCGGCCACAAAGTCATTCATGGCATACTCTGAATAGCAACGCTGGAAAAGCACTTGTTGTCCCATCGTGTAGAACGAACGGCGACGCATACCGGCCAACTCGGACACCGGTTCCAACGAACGACAGTCCTCCACCGTGACACGAGCACCGGTGCGCTGCACAATCACTGCGCTGCCGGCAAAGTGCCTGAAGTCTACCATACGCACCCAGCAATTCTCGGCATTTTCTATCGAGATGCCGCTCCAGCAGTGGTCTTCATCCATCGGATATTTCTTATTGTAATCGGACATCAGCGTCAGATTCTCCACGCCGGCATCGGCCACACGGCCTTCCCAAACGTAAGGAGAAAGGGTGCATTGCCCGTATGCTTTATCCAATGCCATCGACACCGGAGCATCAATGGTCACTTTGTTGCCGTCCACAGCTGTGATGGTTCTGTCCCAATACAAATCGACATCGCCTTCTTTCCAACCTAATGCGCTGATACCACCGCCAAAGATGCCACATCCGAGCGAAGCTATCCACTCTTTTGTGCAAGGACGATATATCATGACACGCTCGCCGGCCTGCAAACCGGTTCCCCGCTCAACTTCAAAAGTCAACGCATTTACCGGCACATAGTCTGTAACAATATCGGTCGTTGCCGTCTCCTTGCAATCGTTTATACCTTCTATGTAGATAAGCGCACAACGATCTACTCCGGTCTTCTTCAGCACAGTCTCTTCTTTCGACACTCCGCGAAGCACCACTCCGGAAACACTGATACGCAACGGCTCAGAAAGCTCAAATGTCCCTTTGTCCAATAATACAGCGCCACGGAAGCCGTCAGCATTCGGCTTCAAAGAGCCCACATAGTCTAATGCACGCTGAATGCGCTCGCTGTTATCACCCGTTTGACAGGGTACAAACACAACATTGTCCACATTGGGAATATCCACATTGGAATTACGATAACCGCATGTGGAGTAATCCAACACACGATTGCCTCTGTCATCGGTGACATAAGACAGATGCTCCCCTTTGGTCTGAACAGCAAAGGTTTGTGCATTCATCTGCACAAACCCTACTGTAAGCAATCCCAAAGCCAAAGTCTTTAAATGGATTGATTTCATCGATTATTGATTATTTAGATTATAGGCTATACATTATAACAAGCTCTTTCGTCCGGCCAATGTATCATGGTTGTTCTTCACATCCGTCCAATCCACTTTCTTGGTCGGATCAATGCCGTTGATGTATTTCTCAATATTCGTGTATCCGTCGCCATTGCAGTCCTTCACGGCGTCACTCGGGTCATTCGGATTGAGGCCGTATTTGATTTCCCATGCGTCGGGCATACCGTCGTTGTCGCTATCCACGACCGGAGTTCCTTTGTATTCGGGCAGACCACCTACCTGACTCGGATGAGTGATGATACCCAACTTGTAGGAATCGGCCGGAAGACGACGCTTCACATAGGGAGTGGTAAACTCTTTGGCATCGGCGGCATAGATGGCCTTCCCGGTCTTCACGGTTTCGATGACACGAGCATCCACTGCGTCGCGTTTGGGGAAGGTTGCTCCTACGTTGTCCAACACATAGTTGTAGGCCTCCTTGGCCGGCATGATAGTCACATTGGGCATCGGGAAAGGCTTGTCCATACGTATCTCCGGCAAACGCTCTGCAGGGACAGGGCCATTGCCAATCTGTACACCGCCGGCCCAGTTATCCTTGGTGACGGCTTCATTGCCCCACACCACATTGCCTGTCACATAGGCTTTACCGTACTGATCGCGATTCTCCTTGGCACGACCGGAATCGAGTTTTACAATGCGGTAGCTGATGGGCTTGCCTTCGGGAGTAATGGGGCCCGGTTTGAAGTTATTGTTGATGATGTTCAAGCGGCTCGTATGATCGCCACCGTCGACCGAGCGGTTCCACCAGTTGAACGTAACATTGTTTACGAAGTTAAAGTCTTCGTTCATGCCGATGGAGCAGTTGCGGCTGATGTTGGAAGCAAAGAGATTGCGGGCAAACATACAGTTGTGTCCGCCAATGGTGGAACCAAAGGCATGGTTGTACGTATCGAGAGCTTCCGAAAAGATGGAGTTCTGGATAGTGATATTTACCGTGGGAAGTTTCTCGCCCTTCTTCGTTTTCGGGTCGCGATTGTACACGTGGCGATACATGGACATGTTTTCATCCAAGCCCCACGAAGCCGACACGTGGTCAATCATAATGTTGCCGACACCGTTGCCACCCAGCGCATCATCGCGGAAAGCCACGTCTGTCGCCCCGCGACGGAAACGCATGTGACGGATGACCACATCATGCGTATCAATCAAGAACGAAGCACCGGTCACGCAAATACCATCGCCCGGAGCAGTCTGACCTGCAATGGTGACATAGGGAGCACGCACGTTAATCGGACTCTTCAGGCGAATGACACCCGACACGTTGAACACAATGATACGCGCACCTCCCGTCTCGCATGCTTCGCGGAACGAACCGGGACCACGGTCATTCAGATTGGTCACCACCAACACCTTGCCGCCGCGTCCGCCCGGCGTATAGGCACCTCCGCCTTCAGCACCGGGGAATGCGGGAATATCTGCTTTCAGCAAATCGCTCGGTTTGGAAGCCCAAGGCTTGTAAGGACGACCATTGGCGGCTTCCTGCTCCACGACAGGCTGTGCCTTATTCCAAGCTTCGTTCGACAGACGGTCTATTTCTCCTTGCTGACGCTCTATGCGAGCTGCTATCGAATCGGGGATAGTGGGATACTGTGCTGCCACCGGCAACACACATGCCGACAGAACGGCTGCCGACATCAACTTTTGTACGTGTTTCATAGCGTTTATTGAATCTTGTATAGTAATTTCTTGTTTAGACTACAAAGATAGCAAAAGTTCAAAAGACTTGTGTTAAATTATACTGCGATAATAGCGCGAATGCCTATCTTTGCTGTGGATAAAACGTAGAAACCTAATACAAGAGTTATGAAGAAAACCAACTTATGGAAAGCCATGTGCCTCGTCATCTTCATCGGCATGGCAATTCCCTCCCAGGCACAAGACTGGAAAAATCTGCTCGGCAACCTAAAAGAAGGAGTCGACAAAGTGGTTAACAAAGTCACGGTGGACGACAACACCATCATCGGCACGTGGCGTTACGCACAACCGGCCTGCAAATTCAAAAGCGACAACCTGCTGGCCAAGGCAGGAGGCACCGTGGCTTCCGGCAAAGTGGAAGAACAGCTGGCCACCGCATGCAACAAACTGAAAATAACCGGCGACAACACTTCGTTCACGTTCAACGACGACGGAACCTACACACAAAGCATAGCCGGCAAAGAAAGTTCCGGCACCTACACTTTCGACCGCGACAACATGACCGTAGTCATGACCGGCAAGCTGGGATTCAGCACCACGGCGCACGTGAGCTTCAGCGGCAACACCATGACGCTGGTTTATGACGCCGACCGCGTGTGGGACCTGGCCAAGGGCATAGCCAGTGTGGCAAGCAAGTTCATGGACAGCAACCTGCTCACCATCTTCAACTCCGTATCGGACAATTACGAAGGCATGCAACTGGGATTTGAGCTGCAAAAGTGAGCGATGCACACAAAAACAACCAAGCGGGTGCGAAAGGAACAATCGGCTTCCATTCGCACCCGCTCTGCTTTATACCTTAATATATATGTCACGCGACTTGCGCATGCTCCGGCCATGCCGGATGGCCCTTACAACACATACGTAATGCCGAACTCCAGCGTATTGCCGTCGAGCTGGAAGCCCCAGCCGTCTTTCCAATAATCAGAAAAGCCGGAATCAACATGCCGGTATCCCAAGAAACCGACCGAAGCCTGCACATTGATGCGGTCGCTCAACGCATAGCTGACGCCCGGCTCAAAACCGGCCTCCGCCATGTGTCCGTGTTTTCCTTCGGACGGACGGATGAACGACCAGCCTGCCAGCGTGTCCACATAAAAGGACAAATCGCCTTTGCTGAAAAAAGTCCACGTCACATACGGACGCACGCCGTAGCGGTTTACCTTTCCGGCATCATGCTTCACGTGTGAATACTCCAACATCAGTCCCACGCCCCACGTGTCGGACAGATTGCAACTAAAATCGGGATTCAGGTCGAAAGTCGTCTCGTGGCCATTGCTGTCATGCCAAAAGCCGAACATACCACCCACTTCATACGTCTTGGACTGGGCGCTCACGGCAATCCCTGCCATCAGAAAGCACCACGTAATCCACCATTTCTTCATTCGTCGATAAGTTATTTGCCAGTACATAAATCGCCGGACTCCACACTCTTGTCCCTTCATTCCGGCCTGAAAAGGAGGGGCAAAGATAGGCATTTTTACCTGACAGACAACAGGAAGAAGCCGAAAAAAAAACGGACGAGACCCAAGCATCAGCGACCGATGACGCCCCAATGAAGAAGCGCGTTTCTCACTCCGTCGTCGTCCACCGAGGTCGTCACATAGTCGGCCTCGGCCTTGACGGCATCCGACGCATTGCCCATGGCCACCCCGATGCCGGCACGGCGCAACATGGGGATGTCGTTTCCGCCGTCGCCGAAAGCCATCGTCTCATCAATGGCGATGCCGAAGCGGGCGGCCATCTCCTCTATGCCGCGGCCTTTATCGGCCCCGTCGGCCGTAACGTCCATGAAAGCGGGATGCCAGCGGCCGGTGATGCAGCCCGGCAGCTGAGGCATGATGACGCGCTCCACGGCTTCATCCACGATGGGAGTTATCTGGATGACGCGCTCGCGGTAGATGGTGTCCAGCGGAGGATTCTCGGGCAGACGCCGCACGTTGAGACACTCGTAGAATATCTTGTAGAGCAGCTCGTTCGGATTCTGAAGCACGATGTGGCGCTCGCCCACATAGACACAGGCAAATCCCAACTCGTCGGACAGGCGGGCCATCGACCTCACGTCGGACTGCGGGATGGCATTGCAGGCCACCACCTCGCTGCCTACGAAGCTGAACGCGCCGTTGGTGGTGACATAGCCGTCTATCAGATGCCCGATGGCGCCCAGGTTGTCAATGATGGCCACGGGCCGTCCCGTGGCGATAAACACCTTCACTCCGGCCTCGCGGGCCCCGGCCAGCGCCTCGACCGTGGACGCCGGGATGGCATGCGTGCGAAAGCTCACCAGCGTGCCGTCGATATCGAAAAACAATGCTTTTATCATATTGTGCGTGTTGTTGGCGCGGCAAAGATAAGCATAAACCCCAATCGGACATCGGACTTCAGGATTAAAGTGCGTCGCGCGGCCTCACAGACGCGTGTCGGGCGTCCATATGCACGGGCGTGAGCGCCCATATTCCCGCTCACGAGCGTCCATATTCCGGCTCGCGGGCGCACATATGGACGCCCGCAGGCATCCGCATCGGGCGGATAACCGGACCACGCGCGAGGGACGAGCGAAAAAGAATGCCCGATATTTGCACGGCTAGCGTCTTTTGCCTACATTTGGAGCGATGAAAAACATACCTTAATTCTTTTATCAAAATGGATCAGTTACTCTTCTGGCTTGTGCCGGTATCGTCGGTGCTCGCCCTGTGTTACGCTTACTACTTCTACCGCCAGATGAAGACGGTGAGCGAAGGCACTCCGCAAATGGCCCACATCGCGGCCGCCGTGCGAAAAGGTGCCATGTCTTACTTGAAACAACAGTACAAAGTCGTCGGATGGGTATTCGCGGGGCTCGTCGTCCTCTTCTCCATCATGGCCTATGGCTTCGGCGTGCAGAACTCATGGGTGCCCGTGGCATTCCTCACGGGAGGCTTCTTCTCCGGCCTTTCGGGCTTCCTGGGCATGAAGACGGCCACCTACGCCTCGGCCCGCACGGCCAACGCGGCACGCGAGTCGCTCAACAGCGGCCTGCGCGTGGCCTTCCGCAGCGGAGCCGTCATGGGGCTCATCGTGGTGGGTCTGGGACTGCTCGACATCTCGTTCTGGTATCTGCTGCTTAACGCCGTCATCCCCGAAGACGTGCTCAACCCGACGCAGAAGCTCTGCATCATCACCACCACCATGCTGACCTTCGGCATGGGCGCCTCCACGCAGGCCCTGTTTGCCCGTGTGGGCGGCGGCATCTATACCAAGGCGGCCGACGTGGGCGCCGACCTCGTGGGCAAGGTCGAGGCCGGCATACCCGAAGACGACCCGCGCAACCCCGCAACCATAGCCGACAACGTGGGCGACAACGTGGGCGACGTGGCCGGCATGGGCGCCGACCTCTACGAGTCCTACTGCGGCTCCATCCTCTCTACGGCGGCACTGGGCGCGGCCGCGTTTCTCCACTCGGGCGACACGGCCATGCAGTTCAAGGCCGTCATTGCCCCGATGCTGATTGCGGCCGTGGGCATCCTGCTCTCCATCATAGGCATCTTCGCCGTGCGCACCAAGGAGAAGGCCACCATCAAAGACCTGCTCGGCTCGCTGTCGGTGGGCACCAACCTCAGTTCGGCCCTCATCGTGGTGGCCACGTTCGTCATCATGTGGCTGCTGGACATCGACAACTGGGCGCTCATCAGCTGCTCCGTGGTGGTGGGCCTGCTCATGGGCATCATCATCGGCCGCTCCACCGAGTACTACACCTCGCAGTCCTACGCGCCTACGCGCCGACTGAGCGAGAGCGGACAGACGGGACCCGCCACGGTCATCATATCGGGCATCGGCCTAGGCATGCTCTCGACGGCCATACCCGTCATCTCCGTCGTCGTAGGCATCATCCTCTCCTATCTCTTCGCCGCCGACTTCGACATCACCAATGTCAGCATGGGACTCTACGGCATCGGAATCGCCGCCGTGGGCATGCTCTCGACGCTGGGCATCACGCTGGCCACCGACGCCTACGGACCCATTGCCGACAACGCCGGAGGCAACGCCGAGATGTCCGGACTGGGCAAGGAGGTGCGCCAGCGCACCGACGCCCTCGACTCGCTGGGCAACACCACCGCCGCCACGGGCAAGGGATTTGCCATAGGCTCGGCCGCGCTCACGGGTCTGGCCCTGCTTGCCTCGTACATCGAGGAAATCCGCATCGGTCTGGACCGCATCGGAACAGACGTGCTGACCCTGGCCGACGGGCGCACCATTGCCACGGCCGACGCTACGTTCACCGACTTCATGTACTACTACGACGTGACGCTGATGAACCCCAACGTGCTGGCCGGCATGTTCATAGGAAGCATGATGGCCTTCCTCTTCTGCGGCCTGACGATGAACGCCGTGGGGCGAGCCGCCTCGCACATGGTGGCCGAGGTGCGGCGCCAGTTCCGCGAAATCAAGGGCATCCTATCGGGCGAGGCCGAGCCTGACTACAGCCGCTGCGTGGAGATATCGACCAAAGGCGCACAGCGCGAAATGGTGGTGCCCTCGCTGTTGGCCATCATCGCCCCCGTCGTGACCGGGTTCATCTTCGGCGTGCCGGGCGTATTGGGCCTGCTCGTGGGAGGCCTGGCAAGCGGATTCGTGCTGGCCGTCTTCATGGCCAACGCCGGAGGCGCGTGGGACAACGCCAAGAAGTATGTCGAGGAAGGCAACTTCGGGGGCAAGGGCAGCGAGGTGCACAAGGCGACCGTCGTGGGCGACACCGTGGGCGACCCCTTCAAAGACACGTCGGGCCCGAGCCTGAACATACTCATCAAGCTGATGAGCATGGTGGCCATCGTCATGGCGGGGCTCACCGTCACTTGGAGTTTGTTGTGATTGCCGTGAGGCAAGTGTTTTTTAGTCAATAAATTTATGACAGGAGCGTGTCCTTCAAGGGCGCGCTCCTTTTTCTTGCTGTGCGCCGGACGCGCATCTCCCTGAAAACGAGAGACGTGTCTCGCCGGAAGAGAGAGACGTGTCCAACGTCTCGGGACACACGTGTCTCACCCCTCGGGACACACGTCTCTCACAGCTCAAGAGACACGTGTGTCACTGCTTGCTCCGCACGTGTCTCCCAACGAGCGACACACGTGTCTCCCGACGCATGACGCACGTCTCTCCCGACGCATGACGCACGTCTCTCCCGACGAGCGACACACGCCGCTGCCCCAAGGGCAGTATAGTTCCCATCTCCTAAAAACACTTAAATGAGCCGGCGGGGCGCGGACGGGCGTTGCAAATGAGGCCGCGCGGGCGTATCTTTGCCACCCGACAGAGACTGAAACCGAAATCCTCACGCAATGAAACGACGCACACGGACCATCCTCCTCGCCACGCTGACGGTGCTCGCCCTCCTGGCGGCCGCCGTGGGAGGCACGGCCTACCGGCTGTTCTTCAGCCACGCCTTCCGACAGGCGGAAACACGCTACATCCACATCCGTCCCGGCGACACGGCGGCAGACGTCATCGCCATGCTGGAAGCCGAGGGGGCGCCGAGCCATGCCCTGAGGGGGATGCGCTGCCTGGCGGCCTTCTACGACTACGACCGGCGCGTGCGCAGCGGGCGCTATGCCGTCCGTCCCGGCGACACGGCCTTCGGACTGATGCGGCGGCTCATCACGGGGCAGCAGACGCCCGTCCGCCTGGTCATCCCCTCGGTGCGCACGCTGGACCGCCTGGCGTCGGCCGTGTCGCGCCGCGTGATGCTCGACTCGGCCACGCTGGCCCGCGCGCTGGCAGACTCGGCCACGTGTGCCTGCCTGGGCTACACGCCACAGACGGTGGCCGCCCTCTTCGTGCCCGATACCTACGAGGTCTATTGGGACATGAGCGTGGACGACTTTCTGGCGCGGATGAGGCGCGAGCACGCACGTTTCTGGAACGAGGAGCGTCGCGCCCGTGCCGGGGCCGTCGGCCTGACACCGACGGAGGTGGCCACGCTGGCCTCCATCGTGGACGAAGAGACGGCAGTCGAGGAGGAAAAGCCCGTTGTGGCGGGCCTCTACCTTAATCGGTTGCGGCGCGGGATGCTGCTGCAAGCCGACCCCACGGTGAAGTATGCCTGGGGCGACTTCGGGCTGAGGCGAATCCTGCACCGACACCTGACCATCGACTCGCCCTATAATACCTATATATATAAGGGACTGCCTCCGGGGCCCATCCGTGTGGCGTCCCGGTCGGGCATCGAGGCCGTGCTGAACCCGGCGCGCCACGACTACCTCTACATGTGCGCCCGCGAGGACTTCTCGGGCCGACACAACTTTGCCTCCACGCCGGCCGAACACCGGCGCAACGCCCTGCGCTATCAGCAGGAATTGAACAGAAGAAGAATATACTGAAATGATGACAATCGAAGAACTCACCGCGTGCTACCGGGGCCGGACGGCCGGCTACGGAGCCGAACTGGCGGCCATCCAACGCCGCATCTACCGCGTGGGCACCCTGCGCCTCCTCCTCTTCGCGGGAGGCGTGGCCTGTGCCATCGCCCTCAGGCACGAGGGCTGGGCGGTCGTCCTGCTCGCCGTGGCGGCCTGCATGGTGCCCTTCCTCGTGCTGATGCGTGTGCACGACCGCCTGTTCCGCGCCCGCGACTTCATGCAGAAGATGGTGGAAATCAATGAGGACGAACTCGCGGCCCTCAACTATCGGACGGACTGTTTCGAGGCCGGAGAGGCCTGGCGCGACCCGTCGCATGCCTATTCTTACGACCTGGATGTGTTTGGCGAGCATTCGCTGTTCCAATATGTGAACCGCACGTCGACCTACTTCGGCGAGCGGACGCTTGCCACGTGGCTCACCAGCCCGCTCACACGTCCGGAGGACATCACGAGTCGCCAGCGGGCCGTGCGCGAACTGACGCCCCAGCTCGACTACCGCCAGCGGTTCCGCGCCACGGGCCTGACCGGAGGGGGCCGCATGGGCGACGGCGAGAAGCTGCTGCAGTGGGCCGCGTCGCAGAGCCGGTTCCGCCACAGCCGCCTGCTGAAGGCGCTATGCGTGGTGTTTCCCGCCCTGAACGCGCTGATGTTCGTGCTTGGCGCGGCCGACGTGCTCGCCTGGCAATGGCTGGGCGGCTCGTTTGTGACGAGCCTCATCGTCAGCATCGGGCTGCAGAAGCGCATCACCTTGTTCCAGACTTCCTACGACGACAAGCTGTCCATCCTGGGCAGCTACATACGCCAGATGCAGCTCATGGAGGACCTCCGTCCCGAGTGCGAAGCGCTGCGAGTCTGCTGCGGCCGCCTCAGCGACGGCAACGAGCCCGCCTCCGCCGCCATCCGCCAGCTGTCCAGGCAGATGAACGCGCTGAACCAACGCAACAACATGCTGGCCTACATGGTGCTGAACGGGTTCCTTTTCTGGGAAGTGCGCCAGGTGATGAGCATAGAGCGCTGGAAGGAGCGTCACGCCGCAAGCCTGACCGTGTGGCTCGATGCCATCGGCGAGATGGATGCGCTGTGTTCGCTGGCCACGTTCGCCTACAACCATCCCGACTATGCCTATCCCGTGCCCGTGGACAAGCCTTTCACGCTGTGCGCCGAGCGCATGGGGCATCCGCTCATCCACCGCGACCGCTGCGTGCGCAACGACATACACATGACCAAGCGCCCCTACTTCATCATCGTCACCGGCGCCAATATGGCCGGCAAGAGCACCTACCTGCGCACCGTGGGCGTGAACTATCTGCTGGCCTGCACGGGCGCGCCGGTGTGTGCCGCGCGCATGGAGTTCTATCCCGCCCGCCTTGTCACCAGCCTGCGCACCACCGACTCGCTCAACGACAACGAGTCGTACTTCTTTGCCGAGCTGAAGCGGCTGAAGGACATCATCGACCGGCTGAACCGTGGCGAGGAGCTGTTCGTCATACTCGATGAGATTCTGAAAGGCACGAACTCGGTGGACAAGCAGAAAGGTTCGCTGTCGCTCGTCAAGCAGTTGCTGCAGCTCGGCGCCAACGGCATCATTGCCACGCACGACCTGCAGCTGGGCTCGCTGGCCGGTCGCTATCCCGACCACATAGCCAACTACCGCTTCGAAGCGACCATCGCGGGCGACGAACTGACCTTCTCCTACCGGATGCAGGAGGGCGTTGCCCGGAACATGAATGCGTGCTTCCTTATGAAGAAGATGGGAATATTCGTAGAAGACTGACGGCCGGACCTCACTTGTGACGGTCGGCACGACGGCGGCGATACTCGGCCTTCATCTTGGCCGAGCCGGAGCCGTGGGCTCCCGTGACGTAGGCCTTCTTCTTGGCCTTTGTCTTCACCCGTTCCTTACTCTGACTTTTCTCCGAGGCGCCCCGGAACACGATGCCCTCGGTCATGGCTTGTTCTATACTCATATCACGCTGGTTTTATCATTCATAATCTAACATAATGCCGGACAACACCCGGCCGCAACGCGTGCCCAGACGGCGTGCAGAAAAGAAGTCGTCGCACTGCAGATAGGTGCATACGCCGGACTGCTCGACTTGCGTCCCCGGTACGCCCGCCTCGGCCAGCAGCCAGGCATTGGCCTCCCACAGGTCGATGTGCCACCGGGCCGACGGACGATGCCAGCGGGCCACTTTGTCCATCGGGAAACCGGCCTCACGAAAGGCTTCGTAGACCTCCACTCCCACCTCGAAGGCTTCGAGCGATATGCCCGGGCCCACGGCCACAAGCAGGTCGGCAGCACGGCAGCCATAGTGCCGCTCCATCGTCTCCACGGTGCGCCGGGCTATGCAGGCCACGGTGCCACGCCATCCGGCATGGGCCACGCCCGCCACCCGCCGACAGGGGTCGAAGAAGAGCAACGGCACACAGTCGGCCGTCGATACGCAAAGGCAATATCCGGGTCTGTCGGTCACCAGCGCATCCACGCCTTCCACCATCTCGCGACGCTTGTCGGCTGACGCGCCGGCGTATTCATCGCCCACGGCCAACACCTTGTCGCCATGCACCTGATGCGGGATGACCCACTCTGCCGGATAAGAAGGCAGCAAAGCCGACAACCGTTGCAGGTTCCGGCTCACGACCGTCGGATTGTCGCCGCAATAAGGCGAGCAGTTGAAGGATGCATAAGCTCCCTGCCCGCATCCTCCGTGACGGGTGGTGGAGAAAGCGCTCACCTCTGCATAAGGGGCAAAGAGGTCATAATCCAGCAACGCCCCGTTACATGTCAAGTGACTCATTGTCTGCTGTCGTTCCGATCGTCGTATTCTTCGTCGTAATCCTCTATCTCGTAATCGTCGAGGTCTTCTATCTCGTCTTCGTCCACATAGGTGATGTCCTCATCCTCGCCCATCGCCTTCAGCTCGCTCTTCAGGCGGTCGACGTCTTTGTTCCGATGCACGATGCGCTCGCCTGCCACTGACTCCAGCTTGTTGCTCTCGCTGTTCAACGCCTGCCACAGAATGTCCTTCAGCTGCCGGATGCCCATCCCGGTCAGGGAGGAAATGAACACGTGGGGGACGCCTTCGGGCAGATGCTCCGAGAGCATCGCGATGAGTTCCTCGTCGAGCATGTCGCACTTCGTGATGGCCAACACGCGCTGTTTGTCGAGCATCTCCGGGTTGAACGTGGCCAGTTCGTTGAGCAGGATGTCATATTCGCGGGCAATGTCGTCGGTATCGCCGGGCACCATAAAGAGCAACAGCGAATTGCGCTCGATGTGGCGCAGGAAGCGCAAGCCCAGTCCCTTACCCTCGCTGGCTCCCTCGATGATGCCGGGTATGTCGGCCATCACGAACGATTTCCCTTCGCGATAGGACACGATGCCCAGATTGGGCTCCAACGTAGTAAAAGGATAATTGGCTATCTTCGGACGTGCCGACGACACGACGGACAGCAGGGTCGACTTGCCGGCATTGGGGAATCCCACGAGTCCCACATCGGCCAGAAGCTTCAGTTCCAATATGACGGTCAGTTCCTGCATCGGTTCTCCCGGCTGGGCAAAGCGGGGCGCCTGCCGGGTGGCAGTCTTGAAATGCCAGTTGCCCAGACCGCCGCGTCCGCCGCGCAACAGGATGACTTCCTGTTCGTGCTCGGTGATGTCGCAAATGTATTCGCCGGTCTCGGCATTGTAGACCACCGTTCCGCAAGGCACTTCCACCACCTTGTCTTCACCATCCTTGCCGAAGCTGCGGTTGCGCGAGCCGTTGCCTCCGTGTCCGGCAAACACATGGCGGTCATACTTCAGATGGAGCAACGTCCAATAATTACGGTTCCCGCGCAGGATGACATGCCCGCCGCGTCCGCCGTCGCCGCCATCCGGGCCTCCGTTCGGAATGTACTTTTCCCGGCGCAAATGTGCCGAGCCGCGTCCGCCCTTGCCCGAGCGGCAATAAATCTTCACGTAGTCTACAAAATTCGATTCAGCCATTGTAAATACTTGCGTTATTGATGTTTGCATCTGCCTGCCGCATATCGTTCCGGGCGATGACACAGAGGCCCGAACGCGCAGATATGGACGCTTGCGAGCGGAGATATGGGCGCTCACAAGCAGAGATATGGACGCTCACGAGCGGGAATATCGACGGTCATGACGGCGCATACGGCTCCTCTGACGGAACAAAGCCCGACGGGCAGACATAAAGAGACGCAAATTACGCAAATCTTTATGGTTTGCGCAATCCGCGTCCTTGTGATTTAGAATTTGATTACAATTTTTCGATAGCTGCAACAATATCGGCAAAGATGCCTTCCATCGTGCCCACGCCTTGGATGTGCTGATATTTGCCTTCGCTCTTATACCAGTCGATAAGCGGAGCCGTCTGCGAATGATATACGACCAGACGTTTCTTGATGGTCTCCTCGTTGTCATCGGTGCGGCCGGTCTCCTGTCCGCGCTTGATGAGGCGGGTCATCAGTTCGTCCTCGGGCACATCCAGGTCGAGCATCACCGATACCTCCTGACCTCTTTCGGCCAACATCTGCTTCAAAGCCCCGGCTTGGGCGATGGTGCGGGGGAAACCGTCGAAAATCACGCCCTTGCTGTCCTTGAACGAGTCGAGCACGCCGGCCAGGATGTCTATCATCAGCGAGTCGGGAATCAACTGGCCTTGGTCGATATATCCCTTGGCCGTCTTGCCCAGTTCCGTACCATTCTTTATTTCCGCACGGAGCACGTCTCCGGTAGAGATGTGATTGATGCCGTATTTTTCCACAATACGTTCGCTCTGGGTGCCCTTGCCGGAACCCGGAGCGCCAAAAATTACAATGTTCAGCATGATTGTTATCTTTTACCTTAATATAATATATGGATTCATTTGCTCGTATTTTGCATCAGCTTTCAAAAATCGGGTGCAAAGCTACACTTTTTCAATCAGCTAGCAAAATCCGCACACGCATTTGCCGGGGAAAGCAAAAGACGACAAAAGAAAAAAAGCACAAGGTTTTTCCCGCAAACAGGCTACTATCTGCACCTAAAATAGTAATTTTACAGCCAAATATAAACAAAGACGATACAAAACATGAAGATACTGACTAACTCGCAAATCAAGGAATGGGACCGATACACCATAGAACATGAACCCATAGCCTCCATCGACCTGATGGAACGGGCCGCCCAGGCCATTACGGAAGCCATCGCCCGGCGTTGGGACAAGCGGACAACGGTAAAAGTATTCGCAGGTCCGGGCAACAACGGAGGAGATGCCCTGGCCGTGGCCCGCATGCTCGCCGAAAAAGGATACTCAGTGGAGGCCTATCTGTTCAATGCCACCGGAAAACTGTCGGACGACTGCAGCACGAACCGCGACCTGCTGCGCCTGTGCGACAACGTGAAATTCGAGGAAATCATCCCGCACTCACGGTTCATTCCGCCCCAGCTGAACGAGCACGACGTGATAATAGACGGCATGTTCGGCTCCGGACTGAACAAGCCGCTGGAAAAAGGTTTCGCCCAAATGGTGCACCGCATCAACCGGTCAGCGGCCAAAGTCGTAGCCATCGACCTGCCATCCGGACTGATGTGTGAAGACAACACCTACAACCAACACGACAACATCATCCGTGCCGACCTGACACTGACCATCGGACAGGCCAAACTGTCCTTCCTCTTTGCCGAAAACCAGAAATACCTGGGCGAAGTGGAGGTGCTCGACATCGGCCTTCATCCCGATTATCTGAAGGATGTACACACACCCTTCCGCACGCTCGAGCGCGATGAAATCGCCGCACTCGTACGGCCGAGAAACAAATTCGCCCACAAAGGCACGTATGGCCACGCCCTGCTCATAGCGGGCAAAGTGGGCATGACGGGAGCCTCCGTTCTGGCCGCCCGCGCCTGTCTGCGCAGCGGCGTAGGCCTGCTCACGGTACACGCCCCGCTCCGCAACTACGACATACTGCAAACCGCCGTCCCCGAAGCCATGGTAGAGCTGGACTACAGCGACGACAGCTTCACCACAGCCTCCACCGAAACGGAAATGTTCCGTGCCATCGCCATTGGCCCCGGCATCGGCAAGGAGATGGAAACGGCGGAAGCGCTCGTGGAACAACTGCAAGCCACCTCGTCGCCGATGGTGCTCGATGCGGACGCGCTGAACATTCTGGCCCAAAACCATTCGTGGCTGAACCTGATACCACACGACAGCATCCTCACCCCGCATCCCGGAGAACTGGAACGCCTCGTCGGCACATGTGCCGACAGCTACGAACGCCTGTCAAGGGCCAAGGAACTGGCTGCACGCTACAGCCTTTACATCATAGTCAAAGGTGCCAACACAGCCATCATCGCCCCCGACGGCAATGTGGCTTTCAACACCACGGGCAACCCGGGCATGGCCACCGCAGGCAGCGGCGACGTGCTCACCGGCATCCTGCTGGCTCTGCTGGCGCAAGGTTATGCCCCGGAAGCCGCATGCCGTCTGGGCGTGTACGTCCACGGACTGGCCGGCGACCTGGCAGCCGAAGCCGAAAGCCAGATAGCCATGACCGCAGGCAGCATCGTCAACTACCTGCCCCACGCGTGGAAACAAATTTGAAGTCCCTAGAAACGTAAACATCTAAATCATGTCAATATGAGAATCGGATTATTTGCTTTTGCACTGCTGCTGTCCCTGTCTGCCAACGCCCAAACGCGCGTGAGCAATTATGCTCCGGGACAAAACGAAGAAGGAGTGACCTACTTCCTGCCGCAAACGGTGTTACACATCACCGTGACCGCTGAAAAAACGACGTTCGTGCCCGGCGACTTTTGCCGATATGCAGAGAAATACCTCCGGCTGAAAGGCGTCTCCTCGAAAGCAGATGAGGCATGGGACATCAAAGACATCGAAGTGACTCCCGTCGGAGAACCAAACAAGGAACAGGCTTTCACCATCGAACTCAGAGACAAAACCGTGGCTCCTCTTGTGGAACTTACACCCGACGGCGTGCTGAAAGCCATCAACACACACAGCCCACAGAGCAACAATCCGGATGAAAGCGAATCCACTCAACCGGCAGCTCCGCTCATCAATCCGCGCGATTACATGACCGAGGAAATTCTCATGGCCGGCTCCACGGCGAAAATGGCCGAGCTTACCGCCAAGGAAATCTACAACATACGCGAAAGCAAAAACAGCCTGACACGCGGACAGGCCGACTTCATGCCTACCGATGGCGAATCGCTGAAAATCATGCTGGCCAATCTGGATAAGCAGGAAAAGGCCTTGATGCAACTCTTCACGGGCACCACCGTGAAGGAAACACGCAAGTTTACCCTCACGCTGACGCCTACGGGAAACATCGACCGCAAAGTGCTGTTCCGCTTCTCGCAGAAACTGGGCGTGGTAGGCGCCAACAACCTGGCAGGCGAACCGATTTACGTGTCACTGGAAAACATGAATACCGTGCCCGCCCCGACTCCCGACGAGAAAGCCAAGAAGAAACTCGACGGCGTGGTGTACGCCGTACCGGGAAAAGCCCGCGTCAGCATTACCAAAGGTAAAAAAGAATACTATAAAGCCGAACTTCCCTTCGCCCAATTTGGCAACAAGGAAACACTAAGCCGGAAGTTGTTCGACAAGAAAACGACCACACAGGTAATATTCGACTCCACCACTGGCGGCATCCTGAAGATTGCCGCCGAGGAATGACAACCGCCATACACTATAGGAGGCTGCTACGTGTTCTTGCATTGCAGCAGCCTCCTTCTTCTATTCCTGACAAACACCATCCAATATTCCAACGTTACTTAATGCAAAATTTCAAAGGACGTTTAAACCACGGCCGTTTATTGTAGTCAATACGAAGAGTAACAAACAATCACTTATTAATATTGCGAAAAACATGATGAAAAGAAAACAAAAAAGCAGCATCTGTTATTTGCTGGCCGGTGGCGCCTTGCTTTGCTCGGCATGTGCCACGACGGGACAAGACGCAAGTAACCGGGAACCGGCATACAGAATAGACTGCAACGTGGCTCGACGCAGTTTGGCCGAAGTAAACGAAGTAAAGTATATGCCATGGGAAGTCGAAGGACAGAAAGCCGACACGCTCAAACTTAGCGCCGATTTACAAGCCATCCTGAGCGTAAAAGGAAACGACGACGCAACCCTGCGCTCGGGATACTACAAAGCCGGCGTGCAAACGCCCTATCTGGCAAAACTGGTGAGCGACGGTGTATATGTAAATAACGACAGCGAGTTGGAATTGCGCATTTGCGGCCTGACTCAAGGAGAGCACGTAATACAAACCTATCACAACAACTTTGAACTAAAGGAAGGAACCCCCGTTCCGGCATTTGACGTCTATGTACAAGACAGCCTGGTACACAGCAACCAGTCGTGCCCCTGCCGTGCTTTGGTGAAAGAGGAAGCCCTTGTGCTGAAGACAGTAGTCAATGTGGCCAATGCGGGCGACGATGTCATAATCCGCTTCAAGGCCAAGGATGCCGAAGCCGAAAACCGTGCAGTCTATCTGAACGGTATCGAGATTGACACCCCCGACATCTTGCGCCAAGCCCAACGTCCCACTCCGGCAGATGAAGACATGCACGCCGATGCAGACAACGGCATCATCCTCACATGGACGCCCGGCAAAGAAGCCGTCAAACACCACGTTTATGTAGGATTGGATTCACTCGCCGTGGCACAGGCTTCCACCGGCGACGAACTCTACAAAGGTTCATCCGACGAAGCCCGATATCAGATGAGCGACCTCTACAACCTGAACAAATACTATTGGCGCGTTGATGAGGAAGACGCCGAAGGTAATTTGACGCATGGCAACGTGTGGTGCTTCCGTCCGCGCCATCTGGCTTTTGAAGGAGCCGAAGGATACGGGCGCTTTGCCATCGGAGGCCGTGGCGGCAAAGTGGTACACGTAACCAATCTGAACGACGACGGCCCGGGCAGCCTTCGCGAAGCCATTACCAACGACATAGGCCCGCGCACCATCGTGTTCGACGTATCGGGTACCATTGAGCTGAAATCGCGCCTGGGATGCGGTTCCCCCTACGTCACCATTGCCGGACAAACAGCTCCGGGCAAAGGCATCTGCATCAAGGGGGCTCCCTTCGGCGTAGGTCCGGACGGCATCTGCCGCTTCATCCGCGTTCGCTTGGGCGCAGGAAAGACTTTTGACGGCATAGGCATGGCCGGAGCCGACCACAGCATCACCGACCACTGCTCCATCAGCTGGACTATCGACGAATCGTTCAGCTCGCGAGGCGCCAAGAACATCACGTTGCAGAACACACTCATCTCCGAAGCGCTCAACATTGCCGGACACAAGAACTACAAGAAAGGCAAGGGACACGGCTATGCGGCTACCATCGGAGGCAACATCGGTTCGTTCCACCACAACCTGTTGGCCCACTGCGCCGGTCGCAACTGGAGCATGGGCGGCGGCTTGGACGGCAACGGATACTATGCCGGTGCATTGGACATCTTCAACAATGTGGTATACAACTGGGCAGGACGTGCCACCGACGGAGGCGCACATGAAGTCAACTTCGTGAACAATTATTACAAGATGGGCCCGTCGACCACACAGAAATACATTCTGCGTGCCCAGCTGGAGGGCGTGGGCAAAGGCTCGCAAAGCTACTATTGCGCAGGCAACATCCGCGAGGACGTGGACGGCAAGCTGGTGACCGACAACGAACAGTTGCGCCGCTACGAGCTGTCCAACGGACAAGTGCTCGACTGGGATGTCTGGGTAGACGAACCGTTCTTCCCCTCATACGCAGAGATTGAAACCGCACAAGGCGCATACATGTCGACCCTCTCCGACGTAGGTTGCAACATGCCGATGTTCGACGAACACGACCAACGCGTGGTGCTCGAAACACTCAAGGGAACATATACTTACACGGGCAGCGTGGGCAAGACGCCCGGCATCATCGACAATGAGGCCGACGCCGGAGGCTACGAAGAGTATCCCGAAGAGAAACGTGCCGCCGACTTTGACACCGACGGAGACGGCCTGCCCAACTGGTGGGAAGAACTCCACGGCACCGACCCGAATTCGGAAGCCGGAGACTTCAGCGATGCCAACGCCGACCCCGACAAGGACGGATACACCAACCTCGAGGAATATCTCGACTGGATGTCGGTGCCCCACTACACCGCCAAGCAGGGAGAAGCCATCTCGGCAGACCTTGCGCCCCTGTTCATGTCCTACGAACAACCCGCGTTCCACATCGAGGGCAACCCTGATGCCACGACAGACGGCAGCAAGATGACAATCAAGACCGATGCCATGGAAAAAGGCATCACCTACATCAACGTTACGGCAGCAGACAACGACGGCAACAAGACAACCCGCCGAATCGGCATCTGCATCCTATAAAAACACCACCTCCTCCCTCCGCACGAGGGAGACGGACACCCGAAGGGCAAACGTCACACCGGCGTTTGCCCTTCGTCGTTTCATGCCACAAAAACAAGCCCGAATATGCCGGCTCAGCGTGAAAAGATTCAAAAGAAGCCGACTCTCATCGCGTTATATGGCGGGAAACCTTTATTTTTGCACGAAACAAAGCCGGAAACATGAACAGAAAAGAATGTACATCCATCCTACTCGCCCTGGCAGCCCTCCTACTCGCCTCCTGTGGCGAAGACCGCACCTATGAGTATGTAGCCAAAACCGAAGAAGCCCACTGGATAGAAAACCAGATGAAGGACATATATCTCTACTATCAGGACATGAAGGAACCCGAAATGGAAGCCTACTTCTATCCGCCGGAAGAGTTCTTCCCGCAACTGCTGGCCGACGCCGACAAATACTCCTACATCGACGTCCCCGAGGAGGAACAGACGCGCAACAACATACAGGCCGTGACCTACGGTTTCGACTTCGTTCTCATGAATGATCCCACGGGCACCACCACCCACCAAGTGGCGCGTGTGCTGATGGTCATTGACGGAGACAACAACGGTAATTCCCCGGCATTCATGGCCGGACTGCACCGGGGCGACTTCATCACGCAAATCAACGGCGAGAACGTCAGCACGAGCAACGCGGAGCAACTGTTCAACGGGCCGGGCGCGACGCTCACCATAGCATCGCCGACCATCGACCCGGAAACGGGCAACTGGGCATGGAGCAATGAGCGCGAAATCACCCTCGCAGCGGCCATCGCCTTGGAAAACAACCCCTACTACCTGCAAAAAATCATCACGCCCAACGGAACGGGACGGAAGGTGGGCTACATGGTGTACAACGACTTCCGCGCCGGTGCGGACGAGAACGACCTGACGGACCTGACCTATCTGAACCAGATGCCGGACTTCTTCCACAAGTGCCGACAGCAGGGAGTGACCGACTTCATCCTCGACCTGCGCTACAATCAGGGCGGACAGGTGGCATGCGCGCAGGCACTGGCCAGCATGTTGGCTCCGTCGGACAAACTCGGCCAGGAGTTTGCCCACCTGGTGTTCAACGACAAACGGCAAGACCTGAACCAGACCCTCCCCTTACTGGCCGACTATGCCGACTACAATCTGAACCTCAACCGCCTGTTCGTCCTCACGGGGCAATATACGGCCTCGGCTTCCGAAATGATGATATACTGCCTGGCTCCTCACATGGAGGTGCACGTGATAGGCACACAGACCGTGGGCAAAAACGTGGCCATGACGCGCATCGACAGTCCCTACGGTTTCACCATGTATCCCGTGACCGCCACGGTATACAACAGTCTGGGCCAGTCGGACTATGCCGGAGGCATCGCGCCGGACTGCCCCATAGAGGAACTGGCCCAACCCGTCTGGTTTGAACTGGGCGACCAGAACGAACTCCTGCTGAGCACCGCCCTGCAATGGATAAGCACCGGAACGCAACCCGGCACCGCAACAGAGGCCAGGCGCGCCTTCACGCGCAGCGTGAAAGCGGGATATTCATCGCTCGACAGCAAGCATATCCCCGGAGCCGTCCTTCCATATTGACGCTCACAAGCGTCCATATTCGCGCTTGCGGGCGTCAATATCTACGCTCGCAAGGCTCCATCGACACAGAAAAACAGCCGCCACCGGGCGACCATGAAAGAACATCGGGCCGCGAAGCGACACCATCCCACGATGATGTCCTTCACGGCCCGACGCCTTATTTCCACCCTTGCCGGACGGGGTCAATGCTCGTCCATCGGGTGATAATCCTTGGCCAGTCCGCCCTCGCCCGTCTCCTTGTAGAGCGAGGGAATGTCGTGTCCCGTCTGCTTCATGACCTCCACCACCTTGTCGAACGACACACGATGGGTGCCGTCGGTGAAAGTGGAATAGATGTTGGCGTCGAGCGCCCGCGCCGCAGCGTAGGCATTGCGCTCGATGCAGGGTATCTGAACCAGCCCGCACACGGGGTCGCACGTCATGCCCAGATGATGCTCCAGCCCCATTTCGGCGGCATACTCTATTTGGGCCGGACTGCCTCCGAACAGCTGCGTGGCTGCGGCCGAAGCCATGGCACAGGCCACGCCCACCTCGCCCTGACATCCCACTTCGGCTCCCGAGATGGAAGCCTTCGTCCGGGCAATGTTGCCCACCAGGCCCGCCGTGGCCAAAGCGCGCAGGATGCGCGTTTCGGTAAACGCACGGCTGTCCTTCAGATGATAGAGCACGGCGGGCATCACTCCGCACGAACCACAGGTGGGCGCCGTCACGATGCGCCCGCCGGACGCGTTTTCTTCGCTGACGGCCAGCGCATAGGCAAACACCAGTCCGCGCGAGCGGAGCGAATCCTTGTATCCCAAGGCTTTGATGTAGTAGGAAGCCGCCTTGCGGCGCAGGTTGAGCGGACCGGGCAACACGCCCTCCTGGTCGAGCCCGCGCTCCACGGCCTCCTGCATCACTTTCCACACCTCGGCCAGATAGTCCCAAATGCTCGAGTCCTCGCACATCTGCACATATTCCCAATAGCTTCGGCCCGTGTGCTCACACCATCGCATGATGTCGACCAGCGAGTCCATCTCATAGATGTCCTCGCCCTGAATCATCGTTTTGCCCTCCTCGGCCAAAGCGCCTCCGCCAATGCTGTACACCGTCCAATGTTCGGTGACGGTACCATGGGCATCGATGGACTTAAACAGCATGCCGTTCGGATGGAATGGCAGAAAGATTTTCGGCTCCCACACGATGCGCACCGGAGCATGGGGTGAAAACACGTTCATGATGGCCACATCGGTCATGTGGCCCCGCCCGGTCGCGGCCAGGCTGCCATAGAGGGTCACCTCGAACGAAGTGGCCTCGGGATGGCGGGCGAGAAACATCTCGGCAGCCTTATGCGGCCCCATGGTATGGCTGCTCGAAGGGCCGTGTCCGATACGGTATATTTCGCGTATGGATTTCATTTAGAAGAGCTTTTCGGGATACTCCCCTTCGTCCACCAGTTGCCTTATCTTGTCCACCACACCCTGACGGTCGGCCGCATAAGTCACGCCAAACCAACGGCTGGTGGTATCCAGCACGCGCACGCTGGCCGTGCCTTCGCAGATAAGTTTGTTCACCATCAACGGAATGAAGAACTCGGCCTTCAACTCCCGGCCGTGAAGGGCAAGGAACTCACGGAAATAGGCTTCGGAGTGAGCAAAATAGTCGGGCGTGAATCCCCACATGTTCATCGACACCGGCGTTTCGTCGGGCACGGCCACCCAGCGGCCTTCCTCGTCCTTATAGCACACCGGACCGTCCACACGCATGATTTCGGTACGCTCCACGACCGTCGTCAGGCAACCGTCGGCATCGGTGGAACAGATGCCGCGAGCCACGGTTCCGCTATCCGACAGCGTATTGCCCACGCGGAAGCCCACCATGCAGTATTTTCCCTTGCTGTCCCGAGGCAATTCGCTGAGCCAACGCCCGATGACGGCGAAGCTGTCGCGCCCGTAAAAGTCGTCGGCGTTTATCACGGCAAAAGGCTCGCGGATGACATCCTTTGCCATGAGCACGGCATGATTCGTTCCCCAAGGTTTGGTGCGTCCTTCCGGACAGGTAAAGCCTTCGGGCAGGTCGTCGATAGACTGAAACACCACGTCGACCGGCACATGCCCTTCATACTTGCTCAGTATCTTCGCGCGAAAATCGGCCTCGAAATCATGACGTATCACAAACACCACGCGTCCGAATCCGCCACGTATGGCATCGTAGATGGAGTAATCCATGATGGTTTCGCCACTGGGGCCAAGAGGGTCGAGCTGCTTAAGCCCGCCATAACGACTGCCCATGCCGGCAGCCAGTACAAAAAGGGTTGGTTTCATATTGATATGGTTGTTTTAATGTGTTAATATCCGTCAGAAAGGATATCCGATGGCAAAGTGCCACCCGATTCCGTCCCAGAACTTCGGAATGTTATAGTATCCGCTCCGCGACGTCTCATAAGGAGCATGCAGACCAATGCCCATGTCCAGACGAAGCACAAGGAATTCCAAGTCGTAACGCAGTCCGACGCCCGTGCCCAAAGCTATCTGCTTGCCCAGATTGCGGAACGAGAAAGTGGCTCCGGGCCGCTGGGGGTCGTCGTGTATGAGCCAGATGTTGCCCGCGTCGAGGAAGGTGGCTCCCTGCAGGTCGCCAAAGATGGGAAAGCGCAACTCGATGTTGGCCTCCAGCTTCAAGTCGCCGGTCTGGTCAATGTAGGAATACATGCCGGAACGCGGCTGATAGCTGCCCGGCCCCAACGAGCGCACGGTAAAAGCGCGTATGCTGTTGGCTCCGCCTATGTAGAACTGCTCGCTGTAAGGCGCCACGGTCGAGTTGCCATAGGCATAGATTACTCCGGCAAACAGTCGGGTTGCCAGGCTCAGGCGGTCGGCCAGACGATAAGTGCGGCGCACCTCGGTGGTGAGTTTCACGAATTGGGCAAACGGATTTCCCAACAGGTTTTTGTCTTTCTCGCGGAAAGGCTGGCCGAACAAAGCGTAAATGCCCGACGTGACATTGCCTGCCGAGGTAACCGAAGTCTCCCACCATGTATGCACGCGCCGACGGCGGAAGTGGCTGTCATCGTAAGTGTACGTATAGCTCATGGCAGGAATAAACTGATCCTGCATACTGACGTAAAGAGCCTGATTGGCATTGCGTATGGAGTCGAATTTGGCAGTCGTGCTCTGCAGCACGTTAAACGTCAGGCGCAGGGGAGTAAAGGCATGACGGCTGACAGGCGAAGTCTGCACGGTGTAACTGGCCGTACCTCCAAAGGAGAGCATCTTATAATAGCTGGCACGATTGAGCTTTTCCAAGTGGAGCTTGAACTCCGACGTACGCTTGAACGGCGACCATCGGGGGCGATAAAAAGGAATCACCAGACGCGGATATTCCACAGATGCCGATATGCCATAACTGTATGAATTGATAACCGAGCTGTTGCCTTCCACCGACGAGCCGGTCTGCCACTCATAGGAACCGTCGAGCTGCACGGAAAAAGTCTCGCCGCCGCGGAAGGCGTTGCGTTTCGACACCGCAAAAGTAGCTCCCGGTCCGAGCTGGTCGTTGCTCTTCGACACGAAGTCAAACTCCAGCTCGCTATCGAGCAGTTTATCAAATCGGGTGTTGATGTCGACATCGAGCACATTGTTGTGGCCGGTGGTGTCGCGCGGGGTATATTGGAACTCCACGGAACTGAACAACCCCATGCTGTTGATGTTCTCCTGCGTATACTGCTGCAAACGCGCAGAATAGAGGTCACCGGACTTAAAACGGAAGTTGTTGAACATCACACCCGGGCGCAGAGGTATCTTATCGCCGTTGTAGTTGATGGCTATGCCCGGCCGGGTAATCGAATGCTCAAAAGCCTGCCTGCGCCCTTCGTCATGCATGTTAAGCCTCAACTCGCCGATGGTGTACTGCCGGTTGGCTTGCGGAGGCAATCCCTCTATGGGCTTCATACGCAACGAAGCATATCCCGGTCGCTGTATCGTATCGGCCTGATAGGTGATGTAACCCGCACGATAGTAATAGTACCCGTGATTGCGGAGCAGTTCGTTCACGCGGTTTCGTTCGGCCTCCAACTGGCTGACACTAAAGTTATCCCCCCGATGCAACAGTCGGCTTCGCGAATGGGCATGAATGATGCTGTCGGCTTGCTCCGGAAACCCGACATAGACCAACGAATCAATATAATACGGTTGAGCCATGTCTACCACATAACGCACCTTGGCCTTACGCGGATTCTTCTCGTCGGGCAACACCTCGTAGTCAACCGTTCCACGGAAGTAACCGTAATTGTGCAACACGTTAGTGGCCACCTTGGCACGTAATTCGGGATTCACCGTGGAAATAAACACGGGCGTGGCCGCAAACTTATTGAACATCCATCGCCCGAATTTCGACTTACTGTTCACATACTTATTGTATATCCATAGCTTATAAGGGAACGGAGTACGTATCGAAGAACTCCCCAAGAACGCATTGTTGGGTGGACAAGCCAACGCAGCCTCGACCTCTTCCAAGGTCGCACTGCCGGCATCGGTCTTATCCTTGTTCAGAATCTCGGTGTCCTTTATGCCGGTATAAAGCACCTCCTCAGGCGGCAGATTCCGCGTAGTGGAACATGCGACCATCAGCAAAGCCGACGATATGAATACAATGATGTAATGCAGTCTTTTCATTTTTCCTGTGTTGTTGTTTGCTCGATGCGTCGTTGCTGTCTGCGCTTGTTTCTGAAGATAAACAATTCGCCCAGTTTGCTTACCTTTTTACGCAGCACAATTCCCGCACCGGTTTCGGTGATTTCACCGTCAATCATACTGTCAAAGTTCGTATTATGAAACAAACGTATGTAGCGCGTTCCACTGTCATCAAGACGCCACTCCAATGATATATCATCAATGAAGGAATTCGACGAGCCCGATTCGTTGGGATCATCATTGCCCGTTGAAATGCGACCTCCTATAACGACACTGATGCGATTGTTCCAGAAACGTTTCGCAAATCGGAAGGAATAGTCAGTATGCTGACTACCATCCGCCGAAGTGGCATCCTCCATGCCTACGGTGATGTCTACTGTTTTCAAGGCATTACCGGCAATGTTGGTAATCTCACTCTGCAGAAAAGAGCTCAAGGCGCTGTTGGCATCGAATCCTCCCGACTGTCCGGTGCCTCCGCCTTCACCCAAATACATGCCGGTAGCAAGCATCGCCACAGCCAACTTCCCTCGCTCTTCTTTCGACATGGCAACCAATTGATTTTGGATAGTTGCATCTTCAGGAGCCTCAAGGGTAAACTCCAGTCCCATATTTTCAAGAGAATTGGTTATAGCCACACCGACATTGAAGTTCACCGAACGAGGCACATCATTTTCCGTCACCGTAGAGCGCACGCGTTCGGTAGCCACGATGTTCATGTTGGGATTCATCGGATTGCCCGTAAACTCTACATAGCTTCCGCTCTTCAGCGCAAATGTCTTCAGCGGAATTACGGGAAGTTCATATTTCATCTGCCCATTGACCACCGTATACCGGCCGGACAAGAGGAAATCTCCCTGCGGTGTGTATTGCATAGACAGATTGCCGCCGCCATTCAACGATATATAGCTTTCACCATCCTCGCTCAGGTTGACCCGTGCCTGAGCACCCTCGTCTATTCGAAGCGTCATCAACATATCCATACCACCTGCTGCGGTATAAATCGATTGTGCCCCGGCGGTTACGGCTGTCGTATCATTAAAGTTCACAAAGGTAACCAAGTCGCTCAGGCGATCTTCCACCGTGAGCGGCGAGTCCTTTAATACATAGGTGACATCGGTCTTGCCCAACACATTGACATTGCCGCGCATCTTGAGATTATTCACACTCCCCTGCAAGGTGGAGAATACGTCTACATAGACCTTACCATACAATACGGAGTTCTTCTTGCGCGAGGCATTGACCAGCTCATAATTGCGTGCCACCATGCGCAAATCGAGCAGCATGTCGGCCATGTCGGAAAAATCCACCGTCCCCGTCAGCCTGAACGGATTGTCGGTACGAGTGTAGACACTGAAGTTATCAAAGGTCAACTTACTGTTGTCTATCCGCACAGGACGGTTGTCCAAACGGAAGCTCATCCCGTAAACATCCGACTTGACATTTACCGAATCCAATACCAATTCTCCGTTAATGACCGGCGAGGAGGTACTTCCCTTCACGGTCACTTCTCCATCCAAATCTCCCTGCAGGGCAATAAGATGGTCGGGAATGAAACCATTGGCCAGACTTAGCGGCAGATGGCTCAGGCTGAGCATCATATCCAACACTCCGTCCTCTTCTCCGCTTCGGAAGTCTCCGTTCAGGGCTATGGCTTCCTCGTCATCCAACGAGACTCGCGCATCGACGAAATGCGTACCGTCGCCTTTCGGCAGATAGATGGCCGAACAACCCACATCGCCCAAGGGAACATGCTCGTAAACCAAAGAGTCAACCGATGTCTCCACGGCCACGGACATGTTATCCGCATCGGATTGCATGTAGTGCACCTCGGCGTCCCATATACCTTTTATATCGGGCAAATAGGGAAGTACCTGCATCAGTTTCCCGATATCGACTTTGTGGAGCGACACGGTCAAGTCGCGCAAGGCGTCTTCATTGGGCGTAGAATAGAGCTGGAACGCCGTCCCTTCCGCATCCTCAATGCGGACATCGGCATCAATATGTCCATCCTTACGCAGATAAATGTAATTATCTCTGTTCAACGTATAGGGACTGAAGGCTATAATGGGATGCTCAGGATAGAACTTCAGGCGCAGTCCGTGGTCTACCATACTGACGTTCAGCCCCAGATGCACTCCCTGCTCACCCTTGCTGTCGTAATAGTTCAGCTCCATGCCCGCTCCCTTAGGATGGACAAAAGCGTTCAGACGCGAGTCAAACACAAAGTGGCGGTTGGTCGGCGCGTTGCGTACCTCGGCAAACAACTTCACGCCCAACGAGTCCTGCATCATATTCAGGCGGATGGTATCCAATTGCAGACTGTCCGTGCGCAACGAATACAAATAGGACTCTCCCGTAATGCCCTCCACCGGCGAGGTGTCGAAATCAAGAAACAGGTCGTCATACTTGAATCCGTACAATGACAAGAAATTGTATATCGGATTGTCCGTGCCCGACTTGACGCGGACACACAGATCCGGCAACAGGCTCTTCAGCTTATTCTGGTCAAGCCATTTGTTTTCGGCCTGGGCAACAAACTCGTTACCAAATGCCGACAATGCATCAATCATGACCATGATGTCTTCCCGTCCGTCAATGTGCAGACTCAAATCTCCGGCTGCCGCATTCAGGCAGGTCGAATCGGGACGCAATGTCGCATCAAAATAGAGGTCTTTTGTGTGAAAGGTCGATTTCTCCGAGGCAAAAGTAAGGCCTTCCAACGCGCCCTTGAACCAATGGCGTTTGCGCAGGTTGGTGTTGAAATCCAGCGTAAAGCGGGCGCCCACGTCATAGGGAAAAGCCGACACCTGCATCGCCTTCAAGTCGGCCGACGCCACATCGACAACCAACTGCCCGGCCACTCCCCGGCGTCGCAACGCGGCATCCAGCGTAGTCGTCATGTCGAGCAAGGCATTGTCGCTGTCGACAACCAAACGGGCCTTGCCCCGTTCCAAAGAGGCTTGCATCTCCACATCCGTCAAATCGTAGGCGGCATATTGCAGACGGTCAACCTGCAGCCCGGCCTGCAACCGCGTGCCGGGATTGTAGAGGTCGAAACCTTTGCCCTCCGCGTGCAGGCCGACGGAAACATAACGCAACGAGTCATGCGGCAAAAAGTCCGTACCCATCAGGCTGTCCACCCGCAGTTCGGCCTTGTAGGCTTCCTCGTCCGTCCGACAATCGGCCACAAGGCTGATTCGTCCCCGTCCCTCAGTCAGTTCCATGTCGGCGGCATAGCGCGGACCATCCATTCCGACCTTTCCGTTCAACGTAATGCCACGGGGTATCACCAACGTACTGTCGGTCAGGCCCGCCAGCGCTTTTACGCAATCCAGATTGTAGGTTTCGGCCTTCAACGTGATTTCCCCCTTGCGCCTGTCATTGTCCAGCACCTGATGAATCAATCCCTCCGTATGCAGCGAGTAGACGCCTTGCAACTCGGAGTCCAGCCCGGTGATGCGCAACGATTGCATGTTGCCGTCCACCCCCGCGCGCAAGGTAATCGCCCGGTTGGGAAACTCGCGCACAAAAGCGGCCGGCATTCCTCCGGCCAGCGTCATCAGATCCTGCTTGCCCAACTCGCCCAACAGACGCACGCTCATGACAGCCTCTCCCGCAGGTTCCAACGAAGCCCAGTCTATCGTGGCGCGCGTCTCCAGATACGAATCGGGGGTTTCCAAGCGCAAGCCGGGAATGCTGATGGTTTTGTCGTCAGCATGTATTCGTCCGGTAAAGGACGTGATTTGCAGGCCGGAACGTTCCTTCAAGGCGAAGTTGCGGATAAGGGCCGTCATCCGGCTGCTGCTGTATGACAGAGAGTCGGCCTCCATGCTCCAATCGGCAAACGACAGGTGTGCCGGGTCAAGCCCGGATGCGGCAGGGAGCGAATCGTTATCCATCAAAAACGCGCCGCCGGCAAGTTTCACATGGTTCAGCCGATAGGCCGAATGACGCAAGTCGACTTCTCCGTCGGCCAGCATCAAATCGCCCAACGTCACGGCTATCCGTGTCGTGTCGGTCAGTTGCACATCCACCTTCACCTGCTCGCACTGCATCGTCTTCAGCAGAATCTTCCAATAGAGAGGAGACGACGCGGTCGTGTCCTCCTCCGCCGTATCGTGTAAGCGGATGACCAAATCCGTATGACGGAGTATTGCCTCATTGATTACGGCCGTCTCCGGCGTAAGCGCCACGCCGTGAGAGGACAAATAGAACTCGCCCAGCGAACCGGCAATGCTGACCGAGGGTATCAGGTCTTGCGTGTCCACACGTACATCGCTCAGCCGGATACCGTCAATCTCTATTTCCTTGTGCAATAAGGGCAAAAGCCGGATGTCAACCCGAAGCTGACGGGCGGAAAGCAGCGTGTCGTGCCGGGCAGAAATCACCTCTACGCCGTTGACGCGCAGGTTAAGCGGGAAGCCCAGCCGCACGTTGTCGATGCGCATCTGCATGCCGCTCTGCTCGGAAGCTGCGGCTGTCACCTTGTCGACCAGAAAATTCTGGACAGGAGGGACATATAACAAGACGGCCAATATGACAAACAAGCCCACAGGTATTGCAATCACAAGCCCTGCGACTTTCAAAAATTTCTTCATAGTCGTATGCATGCACGGAATGTTCAGGGCAAACTTACAACAAATCTGCGGAATGAACGAATAAGAGCTTGTTTAAATTTTGTTCTGTTTCCTCTTTTGACGGACAAAATCAAAATGCGCCCGCTCTCCGCACTTATCCCCTGCGCCACACGGCCCGATTCACCCGGTTTGAGCCGGGATATTGCCGCTGCCGCCGCCCCATATGTCCGCTCGCGAGCGCGCATATTTCCGCCCGTGTCCGTACATATGGAGCGACAAAGGCGTGTATGGAGGTGTCAGAAAAGAGCAGTTTAAAGGGCTGCCTCATCCATCGTGTGAAGCAGCCCTTCTCTATCATTTTTCCTCTCTGTTCCTTCTGATTCCTATTTCTTGATGTTGGCTTCCTCCAGGCCGTAGCCTTTCCGTTTGTCCTCAGCTTTCAACATCAAGGCAATAATAAGTGCCAATATACCGAAGCAGGCAAAAATTATCATCGGCAACGTGTAATCGTAAGCGGGTCCTCCAGCCTCGTCCAGCTTGCAATAGCGGTCGAGCACCCAGCCAATCAGGGCGGGAACACCCATCAGGCCCCAGTTCTGCACCCAGAATATCAGCGCATAGGCCGTGCCCAACTGCTTCTCGGGAATAATCTTGGGCACGGAAGGCCACATGGCCGACGGCACCAGCGAGAAGGCTATGCCCAGCACAATCATAATGATGGTGGCAAACCACCAATAATTCAGCAGAGGCAAGGCAAACAGCGTGTGCACGCCGATGAGCATGACGGCTCCGATAAGCATGATGGTGGCACCCTTGCCCTTGCGGTCATACAGATTGCCGAAGAACGGAGTGAGAAACAGCGTTCCCAAAGGCAAGAGGCTGGGAATAATGCCAGCCACTTCGGGGTCGACCTCATATTTGTTCACCATCAAGTCGGTGGCGTATTTCAAAAACGGGAACACGGCGGAATAGAACAGCACGCACAGCAAGGCAATCAGCCAGAAACCTTTGTTGCGGACAATCAGCATGATGTCGCTTATGCGGAAGGCGTCGTCCGCCGAAGCCTCATCCTTACCAATGGAGGCCTCCAGTTTCTTGTCCATCAGGGTGTAAACAAAGAAGGCAATCAAACCGATGCACAACATCACCAGACAAAGCAGAATGGGCGCCGACAAGCTGTGGCACGCATTGGCAAAGGGAACAGTGACCGACATGGCCAACATGGTGCCCAGACGTGCCGTGGCCATCTCCAAGCCCATGGCCAACGCCATTTCATAACCCTTAAACCATTTTACGATGACCTTCGACACGGTGATGCCCGCCGTTTCAACGCCGACACCGAAAACGGCATAACCCAACGCGGCCACGGCCACCTGACCTTTCATGCCGGCTATCACGGTCCCCTCCAAGGGGAACAGGCCCGACACGGCGCCGTACTTCACGGCACAACCGACCACCATCAATATGCAGGCTCCCAACCCGGTGAAACGAACACCCATCTTATCGAGGATGATGCCTCCAAATATCAGCATCAGCAGAAATACGTTAAACCAGCCGTAAGCACTCGTAAAGATGCCATAGTCCGTACTCGTCCACAACAATTCTTTTTCCAACATCGGCTTCAACGGAGCCATCACATCGGTCAGGAAATAACCGCACAACATCGTAAACGCGACTACGGCCAACGCCGTCCAGCGAGCGGCTTTCGAGTCGCGCAACGTTTGGTGAATCTTCTCAGTCATTTTTTGTAATTTAGTTTTAGTTTAAGTTAATTGCAGGGCAAATATACAGCAATTCTAAAAACATGCAATAAAGAATATAACAAATATCATGGAAGAAGTTGAAAATTGTAAGCAAAACATGTTATAAAACATATTTTGTTCATCGCATACACAAATATTCCGGCAAATACTCTCCCTTTTCAAAATAAACTCCTACCTTTACCCTCACACATTATTCAATTTATAAAAATAAACATTATGAAAGCTATTAAAACATCCATCGTATGTTGCGCCCTTTCCGGGCTCACGCTTACTTCGTGCATCGGTTCTTACGCCTTATTTAATAAGGTAAGAGGATGGAACGAGCAAGCCACCGGCAACAAGTTCTTAAACGAATTGATTTTCATCGGCTTATGGATTGTGCCCGTATATGAAGTGACCATGTTGGCCGACACGCTCGTGTTGAACTCCATCGAGTTCTGGAGCGGAAGCAACCCCGTAGCCGCAGGTACCACCAAAGAAGTAGAAGGAGAAAACGGCAAATATCTCGTAACCACCACCGAGGAAGGATATTCCATCAGCAAGGAAGGCGAAGACACCCCCGTAGAACTGAAGTTTGACAAAGAGACTCAGGCATGGAACGTGGTTTGCGACGGACAAAGCTACGAAATCATGAAACTCTGCAACGACGGCACCGTAGACCTGAATCTGCAAAACGGCCAATACATGAACGTCACTCCCGACGCACAAGGCGTAAGCAGTGCCCGCGATGCCATCATGGGCGCAACATTCTATGCAGCACGTTAATTTCTAACCATCAATAAACAAGCGGCGGCATGGTCGGCACGGCACCGACGATGCCGCCGTTTTCTTGTCTTAATCCATCCGGAAATCGTCGCCGTCGCTCAATACGGGGAACTTCCGCCGGAAGGCAACGAGCTTCTCCATATCGAACACGGCGGAAAGAAATCCCTCGCGCCCATCCTCGCAACCGGCCATAATCCGCCCATAGGCGTCAACCGCCCGACTGTGTCCGGAATAGGATGCCACAGGGTCACTCCCCACCCGATTGGCAGCCAACACATAACACTGATTTTCCAGCGCACGCGCACGCAGCAGGACATCCCACACCTCAATGCGCGAAGCCGGCCAGTTGGCCACATAAAGCACTGCGTCATAATCGCCCCGGTTGCGGGCAAAGACGGGGAAACGAAGGTCATAGCAGACTTGCAACAACAGGCGCCACCCGCGAAACGACACAACGACACGCTCGCAGCCCGGAACGTACACCTTGTCTTCCCCTCCATAGCCGAACAAGTGGCGTTTGTCGTAAATCTCCACACGGTGAGGCGTCACAAAAAAGAACCGGTTACGATAGCCGCCATCGACCAATACGGGCAAACTGCCTGCGATGGCGGCATTCAATGCGACGGCCCACCGCTGCATCCAGGCCAACGTGTCGGCAGCCGAATCGGCCACTCCGGGCTGTTCCGGCCGCATGCAAAAACCGGTGGCAAACATTTCGGGCAAGAGATAGATGTCGCCGGCAGGCGCTTGCTCAAACAAGTTTTCTATGCGCCTGCGGTTTCGCACGGCGTCACACCACACGATGTCCGTTTGCAACGCGGTCACACGCAAAGTTGTCTGCAATTCATCAGCCATAATATTCTCAATATGTCATTACTCAAGGAAATCTTTGTCGGCATCAGCCGCGTGCACGCAACAATCCGACAATTTGACGGGCAGCCTTTTCCGATGCCCCCGGTTCGCCCAAGGTACGGATGATGCGGTCGTACTCGGCAAGCATCGTCTGCCGTTCCGGCCCTTCCAGCAAACGAGCCAGTTCGCGCTGCATGTTGGGCACGGTCATGGTGTCGGCCACCAGTTCGCGCACAACTTCCTTGCCGGCAATCAGGTTGACGAGCGAAATGTATTTCACTTTCAGGACATGACGCCGCAAGAAAGAGATAACCTTTCCAATGGGAGTGTGATAGCACACCACCTGCGGCACACGAAACAGAGCCGTCTCCAAGGTGGCAGTGCCCGAAGTGACCAAAGCCGCATGAGCATTGGTCAACAACGGATAAGTCTGCCCATAGACGACTTTCACCGATGTGCCACGCACAAAGTCATCATAATAATACGGGTCGATGGCCGGAGCTCCGGCCAACACCAGCTGATAACCGGGAAATGCCGAGGCCGCCCGAATCATGTCGGGCAAATTATCCTTTATCTCCTGCTTGCGGCTTCCCGCCAGCAAGGCGATAACAGGCTTATCCGGGTCCAAACCGTTGGACAGGAGAAATTCCTCGCGTGTCTCCACATAATTTTCCCGGAAGTGCGCCACTGCGTCCACACACGGATTGCCGACATAACGAACGGGATAGCCGTGATCGCGATAAAATTCCACTTCAAACGGCAGGATGGAGAAAAGTTCGGCCACATCGCGTTTGATGTTCTTAATGCGATAGGTTTTCCAGGCCCATATCTTGGGAGAGATATAATAGTACACGGGGATGTTTGTATGGGATTTGACGAACTTGGCAATCTTCAGGTTGAAACCGGGATAATCAACCAATATCACGACATCGGGCTGCCAGGCTACAATATCTTCCTTACACAAGCGCATATTGGCAAAAATGGCAGGCAAATGGAGCAACACCGGCACGAATCCCATGTACGCCAGTTCGCTGATATGCTTCACGCGTTTACCACCCACGGCCGTCATCAGATCGCCACCGAAAAACCGAAAATCAGCTTCAGAATCTTCATGACGAATGGCCTGCATCAGATTTGATGCATGCAGGTCACCCGATGCCTCACCCACAATCACATAGTATTTCATAGGCCAATCAATAATCCAAATTCCATTCGTTTGTCATCTGTGATATCATACCGTAAGCCGTCACATCAATCTGTACCGGAGTAATCGCCACATAGTCGTGTTCCAAAGCCCAAGCATCAGAATCTTCACCCATCTCCACGGGATGAAACGAACCGGTCAGCCAATAATAGTTCGACTTGCGCGGATGCAAACATGGTGCCCACTCGTGCTGCCATTCGCCCCGCGTCTGTCGACACACCTTGACTCCCCGAAACGAGGGAGCTGAAGGGAAATTCACATTCAAACAGACACCTTCGGGCAACCCATGCTCCAACACTTGCGCAGTGATACCTTGCACATATTTCACCAAAGGCGAGAAATCGGCGTCGGGGTCGTGATTGCAAAGAGAGAAACCGATGGAAGGCACTCCTTTCATACATCCCTCGAGCACTACTCCCATCGTGCCGGAATAATGCACATTCACGGCAGAATTGTCACCGTGGTTGATGCCGCCCACGATTACATCGGGACGGCGCGAAAGCACATCGTGCATGGCCAACTTCACACAATCGACAGGCGTTCCGGAACAAGCATAGACTGTCAGTCCTTCCTCTTTATTACATAAGGCATAATGCACCGGAGAAACAACCGTCAACGAACAAGCCGCTCCCGAACGGGGCGCATCCGGAGCCATCACAACCACCTCGCCCAGCGGACGCAACATGCGAATCAATTCGTTTATGCCTTTGGCCGTAACACCATCATCATTAGAGACCAATATCAAAGGTTTATTGTTCTTCATACTTTATCATATATGTTCGCAGGCAAAAGTACGAAAAATAGAGAGCCGGGGAATATTCTGCCGCAATATTTCTTAATCTGCGTGAAAGCCTTTGTCAAAAACAAGAGGTTATTGGATAGAATTGTCTATATTTGCACACGCCAAGAAGTGCACACTTCGAACTAGAAACAAACGCAAATGGGAAAGATTATTGCTTTAGCCAACCAAAAAGGTGGCGTTGGAAAGACGACAACTACAATCAACCTAGCAGCCTCGCTGGCTACGCTTGAAAAAAGCGTACTAGTCATAGATGCTGACCCTCAGGCAAATGCATCATCAGGCCTAGGCGTAGACTTAAAGGAAGTAGACTGTTCCATTTACGAATGCCTGATTAACCAGCAAGACATTCGCGAAGCCATATATACCACAGATATCGAAGGGCTCGACATCGTACCTTCACACATCGACCTCGTAGGAGCAGAAATCGAAATGATACAACTGGATAATCGCGAGAAAGTGTTGAGAAAGCTTCTCGCTCCGATGAAAGATTTGTATGACTATGTCTTAATCGATTGCTCCCCCTCATTGGGCCTTATCACCATCAATGCACTTACGGCTGCCGATTCGGTTGTCATTCCGGTACAATGCGAGTATTTCGCACTGGAAGGCATTAGCAAGCTGCTGAACACCATCAAGATTATCAAGTCCAAACTAAATCCGGCCTTGGATATAGAAGGCTTCTTGCTCACCATGTATGATTCTCGCCTACGCTCGGCCAACCAAGTGTATGATGAAGTAAAGAATCACTTTCAGGAACTGGTGTTCCACACGGTCATCCAACGTAATGTTACGTTGAGCGAAGCGCCCAGTCATGGCATCCCGGTCATTTTGTATGACGCTGATTCAAAAGGAGCCAAGAACTATCTGGCTTTGGCGCAAGAAATTGTCAAACGAAACAGTAAGTAAACAACAACACATGGCGGTACACAAGAAATATGCAGCATTAGGACGCGGTTTGGATGCTCTCATCTCTACCGACAGTATACGTACCAACGGCTCCTCTTCCATCAATGAAGTGGAACTGTCTAAGATTTCCATCAATCCCAACCAGCCCCGACGCGATTTCGATCCCGAAGCATTGCAGGAGCTTGCCGACTCGATAGCCGAAATAGGCATCATTCAGCCCATCACCTTACGCAAAATGGATGAAGATTCATACCAAATCATCGCCGGAGAACGACGATTCCGCGCATCCCAGATGGCAGGTCTGACAACCATCCCGGCATACATCCGCACTGCGGACGATGAGAACGTAATGGAAATGGCGCTCATAGAGAACATCCAACGGGAAGATTTGAACTCATTGGAGATTGCTCTTGCCTATCAGCATCTACTAGAACAATACGAACTGACGCAAGAACGGCTGAGCCAACGCGTCGGCAAGAAACGTACAACCATTGCCAATTACCTGCGTCTGTTAAAACTTCCGGCCCCCATCCAAGTCGCTTTACAAAACAAGGAAATCGACATGGGCCACGCACGCGCCCTGCTGACACTGGACGACCCCAAAACACAAATCAAGATATTCGAAGAAATAGTAAAACACCACTACTCCGTGCGTAAGGTCGAAGAGATGGTGAAACTGCTCAACGAAGGGGAAAGCATCAAGAGCGGCGAGAAAAAGATTGCAGCCAAGAGTACCAAACTGCCTCAGGAATATGACACCTTGCGTTCACATCTGTCCGACTTCTTCCACACGAAAGTACAGATGTCGTGCAGCCAAAACGGGAAAGGCAAAATCAGCATCCCGTTCAATAACGAAGAGGAATTGGAACGCATCATGGAAATATTTGACAAACTTAAAAACCAAGAATAACCTATTAAGCAGTGGCGCATCACATGAATCAAACTTGTTGTCAATGGATAATGTTGTTGTTGACCGTGTTGTTTTGCAGCAGCCGGACGGAAGTCCATGCCCAAAACATCACACCGGATTCATTGGCCACAGACTCCATTATGGTCGACAGCATTGCCATCATGCAAGAACTACAACTCGAGGCCATGGAAGCTCCCGTTGATACGGCCAAACTATTTGCAGGCAGCGATTCCATTGCAAACCAGACAGAAATACCGGCAGCGGCGAAAACACGTTGGATGCCCGACCCCAAACGTGCCACATGGTTAGCCCTGCTCATCCCCGGAGGAGGACAAATCTATAACCGCAAATACTGGAAATTGCCCATTGTGTACGGCGGATTTGTAGGATGCGCTTACGCGCTGAGTTGGAACAACCAAATGTATTCCGACTATTCACAAGCCTATTTGGACCTGATGGATGATGACCCCAACACCGACAGCTACAAGGATTTCCTTCCGCCGGGCATTTCCATTGAAGGAAACGAATCACAGTACGAGAACATTTTCCGACGGAAAAAGGATTACTACCGCCGCTATCGCGACCTCAGCATCTTTGCTTTCATTGCGGTCTATGCCCTTTCCGTCATCGACGCCTACGTGGACGCAGAATTGTCTAACTTCGACATATCCAAAGACATCAGCCTGAAGCTGGAACCTACAATCATCAATAATAACAACTCGCTTTACAACAATAACCACCCTCTGAGCATCGATAAGAACTCCTCAGTCGGTTTGCAATGCAGATTAAGATTTTGACAACTATGAAAAAGATACTTACGCTGGCTCTACTGTTCTCTTCACTGAGCCTGTCCGCCCAAAAGAGCATCGCCATAGAATCCCCCGCCGGAGAAGTGGAGGAAATCGACATACCCGAAAACATGACCCTGTCGGTAGACAGTCTGTTATCCGACTGGCATGCAAAAAACTACTTGTCGGCTCCACTGGAAGACTGCAACCACACGGATGTCAACCCCTCCTATCCCGACTCCATCTACATCGACCGCCTGTCGCGCATTCCGACAATCATGGAGATGCCCTACAACGACATTGTGCGGAAATTCATCGACATGTATAGCGGACGCCTTCGCGAATCGGTGTCATACATGCTGGGCGCATCGAACTTCTACATGCCCATCTTTGAACAGGCGCTCGACTTGTACAACCTGCCTTACGAGCTGAAATACCTCCCCATCATCGAATCGTCGCTGAACCCCAAAGCCGTATCACGTGCAGGAGCCACCGGATTGTGGCAATTCATGCTGGGCACGGGAAAACTTTACGGCCTCCAAGCCAACAGTCTTGTCGACGAACGTCGCGACCCAATCAAATCGACCTATGCCGCAGCACGTTACCTGAACGACTTGTATGAAATCTACCATGACTGGAATCTTGTCATCGCCGCCTACAACTGCGGACCGGGCACGGTGAACAAAGCCATCCACCGGGCCAACGGAGCCACCGACTACTGGAGCATCTACAACTACCTGCCCAAAGAGACACGCGGCTACGTACCGGCTTTCATTGCCGCCAACTATATCATGAACTATTATTGCGAGCACAACATCTGCCCGATGGACACCCAGCTGCCGCTGGCAACCGACACCATCCATATCAACAGAGACTTGCACTTTCAGCAGATAGCCGATATATGCAGCATCGACCTCGAATCGTTGCATGCGCTCAACCCCCAATACAAAACCGAAATCATACCCGGGAACAGCGGCGATTGCACGTTGCGCCTGCCCCAAGCCGCACTCACGGCTTTCATCGACGCCAAAGACTCGGTCTACACCCATCGCGCCTCCGAACTGTTTACCAAACGCAAGCAAGTGGCCGTGAAACAGACCGGCAGCCAAGGCAGTACGGCAGGAGCCAAATACTACAAAATCAAACGAGGCGACACCCTTTCGGAAATAGCCGAGAAATTCGGCACCAGCGTACGCCGCCTGCGGAGCCTCAACGGAATACGCGGCAACCGCATCACCGCCGGAAAATCCATCCGGGTACGTTAACCTTAAATAGTACGACTATGGAAGACCATGTGCAAACCAAGGAAATGCAGGAAGAAGAGCTGATCAATGCAGCTTTCCAGAATCTGTTAAACAGCTATCTTGCGACCAAACATCGCAAGAAAGTGGAAATCATCACCAAGGCATTCAACTTCGCCAAGCAGGCCCATAAGGGAGTCAAACGACGTTCGGGAGAGCCCTATATCCTGCACCCCATTGCCGTGGCCCAAATCGTCTGCACGGAAATCGGACTGGGGTCAACCTCCATCTGCTCGGCCTTGCTACACGACGTGGTGGAGGATACCGACTACACGGTGGAAGACATTGCCAACCTGTTCGGCCCCAAGATTGCCCAAATCGTTGACGGACTGACCAAGATATCGGGCGGCATTTTCGGCGACCGCGCATCGGCACAGGCCGAGAACTTCAAGAAACTGCTGCTCACCATGTCCGACGACATACGCGTCATCCTCATCAAGATAGCCGACCGCCTGCACAACATGCGCACCCTCGGCTCCATGCTGCCCAACAAACAGTATAAGATTGCGGGAGAAACGCTCTACATCTATGCTCCGCTGGCCAACCGATTGGGTCTGAACAAGATAAAGACCGAGTTGGAGGACCTCAGTTTCAAATATGAGCACCCCGAAGAATATCGGCAAATCACCGAAAAGCTGGCCGCCACGCAAGCCAGCCGCGACGAAGTGTTCAAGGAATTCACCGATCCCATCCGTGCCGAGCTGGACAAAATGGGACTGGAGTACGACATCAAGGCACGCATCAAGTCGCCCTACTCCATCTGGAACAAGATGCAGACCAAGCACATCACCTTCGAGGAAATCTATGACATCCTGGCCGTGCGCATCATCTTCAAGCCCAAGCAAATGGCCGAAGAGCTGAACGAGTGCTTCAACATCTATGTCGCCATATCAAAGATATACAAACCCCACCCCGACCGCCTGCGCGACTGGGTCAACCACCCGAAAGCCAACGGATATCAGGCCCTGCACGTCACCCTCATGAGCAACCGGGGACAATGGATAGAGGTGCAGATTCGCAGCCAGCGCATGGACGACGTGGCCGAACAAGGATTTGCCGCCCATTGGAAATATAAGGAAGGAGGAGGCAGCGAAGACGAAGGCGAGCTGGAGAAATGGCTGCATACCATCAAGGAGATACTCGACGACCCCCAGCCGGACTCGATGGACTTGCTCGACACCATCAAGCTGAACCTGTTCGCCTCGGAAATATTCGTGTTCACCCCCAAGGGAGAAATCAAAACCATGCCGGCCAACTGCACGGCTTTGGACTTTGCTTTCTCCATACACACCTTCCTGGGCAGTCATTGTATCGGCGCCAAGGTCAACCACAAGCTGGTGCCGCTGAGCCACCGCCTGCAAAGCGGCGATCAGGTGGAGATTCTGACCTCGAAGGCACAGCGCATCCAACCCTCATGGGTCAACTTTGTGACCACCGCCAAGGCAAAAACCAAAATCATGGCCATCATCCGCCGCGAACAACGACTGGCCCAGAAACAAGGCGAAGAAATATTGAGCGAATTTTTCAAAAAGGAAGAAGTCGAACCCACCAGCGTCAATGTGGACAAGCTGCTGGCCCTGCACGACATGACGCGCGAGAATTTTCTGGCCGCGCTGGGACAGAAAAACCTCGTGTTGGGCGACGAAGACCGCAACGTGCTGAAGGACAAAAACAACAGCAACAACTGGAAACGCTACACGAAATACATATTCCCCTTCAACCGGCGTTCAAAGGAGCAGACACCGCCCCAGCCCCAAGAGCCGCAACCCGTGCAGGTGACCAACATCGACAAAAAGAAACCGGTCATCCTCACCGAAGCCGGCGTGGGCAAAGACTTCATTCTGGCCCAATGTTGCAAACCCATACCGGGCGATGACGTGTTGGGCTACCTGAACGAAAACAACCGCATCGTCATCCACAAACGCCAATGCCCCATTGCGGCCAAGCTCAAGAGCAGCCAAGGCAACCGCATCCTGGCCGCCGAATGGCACACACACCGCAGCATGGCCTTCACCGCCACCATACAAATCAAGGGGATAGACGACCTGGGACTGCTCAACGAAATAACCCAAATCATCTCACGCCAACTCAGCGTAAACATCCATAAGCTGAACATCGAGAGTAACGAGGGCATCTTCGAGGGACAAATCGAACTCTACGTTTACGACGTGGAAGATGTGAAAACCCTTTGCAGCACCCTGCGACAACTGAAAAACATCCAGTCCGTCACCAGAGTATAAGCTGAAAGGCCCCTCTTCGAGAAAAAAATCACACACCCACAAAACAAGACACAGCGGAACACGTACCGGCACGACGGGAGCGTATTCCGCTGTGTTTCATTTCATTCTCCCCGGAAGAGAAGAGAACCATGGACGCACGCGTCCGGACATATTCGGAGACGCGCCGCAGAATATGGAGGCTCACGTCCGCAAATATCCGCACGTCCGACGCTCCATATCAAGCGCTTCGGGGGCATACATGTCTGCTCAAAAATCATTACAGTACGCTTAATTCCAAAGGCTGATGACCGATTTAGGTTGAAAGCCGTACCATAAGGCCGCCACGTTACTCCTTACAAATTTATCCGCATTTTTGCTGCATCCTGATTTATTTCCGTAATGTTGCACTTGCCGGCAGACTCTGCCCATATCCTTTTGGTTTCATACTTATTTCCAATTTAGTGTAACATCTGTAATCCAATGCAGCCGTTCTTCTATATTGATGACTTTCTGCTTGGGCAGGAACGCACCCTCGGCAGGATACCCGATTGTCAGCAGGCAGGTGAACTCATACCCTTCGGGGGCGTGGACAAGTTCTTTTATCTTCTCTACCTCGTCCGCCACGGGAATGTGGAACACGGCCCCCAAGCCTTCAGCGGTAGCGGCAAGCAGCATGTTCTCTACTGCACACCATGCCGAGGCGAAATAATTGAGCGAACTTTGTTCAGCCGGTTTGAGCAACGGGCAGGTGAGTTGGCGGAAGAACGGAATGATGAGCAGTCCGCTTTCCATAAGCATCTTCTGTTGCTTGGGCAAGGCATCGGCAAACATTGCCATTTTGTCTTTGTCGCCCGATTCGTCCACCTCGGCAACCAATTCCTTGAATGCAGCCATGTTCTTTGCCAACGGAGCAATGACCTTGGCTATGTTTTCCCGTCCACGCACCACGACAAACTCCAATTGACGCAAATGGTCGTTGGTCGGTGCTTTGAACGCCGCAGCAATAACTCGTTTCAAAATCTCATCGCTCACTTCACGGTCGGAAAAGTCGCGGTACGTGCGCCGCTTTTCCAATACTTCATAAAATTCCATCTTACAATTTGTATAAAAGTCAAACATATTTTGTTTTTGTCATTGCAAAGGTAGTGTGCTTCATTGTTTCATATTTGTCTGATAGTTTCAAACAATTGTCATATATTTGCAGATACAAAAAAGAATATATGGAAGATGTCGTCATACCCTACGAACTGCCGGAACCGGAGAACCACTCATTCTTTTTTATCGACCAGCGTATAGATGCTCGGTTGGAAGCCAAACTGCACAGGCACGATGCGTGGGAATTATACTGTGTGCTGCAAGGGGAAGGCACAAGAATGGCAGGCGACACCCTGCTGCCGTTCGTGGAGGGAGATGTTGCTTTAATACCTCCCGTCATGCACCACCATTGGGACTACAACCCAACATCGGCAGACGAAGAGGGATGCATCCGTTATCTGATGGTGGCTTTCAGCCATGCATTTGTACTCCATTGCATGGCTGTATTCCCGGAACTGCGAAACAGGCTCGCCTGCGTGACATTCCCTACCGAAGCCTTAAAATTCGGAACGGAAACCGCACGTACCATCCGTCAAGCCTTGTCCGCAATGAATGAAATGGACGAACTGGAACGGTTGTGCGACATGTTCCGTCTGTTACCTGTCATTTTTACGGCCAAAGACTATACAATTGCGGGCAAGCCCATGCGGATAGAGCGCGAAGTGCGACGTATGCAACAGGTCAGTACATACGTAATGGCACATTATGTGCACCCCATCTTGCTTGATGACATTGCCGCCGAAGTGGGCATGAACCGTTCCGCATTCTGCTCATGGTTCAAACGTTGCAAAGGGATGACTTTCTCACAGTTCGTCACGCAATATCGGCTGAATACGGCGTGCGAGTTGCTGGAACATTCGCAAAAGTCCGTGTCGGAAATTGGCTATCTTGTCGGATTTAGCGATATTCCCCACTTTGTCAGGGTGTTTACGAGAGAAAAAGGCGTTTCGCCCGGAAGATATAGAAAAGAAAACTTAACGAATCTTGGAACCTTTCAGGAATGACACTTTCTTTTGATGTTCCGCCTCCTTGTCCGCCATTCCCGCCGCGTCCGACGCTCCATATCAAGCGCATCGGGGACATACATGTCTGCTTAAAAATCATTACAGTACGCTTAGTTCCAAAGACTGATGACCGATTTGGGTTGAAAGCCGTGCCATAAGGCCGCCCCGTTACTCCTTACAAATTTATCCGCATTTTTGCTGCATCTTGATTTATTCCGTAACTTTGTATGTATAATCAAATAAATGATTGGAAAGGAGCATACCATGAAGCAACGAGCAGACTATATCAAACGGATAGTAATAAAAGGTATATGGGGATGGAAAAACATTGCCTGGGATTTGCGTCCGGATGTGAACATCCTGAGCGGTATCAACGGCATAGGCAAAAGCACCATCATGAGCCAGTCGGTGGACAAGCTCCGTCTGCTTTCCGGCGGCGAATTGGGCAAATGCGACGTGCCGGCCAACGTTCAGGTCATCTTTTCCCCCGAAGAGGCGTCCTGCATATTGTTTGACGTGATAGCCAGTTTCGACCGCCCCCTGACCAATGTGGGACTGATGCAGAAAGTGGCCGACGAACATGTCCGCACCGAACTCGACTGGCAACTCTACCAACTGCAACGCCGCTATCTGGACTATCAGGTGAACATCGGCAACCGCATCATCGACATGCTCACCTCGGGCAGCCCCGACGACCAGCGGCGGGCGGCGCAGGCCTCGGAACCCAAGAAACGGTTTCAGGACATGATAGACGACCTGTTCAGCGAGACGGGTAAAAAGATAAACCGCAAGAGCAACGAAATACTCATCGAACAGGATGGCGAAACGCTGTTACCCTATCAGCTCTCATCGGGCGAGAAACAGATGTTGGTGATTTTGCTCACCGTCCTCGTGCAGGACGGACAGCCTTACGCGCTCTTCATGGACGAGCCGGAGATTTCCCTACACATCGAGTGGCAGCAGCAGCTCATCAGGCTCATCCGCGAACTGAATCCCAACGTGCAAATCATCCTCACCACCCATTCGCCGGCCGTCATCATGAACGGCTGGCTGGATGCCGTGACCGAAGTGAGCGACATTACCGAATGATAATCACAGCCCGATTTGTCACACGCTTCATCCTTAACCTATGAGTAAACGTCTAGCTCAAAACCTGAATTCTCTCTACGTCGAGGCAGCCAACCGGTTGCGCCCCAAGAAGGCACGGCGGAAAATCGTGGCCTACGTGGAGAGCTATGACGATGTGTTCTTTTGGCGCACATTGCTCAATGAGTTCGAGAACGACCGCCGTTATTTCCAGGTCATGCTGCCCTCATCCACGTCGTTGGCCAAGGGGAAAAAGTCGGTACTGATGAACATCCTGGGCGAGTCGTTGGGCCAGAACATGATTGCCTGTGTCGACAGCGATTATGACTATCTGTTGCAAGGCGCCACAAACACCTCGCGCATGATTAACCAGAACCGCTTCGTGTTCCAGACCTACACGTATGCCATCGAGAACTATCAGTGCTATGCCTCGGCCCTGCACGAGGTGTGTGTGATGTCGACCTTGAACGATCGCGAGATTATCGATCTGGAGGAATTCATGCGGATGTATTCGCGCATTGCCTATCCGTTGTTCATCTGGTCGATATGGTTCTATCGCAAACACCGCCCCGGCGTGTTTTCCTTGCTGGACTTCTGCGAGATAGTGCGACTGGAGAAAGTGAGCATCTATCATCTGGAAGTGGCGTTGGAACGGATGCAGAAACGCGTGCAGCAGAAGTTGCACCGCCTGGAGCGCGAATATTCCAAATCCGTCCGCGAAATAGAGTCTCTGCAGAAAGAGCTGCTCAATCTGGGCGTCACGCCGGACAATACCTATCTGTTCATCCAGGGGCATCACATCATGGACAATGTGGTGCTGAAGGTGCTGACTCCGCTTTGTGTCGTGCTGCGCCGCGAACGCGAGTCGGAAATCAAGGAGCTGGCCGAGCACGACATTCAGTTCCAGAACGAACTGACGTGTTATCAGCGCAGCCAGAGCGGTGTGGAGTTCATGATTCGCAAGCATACCTATTATAAAGATTCGCCTCTGTACAACCGCATACGGAAACGCATAGCAAATTTTCTGGAACATATAGACTGACAACCGACCGACACACGCCATGGTGCTGACATCAAACAAGAACACCCAGCTGTCCGACAAGGATTGCTTTTACATCTCGGAACGGCGCGAGAAGCTGCTGCCCTACCCCATACATTGTCATCCCGACTACGAGCTGAACTTTGTGGAACAGGGACGCGGAGCAAGGCGCATCGTGGGCGATTCGGACGAGATGATTGGCGATTACGACCTGGTGCTGATTACGGGAAAAGCCTTGGAGCACGTGTGGGAACATTATCGCTGCGAGTCTTCCGCCGTGCACGAAGTGACCATCCATTTCTCCGCCGACCTGTTCGAGGGAGGCATCATGCGCAAGACCCATTTCCTATCCATCCGCCGGATGCTGGAAAAGGCACAACGCGGCCTGGCCTTCTCGGAAGAAGTCACGCGACGGATAGGGAACTCGCTGGCATCTCTGCTGACCGAAGAGAAAGCAGGCTTTTATGCCGTGCTCCGCTTTCTGTCCATACTCCACGAACTGTCGCTGGACGAACAAGCCAGGGTGCTGTCGAGCAGTTCCTTTGCCCGGGTGCGTCATTCGGTCGATTCGCTCCGTGTCAACAAGGTGCAGGACTACGTGGAGGAACATTTCATGCAGGAGATACGTCTGTCCGTCATGGCCGACCTGGTGGGGATGACTCCCGTGTCGTTCAGCCGCTTCTTTCGTCAGACCACGGGACAGACTTTTTCCGATTATCTGATAACGTTCCGTCTGGAACACGCTTCCCGCCTGTTGCTCGATTCGCAATTGCCCATAGCCGAAATATGTTTCGAGTGCGGCTTTAACAACCTGTCGAACTTCAACCGCATATTCAAAAAGTACAAGCACTGTGCTCCGAAGGAATATCGCGAGAACTACCGCAAGCACAAGATTGTATTCTAACTTGGATAAGAAAGTATCATAACTGGATAAGATTGTATCACTGTTTTCGACGAAACACACCTACCTTTGCCTCTACAAGAGATGAGAAGAATTAACATAATGGACAGGCATAGTTGTTTTTTCAAATACCAAAAATGCCTAGAGCTTTTTGATAGGTTATTTAGTTTTAGGGTTGTTTTTCCAAAAAGGATTTCAAGTGTGATAATCCTTGTCCTTTCCTGAAGCAGACAATTAATTTGCCGGAAAGAGAAAAATGTAGTAGTAAAATGTGTTGTATATGAAGAGAAGAAACAGCTTTCTACCTCTTCACTTAGTTTATAGTAGGAAAGACTTTGTGTTCATTAGAGCTTGAGGAAAGGACTTATATCCTGTCCATGGAAAAGAGGAATTGCCGAGTGAAGAAACGGGCAGTTCCTCTTTTTAGCATCCGCCTTGAAGCGAATTTTGCATCGCGGCATTTGAAAACTACGCGGTTTTTGTGGGTTTTCCATTAAAAACAATTACATTTGCAGCATGTATAAGAATACTATACACAGACAAACATTATCCCGGATGCCGGAAGGTCGCTTATCGAACGTGTGGAACCGGGTTGCAAGTTGGGTCGGCATGCTCATGTTGGTCAGCCTTCCTTTGACAGCCAAGGACTTCACGGTAGTGCTGGATGCCGGACATGGCGGACATGACTCCGGAGCCGTGGGCCGCATATCGAAGGAAAAGAATATCAACCTGAAGGTGGCTCTGGCCGTAGGCCGCTTGTTGGAGCAGAACTGCAACGACGTAAAGGTGGTCTATACGCGCCGTACCGACAAGTTTGTCCCCCTGCACGGCCGGGCCGACATTGCCAATCAGGCTAAAGCCGACCTCTTCGTATCCATCCATACAAACTCGTTGCCGAAAGGACGCATTGCCCGAGGAGCCGAAACCTATACGCTGGGACTCCACCGCACGAAGGAGAATCTGGCGGTGGCACAAAAGGAAAACGCGGTCATATTAATCGAAAGCGATTACAAGCAACGCTATGCAGGCTTCAATCCCAATTCGGCAGAAAGCTATATCATGTTCGAATTCATACAAGATAAGAATATGGAGCAAAGCGTCAGTCTGGCGCAAAGCATCCAACAACAGTTCCGCACGAGGGCGCGCCGGAATGACCGGGGAGTGAGACAAGCCGGTTTCCTGGTTTTGCATGCCACCTCCATGCCGAGCGTACTGGTGGAGTTGGGCTACATCTCAACCCCCGACGAAGAGCGCTATCTGAATTCCCAGAAAGGAGTGACGGACATGAGTGCAAGCATCTATCATGCCATAGTGGATTACAAACGTCGTCAGCCCGGCACACAGGCCGATGCCCCGACCGCGGTCACTCCGTCCAAGGCCGATAACCCGCAGAGCGGGAAAAAGACGGCTCCTCCGGCCCGTCCTGCCGCAAAAAAGAGGGAAGCTCCGGTCTTTAAGATTCAGATTCTGACATCCTCGGCTCCATTGAAGCCCGGCGACCGGCGCCTGAAGGGGCTGAAACCGGTATCCTATTACCGCGAAGGCGGACTGTATAAATACACCTACGGCTCATCAACCGATTACAACGAAGTGTCCCGCCTGCGCAAAAGCATCCTCTCCAAGTTCAAGGATGCCTTTATCATAGCCTTCCGCGGTAACGAAAAGATGAACGTACAACAAGCAATCAAGGAGTTCAAACAAAATAAATAAGTAAAATCAGACAATTATGAAATACCTGACAAAAGAAGTAAAAATAGCCTGTGTGGGCATCGTGGCTGTGGTTATCCTGTTCTTCGGCATCAATTTCCTCAAAGGCATCAACATGTTCAAAGCCACCAATTATTACTACGTGGCCTATGACAACATCGGCGGCCTGACCGTCTCCAGTCCCGTTTATGCCGACGGATATAATATAGGTATAGTGCGCAGCATCGCTTATGACCACGAGCGGCCGGGAAACGTGACGGTGGAGATAGAAGTGGAAGACGGATTACGCATCCCCAAGGGCAGCGAGGCCGAACTGGTGACCGAAATGCTGGGAACAGTCAAAATGAATCTTCTGCTGGCCAACAATCCCCGCGAACGTGTGGAAGTGGGCGACACCATCCCCGGACACGGCAATAACGGCCTGATGGGAGAAGCACAAAAGATGATTCCCGTCATCCAGCAGATGCTGCCCAAAATGGATTCCATACTGGTGTCGCTCAATAAGCTGCTGGCCGACCCCGCACTGACCGAGACCTTGCACAACGCCCAACGGATAACCGACAACCTGACCGTCACCACGTCACAGATAAACAACTTGATGGAAAACGACATACCCCGGCTCACCGATAAGCTGAACCACATCAGTGACAACTTCGTGACCATCAGTGACAATCTGGCTCAAACGGACTACGACGCCATGTTGCGCCGTGTGGATGCCACCCTGGCCAACATCTCGACCGTGACCGACAAACTGAACAGCCGCGACAACAACTTGGGCCTGCTGCTCAACGACACAACCCTCTATCACAATCTCAACCGCACCACCAGCGGAGCAGCGACATTGCTCGAGGATCTCAAGGCACATCCCAAGCGATATGTTCACTTCTCGCTGTTCGGACGGAAGGACAAATAAAACTCCGCCGCAAGGCTTTATATAGATTTTGTCTAAATTACCAGACTGCACAACCGGTCGACACAAGATGGTGTAACACGTTTGTAATCAACTGCAAATGTGTTACACCGAACGGCAATCCGGCAAAACAAAGCTAACCACGCCACATAAGAACACGCTCAAATACAGAACCTTTCAATCCTGCAACATGGCTCCCGTCGCCTTTCAGCCCCACACCCGGAAAAACAGGCTCATTCAGAGCATCTTATTATTCGACGGTAAAAAACAAGAAAAAGCCGATTTGTTTTTTCTAAATTATATTCCCTATTTTGCAGTGTAGAAGTTTTGACAAGTTAATAAATGTATTGAGCTATTATGATGGATACAAATCATGTGGAGCTCTGGGACCGTTGTCTGCAAGTCATCAAAGACAATGTGTCCGAGCCTGCATATAAAACGTGGTTCAAGCCAATCATACCCCTGAAGTATGAGAACAAGACGCTGACCGTGGAAGTTCCCAGCCAGTTCTTCTATGAGTTCATCGAGGAACACTACGTCGACCTCCTCCGCTCTGTCCTGCACAAGGAGATAGGCGAAGGAGCCAAGTTGATGTACAGCGTCCTGACGGACAAAACCAACCACATCCCCACCCAGATACCATCGGAAAACAGGCCGATGACTCCTCGCCGTCCGGCCGACGGTGCAGGCACACCCTTTGCGGCCCCTGTCCAAGCGGCACAAAGCCTCGACCCGCGCCTCTTCCCACAATATCGCTTTGACAATTTCATCGAAGGTGACAGTAACAAACTGCCCCGCACGATAGCCGAGGAAGTAGCCCTGCATCCGGCAAAGACTGCCTTCAACCCTCTGTTCATCTACGGAGCATCCGGCGTAGGCAAGACCCATCTGGTCAATGCCATCGGAGCGCGCGTGAAAGAACTTTACCCGCAAAAGCGCGTATTGTACGTGTCGGCCAACCAGTTTCAGGTGCAGTTTGTTGACGCCACACTGCGCAACAAAGTGACCGACTTCATCCGCTTCTACCAGACCATCGACGTCCTGATCATCGACGACATACAAGAGTTCGCCGCCCGGACAAAAACGCAGAACACCTTCTTCCATATCTTCAACCACCTCCATCAGAACGGCAAACAGCTGATACTCACATCCGACCGTCCACCCGTAATGCTGGAGGGCATGGAAGACCGTCTCCTCACCCGCTTCAAGTGGGGATTGCTGGCTGAGCTGGAGCGACCCAACACGGAACTGCGCAAGAACATCCTCAAGGACAAGATGCATCGCAACGGAGTGGTCTTCCCCGAGCCGGTAATAAACTTCATCGCGGAGCACGTCAACGAAAGCGTGCGCGACCTTGAAGGCGTAGTGACCTCACTCATGGCCTACTCGGTCTACAACAACCGCGACATCGACATCGACTTGGCCGAGAGCGTGGTGAAAAAGGTCGCCCGCGTAGAACGCAAGGAAATCACCATCGACACCATCGTAGCCCGCGTGTGCGAGCACTACGAAATCGAAAAGGACAGCCTCCACTCGCGTTCACGCAAGCACAACGTGGCCGTGGCACGCCAAGTGGCCATGTATCTGGCCAAGAAATACACTGACACATCCTGTGTGAGAATCGGCAAACTGATTGCCAACCGCAATCACTCTACCGTGCTCCACTCATGCAAGACCGTCGAAACGCAGCTTGAGGTAGACAAGAGTTTCCGTGCCGAAATGGAAGCCATCGAGAGCGTTATACGAAACTAACATACCAGATTTCGGTCTGCGGAAGTGTTCATGCGACATCTGAACACTCCCGCAGAAATTCATCGAGACCATTCCTATCATAAAGATAGGGATGGTCTTAATTTTTCTTGCCTCATTCGCACATAAATCATGACTTATATCTAAATTTGTAACACAATAATCTTCTGCGAACTAAAACAATAGTGAAACCTTAAAAACATTGTATCATGAGAAACGAAATGCCCCAACTTCCATATCCGAGTCATGGATTGGAACCTGTCATCAGTGCAGAAACCCTTGAATTTCATTTCGGGAAACATTTGCAGGCGTATGTAACGAATCTAGCTAATCTGAGCAAAGACACGGCGTATGCGCAAAAAGACATTGAAGAGATTGTAAGAACGGCTCCCGACGGCGGCATCTTCAACAATGCGGGTCAGGTGCTCAACCATGTGTTGTATTTCCTCCAGTTTACTATGCCGGGGCAAGGCGGTATGCCCGATGAGAAGCTGAGCGAACTGATTCGCCGTGATTTTGGCAATCTGGATAACCTAAAACAAAGAATGGAAGAGGCTGCCATCACCCTTTTCGGTTCGGGATGGGTCTGGCTTTCCCTCAATGCAGAAGGGAAACTGGAAATTTCCCAAGAAAGCAATGCCGGCAACCCGCTTCGTCGCAACTGCAAGCCTCTGCTTTGCATGGATGTGTGGGAGCACGCTTATTACATTGACTATCGTAACCGACGTGCCGAGCACGTGAAGAAGCTGTGGGATATTGTGAACTGGAAAGTGGTGTCCCAACGATTATGAATGTATTGCCGGTATAAAAAGAATGAGGCTGTGTTCAAAGATAAAAACCGAACACAGCCTCATTGGTTATATTGACAACCTGTTATTGTTTGCGATAGCTTTCCAAGTCTTCAGGCCGGAATTTGGCAATAAAGTCGGCGTGTTTGCCGATTTCAGCCTCGGCGTAGCGCACGTAGACGTTGGCCGAGCGGGTGAAAAGCTCAGGAGCTGTGGTAGCTTCCTGCACGAGCAGATGGCCCATGATGGTGAAAGCAGCCATTTCTACCAGACGGCGGGCTACGAAGTCTTGGAACTCTTGATCCTTCAGTTCGTTTACACGGGCTGTGGCGGCTTCAAACTTGTCGGCCATTTCCTTCAGACGGACTTTCAGACTTTCCAATCCGGGTGCACATGCAGCGGCTTCGTAGGTACGGATTTGTGCCAAGTAAGCTCCTGTGGTGACATAGCGTATGGCGGCAACGGTTTGCAGCTGGGTAGTACCTTCGTATATGGAGGTGATACGTGCATCGCGGTAGAGCCGCTCACAAGTATAATCCTTCATGAAGCCCGAACCTCCGTGTATTTGGATACAGTCGTAAGTGTTTTGGTTGGCATATTCGCTGCCCATGCCCTTGGCCAACGGTGTAAAGCTGTCGGCCAGTTTTGCGTATTTCTTCTGTTCCTGACGTTCTTCGGGCGTCAGCTTGCGTTCGCGTGCAATGTCGTCGAGTGCTTTGTAGACATCGACGAAGCGGGCTGTTTCGTAAAGCAATGCGCGTGAAGCGTCTAGTTTGGCTTTCATGGCAGACAGCATGTCATATACGGCGGGGAAATTGATGATGGCCTTGCCAAACTGTTTGCGGTCGCGGGCATAAGCCAATGCTTCGTTATAAGCTGCCTGCGAAAGGCCCACACTCTGTGCGGCAATGCCCAAGCGGGCGCCGTTCATCAGGGCCATGACGTACTTAATCAGACCCAGCTTGCGGTCGCCGCAAAGTTCGGCCTTGGCATTCTTGTAAACCAGTTCACAGGTGGGCGAGCCTTTGATGCCCATCTTATTCTCAATGCGGCGCACGTCTACTCCTCCGTCGCGTTTGTCATAGATGAACATGGACAGTCCGCGTCCGTCGTGTGTGCCTTCTTCCGAGCGGGCCAATACGAGATGAATGTCCGAGTCGCCGTTGGTGATGAAGCGTTTCACGCCGTTCAACCGCCAGCAGTTTTCTTTCTCGTCATAGGTAGCTTTCAGCATGACCGACTGGAGGTCGGAACCGGCATCCGGCTCGGTCAAGTCCATTGACATGGTTTCACCCTGGCACACACGGGTGAGGAAGCGTTGATGCTGGTCTTCGTTGCCAAATTCATAAAGCGTCTCGGCGCAGTCCTGCAATCCCCAGAGGTTCTCAAAGCCTGCATCGGCACGCGACACGATGTCGGCTGCCATGATGTAGGGCACGATGGGGAAGTTCAATCCGCCAAAGCGGCGCGGCATGGCCATGCCCATCAGTCCGGCCTTGCGTGCGGCATCGAGATTGGCTTGTGTGCCGCTGGCATAAGTCACGCGACCTTTAGCCACGGTGGGACCTTCGTGGTCCACGCCTTCAGCATTGGGCGCAATGATGTCGCCACAGAGTTCGCCCACGATTTCAAGCACGCGGTCATAGCTGTCCATCGCGTCTTCAAAATCCATCGGGACGTAGTCATACTTGTCTTTGTCTGCATAGTTTCGCTCTTTGAGCTCCACGATGCGGCGCATCAACGGGTGATTCAGGTGATGCTTCAGTTCGGGTGTATCGGTATAAAAGTTTGCCATTGTTTCGGATGTTATTAATTAGATTTCTTATGAGGAATACGGAAAGTGAACGGCATGGTAAAGCGGACACGTACTTCTTTGCCTTTTTGAATGCCCGGATGCCATGTGTATTTCCGAGCGAGCTTGTCGAATGCTTCCAGGGCAGCCTTTGCCAGAATGGAGTCGGGCTTGTTAACGACTTTGGGCCGGGTCATGTGGCCTTCCGTGTCGATGATGAAACTTACGATGACGCGCCCTTCTATCTTTTTATCCTGCGCTTCTTTGGGATAGCGCATGACAGATGATATGGCAGCAGCCAGTGCTTTATCTCCGCCGGGGAAAGTCGCCATGCATTCGTATGGCTTTTTGTTTTTGGTCCTATTCCCTTTCTCGTCGTAAATGTAGCTTTTCTTCATCTTTCCTTCTTCATTGAATGTCTCTTCCCTTCGGATTTTTCCATCAGGATAGAATACTTTCAATGACTGAGGGCTGTTGCCCGTATAGACAATTTCTTCCTCCACATTGCCGTTCTCATAGAATGTGGTGGAAGTGCCTTCTTTCATGCGGCGGTTGGGCTGCTCTGTGTACCGGATGTAGTAAGTGGTCTCTTTGAGCCGGCCTTCCAACGTGTAAGTGTCTACTTTGTATAACGGCATTTCACGGGTGACTATGACATATCCTGTGGCCTTTTCTTTGGGACACCACGTGTTGCCTTTCACGTAAATGGTATCCTGAGCCCAGGCTGTGCCGATGCATCCTGCCAATATGCAAAGCAATGCAAATCGTTTCATAGTCCTTAGTAATTCCTGATTCCTTATGTGTTTACTTACTGTTTTGCTTGTAGTATTTTATCATCTTCGGAATAACCTCTTCCACTGAACCGTTGATGACGTAGTCGGCAATGGTGTTGATGGGAGCATTCGGGTCGTTGTTGATGGAGATGATGATGCCGCTTTCCTGCATGCCGGCGATGTGCTGAATTTGTCCGCTAATGCCGCAGGCTATGTAGAGTTTCGGGCGGACAGTGACACCCGTCTGTCCGATTTGGCGGTCATGGTCACAGAAGCCCGCATCAACGGCAGCACGGCTGGCACCTACCTCGGCGTGGAGCTCCTTGGCCAGGTCGAACAGCAGGTCGAAGCCTTCCTTTGAACCCATGCCGTAGCCTCCGGCCACTACGATGGGCGAGCCTTTGAGGTTGTGTTTGGCTTTTTCCACATGGCGGTCAATGACTTTTACCACATAGTCCGTTTCGGGCACGAACTTGGCCACGTCGTGACGGATGACTTCGCCCTGATAATTCGGGTCGAGCACTTCCTTCTTCATCACGCCTTCGCGCACGGTAGCCATTTGCGGACGGTGTTCGGGGTTGATGATGGTAGCCACGATGTTGCCGCCGAATGCGGGACGGATTTGGTAAAGCAGGTTCTCATACTTGGTACCGCTTTTCTTGTCTTCGTGGTCGCCGATTTCCAGCGAGGTGCAGTCGGCGGTCAAACCGCTGGTCAAGGCAGAAGACACACGCGGGCCGAGGTCACGGCCGATGACGGTGGCGCCCATCAAGCAGATTTGCGGCTTTTCAGCCTTGAACAGATTGACAAGAATAGAGGTGTGAGGAAGGGAGGTATAGGGGAACAGGCCCGGAGCGTCGAACACGTGCACGCGGTCGGCTCCGTAAGGCAGGATCTGTTTTTCGATGCCGTCCAAGCCGCTGCCGGCTGCGATGGCTTCCAGTTGGCATCCCAGCCGGTTGGCCAGTTTGCGTCCTTTGGTGAGGAGTTCCAAGCTTACATCGGCCACGGTGGCGCCTTCAAGCTCGCAATATACAAATACGTTGTTCATAGTCATTATCCGATTGTGTGGTTAGCTAACAGTTCTACGATTAATCCTTCGACATCGGCATCCGAACCGCTGAGCGTTTTGCTTTCCTTGGCCTGGAACACGATGTTTTGGATGGTTTTCACTTTAGTGGGCGAGCCCGACAAGCCACATTGGGCCAGGTCGGCTTCCACATCGGCCACGCTCCATTCCACGAGGTTCAGATAGGGGCGCTGGTCATACAGTTCCGGATGAGCCGGAGCCTCTTGGGCTTTTTCTGTCGGCGTGAGCGCGTATTTGTATTTTTGCACCAGTTTGGCGTTGCGCGGACGACATGGTGCGGCCGAACCGTTTACGGTGACAACGATGGGCAGCGGGCCTTCCACTGTTTCCACGCCGCCGTCGATGTGTCGCTTCACGGTGATGCGGCGGGCGGCTTCGTCAACGTTCAGGATTTCTTCGGCATAGGTAATCTGGGTGAGGCCCAGTTTCTCGGCTACTTGCGGGCCTACTTGCGCCGTGTCGCCGTCGATGGCCTGACGTCCGCCGATGATGATGTCATAGTCTTTGATTTTGCGGATAGCCATAGACAGGGCATAGGATGTGGCCAGCGTGTCGGCTCCGGCAAAGGCGCGGTCAGTCAGCAGATAGCCGCCGTCGGCTCCTCGGAAGAGGCCTTCGCGGATGATGGAAGCTGCACGTCCCGGCCCCATGGTCAGGATGGTCACGGTGGAACCCGGGTGCCGGTCTTTCAGGCGCAATGCCTGCTCCAGGGCGTTTAAATCTTCCGGGTTAAAAATGGCAGGCAAGGCACTGCGGTTTACGGTGCCTTCTGCGGTCATGGCATCTTTCCCGACATTGCGTGTGTCGGGCACTTGTTTTGCCAATACAACGATTTTTAAACTCATGTTTATTTATTTTTGGTATTAGTAATTAATAACTTGACAGTTAGGCGTGTCTGACGGGTCGACACAGGCACGCGCATAGTGCGTGGCAAATTTAACGATTTGCCACACGTTGCCCAAAGAAACCTTTCAAAAATATTGCTCTTGGCCAAAAATAGCCCGGCCGGGAGTGCTCTCACATCGACTTTATTGGTTCTTCGGTCAAGGCCATTTGCGGATTTTTATAGAACTTTGCCGCCGAAAACCAACATAAGGCTTACACATGAAACAAAAGAATTACACGGGACACCTCTGCATGTTGCTTGCCAGCGTGGCGTGGGGATTGATGGCTCCTATTGGCAAAGCTGTCATGACAACGGAGATAACGGCTTTGTCGCTTGCAACCTTCCGCATGGTGGGCGGCGCGCTCTGCTTCTGGATTGCTTCGCTGTTTATCAAGCACGAGGAAGTGAAACCCCATGATTTGATGCTGCTGTTCTTTGCAGCCCTGTTTGCCGTGGTGTTCAACCAAGGCACTTACATCTTTGGCCTGTCTCTCACTTCGCCCATCGATGC
>CALUJS010000007.1 GCA_944321015.1 uncultured Phocaeicola sp. | reverse complement strand
TCAATTCTATCACTATATCTTTCCGCATTTCACTTTTTTGTAGTAACTTTGCATATACAAACACAAACCTACCCGTATGGACAAATACGTATTTGAACTCCCGATGAAGGTACGCGACTACGAATGCGACCTCCAAGGCATCGTCAACAACGCCAACTATCAACACTACATCGAGCATACACGCCATGAGTTTCTCTCCTCCACGGGCATCAGCTTTGCCCGTCTGCACGAAGAAGGCATCGACCCCGTGGTGGCCCGCATCACCATGGCATTCAAGACCCCTCTTAAGAGCGGCGATGAATTCGTGTCCAAGCTCTACCTGCGCAAAGAAGGCATCAAGTATGTGTTCTATCAGGACATCTTCCGCCTGCCCGACATGAAGGTGTGCCTCAAGGCCGTGGTGGAAAGCGTATGTGTGGTAAACGGACGGCTGAGCGCCAGTCCCCTGTTCGACGAGACCTTTGCACCCTACCTGCATGACTGAACAAGAAACCATCGCCACACTGATACTCCAAAACGTGCCCGGCATCGGACTGATGAGCATGAAGAGGCTCATTCAGCAGTTCGGCTCGGCCGAGGAGGTCGTCGCCCGGCACGAAGAACTCCCCTCGCTGGTCAAGGGATTCTCACGGGAGCAGGCCCAAGCAATCGCCCGCACAGACTTACACGAACAGGCCAAACGCGAATGGGAATTTGCCAACAAGCACGGCATCCGCTGCCTGGGCCTGGGCGATGACGACTATCCGGCTCATCTGCAAGGATGCGTCGACGCTCCGCTCATGCTGTTCTATAAAGGCTCGGCCGACCTGAACAGCCTGCGCATCGTGAGCATCGTCGGGACACGACATGCCACCGACTACGGCCGAACGCTCTGCAACCGCTTCGTGAGCGAGCTGCAATCGCTTTGCCCCGACGCGTTGATTGTCAGCGGACTGGCCTACGGCATAGACATCTGTGCCCACCGTGCCGCATTGGAACACGGGCTCGACACCATCGCCGTGCTGGCTCACGGACTCGACCGCATCTATCCCCCGCAACACCGAGCCGAAGCAACCCGCATAATCAGCCACGGCGGCCTGCTGACCGAATTTCCCGGCGGCACAAACCCCGACCGCTACAACTTCGTGCAACGCAACCGCATCATAGCCGGCATCAGCGATGCGGTCATCGTGGTGGAATCGGCGCTCAAAGGCGGTTCGCTCATCACCGCAAGCCTGGCCAACGACTACGGCAGGGAGTGTTTTGCCTTCCCAGGCCCCGTAGGCTCGCCATACTCCGAAGGATGCAACAACCTCATCCGCACCAACAGCGCCATGCTGCTGCAAAGCGCGGCCGAACTGGTGGAGGCCATGTGCTGGAACACGGCCGGGACGGCCTCGCGACCGATACAACGCTCGCTTTTCCCCGAACTGAACGAAGAGGAAAAACGCATCGTGAACAGCCTGCGCCAATCGCCCACGGGCATCCAGGTCAACACGCTGACCGTGCAGACGGGCATCCCCATACACCGGCTGACAGCCACGCTCCTCGACCTCGAAATGAAAGGAGTGGTCCGCTCGCTGGCCGGAGGCTCCTACCGCCTGCTGCTTTAGCCCGAACATCAAGTTTGAGCGAGGATATGGCCGCTCGCAAGCCGGCATATGGACGCCCGCGAGCGAGGATATGGGCGCTCACGAGCGGATATATGGACGCTTGCAGGGCATCTTCAACCGCGTGCCGGGCCCGCATCTTTACAGCGGACACATGCGACGCGTATCCGCAACTTTTGCTACATTTGCACACTGCTTAAACCCTATTGATTATGACGACAAAACGCTTATTTGCCTTACTCTCGTGCTCACTCTGCCTGCTCGCCGCCACGGCCCAGCAGCTGAAAGGCGACTGGCAGGGCAAAGTCAACATCGGCCCGGCCACCCTGCGCATCGGCCTGCATGTGGAACACGCCAACGGCAGCTATTCCGGCACGATGGACAGCCCGGACCAGGGCGCCTATGCCCTCCCCATGGCCGACATTGCGGAAAGCGACGGACGGGTGACGTTCGCCGTGCCACAATCGGGCATCCGCTACGCGGGCACCCTCCGGGGCGACTCGTTGCTCGACGGGACACTGACCCAGGGCAACGCCTCGATTCCGCTCCGCCTGCAAAAGGGGGAATCCTTGGTGAAACGTCCGCAGACGCCCCGCCCGCCGCATCCCTATCGCAGCGAGGAAGTGACCATACGCAATGAAAAGGCCGGCGTTACGCTGGCCGGCACACTGACCCTGCCCGAAGGCGACAAGCCCTGCAAGGCCGTCATCATGCTCACCGGAAGCGGCACGCAAGACCGCGACGAAAGCATACTCTACCACAAACCGTTCCTTGTCATAGCCGACTACCTGACACGACACGGCATCGCCGTATTGCGCTGCGACGACCGGGGCGCAGGACAATCGACGGGCAATCCGGCCGCCACCTCCCTCCACACGAGCGCCGACGACGCGGCCTGCATGATAGCCTATCTGAAGACGCGGCGGGAGATTGACCCTGCGCACATCGGTCTGCTGGGACACAGCGAGGGCGGAGCCATCGCCTTCCGCACGGCCGGCACGGAGGCTTGCGCCCCCGACGTGGATTTCATCGTGTCGATGGCAGGCCCCGGCGTGCGGGGCGACAGCGTGCTGTTGCGCCAGAACATCGACATGGCCCGGCTCGAAGGCATGTCCGAAGCCCGACAGGCATCGCTGGCCCGCATGTTGCGCCGCGTCTACGCGCTGGCCCAAAGCGACTTGCCCGACACGGTCCTCGTGGAACAGCTCGTGTCGCTCTATGCCGGGCAGATGGGCGGACAAACGCCGACCGACGCCCAGCGCGAACAGCTGCGCCGCCAGATGAGCGTGTTCGCATCGCCCTGGATGCGCAACTTCCTGCGCTATGACCCGCAGACCGACCTGGCCGGACTGACCTGCCACGTGCTGGCCGTCAACGGCGAGCGCGACACGCAGGTTGACGCCGCGACCAATCTGGAGGCCATCCGCCGGGCCCTGACCGACAAACCCGGACGCACGGTCACCGTGAAAAGCTATCCGGGACTGAATCATCTGTTCCAGCACTGCACCACCGGACTGTTCACCGAATACGCCGCCATCGAGGAGACCATCAGTCCCGAAGTGCTGGCCGACATCGCGGCCTGGATAGAAAAACTGCCGTAAACGCGGCACGCCCGTGAAACAAACGTATCTTTGCACCGACAAATCACAAACGACAGCCACTTATGAGAATCTACTTCACCCGGATACTCCTGCCCGTCTGCCTGCTGACGCTCATGGCAGCCTGCCGCCGGACCACCTCTCCTGCCGATGACGGCACACCCACACTGACCGTAACCATCGAACCGCTGCGCTACTTTGCCGAAGCCCTAGCCGGAGGACATTTCGAGGTAAACTGCATGGTGCCCGAAGGCAACAGCCCGGAGACCTACGACCCCACGCCGCGCCAGCTCGTCGAACTGACAAAGAGCCGGGCCTACCTGCGCATCGGCCACATCGGCTTTGAGCAGGTGTGGATGGAGCGGCTGGAGGCCAACGCGCCGGAAATGCAGGTGTTCGACACCTCGCGCGGCATCAGCCTCATCCGCGACGAAGGGCATGCCCACGGCGGACACAACCATGCCGGAGGCGTGGAGCCGCACATTTGGAACTCGCCGGCCAACGCCCGCATCATCGCCCGCAACGTCTGTGACGCCCTGTGCCGCCTCGACAGCGCGAACGCATCTTTTTACACGTCACGACTTGACAGCCTGAACCGGGTCATCAGCCGGACGGACAGCATCGTGCGCCAACTGCTGGCCGAAGGCGGACAACGCGCATTCCTCATCTACCATCCGGCCCTGTCCTATTTCGCACGCGACTACGGACTGACGCAGCTCTGCCTGGAAGAAGGCGGCAAGGAACCGTCGCCCGCCCACCTGAAACAGCTCATTGCCACTTGCCGTGCCAAAGGCGTGCGCACCATATTCGTGCAAAAGGAGTTCGACAGCCGCAATGCCGAACTGGCAGCCAAAGAAATCGGCGCGAAGCTTGTAGTCATCAATCCCCTCAACTATCATTGGGACGAGGAACTCGTCCGCACGGCGGAACAATTGGCAATTGATAACTGACAATTGACAATCAATTCTTCATCCTTCACTCTTCATTCTTTATGACACCCATTCTTACCCTCGAACATATCACGGCCGGCTATGAGCAGAAGACCGTGCTCCGCGACGTCAACCTGACTGTCTACGACCACGACTTTCTGGGCATCATCGGCCCCAACGGCGGCGGCAAGACCACGCTCGTCAAGGTCATCCTCGGCCTGCTGCGCCCTCTTGCGGGCAAACGCTCTTTCTTCCGCAACGGGCAACCCACGGACAGCCTGAAGATGGGCTACCTGCCCCAATACAATCTGATTGACAAGAAATTCCCCATCTCGGTGGAAGAGGTCATCCTTTCCGGACTGAGCGGGGAGAAGGGCCTCCTGCGCCGCTACACGGCCCGGCACCATGCACGTGTGAAGGAGGTCGTGGCACGCATGGGGCTGGAGGGACTGGAACACCGCGCCATCGGCCAGCTCAGCGGCGGCCAGATGCAACGCGCCCTGCTGGGCCGGGCCGTCATCTCGGAACCGGACATCGTCATCCTCGACGAACCGAACACGTACATCGACAAGCGTTTTGAGGCCAAGCTCTACGAGTTGCTCGAAGAGATAAACCGCCATTGCGCCATCATCCTGGTGAGCCACGACATCGGCACCATCCTCCAGACCGTGAAAAGCATCGCCTGCGTGAACGGCACGCTGGACTATCACCCCGACACCGAAGTGCCCGTGGAGTGGATAGACCGCCACTTCGGGTGCCCCATCGACCTGCTGGGACACGGCGACCTGCCCCACCGCGTGCTGAAGTGTCATCATCACCATGACACCGACGAGTGACAACACGAACTGTTAATATCCAAATAATATCCTGCTTATGAGAAGAATGATGAATCTGGCCATCCGGCATCTCTGCCTATGGATGGCATGCTGCCTCTGCACATTGTCGGCAGCGGCCCAATCGTCGTCGCCCTCCACACGCTGGCATTGGGACAAAGGCACCATCGTAGTGGAAACACCCGAACGCCCGGCCGGGCAACAACATGCGTTGGGCCTCAGAGCGCCGAAGCTAGACGTGGTGCGCGTGGGGTTCGTGGGGCTGGGCATGCGCGGCAGGGAGGCGGTGAAACGCTTCACCTATCTGACGGGCGTACGCATCGTGGCCTTGTGTGACCACGAAGCCGAACGCGCCGAAGCCTGCCAACGCTATCTGACAGACGCCCACATGCCCGAAGCAGCCGTGTATGCCGGCGAGAAGGGCTACGAAGAACTGTGTCGGCGAGACGACATCGACCTGGTGTACGTCGCCACCGATTGGGACCACCACTTCCCCGTGGCGGTGAGCGCGCTGACCCACGGCAAGCACGTGGCCATCGAAGTGCCCTCGGCCATGAACCTGGAACAATGCTGGACGCTGATCGACCTGAGCGAACGCACCCGCAAACACTGCATGATACTGGAAAACTGCTGCTATGACTGGTTTGAGATGAACACCCTGAACATGGCGCAACACGGCGTGTTCGGCGAAATCCTGCGCGTTCAGGGAGCCTACCTCCACAATCTGGACGAGTTCTGGCCCTATTACTGGAAAAACGGCAAGGACGACAAGTTGGGATGGCGCCTGCGCTACAACATGGAAAACCGGGGCGACCTGTATCCCACCCACGGACTGGGACCGGTGGCCCAACTGCTCAATCTGCACAGGGGCGACCGCATGACGACCCTCGTGGCCATGGACACAAAAGCCGTGCACGGCCCGGAACTGGTGGAAAAGGCCACGGGCAAACCGTGTGACTCATTCCGAAACGGCGACCACACCACGACCCTCATCCGCACGGCGCGCGGCAAGGTCATCGAGATTCAGCACAACGTGATGAGCCCGCAACCCTACAGCCGCCTCTACCAGCTCACGGGCACGAAAGGATTTGCCAACAAATACCCGGTGGAAGGCTATGCGCTCGACGTGGCCCAACTGAAGGCTTCGGGCGTGCAACCCCGGGTGGACGACCTCAACACACACTCGTTCCTCCCGCAAGACGAGATGAAGGCGCTGGTAGAGAAATACAAGCACCCCATCTTGAAGCAATATGAGAAGATGGCGCGCGAAGTGGGCGGACACGGCGGCATGGACTTCATCATGGACGCGCGCCTGATATATTGCCTGCAAAACGGACTCCCACTCGACATGGATGTGTATGATCTGGCCGAGTGGTGTTGCCTGGCCGAACTGGGCAGCCTCTCGATGGACAACGGCTGCGCGCCGGTGGCCGTGCCCGACTTCACACGCGGACACTGGAACGACATCCAAGGCTACCGACACGCTTTCAAGGAAGGTGAATAAACGAACGACAGACGCGGAGGAGGGGTAAAATGATTCCCCGCCCTTCGCGTTAAATAAACTTATTAAGCTACTAATCAACCTGCGCGACACACAGGCTGTAGGCATTTCTTTCTATCTTTGCAACTTAGATTTGTAAAGAATACGTAACAAACAGTTATTTTTTGATGAAACAATACCGAAGAATCAACAACCTGACGGGTTGGTTCACGTTCCTTATTGCCGCAGTGGTCTACTGCATGACGGTGGAGCCGACCGCCAGTTTCTGGGATTGCCCGGAGTTTATTACCACCGGTTACAAACTTGAAGTGGGTCACCCGCCCGGCGCGCCCTTCTTCATGCTCACCGCCAACCTGTTTTCCCAATTTGCCAGCGACCCTTCCGAAGTGGCCTACATGGTCAACATCATGTCGGCACTGCTCAGCGCAGGCTGCATCATGTTCCTCTTCTGGAGCATCACGCACCTGACGCGCAAACTCATCTGCCCCGATACGGAAGAGATGACCACCGGCAAGCTCATCACCATCATGGGCGCAGGCCTGGTGGGCGCGTTGGCCTACACGTTCACGGACACGTTCTGGTATAGCGCCGTGGAAGGCGAAGTCTATGCCTACTCATCGCTGTTCACCGCCGTCGTGTTCTGGCTCATCCTGAAGTGGGAAGACTGTGCCGACGAGCCGCACAGCGACCGCTGGCTGGTGCTCATCGCCTATCTGACGGGTGTGTCCATCGGTGTCCACCTGCTCAACCTGCTCTGCCTGTCGGCCCTTGTGCTGGTTTACTATTATAAAAAGGTGCCCAATGCCAACGTGAAAGGCTCGCTGCTGGCATTGGCAGGCTCGATGGTGCTCATCGCCGTGGTGCTCTATGGCATCGTGCCGGGCATCGTGAAAGTGGGCGGATGGTTCGAGCTGCTGTTTGTCAACACCTTCGGCATGCCGTTTAACACGGGACTCATCGTCTACATCATTTTCTTGCTGGGCGTACTCGTATGGGCCATCTACGAAAGCTACGTCTATGCCAGCCCCAAGCGTGCCAACATCGCTTTCCTCGTGACCATTGCCCTGCTGGGCATTCCCTTCTTCGGACACGGCACGAAGAGCATCGTGTTCGGCATCGTCTTTCTGACGCTTGTCGGCGCCTGTCTGTGGGGCGTGTTCGGCAAACGGCTGATGGTGAGCGCCCGCACGCTCAACACCGCCATCCTGTGCATGACCATGATGGTTGTGGGCTACTCGTCCTATGCCGTCATTGTCATCCGCTCGTCGGCCAACCCGCCGATGGACCAGAACTCGCCGGAAGACATCTTCACGCTGGGCGACTATCTGGGTCGCGAGCAATACGGCCAGACGCCGCTGTTCTACGGTCCCGCCTACAACTCCAAAGTAGCCCTGAAGATTGAAGGCCAGTATTGCGTGCCCGTGAGCGAAGAGGGTGCCCCCGTCTACCAGCGCAAAGAGAAAGAATCGCCCGATGAAAAAGACAGCTACGAAGTGGTGCGTCACAAGACCGACTACAAATATGCCCAAAACATGCTCTTCCCCCGCATGCACAGCAGCGCGTCCGAACACATCAAAGCCTATGAACAATGGTTCGGCGGCTACCAGAACGACCGTGGCGAATGGGTAAACGGCGTGAAAGGGCGGCTCATCCCCTACGACGAATGCGGCAACAGCATCATGGTGAAAATGCCCACCATGTGGGAGAACCTGAAGTTCTTCGTGTCCTATCAGGTGAACTTCATGTATTGGCGTTACTTCCTGTGGAACTTCGCCGGACGCCAGAACGACATACAAGGCAACGGCGAGCCTGAACACGGCAACTGGATAAGCGGCATTCCCCTGCTCGACAACCTGCTCTATGGCGACCAAAGCAAGCTGCCCGACGAGTTGAAGGAGAACAAGGGACACAACGTGTTCTACTGCCTGCCGCTCCTGCTGGGCCTCATCGGCCTCTTCTGGCAAGCCTTCCGCGGTCAGCGGGGCATACAGCAGTTCTGGGTTGTGTTCTTCCTGTTCTTCATGACGGGACTGGCCATTGTGCTCTACCTCAATCAGACGCCGCTTCAGCCGCGTGAACGCGACTACGCCTATGCAGGCTCGTTCTATGCCTTCGCCATCTGGATCGGTCTGGGCGTGGCCGGCATTGCCGAGTTCCTGCGCCGGTGGAAGCTGAACGATGTGGCGTCGGCCTCGATTGCCTCCGTTGTCTGTCTGTTCGTGCCCCTGCAAATGGCCGGCCAGACATGGGACGACCACGACCGCAGCGGACGTTATGTCTGCCGCGACTTCGGACAGAACTACCTGTACAGCATTCAGGAAGAGGGCGCCCCCATCATCTTCACCAATGGCGACAACGACACCTTCCCGCTGTGGTACAATCAGGAAACGGAAGGCGTGCGCACCGATGCCCGCGTGTGCAACCTGAGCTACCTGCAGACCGACTGGTACATTGACCAGATGAAGCGTCCGGCCTACGATTCGCCGTCTGTGCCCATCGACTGGGAACGCATCGAATTCGTCACGGGCAAGAACGAATACATCACCGTGCAGCCCGAAGCCAAGCAGGCAGTGCTCGACGTCTACAAGAGCAACCCCGAACTGGCCAGACAACAATTCGGCGACGATCCCTTTGAACTGAAGAACGTCATGAAATATTGGGTACGCTCCAAGAACGAGGACCTTCATTTCATCCCCACCGACACCGTGCACATCACCTTGGACAAGGAAGCCATCCGCCGCTCGGGCATGCTGATTCCCGAGGAATACAAGGACAGCCTCCCCGACAAGATGTATATCCCCATCACGAAGCGCACGCTCTACAAGAGCGACCTGATGATGCTCGAAATGCTGGCCAACACCAACTGGGAACGCCCGCTCTACGTGGCCATCACCGTGGGGTCATCCAACCACATGGGACTCGACCCGTTCTTCGTGCAGGAAGGTTTGGCCTACCGCATCACGCCCTTCGACTGGCGCAAGTTCGGCTACCCGCAAGACCCGTACAACGGCGGCTACGTGGTCGACAGCGAAAAGATGTATGCCAACCTGATGACCAAGTTCAAATATGGAGGCATCGAGAACCCCGAGGTCTATCTCGACGAGAACATCATGCGCATGTGCGGCACTCACCGCCGTCTCTTTGCCACCCTGGTGGAACAGCTGTTGCAGGAAGGCAAGGACGAACAAGCGCTGAAGGCATTGGAATACTGCGACCGGGTGATACCCGCCGCCAGCGTGCCCTATGACTTCCAGAACAGCGCGCTCGACCTGGCCGGATATTACCTGCAACTGGGCCGGACCGAGCAGGCCAACGTCATCTATAAAGATTTGGCCGACAAATCGCTCTCCTACCTCGACTGGTACATGAGCATGAAAAGCAACACGTTCTTGGCGTACCTCAACGAATGCGGCTTCCACATCGCCTTGCTGAATGAAATCACAAGCACTTGGCAAAACGAGAAGAACAAGCCGGATTACGCCGACGACTACAAGAAACAGCTCGACCAACTGCGTACGAAACTGAACGAACGTCTCTAAAGCCTCGCTGCCAGACATGTTTATCGAGCAACCACCACGATTTGTACGCTGGCTGTACCCGCAGGCCATTTGGAGGATGGACCCCGACGAAAGAGCCGTCTATCTGACTTTCGACGACGGGCCCATCCCCGAAATGACCCCGTGGGTGCTCGATGTGCTCGACCATTACGGCATACGCGCCACCTTCTTCCTCGTGGGCGACAACGTGCGCAAACACCCGCGCGAGTTCCAAATGATTAAGGAGCGCGGACACCGCTTGGGCAATCACACATTCAACCACCTGCGCGGCTTCGAGTGGCTCACCAAAAACTATCTGGCCAACACCGACAAGGCCAACGAACTTATCCAGACCGACCTCTTCCGGCCGCCGCACGGCCACATGCGATGGCTGCAATACGAACTGCTCCGCCGGAAATACCGCATCGTGATGTGGGATCTCGTGACGCGCGACTACAGCAAGCACCTCAACGGCCGCCAAGTGTTCGACATCGTGAAACGATATGCCCGCAACGGCTCCATCATCACGTTCCACGACTCGATAAAGTCAAAAGACAACACCATGTATGCCCTCCCGCGCTCCATCGAGTGGCTGCAGGAACAGGGCTATGCGTTCAAGGTGTTCGATTAGAATGAAGAACGAAGAATGATGAATGAAGAACTCTCCCGACAAATAAAAGCCGAAGCCCTGCGCCTCGGCTTTTCTGCTTGCGGCGTGTCGCCCGCCGACGCCGTGGACGACATACACCGCGCGGCGTTCCTCGACTGGCTGGGCGACGGCTGTCAGGCCGGCATGGACTATATGGCGCGCAACGTGGAGAAACGCCTCGACCCGCGCCTGCTGGTAGAGGGCGCGCAAAGCGTCATCTCGGTGGCACTCAACTACTACCCGTCCCGACTCATCGCCAAGGATGAATATCAGCTGGCCTGGTATGCCTACGGAGAAGATTACCACACGGTGATGAAGGAGAAACTGGCCCGGCTGGCGGACTATGTGACAACACTGATGCCCGGCTGCACGGGACGCGCCTTCTGCGACACGGCTCCCCTGCTCGAACGCTATTGGGCCTGGCGCGGCGGCCTGGGATGGATCGGCCGGAACACGCAGCTCATCATCCCCCGTGCCGGTTCGGCCTTCTTCCTGGGCGAACTGGTCATCGACCGCCCCCTAGCCTGCGACTCACCCATGCAGAGCCGCTGCGGCACATGCACCCGCTGCCTGACCGCCTGCCCGACCGGAGCGCTCCGGGCACCCCACCGGCTGGATGCCCGCCTCTGCCTGTCCTATCTCACCATCGAACACCGTGGCGACATCCCTCCGCAGGCCGCCAAACATCTGGGCAACAGCATCTACGGATGCGACCGCTGTCAACAGGCATGTCCGTGGAACCGCTTTACCACGCCTGCCACCGAAACACGGCTGGCTCCGCGCGCCGACCTGCTCGCCATGCGCCGGGCCGACTGGGTCGCGCTCAGTCCGGAACGCTACCGCACGCTGTTCAAAGGTTCGGCCGTGAAACGTGCCAAATACGAGGGACTGATGAGAAACATAGCTGCCGCTCACCAATATAAATCCTCAACCAAGTAGTTGCCAAACCGGTAACTGCTGTCATGCGACAGGATGTCCTTCCCCTCCTTGGCCCCCTTGCGACGTCTCATCTCGCGCCAACGACTCGGCGTCACGCCCGTGTAGCGTTTGAAACACTTGGTGAAATATTTAGGGTCGTTGAAGCCCGTCATGTAAGCAATCTGTGAGAAATTGTAATCGGAACGAAGCAGCTTGATGGATTGGGTGATGCGTATGCGATGCACCAGCTCCACCGGCGTGAGCCCCGTAGCGGCCTTGATGCGGCGATAAAGCATCGAACGGCTGATGTTCATGTGGCGGGCAAAAGTCTCGATGCTCAAGTTCGTGTCGTCGATGTTATCGCGTATGTAACGCACAGCCTCCGACAGGAAAGCATCGCTGCGGCTCCACGGCATGTCGGTGTCATGCGCCAGCATGTCCCCCACGTCGGCAGCCCGTTCCGTCCCCGCGTCGGGCATCCGCCATCCGGTCTGCCCCTGCTTCTGCAAGGCGAGATAAGCCTCACGCAAACGCACATAAGCCTGCTCCACGGCGCGCAAACGCTCACATTCCTGCTGCAATCGGGCATTGGCCTGCCTGAGGGTTGTCAATTCATCGCGTACCTCCTGCAGTTCTTTCCGCAGCAACGCATCTTCCGGGTTCGTCATGGTCATAATCTCGTTGATATCAAAATAGGTTGTTGTCGGACAAAGATAGGAATTTCTTCCAAGAAACTAAACATTCCCACCACAAACAAGGAGAATCCGCCACGCCAAAATCTATGTCAGACCTAGAAATTTCTATGTCTGATGTAAGAAAAACTATGTCTGATGTAGAAATTTCTATAACCGACATAGAAAACATCAAATGGACTAGCACAAGGACACAGATAAATTATGTTGTAAATCAGGTAAATAAAAGCCCATGCCCCGGCCTCTTCACACGGAACAGTCTGCAAGGCCTGCCACGATTCGACCTCTTCAAGGTCGTGTTTCCTCTCCCGCCACATTCCCGCAGGTGGCGCATCCCGCGCCACACAGCGGTTAGCAATTGTTGGACAGCTTCGCCGTCCATCTGCTTAGACCGTGCATCCATCCACCATCGTGCAATCGAAGGTGTGTCGGAAAGAGGTTTTGTGTTAATTCTTTAGACGCAGATGACGCGGAACACGCGGATTCTTAATTATTTATCTGCGTCATCGTGGTATCCGCTTCTAAAAAATAGTATTTCGACACATCCCCCCTACAACGACGTGCGCGCAGGGATGACCATTGAAAGCGGAAAACGATGTGGGGACAAAACGATGTGTCTGCCCGATGTACACGGACAGGCAGTTTTGCAACACCCATCACCCGGCCCGATATAGCCTAATGCACCAACCGGGATTTTCCGAGCGGACACGCCGGTCCGCCCCTACAGATCTACGCAAAAAAAGGCCAAACAATAAACCTGAAAAGAGATCGGCATCAGCTCGAAGGCGTAAAGCGAAGGCGCGGTTCGCAGCGTAAAGAGCGGGAAACTGTTTGAGCGAAGCGAGTTTTTCCCGCTTAGCGGAGAATCGTGTCAGAGTAGCCGCAGAGATGCAGCCTTGATTTTTTCTCTTGGTTCGTTTTCTTTTGTATCAAGACAAAAGAAAATGAACATGCCCCACAAAAACGAAAAATCCCCGCCACAGCATGAAACTACGGCGGGGACCAAAGCCTGATTGGCTTTCTACCTTATCTACTAACCCTTAATTGAACCAGCGTGGGTCACCTATTTGTTCGTATATCAAGTCTTCATTCGAGAGCGTGAAGTCGCCATTGGCGGCATCCTTGTAGCCTGGGTCGAGGGTTGTACCTTCGGTATCAAAGAACTTCGCTTTGCCTTCGCCACCTTCGGAAACCAAATTCTTGGTGTTCCAATAGTTATTGTTCGAGAAGGTCGGCACAGCCGTATTACCGCTGTCGGAGAAGCCACGACCACAATTTGGCATGTTGGACACCATGTTGTTGGTAAACGTGATGGTATTGCCTTTAAAGCGCACGTAGAGCAGACGGCGGCTACTATTATTGCTGCATCCATCCAGCGTACAATTCGTAACCGTAATTACCGGAGCAACACCCGCAAAAGCACCCGATTGGTCATCCATGCGGATGAAGTCGCGAGCTGCACAAGTGTTCCATACAGTCGAGTTGGAAAGGGTGAAGCTGTTGTATGCACCTGAACGACAGTCGAACATGTCGCTACCGCTACACTCAACACCGTGTATCAAGCAGTTGTCGACCGTAATAGTATTGACCAAAGTAGCCACGTTGAGATAGAAGAAGCCCTTGCTGTAGTTGCGAACCACACAACCGCTAAGCGAAAGATGGTCGCAATTGCCTGCTTCCACAAAGTCGAACGCATGGCTCTCGGTGCCCGTACCGTCGAACACAATGTTGTTGGCCGTAAGCGAAGCACCGTTGTTGATTGCGATACAACCGTTAATAACGGGCATATTGTCGGCATCGACGCAGTTCAACGTAATGTTGGAAGAAATGGCCAGCTGGCCTGCACCCTCTTCTGCAGGGATAAGGTATGTACCTGCCTCAAGCGCAAATACCGCACCATCTTCGGCACCTTCCAACATAGGCACAAAGTCCATGTCGGGAGTGAGGAGCGTTGCACCACCCAAATCCATCGGCGTAGTAAACGTCACCGTGCCACGCGTCTTTTCGCCACGGGTCATCACGGCGGTGTATTCCGTTTCCGGGGTCAAGCCCGTAATAGTGGCGCATCCGGCAACGATGTCTTCCGGAGTGATTCGATATACAATATCGCCCGGAGTAAGAGTAATGATGTCGGCCTCTTCACCTGCCGGCCAACGGAGGGTTACTTGCTTAGCTTCAAGGTCGGCATTGGCTACCGGCGTAACAAAGATTTGTTCAGGATCGGTCTCAAACGTATCTTCCACCCATTTCGATTCGGAGATCGCCTCACCTACGGCTTTCACTCGTATAAAGTAGTGAGTCTCACCAGACAATCCTTCATAAGTAAGCGTCGGTTCCGTTACCTCATCAACACGCATAGGTGTTTCACCAAGCGTTTCGCCTTCATAAAGTTCAACCACATAAGATGTGGCATTTGCTACAGCATTCCATTTCACGATACAATCTACTCTATTTCTCACCTGGCAATCTAGAGATGTAGGCGAAAACAAGCGATCATAATCCACACTCGTCAACTCATCAGGAGCGTCAGAGCAAGATGCTGCAGCTCCCAGCAGCAGACATCCTATGATATATTTCCATTTATTCTTCATAACGTTTCGTTTTTATTGATAGTTAGCATAGTTCACCAACACACCGTTACTATTATCAATAAAGACTTGCCAGATAGGCCAATACTGATAATCATCGGGATTGTTGACATAAAGACCAATAATCTTATCTTCCCAATCATCTTTTGCAGCCCATTTGTCATGGGATACATAGCCCAACGAAGCCCCTTCTGCATCGGTCTGACCAAGTTCCAAACCATAAATCTCAACTGTTTCATTCGGGAAGATTTCACTATCCCACACAGTGCTTTCCAGTTTAGGCGTATCGGTCACGGTCTGGTAATAAATTTCATCAGGCAGATCAGCATATTTACCTTCTCGATTGAGCAGTTGCATCATCTCGGCCTTGGTATCTTCCAATGTGCTGCTTAAACGATTCCAACGGATAAGATCAGCCTTACGAAGCATTTCTCCACAAAGTTCCAAACCACGTTGCTCAAAGATTGCCTCACGGAATGCCTCTTTGCTGGCAGTAGCCTCAGCCAGATAAGCAGTCACTTTCTCGGCCGGCAGAGCTCGATCGAGAATTGGTTTCAAATATTGCTCGGCAGCTTGCGGGCCATCCAATTCATTAACAGCTTCAGCAGCCATCAAATAAATATCGCCCAAACGCATATAAAGCCAGTTTACGCCATCATCATTATCAGATGTCACTATACGATTCTCCATCCATTCATAACGGTATTTACCAAAATACCAGCTACTGATTTCACCGGGCACTTGAATCCCTTCATTCCATTTATAAGGGACACAAGTCACATTACGACGTTTGTCTTGCGGATCATATTTGTAGAAGGCTATCGGAGTGGGACCCAAGTCTCCACCTTGATTCTGTTGCGTATGGGCATCCTTCGTATCGTGGGGGACAGCAAAATTATATAACACACGACCACGCCCTTCCGAGAACGGGATTTCCCATATAGACTCGTGTCCGGCTTCCACATTGTCATTACAAAGGCGCCTGAACGTTTCTTCAAACTCGCCCAATTCATTGCAATGCTGGTTAATCACGCTGACGCATTCCTCCTTCACTATCTTATACATCTCTTCCGGAGCCAAACGCGGATCATTGCTTGTACGAATAGTACCATCGGCACGTTGCGAATAGCCTCCTGCATAGAGTGCCAAACGAGAACGAAGTCCTTTTACAAAAGCCCTGCTCACACGCTCCGTGGTGGATGTCACTGTCGTTTCATTGGGCCAAGCCACCAAGTCCTCGGCACGTTTCAAATCGTCCAGTACCAAACGGACATAAATGGAGTCCTTATCCGTACGCGGCAAATACATCGTTTCAGAAGTAATCGGTTCAAAACGAGATGGTACATCGCCCCATGCTTTCAACAAGTCGCAATAATAAACAGCCCGAAGCGTAATGGCTTCGCCCAAGAGTTGACGAAAATTCGGGTCGTTCATGTCGCCGTAAGTTTCCAATCCACGAATTACCAGATTTGCGCGCTCAATGCCTTCAAAGAACTTAGCCCAAGCGTTATTGCTTGTATTCATTTCTCCGTTAGTCGTTGTCGGAGAATAATTGCACAATTCCGACTTTTTATCATACTTGTCAGTAGCACCCCACCACTCCATATCCGTGTTCATTCCATAATACACCAAGAAACGGCCACGATATGAGTTTTGTTCTCCAAATGAATTAAGGATTCCCATCACGGCATCTTCCGCCAGATCATATTTGGAAAATACGAACGACTCGTCGGTAGAGGAAATCGTCGGCGCATCCAGAATGTCATCGCAAGAAGTCAATGCTCCACTTGCAAGAAACAACGATGCGTAGATATATTGTTTTATTCTCATAAGATTAATTGTTCGTTTAACAGATTAGAAATTAAGATTCAAACCAAAGACGAACGAGCGGCTCTTCGGGTAAGCCGAGTAGTCCACGCCCGGAGTCAGATTAGTTTTGCGACGGGTAGACACTTCGGGGTCGTAGCCGGAATAGCTCGTCCAGCAGAAGAGGTTGTAGCCCGTCACATAGAAACGCAGGTTCTGTATCTTCACCTTGCTGAGCAACGACTTGGGCAGCGAGTAGCCCAACGTCAGAGTGCTCAAGCGGAGGAAAGAGCCGTCTTCCACAGCCCAATCGGAGAATACATAGTTCTGCATGTAGGGCGACCACATGGTGGTGTTTGCATTCATGGCTTCCAACTGAGCTGGGTCGTTGCAGAGGGTGCCGTCGGGGTTGAGGTTGGTCCAGCGTTTGCCATCGGCCATCTCAGTAGTCATGTTACGGTATTTTGTTACATCCGTTGAAGTGTATTCTATCTTGTTGGCGTTATAGATGTCGTTGCCATAACTCCAATTGAAGTTAGCCGAAAGATCGAAGTCGTAAACACGCATATTCATGCCGAAACCACCGGTGTGTACAGGATTGGCATTACCTATCACTTCCTGATCTTCGGCGTTTACCAGACCCTCACCCGTCAAGTCTTTCAGTTTCATGGAACCCGGACGCAAAGTGCCGATTATCGGAGATGAATCAACCACATCGTCACGCAATTCCCATTGGCCGGTAGTTGTATTGTAGCCTTTGAAATCAGAAACCTCATAACGTCCGTCGTTGCGGTAACCATACATCTGGCCCACTTCACCACCTACTGCCACAAGGAAATCACCCGTAATACGTGAACTCCAGCCGGAAGCAGCCGTAAAGTCGTTCATGATGCCAAGCGATTTTATTTCGCTCTGGTTAAAGCTGATGTTGGCATTGAAGTTCAAACCAAAGTTGGGTTTGTTCACAGCCACCCAGTTAACGGTAGCCTCAAAACCACGATTTTCTGTTTTACCTAAATTGCGATATTGAGTATCATAACCTGTACCAGCCGTCGGGAACTCAATAAGCAGGTCTTTCGTAGAGTTCCAGTAGTATTCCAACGAACCGTTCAGACGGCCTCCGAAGAGGGTGTAATCCAAACCGAGGTTGCGAGTGATGGTAGTTTCCCACTTCAAGTCGGGATTGTACATTGTTTTGGAGGGAGCCCAATATGAGGTTATTCCATTTACATAAATATTTGTACTTACAGACTGCCACGATTGCACAATTTGGCCACTCGGAATATTGTTATTACCGGCAGTACCGTAGCTGAAACGCAGTTTCAAGTCATCGAGCCAATTGCGAGTACCTTCCATAAACGGCTCGGCAGACACACGCCATGCCACGGCTGCAGAGGGGAAATATCCCCAACGGTTACCCTCGGCAAACTTCGACGAACCATCGGCACGGAATGTAGCCGAGAAGAGGTACTTGCTGTCGTAATCGTAGTTGACACGGCCAAACCAAGAGAACAGAATGTCGTTAGGCGAATAGTAATCTTCCACGGCATAAGCATGTCCTTGGGTAGTCAGCGAGAAACAATCGTCTGCATCATAACTCAAGGGGAAACCGTGTATCGTATTGGTCATTTCGCGTTCTTTTCGTATAATATACTCCTGACCTACCATCATATTCAAGTGATGGGGACTGTCTTTTGCAAACAATTTCTCGAAGTCGTAGCTCAACGTGTTGGTATTGCGGAAAGTATTGCGTTCCGTTCCTGTCAGGATGATAGCAGGGTGTTGTTTGTCTGCTGTATCTGTAACCTTATCTTTCACATAGTATGTGGACAAACCATAAAAACGATTATCATCATTATCGTAAGTATCCCATCCGAACTCGGTCTTAAACTGGAAGTTTTTGAAGATTTCCCAAGTAAAGCTACCATTCAAGTTAAGCGTTTCCCGACGTTGACGACGGTCATTGTCGCTTATCGATTCCAACGGATGATAAAGATTGAAATCCGGATCGGTATCGCCACCGCTCATGCTCTCATCTGAAAGTCCGGCCACGGGGAACGGTGTATAAAGAATGGCATTCTTCAAACGAGAATCAGAACTTGAAACTTCGTTCTGCTCGTTCATACCACCACCACTCACTTTGCGTTTGGCATAGCGCACAGAAAAGTCGAGCTTGGTGTTCTTGGTCGGCTTCACGTTCAGCTTCAGGCTGAGGTTGTCGCGCACGAAGTCGGACATCTGCATGATGGCCTTGTCGTCCATGTGAGAGTAGTTGAAGGAGAACTTCATCTTGTCCGAACCGCCGTTGATGCTCAAGCTGTGATTAAAGGTCGTGCCGGTGCGGCCGAACACGATGTCCTGCCAGTCGTTGGTGTCTACATTATTATATAGATCGATGTCCTGCCAATTGCCAAAGAACTTGGTAAATGAACTGGGATTGGGTTCTTGAGAGTTTGCCCCCAATAAAGCCAACTCATATTGCCATTTAGCATAATCCGGTGCATTCAGCACGTCGAGTTTGTCAGCCAATTTCTTGACGGAGATGTAGGCGTTGTAGTTGACGTTGATTTTGCCCTCCTGACCGCTCTTGGTGGTGACGATGATTACACCGTTGGCACCACGCGAACCGTAAATGGCGGTAGAAGAAGCATCCTTCAACACGGTGATGTCCTCGATGTCGGTGGTCGGGATATCGCTGATGTTGTCCACGGGGAAGCCGTCGACAATGTAGAGCGGGTCGTTGCTCTGGGTGATGGAGCCGCCGCCACGCACGCGGATTTTCATTTCGGCATCGGGCGAACCTTCGGTAGTGGTGATTTGCACACCGGCCAGCTTGCCTTGCAGAGCCTCAACGGCCGAAGCCACGGGCACGGCCACAAGAGCATCGGCATCGACCGTAGCCACGGAGCCGGTGATATCTTTCTTCTTCACCGAGCCGTAGCCGATGACTACCACCTCCTCGAGGCTCTGAGCGTCCTCGCGGAGGGTGATATTCAGGGGTTTGTTACCCCCCCCCACACGTGCTTCTTCGGTCACGTAGCCAATGTAAGAAAAGACGATCGTACTTCCTTCGGGCACGTTGGTCAACCGGAAGTTGCCGTCGAAATCGGTGATGGCACCCGTCTTGGTGCCTTTCACTTGCACGCTTACGCCAATCAAGGGTTCGCCGTTGGGGTCGGTCACCTGACCCGTCACGTTCTTGCCTTGTGCGAAAGCCATGAGGCAGCACAGACTCATCAGCAGAGTTGCCGCCCATCGTTTAATCTGACTTTTCTGGTTCATAAGCAGAGATGTTAGTTATTGATTTAAATTTTACTGTTATGTTATTCGGTTTATTTATGTCCTTTTCAACTGTCTGACAACATGCAAATATACGATAAGAAAGCCTAATGCGGGGTGGACTATCCGCTTAATAGGGTGGACTATTTCGGGCGGAAGGTGCACCGGCGTATGTTTTACAACATCATTTGCCTTGCCCGCCTGCCAACGACCTATCGGATGCGGGAAAAGTGTCTTTCACCAGCTCGTTGAGGTAGACTTCCAGATTGGTGTAGTGCGGGCTGAGGTTGTAAGCGGCTCCGTCGGCAGAGTCGGCGGGATTCAGTCCCCGGGCCTTCTCCCACGTGTCGGGCATACCGTCGCCATCGGTATCCGCCGGAGCGGGTTCCGAGCGGTATTCGCCCCATCCACCCACGTCGGAAGGCTGGTCTATCATGCCCAGCGTGCTGCCGTGCGAGCCTTCGTAGGTGTAGGTGCCTTGGCGCACCTCGTCGGCAATACGGGCGTCGTGACGGTCGCGGTGCAACGAGGCCCCGGCGTGAAGGAGCACGGCCTCATAGGCGTCCCACGTGGGTTGCAGGGTAGTGTGCCCGGCTATGTGGAAAGCGGAGTCCGACAGCAGCTCGGAAGCGGGAGCAAAATCGTCGTCAATCTTCAGGCCCAGGGCATTGTTCTGATTCACCTTCATAATGGCCTTGCGCTGCTTCTCGCTGAGGCTGGAGCAGGTGGGGTCGATGTAGTTTCCTCCGAAATGGAACACACCGTGCGTGCCTTTCTTGTTTTCGTTTTTCCCGTCGTCGGCATAGGCCGTGAAGAGACGCGCGTAGCTCGACTTCGTGGCCGTGTAGGGCCCGGGCTTATAGTAGTTGTTCAGGAAGTTGTACGAACCGCCCTCGCCCGCATAGGCTCCGGCGCTGCCATAATTGTAAACGACGTTGTTGAACAGCTCTACGCGCTCGTCCTCGGGCTTGCCGGTATAGCGGCTGCCGCACAGGCGCGGCGTGCGGTTGGTGTGATGGGCCAGCAGGTTGTGGTGGAAGGTGGCGGGCTGTCCGCCCCAGATGCCCCCGTAGCCGTGCTTGCCTTTCTCGTGAATGGAGTTGGCCAGGCTCTCGCTGACGATGCACCACTGCAGGGTGAAGTGGCTGTTGTCGTAGAACGTGGCACACTCGTCGGTGCTCCAGCTCATGGAGCAGTGGTCGATGATGATGCCCCGATGGCCCTTGAAGCCGTTCATGGCATCGTCGCCCTTCTTCTTGATGTCGGCCCCCATGCGCGAACGGATGAAGCGGATGATTACATTGTCGGCCGACACGCCGAGGGTGTAGTTTTTCAGGCAGATGCCGTCGCCCGGAGCGGTCTGTCCGGCAATGGTGAGGTCGCCATTGTTGATTTTCAGCGGCTCGGTCAGCTCGATAATGCCACTCACGGCAAACACGATGGTGCGCGGCCCTTTCTTACGGATGGCCCAACGGAGTGTGCCTTCCGAACCGTCATCGGCCAGGGATGTCACCGTGTAAACGGCACCACCGGCTCCGCCTGTGACATACTTGCCGGCACCGTCGGCACCCGGAAAGGCGGGCACCGTCGAACGGTCGGGCACGGGATAAGTCTTCAACTCCTGTGCTTGCAAGGCCGATACGGACAGAAGCAATCCGCACGCAAGGATAATCATGTTTTTCATTGCTCGTATGTTTTTATTTTAGGGGACAAGGGGTTAGGGACGAGGGGACAAGGAGATACGAATCAGTCAAGTCCCATCACATCCTCCACCAGGCTGTTCATATAGACTTCCAGATTGGTGTATTCCTTACTCAGATTGTATTTGGCGCTGTCGTCTTTCGTGGGGTCGAGGCCTTGCTCTTTCTCCCATTCGTCGGGCATACCGTCTTTGTCGGTATCGGTCGGGGCTTCTCCTTCCTTATAGTCGGGCCATCCGCCTACATCGGCAGGACTGTCGATGAAGCCGTATCCGCTCCCGTTCGAGCCTTTGGCCGTGTAGCTGCCTTCGCGCACGGTGGCCACGATGCGCTCGTCGACAGCATCGCGTTTGAGGGATGCGCCTGCATATGTGAGCACGGACTCATAGGCCTCTTTGGCCGACTGGGTGAAGTCGGCCACGTCGGGGGTGATGGAAAATTCGGTGGAGGAAAGCAGCTTGTCGGTCGATATGAAATCGTTCTTAGCCACCATACCTTTCGTGTTGTCGGCATTCACTTCGGCGATGCTCTTCAAACGGTCCGCATTGTTCAGCACCGAACCGTCGAAGTAGTTGCCGTGCAGGTAGAACATGCCATACGTGCCCAGCTCGTTCTTCGAACTGTTGCTGCCGTCGTCGGCATAGGCCGTGAAGATGCGACTGCACGCGTTGCCGTTCGTACTCTTCAGATACGGCCCCGGCTTGTAGTAGTTGTTTACGAAGTTGTACGAGCCGCCCTGACCGCCGTAGGCTCCCTCGCCACCCCAGTTGTAGATGACGTTGTTGCGCAAGTCGACCCGTTCCTCGTCGGGCAGACCGGATGAGCGGCTGCCGTCCAGACGGGGCGTGCGATTGGAGTGGTGAGCCAAAAGGTTGTGGTGGAACGTGGCCGGCGAGCCGCCCCAGATGCCCCCGTAGCCGTGCTCGCCTTTGGCGTGCTGAGACTTTGTGAGACTTTCGGCAATGATGCACCACTGCATGGTGAAGTTCTTATTATTATAAAAGGAAGAGCATTCGTCGGTACTCCAGCTCATGGAGCAGTGGTCGACGATGATGTTGCTGTAGCCCCGACCCCAGAAGGCATCCGAGCCGTCGGCCTCGCTGCCCACCAAAGCCTCATCGCCCATGCGGCAACGGATGAAACGCACAATCACGTTGTCGGCATTGAGCACGAGCGAGTGGTTTTTCAGGCAGATGCCGTCGCCCGGAGCGGTCTGTCCGGCAATGGTGAGGTCGCCGTGCTGTATCTTCAGTTCGCGCGTCAGCTCGACGACGCCATCCACGGCAAACACCACCGTGCGCGGCCCCTCCTGCTCCACAGCCCAGCGGAGCGTGCCTTCCGAACCGTCGTCGGCCAGCGAGTTCACGATAAGGACTTTCCCCTCGGCTCCGCCCTTGGTGTAGCGTCCGGCCCCGTAAGCGCCGGGGAAGGCCAGAACTTGCGTGCGGTCGGGCGCATCGTATTCGGGCAGTCCGGAAGGTTCCTCCGGCGTAGAAGGTTCTTCCTGACCGGGAGCACCCGGCGTGGAATCGTCGTTCAACCCGGGTTCGCTGTCCGAGCAAGCCACGCCCGCAAACAAGAAGGCACAACACAACGCGCTCCCTGCGTATTTCTTCATCATGTAGTTCATATTTATATATCGTTTATTTGGATTTCAGCACAATCGAAAAGCAAGCACCTGGCCTCCCGATGTTTGCGTCGGAAAGCCGGGTGCAGAATCATCAGCCTCACACGGGGAAAACAACAACCCTCGTAATCAACCTCGGATTTCAAGTTATGAACAAAAAAACAACTGTCCACTCAAATTTGGACAAGGCAAAGGTAAAACCACACAATCGCCGGAATCGTACTTTTCCTAATGAGAATGGTGGACTATTTGCCTGCCCGACAAATAGTCCACCATTTAAGCGAATTAGTCCTCTTGATCAACTTGGCTGTTTATCAGTAACCAAGATTCTGCTCCAAGTATCTGTTCGCTTTCATTTCCGATTCAGGAATCGGCCATAACGAAGCCTCCGGCACCCACTGCTTGTAACTGACTTTTGAATAGATCGCATCGGCGCGTCCGGTACGGTTCAGGTCGAACCAACGATGTCCGCGTTCAAAGAAAAGCTCCTTGCGGCGTTCTTCCTCCACCGCCAACAGAAGCTTGTTTTCATCTGTCATGGCAGGCAAAGGCTCTACGCCGGCCCGACTGCGTATCCGATTCAAATCAGACACGGCTCCCGTGTAATCCTTCAGATGCACACGCGCTTCGGCACGAATCAAATATTGCTCCGCCAAACGCAAGAAAGGTTCATACTCCTCCCGTCCGGACGGGACAGAAGCATCATTGCTGTATTTGTTCTTATACGGAAAATATTTCCCTTTCACTCCGTCTTTTTCCACGCATTTTATCCAATTCTGCCCGCGCAAATCCTTTGGATCTTCCTGCAAATCGGCTACTAATTCATCACTGAGATAATAAGTAGGATTTTGCGAGGCACTCACAAAAAACATGCCTATCATGGTAGACTTTTGAAAACTGCCATCCCCGTTGCGGTTGGTACAATCCAAATTCAGGATGCCTTCACGGGTAGTTTTCAAGAACACGTCGTTCACATCGTCTTCCAGCACAAATTTCGTTCCCGTACCTCCGTCGGCCACCGGAATCAATTTGCCGGCTTCCTTTGCAGCCGCATCCCATTGACCAATGTAAAGATATACCCTTGCCAACATGGCTGTAGCCGCTTCAGCAGTAACCTTGGTGTTCGGGTTGTCGGAGCCGTCGAGATAAACCACAGCCTTCTGCAAATCGTCCACGATAGTTTCATACACCGTTTCCTTCGCCGTGCGAGGCAGCAGCCTGCTTTCTTCATAATTATTGGTGAGTACCAATGGCACATCGCCAAAAAAGTTAACCAACAAGAAATAAGAATAGGCACGGAAGAAATGCGCTTCTCCCAAACAGACCTTCTTCTTAGCTTCGGAAATGAGCGTGCTGGGTTCAACATGGATAATAAAGTCGTTACAGTGGTAAATTGTACTATAAGGTTTCGTCCAGAAACTGGACAGGTTGCCTGTATTCGGATTATATACATTCTGTACAAAATCGTCATAACTGGTGGAACGGCAAAGCAATTCGTCCGCACAAAAGCCACCGAACAGTTCTTGCCAGATGAGATAAAACATGTCGCCGAAGTTTGCCGAATAAAGCCCTTCCGCCAAGGCTTCTATGCTTTCTTCGCTTCCGTAGACCGTCTCTGCCGTATAGGAATCGGTAGGAGGGTCGATGTCCAACATACCATCGCAAGAGGTCAGTCCTGCCAACAGAAACATCGGCAGACACAAATATTTTTTTGCTTTCATATCTTTGCAATCATTTAAAATGTAACGTTCAGGCCGAAAACGAACGAAGTCAGCACAGGAACGGCTGATGCTGTTTCCGGGTCATAAGAATCATAATCTGAGATGGTGAACAGGTTCTTTCCCTGCACATACATGCGCAACGCATTAAGATGAAAAGGCACTAACCAATCTTGAGGAAAATCATAGGCCAGCGTCACATGTTGTAGACGCAAGTACGAACCTGTACTATAAGCAAAGTCTGAAGACGACAAATAAGCATTAGCCTTACCTATTTCGCTTGCACTCGTTGTTGTCAGGCCGGGATATTTGGCATCTTGCCCGGGCGTAGTCCATGTGTGCTTATAGACCTCTTCAGTCACATTGTTTCTTCCACCCGCCGTCCCGAAATGGCGGAAATAGCCAACCTGCATGTTTTTCTTACGAAAATAGAAGCTGAAATCCAACGTGAGGTTCTTATAAGACAACGTATTGGCCAATCCACCATAGAAACTGGGGTCAGTGGTGCCCAGGAACTGATAGTCCGTGCGGGAAGAAAGTCTTCCGTTGTCGTCCAAGTCTTCAAACATCGGTACACCGTTGTCCGGATTCACGCCCAAGTATTTATAGCCGCGTACCAGATTAATGGACTTCCCTATCTCATAAGAAGTATAGTCCGATGAGTTTTCCAAATCTTCATACTCCACCAATTTATTGCGCGGAATGGTGATATTGAAATTCGTGTTCCACCTGAAATCATGAGTTTTAATGTTTTGGGTATTCAATTCCAATTCCCATCCCTTGTTTTCCACCGTAGCGTTAAGATTGGTAGCTATCGACGAAAAGCCCGTCTGTCCAGACACATTCACGTTGCCCAGCAAATCATAACTGCGATTATAGAAAAATGCGGCATTGAGTAATATACGGTCATCAAACAAACCCACCTCTAATCCGACATCCATCTTGTTGGTAGTCTCCCAATGCAAATTCTCATTGGCTATATTGTCAGGTGAAAAGCCCTTGCTTCCGGCATAGGGGAAACTGGTAATGCTATACTTGGTCATGTACGCATAGTCGCCTATCCCGTCATTTCCGGTACGCCCATAGCTGAAACGCAGTTTACCATGGCTCAACACACGCCCTACACGTTCTTTCACGAAAGGCTCGTTGCCAAACAGCCATCCGGCTCCCACCGAATAGAAGTTACCGAAACGATGCTCCGGACCGAAACGCGAAGAACCATCTCGGCGATACACCACATTCAACAGATAACGGCTTTGCCAATCATAGCTCAAACGTGCGAAAAACGAAGCTGTCTTGGTCTGCTTATACGGATTCGTATTGGAAAGCATCTGGGTAGCAGCTTCCACATTGGGCATAAAGGAATCTGCCAAATATTCACGTCCCCAGAAACTCAAGTATTTGCTGGTCGCATTCTGATAAGTGCCACCCGCCAGCAACGATAAAGTACCTCCACACAATCCGGCAGTATAGGTCAACTGAGGTTCCACCACAAAGGTTGTGGTCTGCGCCATATAATAATTGGCCTCGCTATGTATTTCCGGATTATACGGATTGTAGTAATAGCGCTTCTTCAAACTCTGCTGGTCACTGGAACTATGGTTATAGCCTAAAGAGACCTTCGCTGTCAATGTCTTCCAAATGCGGTAACTGGCCGAGAAGTTTCCCATGACGTTGACCGACTTGTTATCGGCCTCGCTGGCCAAGAAAGAAGTAGCAGAACTGTAATCAGGATCATCCGGCACGTAGTAAGGCCTTCCTTCCTCATCAAACAGCGGCGTGTTTGGAGCCGTATTCAAGGAACCATAAGGAGAACTGCCTCCATTTGAATCCATAATGATGTTGGAGAGAATAAGCCCGGCTTCCATATTGAAACGATTATTATCCGAATGATGGGTGATATTGGCGCGGGCGCTCCAGCGAGTATATTGGTCGTCGCTGACCAGCACTGTATTTGAAGTGTAATAAGCCCCTCCAACCAAAAAAGAAGTATTCCTGTTTCCACCCGATATGGCAAGCTGTGCATCATATCCCATAGCCGTATGCCCCATCATGGCATCCTGCCAGTCCGTGTAAGAATCATCCCACAAAATCAGATCGGGAAAGTTAGCCGTATTATAATCGTCTGTTGTAAGCGCACCGGAAGCCAAATCTGATTCATAGGCTCTCCGACGCATTTCCAAATAGGTTGAAGTATCAAGAAAATCTAACCGCTTCTGTACATATGACGCAGATGTGCTGAAAGAGGCATTGACTTTTACCTTGCCTGATTCTCCCTTCTTTGTCGTAATCAGCACCACGCCATTTGCCCCTCTGGTGCCATATATGGCCGTGGCATCGGCATCTTTCAGAATCTCTATGCTTTCTATGTCTGAAGGGTTGATGAACGACAATGCATCGGGCAAACCGAAAACACCTGTACTTGACGTTCCCACGGGATTCTGCGTGGCAGCATTGAAAGGAACTCCGTCCACCACATAGAGTGGTTCGGTCTGGGAGGTCAGTGTGTTTTGTCCACGAATGATGATGCTCGTATTGCCCCCGCCCGGCACACCGGACGATTGAGTAACATACACACCGGACGCATGTCCTTGCAATGCCAAGATGGGCGCATCTTGTGTGGCCTGAGCAACAATGGAACCATCCACTTTAGACACCGCGCCTGTCAGTTTCTTACGGGAAGAAGTGCCGTAACCGACTACCACTACATCGTCAAGCGAATAATTATCTTCCTCCAGCCTTATAATCTGACCGTGCGTATCCCGTCTGCTATACAAAGGAATCTGTGTAGTTTTGTAACCAATATACTTCACAACCAACGTGCGTGGATATTTCTCCTTTTCTACGCGAAGCGTAAAACGACCATCTGCATCAGTCACCGCTCCACCTTTCTCTCCATTCACGGTGACATAGGCGCCAATCACCGGCGTATCGTCTGCTGCCAACACCTTTCCCGTCACTTGGGATAAATCTTGTGCCCGCACTGCTGCAAACAAGAAAAAGAATGTTAACAAGCTGAACAATACACGTTTTTTCACGAGCCGGCTATCGGCCGACCCGACAAAGTATATTACTTTTGTCATACCTTATTATTTGATACGAGCGCATTCCTTATCGACCAATGGCAGTCGGGAGACAAGGACATGCGCTCGACTTTAATTAGTTCTTATAACAGTTCTCAATTATTGGTTTCCACCTCACAACCTGCCGCTTTCACCTGTGCCATAAGGGCGGCTTCATCTGCCAGCACACGGGTGTTGTAACTCAACGCCACAAGTCCACTTGCGGCATCAACATTGGCATCGAGCACGCCTTTGACACTCTCCAACTGTCCGGAAGCCTTAGCGGCATCCTTCACACGGAAAGTGGCATACTTCACTATGTCATTCGGATAAGCACGGCATACCGTGTAATTGAACTTCTTGAAATCATCTTTCAATTCCTGCGAGCTTACCTTGTTGGCATCATAAGTGATGGTCACATTTTTAGTATTCAAGTCCACCTCCACACTTTGTACGCCCGGTTCTGCGCCAATGTTCTTCTTTACCTTCCCGGCACATCCGCCACAACGCATCTGTCCGGCATGAAAAAGGACTTGACGGCTGATGACTTCATTCGGGTCATAATCCGCAGCAGGCATCTTAATGTCGGCAAGCGCTTCTTTCATGGCGGAAGGAGTCACCTTCCCCGCATCATAACTGACAATAACCATTTTCTTCTCCATGTCGCCTTTTACGGACTCCACGCCCGCAGTTGCTTTCAGCGCCTTGGTTACACGCCCCAGGCATCCGCCACAACGCATGCTTTCTATACGAAACTTGGCTACTGTGCTCTGTGCAGAAGCTGCACCTACAAAAGCCGTGAACAACACGGCCAATAAAAATTTTGCTTTCATACCTTATTATTTGATTATTTGTTAATAAAAAAGATTATATTCAGTTCTTATCCTCCTTCTTCTTCGGATGGAAAGGCATTGCCGTATAGCCCAATTTCTGAATGGCAGCTTTCAGTTTGTCAGGCGTGGTCTTGTCCGCACGGTATTCGATAGTGACCGTCTTGGCCGGCAAATCGACTTTCAAATCGGTCACACCTTTTTCAAAAGGTATGTTCTCCTCAATGCGCTGCTTGCAGTTCTCACACGTCATTGACACAATGTAAGTCACTGTTTCTTTCTTTTTGTCCTTCTTTTTGCCATCGGCTAAAGAAGAGGTCGCAAAAGCCACTAAAAGGATGGCTAACAATGCAAAAATTCTTGTCCTCATACGTTATTATCAGATTAAACACATTTATACTTTCGGAATATTGAAACGCACACCGATGTAGAACTTACGTCCCATCGTAGGTCCCCACACCATCGTGGCATCAAAATCAGGCCCGTAAGGATTGTCAGCCCCCACCACCGGATTTTTTTGCTTAAAGTCGGTCAGATTCTCGCCTCCGGCATAAATGCTCCAATGACGGAAGCGACGCGTGATTTGAGCATTCAGCACGGTATAAGCTCCGAAATCCTTTGCCCAAAGGGGATTGGCAACGTCAGGCATCGGCATACGCCCTCCGCCATTGAACTGTGCCGTGAGGTCAAACTGCCACTTTTTGAGCGGTGTCTCATAAGATGCCGTCGCCAATGCTTTATAACGGCTTTGCAACGGTTTGCGCAAACGTCGTCCGTTATAATCACACTTCACATCCATCCAGCGATAAGCCGCCAGCAGAGTAAAGCCACGAAACAGCGGATAGCTTGCCTCTACCTGAAACACGCTCGATGTGGAACGCCCCTGCAGATTATAGAACGACACGGCATGAGCATCGCTGTCCAAGTCTACGACGATCTGATTTTGAAAATCGGTGTAATACCAGTCAGCCGACAACGTTAGCTCCTCATCTCCCAACGGAATGTAAAACGATGCATTCACTCCATAATTCCAGGCACTCTCCTGTGTGAGTTCATCGGCCACATGCCACGTGCGGCTGCCAGCCAACAGGTAACTGTTATCCGGCAACACGAACGTGCTGCGATAACCTTTACCTACGGAAGCACGCAAGTGAAACCATTCGGCTATGTCATACTTCACATGAAGGCGCGGCGTAACGAACCAATCATAAAGCGAACTATAATCGGCACGCAGACCGGCAAGCACCGTGAGCGGTTCCATCGGCGTCCACGTATACTCCACATAAGCACCCGTAGTATTTTCAGTCACATTGTGCACACCCGGCATGTAACGTGCCACAATATTACCACGCTGGGCATACTTATCCCAATTAAAGTTCATTCCGGCACAAAGCTTATGCTGCCTGCCGAACTCGCTCTCGTAGAGCAACGAACCATATACATTTGATTCGTATACATTATACGCATCGGTTGCATAATTAGAAGCCTGGTCATGATATGAACCCGAAACGATAACTGCGACGCTTTCATTCCTGTCGGGATTGAGGATGAAGCCGTTCTTGGAAAACAGCTCTACCCGATTGACCCGCAGGCCTATGGTATAAGGTTCATACGCATAACCGTCGGGAAGCGTGTGCATCGTCTGTCCACTGGTACGTTTGTCCGTAAGCACCTTCACACCCGACTGCGACACGAAGCGAGGTGTCTGGTAATGCCAACGGTTCATGACGCTGAATGACTGCATCTTCGGCATATCAAGAAAAGAATCGCCATTCTTATCGTGCGACTGCTCTTCATTATAATAGTTCAGAAAAAGAGCTGTGGAAAGACGTTCGTTCAGCTCCACGGCACCCACCGCATTGCCTTCATAACGTCCGGCATCACTGGCGAAAAGATTCACAAACAGCGGGTCGGCTATCTTAGGTTTCTTATATTCCACATTGATTTGGCCCGTCACCGACTCAAACCCGTTCTTTACCGAGGCCGCGCCTTTAGACACCTGTATGCTCTGCATCCACGGGCCGGGAATATAATCCAGCCCATAAAGAGCCGCCGCTCCACGCTGATTGGGAAAGTTTTCGGTAAGCATCTGCACGTATGTCCCCGCCAAGCCGAGAAGTTGTATCTGCTTGGCTCCGGTTACAGCATCGCTATAGGCCACATCGACCGAAGGATTGGTTTCAAAGCTTTCTGACAAGTTGCAACACGCCGCACGAGTAAGCTCACCGGCCGAAATGCTTTCCGTGCCAAACACGCTTTTACGGTTTTTCAATGTCCCTATGGTACGCGATGTGACGACTACTTCCTGCAAAGCCGCACTGGATTCCAGCACTACGACCTGCACTTCACCGGGTTTGTCCACCTTCATCCGGCGCGACTGGAAACCCACATAATCAAAACACAATGAATCGGCTTTTAAAGAACGGACGATTTCAAAATATCCTTCCGTATCGGTCACACAACGGGAACTCTTGTCCGTCCAATACACATAAGCCCCCGGCAACGGAGAGCCTTCCTTGTCCAACACATACCCTTTTACTTTTTCATGATTGTCTGCCGCCTGCAAACCAACTACAGCCAACAATGAGACGGCCAATGCATTTACTATTCGTTTCATCATTCCTCTTTTCATTTGCGTTGCAAAGATAGAGTGTTTGCCAACCCGGATGCAATACCCAAAAATTGCTATTTTTCAGACATGTGCTTTTGTTATACACCACGGAAAGACGCAAAAAAAGCAGGGAACTTCACAGCTCCCTGCCCTTTAATCTTTAACCTAAACCTTAACTATGAAAAAATCTAATGTTTTTTCACGTCTCAAAATTGCAAAACAGAAGTCATTATATCAAATAATTCGGTAATTTTCTTTTCTCTTTTAATATTAATTAGCACTTAAGGGCTTTTAATCGAAGTTTTATGCCCGCTTCGGGTTACGATTTATCAACAAAACCCACTATCTGGGCTTCTGTCCGTAAGCAGGGTTGCGGGCGCCGCCGACGGAAATCGACCGCAACCTGCGGCTGTTTGCCTGCGAGTGACTATCTTTGCCGACAAATTATCAATAACTTATTAACCTATTATTTTATGACAGAGAAAGAACAAGGGGCAGACTTAAAATCTGCTGCCGCGGACAAGCTTTTGTTTATCGAGACGTACGGCTGCCAGATGAACGTGGCCGACAGTGAGGTGGTGGCCTCGGTGATGCAGATGGCAGGCTACCGGGTGTGTGAACACCTGGAGGATGCCGACGCCGTGTTCCTGAACACCTGCTCCATTCGCGACAATGCCGAGCAGAAGATACTGAACCGGCTGGAAGCACTCAACGCCCTGCGCGCCAAAAAGAAACACGGGCTCATCATCGGCGTGCTGGGCTGCATGGCCGAACGGGTGAAAGACGACCTCATCGCCCATCACCACGTAGACCTCGTGGCCGGGCCGGATGCCTACCTGACCCTGCCGGACCTCATCGCTTCGGTAGAGGCGGGCGAGAAGGCTATCAACGTGGAACTGTCGACCACCGAAACCTATCGCGACGTGATTCCCTCGCGCATCTGCGGCACGCACGTGTCGGGCTTCGTGAGCATCATGCGCGGATGCAACAACTTCTGCCACTACTGCATCGTGCCCTACACGCGCGGACGGGAACGCAGCCGCGACGTGGAGAGCATTCTGGCCGAAGTGGACGACCTGGTGCAGAAAGGCTACAAGGAAATCACCCTGCTGGGCCAGAACGTGAACTCATACCGCTTTGAACACGGGGGCGAGACCGTGACCTTCCCCGCCCTGCTGCGCCGTGTGGCCGAGGCCGCTCCCGGCGTGCGCATACGATTCACCACCTCGCATCCCAAGGACATGAGCGACGAGACGCTCCACGTCATCGCCGAGGTGCCCAACGTGTGCCGGCACATCCACCTGCCCGTGCAGAGCGGAAGCAACCGCATCCTGAAGCTCATGAACCGCAAATATACCCGCGAGTGGTATCTGGACCGCGTGGCCGCCATCCGTCGCATCATCCCCGACTGCGGACTGAGCACCGACATCTTCTCGGGCTACCACTCGGAGACGGAGGAGGACCACCAACAGTCGCTCTCGCTCATGGAGGAATGCGCCTACGACTCGGCCTTCATGTTCAAATACTCCGAACGCCCCGGCACATATGCCTCCAAACATCTGCCCGACGACGTGCCCGAGGAGGTGAAAATTCGCCGCCTGAATGAAATCATCGAGCTGCAGACCCGCCTGTCGGCCGAAAGCAACCGCCGCTGCATAGGCCGCACTTATGAGGTGCTGGTGGAAGGCGTATCGAAACGCTCGAAGGAACAGCTCTTCGGACGCACGGAACAAAACAAGGTAGTGGTGTTCGACCGTGGCACGCACCGCATAGGCGACTTCGTGACGGTGCGCATCACCGACGCCGGTCCGGCTACGCTCAAAGGCGAGACGGTGGAATAACATAAAAGTGCGCAGACTCCGTGGACCAGCCACGTGCCTGCGCACAACAACAACTTATAATCAATCTAATGCCTCACGGCATGGAGTTTTTTTAGGTTTTAGGGGACGAGTTGACAAGTTAACGAGGCATCAGCCTTTTTCCTTGTCAACTCGTCAACTTGTTAGCTCCCCATCAATTCCATCCGGGGTTCTGACCGAACTCATCGGGGTTGGAGATGGTGGTCAGGAAGCCGTTGGGTATCGGGCGGAGGTTGCAATACTCGTTCACATACGGAGCTACGTCGGGATTGTAGTTCAGGTCCTTGATGTAGCGGACGATGTTGTTCGTGCGCTTCAGGTCGAACCAGCGGAGGAACTCGCCGCAAAGCTCGCGGGCACGCTCGTCGAGGATGAAGTCGAGGGCGGTGCCGCCTTCGCTGAGGCTTGCCAGCTGCGAACCGGTCACTTCCATATCGGTCTCATGGCCCGACACGGCGGCACGACGACGGATGACGTTCAGATAGTCGGCGGCATTGTCGAGGTTGCCATTTGACTTCATCACCTCACACTCGGCAGCGATGAGGTACATCTCCGGCAAGCGCATCATGAACACGTCGTTGGAACCTACCTGCGAGTTGGTCGGCAGGCCAAGCTCTTCCAAGTGAGCATCCTCGAACTTCAGCAGCGTGGGGAAGTGAAGGTTGAAGTTCGCATTGGTAGTAACAGCACCTGTAATAGGATCGTACGTATCGTTGATATCCACCATGGCATAAGGCAACGCGCGCTTATCTTCCGTTGTGCCGTCCCAAGCTTTCTTGGTGAAGCACATGGCTAAGTCGCCCTGAGCCATCGACCGGCCCAGCATGGTTTGCGGCTTTTCAAAGTGGTTCAGGTCGTTTTCCGTCCAAGTATAACCGGTAGCCGTCTGATAGTAATTCTCACGGAACCATGCGCCATAACGGGCGTCAATATCCTCATTGTAGAGTTCCAGCAGGTGCTTCGTCGGCATCATACACATGCCACCGCTCTTGGAGTTACGGTCGTTGCCATACTCATAGTTCATCGCTATGCCCACCCAGTCGGAATACTTCGCATGGAAGTAGATGTGCAGACGGTTCGGGTTGCTGGAGTTCATGTTCAACTCGGGCACTGTGGAGTGTGTGGCGATAAGCATGGCCTCTTCGTTGGTCTTGTTGTTGGCGGGGTCGAACACTTCGCCCGGAGTGTCATACAGGCGCACGCCCAACTCGCTTCGGTGCTCGATGACGTAGTCGGCCGCATCCTGCGCCATCTGATAGTAGGTGTCCTTCTCGGCCTGGCTCTCGCAGTGCGATGCGTAGGTCAGGGCGATACGGGCCTTCAGGCCGTAAGCGGCTTTCTTGGTGACGCGGCCTATATCGGTTTGCGACACGGGCACATTGTCGATGGCATTCTGCACATCGGTCAACATGCAGTTGTAGAGGTCGGCATACGTGCTGCGATGAGCTTCAAACACCGGCTCGGTGGTTTCCGTGGTGCGCAGCTCCACATTGCCATACATTTCTACCAACATCCAGTAGGCATAAGCGCGCATGAAGCTGGCTTCGCCGAAACGGCTGTTGCGCATCGCCGGATCGCTCCAATCCACCTGATCAATGCGGTTCAGGCAGGCGTTGCAGTCGTTGATAATCTCATAGAGGCGACGCCACGTGTTGAGAAACTGGCCTGTGGTAGAATTACCCTCTTGGTACTTGGACATCTGGCGGCCATAACCGCAATTGGCTATGTTAATCCAGGTGTCGGCACCGCCGTTCACCAAGAGCACGATGTCCTCGCGTCCGTAGAACTGTCCGCCCCAATAGCCGTAGACACCGTTCAACACCGCGTCGAATCCGGCTTCCGAGGAGAATACCTCATCGGCCGTCGTTCCGCCGGGATTGTATTCATCGAGGTCGCACGACTGGACGGTGAACAGCAGCGAGCCCAGCATGGCGGCCGTAATATATTTCTTTATTGGTTTCATATTGTTTCGTGTGTTTGTAGGTTGTTCATGTTAAAAGTCAAGGTTGATACCGAAGATAAACTGGCGCTGCAGCGGAGCCGTGGCCGAACCTCCGCGCTCGGCATCGTAGTCCTTAATCAGGTGGTTGCGGGCCTTGGAGAAGACGTTATTGGCCGTCACGTAGACGCGCAGGTTGCTAATGCCGAACTTGTTGGCAAACGCCTTGGGCACGGTGTAACCCAGCGAAATGGTCTTAATCTTCCAGTAAGAGCCGTCAACAAACTCGGTGGTGTAATAACCCAGGTAGTTGTAATACTCCGTCTGGTTGGGGCGCGGGAAGTCGTTGCTCGGGTTCTCGGGCGTCCAATAGTTGAAGTGGGCCGGGAAGTTGGAACGTCCCTGCGGGTCGTAAGCGCCACCCATCTGATAGTCGATGAACTGTCCCCAGCGGGCAATGAGGTAGACGTTCAGGTCGAAGTCCTTGTAGCGGAAGTTATTGTTGAAGCCGGCAGTCCACTTCGGCGACGTGGAACCGATGTACGTGCGGTCGTTCGTCGGGTCGATGATGTGGTCGCCGTTCAAATCCTTCAGCTTGAAGTCGCCCGGTTCGAACGGTTGCTTCTTTTCCGCATCCTTGAAGTAGGTGGCAGCCTCTTCGCGCTCGCTCTCCTGCCAGATGCCCAGCTTCACATAGTTGTAGAACGAATGGAGCGGACGGCCGATGAGCAAGCTCTCCGTTTCGGGATTCGTGCTCGGCATGATGTCGGTGCCGTCAATCAGGTCGGTGATTTCCTCATGATTGGCCGCAAAGGTGATGGCGGTGTTCCAGCCGAAATCTTTCTTGTCGAAGTTCACCGTGTTGATGCTCACCTCGATACCCTTGTTCATCGTGGCGCCGATGTTCTGATACATCTTAAACGACGTGTTGTTGGTGGCACCCAGCGAAGGCGGCAGGTCGCGCGGCAGAAGCAGGTCGGTCGTGTTGGTCTTATAGAGGTCGATGACGGCAGAAATGCGATTGTCCAGGAAGCCGATGTCGAAGCCCAAGTCCCACGTCTTGGAGATTTCCCAGCCCACATTCTTGTTACCTACATATTCGTTATACATATAATAGGTATAGGGGCTGTCCTGGAAGGCCGAATTATACTTCGGCGTCATGCCGGACTGCGTTCCGTATTCCGAGATACCGGAGTTACCGGTCATACCCCAGCTGAGACGCACCTTGAAGTTGCTGAGCCATTCCACGTCGCGCAGGAACTTCTCGTCGCTTGCGCGCCAAGCCAAAGCCACCGAGGGGAAGGCTTTCCACTTGTTGCCTTCGGCCAGACGGGAGTCGCCATCCCAACGGTTGGACACCGTAATCATGTAGCGGCCCTTGTAGCTGTAGTTGGCACGGAGGGCATAGGAGAACGTGGTGTGTCGCTTATAGGACGAACCGATGGCATACGAGCTTTGTTCATTGGCACCCAAGTTGTGATAGAGGAACGAATCCAACAGCTGACCCGAGCCCGATGCGGTCACGCCGGTCAGGACGGACTGCGTGTAGGAGGTCAGGGCCGTGGCGCCCACGGTGTGATCGCCAAAGGTCTTGTTGTAGTTGAGCACGTTATCCCAGTTGACAAAGCTCTTCTCCCACGAGTTCACCGAAGCGGTGGAAGTGGCATAAGCACCCGCGCGGTCGATGGAGTTGGCCGACTCGAAGTCCTGATTGCGATAGAACGTGTAGTTGATGCCCAGGCTGGAACGGAAGTTTAGCCCCTCGATGGGCGTAACGTCCAGATAGCCGTTGGCCAGGATGTTGGTCTGGAGCGCGTGGTGCTTGGCGGCGTTTTCTTCCTCATCGGCCAAGGGGTTCACCTGACCGCTCTGACCCAAGGGGTAGAGGTTCACGTTGCCGTTCTCGTCGTAAGGCTTGCCGAGCGGCGCGTTGGTGGCGGCACGCCACAACACGTTGTCGGCACGCTCGTTCTGATTGTAGTGGGTGATTTGCGAATTGGCACCAATCTTAAAGACGCTGTTAATCTTGTGCTCCACGTTCAGGCGCAGGTTGTATTTGCGCATGTTGTCGCCCTCAAACGAGCCTTGTTCCTGATAGAATCCGGCGGAGAGCAGGGCCGTGGTGCGGTCGGTGCCGCCCGAAGCGGTCACCTGATGGTTCTGCACGATGCCGTTGTGGAACACCTCGTCCACCCAGTTCGTCCAGTCGCCGTTCTGAATGGCTTCCCACTCGTTGGGCGTGAAGATGGAGGCGTCGTCGGCCGTGGAGTTCCATTGGCCCGCCGTGCGATAGGACTCGCGGCGCACGTTCATGTAGTCCTCGCCCATCAGCATGTCGGGATATTGCGGCCATCCGTTGACGCCCACATAACCGTTGTAGGACAGACGCGTCTTTCCGGCCTGACCTTTCTTGGTGGTGATGATGATTACGCCGTTGGCACCCTGCGAACCGTAGATGGCGGTCGAGGAAGCGTCCTTCAGGACTTCGATGCTCTCGATGTCCGACGGTGCGATGTCGGCGAAGTTGGCGCCCTGCATGCCGTCGATGATGAAGAGCGGCTGGTTGGCAATGTTGTTGGAGAACTCATCCTCCACGTCGGAGAGCGAACGCTGACCGCGGATGTTGATGGTCACGCCCGAAGTGGCGCTACCGGAGTTACGGGTGATGTCCAGGCCCGGAACCTGACCCTGCAGGGCTTCCATGGCGTTGGATGCCGGCGAGCGCACGATGTCGTCGGCCTTGACCGAGGTGATGGAACCGGTCAGGTCGCGCTTCTTCATCGTGCCGTAACCGATGACGACCACTTCGTCGAGCAGCTGGTTGTCGTCCTCCATGCGGATGACGAGCACCGACTGATTGCCAACGTTGACTTCCTGAGTTTTGAATCCGACATAGGAGACCACCAGCGTGGCGTTTGCCGGAGCATCAATTGAGAATTTTCCATCAAAATCGGTGATGGCGCCGACCTTGGAATCCTTTAGTTGTACCGATACGCCAATCAGAGGCTCACCTGCCCCGTCGACTACCGTACCCGTGATTTTCTTTGACTGCCTAACCTCTTGTAAGTCAGCAGATTCTACCCCCCCCATAGGCGTTTCGGCCAAGGCGGGGAACGCGAATGAAACCATCGCGGCACACAAGCCTCCCATCAGGAGACCGCGGCTCTGCAAGGCTGTCGCGTACAGCTTGGGTTGTTGACGTTTGTTCATGATTTTTTAAGGTTTATATATAGTTTACAGTGTGTACTACGTACAATATGGACGTAAAGATAAGCAGAAAACCGATAAGAGAATACACAAATAACGATTTTAGCACAAGTTACAACATAATTTAAGAACAACACATTCCGTGCCAGACTCGAAAGAGGTGGCCGTCCGCCCTCCTTTTCCGGGTCTTTCAGCCACCATATTGCCGCTCGCGAGCGTGCATATGTCGGCTCGCAAGCGACCATATCTCCGCTCACGTCCCGGCATATGGACGCCCGAAGGCGCAAATACAGACGCGCTCACTCCAGCACGATGCGGTTTCCTTCGAGTTTCAGGCTGACGCGCTTCAGACCGTTGAGTTTCTCCAACGCCTCGGAGAGGGTGCCGCGACGGTCGGCCACGTAATGCAGATGATAATCAAGGAGTGCGGGGTCGCAATCCAGTTCGATGTCGACGTTGTACCAACGTCCCAGCCCGCACAGTATTTCCTTCAACGAAGCGTGGTCGAAGTAGAAGAAGCCTTCCTTCCATTGCGTGCGGGCATAGGTGTCCACGTTTTCCAACGTGGCCTTGCCATCGGGCTCCACGGTGAGTTCCTGACCGGGCGAAAGGCTGTATTCTTCCGGCGAGCCGCCCGCCTTCACGGCCACACGTCCCGACACGAGGGTGACGCTGGCGGCCGCATCGGCATAGGCGCAGAGATTGAACTCCGTGCCCAGCACGCGCGTGCTGAGGGCGCCGGTCTGCACCGTGAAAGGCCGCCCGGCGTCGCGTGCCACCTTGAAGTAGGCTTCGCCCTCCAGCTTCACCGTGCGCTCGTTGCCCGTGAAACGTGAAGGATAGCTCAGGCGGCTCTCGGCATTTATCCACACCTCGGTGCCGTCGGAGAGCACCAGATGGTAATCCTTTCCGCGGGGGACGGTGAGCGTCTGCGTCTCGACCTGCTCCACCCGGCGATAGTCGGCCACACGGGCGTCGGCCCGGATGCCCTGCTGTTGCAATGCCTGTCCGGCCTGATGGTCGTCGAGTTCCCACACGGCTCCGTCGCCAGCCGAGAGGGTCACTCCGCGACTTTCCTGCATGGCCGTGAACATCATCACCGGCTCCGGCGCACTCTCGGGACGCAACACTTGGAGCCATACCAGCAAAGCAACGCAGGCGGCCATGCCGACCCATCCGCCCCACATCGCCCATGCGCGCAACCGGCGGCGCGGACGCTGCGGCACGTGTTTCTCGCGGAAAGCGTTCCAAGCCTGGTCGACATCGGGCACGGGGTTTGACCGGCGGGCAAAGACGAGGTTGCAGTCCTCCATCTGCCTGCGCAGTTCGCGGCGCGCCTCGTCATCCTGCGGCACATCGCCTTCGGGCTGCCCGTCGGGGTCGTGCAGCCAGTCGAGCCAGTCGTTTATCGGTTTGTCTTCTTTATCCATCCGCATCATATGCTATATGTAAAATACGTTCTGCCGTTCGTTTCGGGTACTCATTTGTCGGGAAATTCATCGCGCAGGTTGCGCAACGCCGTCGTGATGTGTTTCTTCACCCCGTCGGTGGTGATGCCGAGCACGGCGGCCACCTCCTTGTAGGTCTTCTTGTGGAAGAAACACTGCTCCAGCACGAAGCGCCGTTGCGGCGGCATGCGGTCGATGACTTTCTCCACCCGCGCCAGCCGCTCTTCCTCGTCGCGGTCGGATGCCAAAATGCCGTTTTTGAGGTCAAGCGAATAGAAGGCTGCATAGCGTCCTTTCACCTGCCTGTGTCGCAGGATGTCGATGCAGCGGTTCCTCACACAGGTGAAAAGATAGGCCAACCGACTGTCGGGCAACAGGGTTTCGTACTCTGCCCAGAGCATCTCAAAGACGTCACTCACGACGTCCCTGCACGTCTCGCCATTGTCGACGAACGTCAGGGCGTAGTGATAAAGCCGTGCATAATTCTCCTTGAAGATACGCTCAAAGTCTTTTTCTTTCTCTGTCATTGTACGCTGTGTTCCGGGATTCGGCCTTGCCAAATCGCTTGATTCGTGGCAAATATATAACATTCTCCCGACAGGATGCTCCACGGGGACGGCCAAATTTCCCCCGAAGGGAGCAAAAAAAGTTGCGCAGGCTGCAAGCATCCGGATTATATCCACTGCCTGCATCCTGCGCAACAGGTCTACTCCAAAAGAGTATTTTCCCTCAAGAGCGTCACTTCACTTCCCACGTATCGTTGGTCATGAGCAGCTCCTGGAAGTTGTGGTAGGGCTTCTTGCCTTTGATTTCTTCTATCTGGTCGGCCACGGCGGTCTCGTAGGTGGGAGCCTCCACATCGCGGATGACACCGAGGGCAACGGGGAAGTCCGGCCCTTCCATGAGGGCGAGCTTCAGTTGCAGGGTGTTGTCCTCGCAGTGTGCGTCGTGCACGAGGATGTCTTTCTCGGTGATGCCGTTCTCGCCAATCTTCACCACCTTCAGGCCGAAGCCTTCCTGCACGAGTCCGTATTCGCGGTTTTCGCCGAAGATGAGCGGTTTGCCGTGCTCCACGTAGATGGCGTGCTTGGCGCGTCCTTCCTTATTATATACATAGTCGTGCGTGCCGTTGTTGAAGATGACGCAGTTTTGCAGCACCTCCACCACCGATGCGCCCTTGTGGGCGGCAGCAGCCTTGAGCACGTCGACCGTGCCTTCAGCGTCGGTGGCCACGCAGCGGGCAAAGAAGCGTCCGCGCGCACCGAAGCAAAGCTCGGCGGGATGGAAGGGGTCCTCCACCGTGCCATAGGGCGACGACTTGCTGACGAAGCCGCGCGGCGACGTAGGCGAGTATTGTCCCTTGGTGAGGCCGTAGATGCGGTTGTTGAGCAAAATCATGTTCAGGTCGATGTTGCGGCGTATGGCGTGTATGTAGTGGTTGCCGCCGATGGCGAGTCCGTCGCCGTCGCCTGAAATCTGCCACACGGTGATGTCCGGATTGGCCACCTTGCAGCCTGTGGCAATGGCAGCCGCACGGCCATGGATGGTCTGCATGGCATAAGTGTTCATGTAGTAAGGCAGACGGCTGGAGCAGCCGATGCCGGAGATGACGGCCGTCTCATAGGGAGGTATGCCTATTTCGGCCATGGCCTTGTGCAGCGATGCCAGGAAGAAGTGGTCGCCACAGCCCGGACACCAACGCGGTTGTCCTTTCTTGAAGTCTTTAGCGGTATATTGTGTCATGATATGTTTTCCTTTAATTGGTGATACGGTTTATTTGTTGAGAATCTCTTCGAAGGCTGCCACCAGTTCGCTCACCACGAAAGGCTGTCCCTTGACTTGGTTGAACTGGTAAGGCACGAAGCCATCGACCTTCATGCGCAGATAAGCGGCAAACTGGCCCATGTTCTGTTCGGCCACGACCACTTTCTTGTAGCGGCGGAGCACTTCGGCGGTGTTCTTCGGCAGCGGGTTGATGTAGGAGAAGTGGGCAAGGGCCACTTTGTGTCCGGCCTTGTTCATTTCGTCCATGGCGGTGTAGAGGTGTCCGTAAGTACCTCCGAAGCCCACGATGAGCAGGTCGGCGTCATCGGCGCGTCCCAGCACGTTCACGTCGGGAACGGGAATCTTGGCCACCTTCTCGGCACGCAGACGGCACATCAAGTTGTGGTTCTCAGGGTCGGTAGAGATGGCGCCCGTGTCGCTGTCCTTCTCCAGTCCGCCCAGGATGTGGGTAAAGCCTTCCTGTCCGGGGCGTGCCCAATAGCGCACACCCGTGTCGGGATTGCGGTGGTAGGGGGCATAGCCTTCCTTCATTTCGGGAGTGACGTAAGGCGGACGGATTTCGGGATACTCGTCCAGATTGGGCAAACGCCATGCGGCAGAACCGTTGGCTATGAAGGCATCGGTCATAAGCACCACGGGGGTCATGTGCTCCAGCGCCATCTTGCAGGCGGCATAGGCGGCATCGAAGCAGTTGGTGGGCGAAGTGGCGGCTATGACGGGCATGGGCGACTCGCCGTTGCGGCCGAAGAGGGCCTGCAGCAGGTCGGTCTGCTCGGACTTGGTGGGAAGTCCGGTGGAGGGGCCGCCGCGTTGCACGTCGAGCACCACGAGGGGAAGCTCGGTGATGACGGCCAGGTTCATGGCTTCGGACTTGAGGCAGATGCCGGGGCCTGAAGTGGAGGTCACGGCCAATGCGCCTGCAAAGGCGGCACCGATGGACGAAGCGCAGCCCGATATCTCGTCCTCGCACTGCATGGTGGTCACGCCCAGCGACTTGTGCTTGGACAGTTCATGAAGCACATCGGTGGCGGGAGTGATGGGGTAAGAGCCCAGGAAGAGCTTCAGCCCGGCTTTCTCGGCAGCGGCAATGAAACCGTAGGCCGTGGCCTTGTTGCCGGAAATGTCCATATAGCGTCCCGGAGTCTTGGCATGCGACTCGATGCGGTAAGTGTGGTTCACGGAAGAGTGTGTGTTGTGCCCGTAGTCATATCCGGCATGGAGCACCTTGATGTTCGACTCGGCCACGGCGGGTTTCTTGGCAAACTTCTCGCGCAGGAAAGTCTCGGCTGCATGAAGGTCGCGGCCGAAGAGCCAGCACACGAGGCCCACGGCAAACATGTTGCGGCATTTGAGCATCGACTTGTTGTCCATGCCGCTGTCGGCCAGACAGTCCTTCACCATCTGCGAGATGGGGGCTGCGATGACGTCTTGCTTGATGCCCATCTCCGCAATGGGGTCGTTGGTCTTGAATTCGGCCTTGTCGAGATCGGCCTGCTTGAAGCAGTCAGTATCAATGATGATGCAGGCCGTCTTCTTGGCGAACTTATATTGGGTTTTGAGCGCAGCCGGGTTCATGGCCACCAGCACGTCGCACAAGTCGCCCGGGGTGAACACTTTGTCGGCTCCCACGTGTACCTGAAATCCTGACACGCCGGTCAAGCTGCCTTGCGGGGCGCGGATGTCTGCGGGATAATCGGGGAAAGTACAAATGTCGTTGCCGACCGTTGCTGACACGTTTGAAAAGATGTTTCCTGCCAGCTGCATTCCATCGCCGGAATCGCCCGAGAAGCGCACTACCACTTCGTCGAGCTCTTTTACTTCCATGTTTTCTGCCATATTTGTGTATGCTTATAAGTATGTTTATCTGTCTGACGGGCAAAGGTCTGTAATGTTCATGAATAAAACAAACTATTTCGGGCTATTTTTACGCTCCGCGCCCGCTTTTTTTCTCCATTCCCCCGCAAAGGCCCGTTTTTGTGCTTTTGACAGACAAAATACCCATATAAAGAATATCTGTAAGACCATTCCGAATACTTCTGCGAAAAATCCGACATTTACCTAGCAGAATGACACAGCACCCAGGCCCGTCGGACATGCATGAAAAACGCTGCCGGACCACCGTCGGGAAGCCACCGGAAAGCCATGGCGGAACACCCCCGCAACACGACAGAAACAACAGGATGCGACCTCCGGAACCGGTGGCAGATATGCCGCCCTCCCATCGCCTATCTCCGTCCGTTCCGCAGGCAATATAACCGGGGGATGAGCCGGCATATTCCCGCCCGAACGCGCCCATATCCAGGCTCGCGAGCGTCCATATCTGCGCTCACGAGCGGGAATATGGACGGAGAAAGCGAATAAAAGGAAGAAAGGAGAGAAGTCTTGGGAGATTAAACAAAAAGCCGTATCTTTGCGTCGGTTTAATGTAGGCCCTTGTAGTTCAATGGATAGAATAGAAGTTTCCTAAACTTTTGATTCGAGTTCGATTCTCGACGAGGGTACGCCGCACGGGATGCTTTCCACAAAGGGAGGCATCCCGTTTTCTTTTCGCCCCGCTCCATATACGCGGAGCACGCCCCGCAGCCGGACACAACCGCCACCCCCGAACGCAAAACTGCCGCAACAGTCGTTTCCGACCGTGCGGCAGTCATGTCATATCTTGCTAAAGACAAGCCTTATTCCTGCGTCGAGGGAGCAGCCTCGTCTTCCGAAGGTTTCGCGTTTTTCAGCTTGTTGCCCATCACGACGTAAGCCACAGGCGCTGCCACGAAGAGCGACGAGAACGTGCCGAATACCACACCCAGTATCATGGCGAACGAGAAGCTGCGGATGCTGTCGCCACCCAGGATGAAGATGCAGATGAGCACGATGAGCGTACTCTGGCCGGTATTCAACGTACGGGCCAGCGTGGTATTCAGAGAGTCGTTGAACAGACGGAAGTGATCGCGCTTCGGATACAGACCGAAGTACTCGCGCACACGGTCGAAGATGACCACCTTATCGTTGATGGAGTAACCGATAACCGTCAGCACGGCGCCGATGAATGTCTGGTCGACCTCCAGCGAGAAGGGCATCCAGCCGTAGCACAACGAATAGGCGCCGATGACAAGCACCGTGTCGACAGCCAGAGCCAATACGGAACCCACACTGTAGGCCACGTTGCGGAAGCGCAACAAGATGTAGAGGAAGATGGCTATCAAGGCCAGTACCACGGCCCATACGGCAGCCACTTTCATATCCTCGGCTATGCTCGGACCCACCTTCTGCGAACTGATGATGGAACCGCCCGCATGGTTGTCGCGGTCGATAAACTGTGCCAGCGTGGTGCCCTTGGTCAGCAAGTCGGCATCGTTGAGGGCGTCATAGAGCACTGCCTCTATCTCGCTGTCCACATTGGGGTCGTTCTCCTCGATGCGATAGTTCGTGGAGATGCGCACCTTACGGTTGTCGGTACCCAAGGCAATGACTTGCACGTTGCTGTCGCCGAAACGCTCCGACAGGGCCTCGCGCACGGTCTCGGGCTGAACATCCTTGTCGAACACCACCACGAAGTTGCGGCCTCCGGTGAAGTCGATGCTCTGGCTCAGTCCGCGTGTGGCAAACGATGCCACGCACACGGCAATCACAATGCCGAAGATGGTGAAGTAACGTTTCACGTGGCCCATGAAGTTATATTTCGGATTGACCATCAGGTTCTTCGAAAGACGTGTGGTGAACGTCAGGTCGAGCCACTTGTTCTTATTCATATAATGTTCGTAAACCAGACGGGTCATGAACACTGCCGTGAAGAACGAGCAGGCAATACCGATGATAAGCGTCGTGGCAAAACCGCGGATGGGTCCGGTTCCGAAGAAGAACAGGATGACACCCGTGATGATGGAGGTCAGGTTGGAGTCAAAGATTGCCGAGAAAGCATTCTTGTAACCACCCTGCAACGCTCCCTTCACCGTCTTGCCTCCGCGGAGTTCCTCCTTGGCACGTTCGTAGATAAGCACGTTGGCATCGACCGCCATACCGAGCGAGAGCACCATACCGGCGATACCGCTCATCGTAAGCGCGGCCTGGAAGGACGACAGGATACCCAGCGTGAAGAAGAAGTTGAACACCAAAGCCATGTTAGCCACCATGCCGGGGATGAAGCCGTACATGAGGCACAGATAGGCCATCAGCAGCACGAGGGCCACAATGAACGACACGAAGCCTTGATTGATGGACTCCTGTCCGAGCGACGGGCCCACGATGTCTTCCTGCACGATGTGTGCCGGGGCGGGCATCTTACCGGAGTTGAGCACGTTGGCCAAGTCCTTGGTGTCCTCCAGCGAGAAGTTGCCGGTAATCTGCGACTGTCCGCCGGTAATTTCATTCATTACGTTCGGCGCGCTATACACGTAACCGTCGAGCACGATGGCGATGGCGCGGTTGATGTTCTGCTTGGTGAGCTGTGCCCAACGACGCGCGCCCTCGGTATTCATGTTCATGTGAACGCAGGGCTTGCCAAACTGGTCGTAACCGTCGCTGGCCGAAGTCACCACGTTGCCTTCGAGGGGAGCACGGCCGTCGCGCTCGGTCACGCGGATGGCATAAAGCTCATAGGTGGAAGTCTTCGGGTCTACCGGCTTCACGCCCCACATCAGGCGCAGTTCGCCGGGGAGCACGGCCTTCACTTCGGGCAGGGCCAGGATGGCGTTCACGGCAGCGGTGTCGCGACCCAGCGCATATCCGGCAATGCCTCCGCCACGTTGCGCGGGCTGGAGGACGGACAACAACGGATGTTGCTTCTTCATGTCCTCCATGGCCTGGTTATCGGCCGTCTGGGCTTGTCCGCCCTTCAGGACGTTGGCCAGGCTGTCGGCCAGGTTGGCGGCGGCATCCTCGGTCGCTGCCTTGGCTTCGGCTGCTTCCGGTTCGGCTTTCGCCGTGACGGTATCGGTAGCGGCCAAGGCCAAAGCGGCCTTGGCATCGGCTTCCATCAGATAGGGAGCTACCTCTTCGGCATTGAAAGTCTCCCAGAACTCCAGGTTGGCCGAACCTTGCAGCAACTTACGCACGCGTTCCGGCTCCTTGATTCCGGGGAGCTCTACCATGATGCGGCCCATGCTGCCTTCCAGTTCCTGTATGTTGGGCTGTACCACACCGAAGCGGTCGATACGGGTGCGGAGCACGTTGTATGCGTTGGACACGGCCGACTTCACTTCGCTGCGCAACACTCTTTCCACCTCGGCATCGGTGCTCTGCGCGGTCACCTTGTCACGAAGTTGCTGGGTGGCGAAGATTTCTGCCAGGCGCTTGCCCGGAGCCAGCTTGTGATACTCCTCCACGAAAAGGGTGATGAAGTCGCTTTGGCTGCTCATCTGGGCCTTGGCGGCGTTGTCCACGGCTTGGTTGAAAACTTCGTCCGTCTTGTGGTCGGCCAGCATTCTCACTACGTCGGGCACAGAGACTTCCAGGATGACGTTCATGCCGCCCTTCAAATCCAGACCCAATCCGATTTCCATCTCGCGACACTGCTTGAGTGTGTAATTCCCCAGATACACGCGCTCGTTCTGCATCGAATCGAGGTAGTGTGCTTCGCCCTTCGGGTCGGCCTCGGCCAGCTTCATGTAGTGACGCGTGACGAACGAGAAGGAGAGGTAGAACGCACAGACGATTGTGAGCAATACCGCAAATACTTTTACAAATCCTTTGTTCTGCATGTTACTTTACGTTATTTATTTTGTTTTCTTTTGTTAATATGCTTCTTTTCAAGGTTGCAAATATAGCTTTTTTTCAATCAAGGGAATTAAAATGACGGTAATTATTTGGTTTTTTAGGCCGAAACAGACATCCGGAGCATTCCGCACCTCCCGCGCAAGGAGGCACAACGCGGAAGGACAAACCCGCGAGAAGCCGTGTCCGGAAGCCCCGGCATGACGCCGCCGGCCTCCTGAAGAGAACGGCGGAAGGCCCGACGTATGGAAAAAGTCGGACAAATCAGTCCGCCGGAGCACGTGGGGACAAGGCGGCAGGTTGAGAAGACGGCCTGCGACCGACAGCCGTTAAGTCATTGTGTTTCAGACATGACATTTGTCCTCCGCTCTGCCGATATGTTCCCGTGCGAGCGTCCATATGTCCGCCCGCGACTGCGGATATGTCCGCTCACGTCCCGCCATATGGACGCTCGCGCCCGTCAACGGGAAGCGTCACGACGGGAAACGGAAAGGAAGAAAATAGTAAACAACGGACTTCCCGGGCATCAACGGGGGAACATCCCCGGGCGGCGTTCAGCGAGGCGCCAGATAGCACCAGATGGGGTAATGATCGGAATTGGAGATGCTGTTGTCGACCGTGCAACGGTAAGCGCGCAGGTCGGGACTGACAAGGATGTGGTCGATGCGGAAGTAGAAGCCGTTACGGTGGTAGGAAATGCCGGGACCCCGGCCCGAACGGACAAAGGCATCATCGAGTCCGCGACCTATCACGCGGTAAGTGTAGGAGATGGCCGAAGTGTTGAAGTCGCCGCACACCACGAGCCGGCGACGCCCCGTTTCGTCGATGGCACGGGCTATGGCGTCGGCCTGGCGCGAACGGATGGAGGCGGCGCGGGCCAGCTTGCCCAGCAGCAGGCGCGAGCCTTGTTTCACGTCGGTGGTCTCGGGCGAGGTCAGCATGTTGACATATGTCTCGCGGTCATCGGCCGTGAGCTTGTTCGACTCCAAATGATTGTTCACCACCGTGAGCGTGTCGCCTTCCACCAGCAGGGTGTATTTCATGCTGCCGTTGAACGGACTGTCGTAATCCACGCGCTCGGCCCCGATGATGGGGAAACGCGAATAGCAGGCCAAGGCGTTCGGCCCCTTCCCCACGCGATGCACGTCGTGATAGGGATAGTCCTTCAACACCCGCTCGATGTGCGCCTGCTTGAGGCGTCCGCCGGTGATGTATTCCTGCAGGCAGATGATGTCGGCCCCGCTGTCGCGCAGATAAGCCAGGATGCGGTTGGGATTGCCGGGCGTGTCGGGATGGTCGGCCTCAAACGACATGACGTTGTACGACAACACCTTGACGGCGCCGTCGGGCGCCTCGTCGCGACCGGGGTTGAGCGGACAGAAGGTGTTCGTCGCTCCCCAGCAGCACGCAATCCCGGCCAGCGGCACCAGGGCGTAACGCCAATGCGCCAACAGCCAGAAGGCCAGAAACAGCACGTCGGCACACAAGAACACGGGAAAGGCCAGCCCCGCGCACGCCTGCACCGGATGGCGCACAGGGTCGATATGGGGGCTGTAGGCACAGAACACCATGCCGCCCACCACCGCCAGATTGGCGGCCAGCAGAAGCCATCGCACCAACTTTCCCAGGCAGTTCATCCGGATTACAATCGTTTGCTTTCGTCGAAAAGGGCCTGCTTCTCCTCGGCCGTGAGGCTGCCGTAGCCCGACTTCTTGAGCTTGTCCAAGATGCGGTCAATCTCCTCTTCGCGCTCGCGCCGGCGGGCGTTGTAGTCGTAATCGGCGGCGTGCTTGCCATAGTGCACCTTCATCTTCGGCTTCCTCCGGCGGGGAACGCATCTGCCGGCAAAGAAGTCTATCACCCTGTTAATCCACGCCGTGGGGTCGTATCCGCGACGGAAGGCGACGGCAAACCAATATCCGGCCAACGCGCCGCCCAAGTGGGCGATATGCCCCCCGGCATTGCCCGAAGCGGCCAGCATCACATCCAGCAACACCAGCACGAGCGTCAGATATTTCAGGCGCACACTGCCCAGAAAGAGCAGATTCACGCGATAGTCCGGCTCGCGCACCGCCGTGGCCACCGCAATGGCCAGCACCGAAGCCGACGCGCCCAGCAGGTAGGAGGAGCCTACGAAGGGCCGGAAGTAAGGAAAAACGTTGTAGGCCGCCATGTAGAGCAATCCTCCGCACAACCCGCCCAGGATGTACAGCCCGCAGAGATGACGGTCGGAAAAGAAATAGCGGAACATCTGCCCGAACCAGTAAAGCCACAACATGTTGAAGAGAATATGCCACACGTCGGCATGGACGAACATGTAAGTCACCAGCGACCACGGCTGCCGCAACAGCTGCGCGAAGCCGGCCGGACACTCTCCCCAGCGCAGGAAGGGATAATGCACGTCCATGAGCCGGAGAAACACGTCGAGCAACGTGGTCAGCAGAAAGATGCCCACATTAATATATAATAGGCGCGTCACGATGTCGCCCCTGCGGAAGCGGCCGCGCAGCTCAGTAACGATATTGCCCATTGCGGTACTTTTTACGCCAGTAAACGATTAGCAGGAATCCGAAGAGCATGCCGCCCAGGTGCGCGAAGTGTGCCACGCCGTCGCTCCCCTGCAGGCCGAGCAGCAACTCGATGACCACGTAGCCGATGACAAACCATTTCGCCTTGATGGGCATGGGCAGCGGGAAGATGAACATGGGCTGGTTGGGGAACAGCAGGCCGAATCCCAGCAGGATGCCGTAGATGGCGCCCGACGCGCCCACGGTCGTCATCAGGTTCAGATATTCGCTCATGGGGATGATGGCCACCCCGGTGTTCACGCTGTCGTAATTGGAAAACACAAAGACGTATTCAAGATATTGCACCACCTCCTGCACCAGTCCGGCGCCCAGTCCGCACACCATGTAGAACAGCAGGAAACGCCGCGGGCCGAACACGCGCTCCAGCGTGCATCCGAACATCCACAAGGCAAACATGTTGAAGAACAGATGGGCAAAACCGCCGTGCATGAACATGTAGGTGAGAAACTGATAGACGTGAAAGTCCGAAGCCATAAAGAAGTGCAGTCCCAGCACTTCGGTCAGGTCAAGGCCATACTTGGGCGCCACGATCGCGGCCAGAAAAAACAGCACGTTGATGATAAGCAAATTCTTGGTGACAGGAGGTATCTGATTCATATCATTCGGTATGGAGAAGTTATCAATATGGGTGCGAAAGTACGAAAATATTCTGTTCACGGGCAGCGAAGCCTTTTATCTTTGATTTTTTTTGCATCCGAAGCATGATTTTTCGCTCATATTATTTGTTTCTAACCCGCGAAGCCCTATCTTTGTCAGGCATTTGTAATCGTAAACTTGCATCTTACATACACTAATCAAAAATACTATTATGAACAAGTCAGAACTCATCAATGCAATGGCTGCTGAATCGGGATTGAGCAAAGCCGATTCGAAGAAAGCGCTGGATGCATTTATCTCTGCCGTATCGGCAGCGCTCAAAGAAGGCGACAAAGTGGCCTTGGTAGGCTTCGGCACACTCTTGGTTGCAGAACGCGGCGAACGCACCGGCATCAACCCCTCGACCAAACAAACCATCACCATCCCCGCCAAGAAGGTGGTGAAGTTCAAAGCCGGAAACGAACTGGAAAGCGCCGTGCAATAATCCTGCCACGACAGTGAAGCTTTTTTAGGACATAAGCTTAGGCACGGACTGACGTACACGCAGACTCCGTGCCTAAGTTATATCGAACCACGGGCGAACTATCAATCTAACATATAAAATCTATTACGTATGAAATTCTTTATTGACACTGCCAACCTGGAGCAGATTCGCGAGGCCAACGCCATGGGCGTGCTCGACGGCGTGACGACCAACCCCTCACTGATGGCCAAAGAAGGCATCAAAGGCGTGGAGAACCAACGCAAACACTATGTGGATATCTGTAACATTGTCAACGGCGACGTGAGCGCCGAAGTGATTGCCACCGACTACGAGGGCATGATACGCGAAGGCGAGGAACTCGCCGCGCTCAATCCCCACATCGTGGTGAAGGTTCCTTGCATTGCCGACGGCATCAAAGCCATCAAATATTTCACCGACAAAGGCATCCGTACCAACTGCACGCTGGTGTTCTCTGCCGGACAAGCTTTGTTGGCCGCCAAGGCAGGAGCCACCTACGTATCGCCTTTCGTCGGCCGCTTGGACGACATCAGCAGTGACGGCGTGGCCCTCATCTCCCAGATTGTGGACATCTATCGCACCTATGGCTTCAAGACTCAGGTTCTGGCCGCCTCCATCCGCCACACACAGCACATCATTGCCTGTGCCGAAGTGGGCGCCGACGTGGTGACTTGTCCTCTGTCTGCCATCAAAGGCTTGCTGAAGCACCCGTTGACCGACTCCGGACTGGCTACTTTCCTGGCCGACTACAAACGCGTAAACGGATAAGAAACATTCTTCGTATGCACATGATGGCGCCCACAGCATGGCTCCGGCCGTGTTGTCGGCGCCATCTGCGCATCAACCTTAATCTCACAGCTTATGAAACTGCATCTCCTCCTGGCCGCCTTACTGCTGAGCCTCAACTGCGCGGCCCAAGAACGGGTGGAACGTTGGGGACGATTCGAACTCACCCTGCATGCCACGCCGGGAAACAACCCATTCGACACCGAACTGACCGCCACTTTCACCGGCCCGAACACCACCTACACCGTGCGCGGCTTCTACGATGGCGGCAACACCTTCCGTGTGCGCTTCATGCCGACGAGCGAAGGAGAATGGCGCTATGCCACACACAGCCCTCTGCCGGCACTGAACGACAAGAAAGGACACTTCACCTGCACTCCCCCCACAGCGGGCAATCACGGTCCGGTCGGCACCGACGGACTGTATGCCTTCCGCTATGCGGACGGAACACGCTATTATCCCATGGGAACCACAGCCTACAACTGGATGCACGAGCCCGACTCCCTCGTTGCCCGCACGGTGCAGAGCATGGCACAAGCCCGCTTCAATAAGCTGCGTATGCTCTTCTTCGTGCAAAACTTCGACCCGGCACATCCCGAACCGGCCCGTTTCCCCTACGAAATCAAAAAAATCACCACCGACGCCAACGGAAAGCGCGTGTATGAGTGGGATTACACCCGCTTCAACCCCGACTACTTCACCCATGTGGAGGAATGCATCGACCGCCTGGCCGCCATCGGCGTTGAAGCCGACCTCATCCTCTTCCACCCCTACGACGAGGGCCGATGGGGATTCGACCGTATGCCGGTGGAAGCCCGCCACCGCTTCCTGCGCTATGCCACGGCGCGCCTGGCCGCGTTTCGCAACGTATGGTGGTCGTTGGCCAACGAATACGACTTTATGCGTACCCTGACGGTGGACGACTGGAACGGCTTTGCCCGCACCGTGGTGCAGAACGACCCTTACCGCCACCTGTGCTCCATCCACAGCCATACGGCCAAATATTATGCCTACTGGCTGCCGGAGTTCACCCATGCCAGCGTGCAAGACCAGGCTCCCGTCGAAGGGTTCGGACGGGCGGCCACCGTGCGCAACATCTACCGCAAACCCGTTGTGTTCGACGAGGTGTGCTACGAGGGCAACATGGACAACCGTTGGGGAAGCCTCAGCGGAGAGGAGTTTGTCTATCGCATGTGGCAGGGCCTGATAGCCGGCACCTACGTGGGCCACGGCGAATGCTACATGGTAGAGGGGCCGAACGATTATTCGCACGACTTTCTGGCCGTGGGCGGCACATTTCAGGGCGAGGCATGGCGGCGCATCGGTTTTACGCTCGACATACTCAACGCCCTGCCCCACTCGCTTCAGCTGGCCGACAGCAGCTGGGACACACAAACCAGCACAGCGGGCGACGGCTATTACCTGATTTATTTAGGAAAAGAAGTGCCCGACGCCTGGACGTTTGAACTGCCCGTGAAGAATGCCGGTTACGGCCGTCTGCGCGAAGGCATGCGCTTCCGCGTGGAGGTCATCGACACGTGGAACATGACGGTGACGCCATGCCCCGTCACGTTCGAGACCGGCGCGCCCGTGCGCGACCGCATCTTCGACCGCCTGCACCGCAGCGTGCCCCTGCCCTCACAACCCTACCTGCTGTTGCGCATCACCGCCGCAGAATGATTGACCCGACATATACGACATAACAACACACACATGGACAAGAACAACGGCTACACGCCCGAAGCTCAAGACCTGAGCGACATCCGCCTGCCCGACGAGCTCAACGACCTGCTGGAACAAATAGCCAGAAACGTACACGACACATGGGCGCAGGCCCGCCTCGACGAAGGATGGACATACGGCCGCGAACGGAACGACGCAAGCAAGACCCATCCCTGCCTGATGCCTTATGAAGAACTGCCCGAAAGCGAAAAGGAATACGACCGCAACACTGCGGCCACGACATTGAAGATGGCCATCAAGATGGGATATGAAATCAAGAAAAAACGCTAAATCACCAAAGATATGAAACACGAGAACGAACTCTTTCAGGACATCGGCCGAAATCTGGAACAACTCTTCCAACCATCGCCGGATATCGCCCACGGCTTCCCTTGGATGCAACACGTGGCATGGTTCATCCTCTGCATCGGCACGATTGTCTGTGTCGTTTCGCTTGTCGCCTTGCTCGCACACGTCGCGCAGTATGCGTGCCGGCACGAATCTTACCGTCGGCGCAGCCACGGCAGGAAAGCGTTCAAATGGTGGGCCGCGACGACCTTTGTAGCAGGCTACCTGCTCTATCTCGTCGGCTTCTTCTGGGAAGGGACGAGCCGGTCGCTGACGGCACTGCTGTTCCGACCGTTCCTTTCGTCGTTGGAGATGTTTGTGTCACATTCCGACCTGCTCGAGGTGGACGAGCATTGCAAGGACAATCCCATCTACATGGCGCTCTTCGCCCTGACCCACTTCTCGGCCGTGGCCGTCAGCGCATCGTTTGCCATCAACTGTTTCTGGCGGCGCATCATATTCTGGATACGGCGGAAGATGTGGACGCTGTTCCCTTCGTCGCGAACGGTCAACATCTTTTTCGGCGTCGACGAGCGCAGCCTGATGACCGCCCGCGACCTTTACGAGCACTCCGTCGGCAACGCCAAGGAACGCATCGTCTTCATCGACATGCCCGGCGAAGAACACCACGAAGCGCAACGCATGAGTTTCAGCCACATCTTCGGACTGTTCTCCTACAAGACCGAACAGGTGCAACGCATGACAGGACTGAAATCCATCCTGATGCACAGCGCGTCGCTCCCGCACAGGATGGAACATGCAAACCGCAACGCGCTGGACAGCCTCGAACTGCAGGCCCTGCGCCCCATCATGCGCCACGCGTCGTGCGTGCGGCTCTTCTTCTTGTCGCGCAACGGGAAAGACAACGTCAAGGCCGTGCTCAACGTCTTGCAGGACAGAGTTTTCGTCAACATCCGCCCGGTGGTCTATTGCCAGGCGCAATCTACTCCGGTCAATCGTTCGGTCTACGCAGTGACTTGCGCCGAAGTCCATCTGGTGCACGAAGGACAACTGGCCGCCAATGCCTTGAAACTGATGCGCGACGACAACGACCCACACGCCTACAAGGCTCATCCCATCCGCTTTGTGGAGACCAACAAACGGCTGGGATGCGTGACATCGACTTTCACCTCTCTGACAATCGGCTTCGGAGAAACAGGACAGAACGCATTCCGTTTCCTCTACGAGTTCAGCGCGTTCGCCGGTGCCGACGGGCAACAAAGCCCCGCGCGCCATTTCATCGTAGACCGCCGCATGAACGAGCTCGGAGCCTCCTTCTGCCGACGGACACCGGCCCTGCGCACGGCGGCCGGCAAAGACGTCACGTTCATTCAGGAGGACATACACACGCAAGCCTTCTGGGACAGGCTGGGCAGCCTCATCGACTCGCTCAACTATGTCGTCATCGCTCCGGGCGACGATGAAAGCGGCCTCGCACTGGCCGTCGACATCTGGCAATATGCCGTCCGCCACCGCAAAGACGGGACAAACCGGCTGGGCATATTCGTCCGCTCGTATGACGCCGAAAACGAAACGCAGCTGATGCAGATAGCCAAACACAGCAAGGGAGTAATCACCCCGTTCGGAACCACGGCCGAACTTTATTCCAAACGGACAATCGTGGACAACGAACTGCGCGCGATGGCACGACTGTTCTACACGAACTACAACCGCACGCTCGGCCTGACGAACGGATGCACCTGGGAGGAACGCCGCGCGCAAAGCCTGGAAGCGACCGACGCCGCCACAGCCGCCCTGCGCCGGCAAAGCCTGTATCGGAAAGAGTTCCAGGACATGGAAAACAGCCTGCACCGCTACACCAAGCGCATGCTGACCGACGAGGCCTATCTGAAAGAACCTCTTCCCCGCCCGGAAGAGTTTTCGTTCGCCCCCTCGCAAGACGCGCGCCACGCCTGCCTGGTCAACCTCTCCATCGGAGAACATCTGCGATGGAACGCCTCGCACTACATGCTGGGATACACAGGCATGACGGAAGAAGAACAACGCGCGCTCCCGCCCGACACGTCGTGCGACGAGAAAAACAAAAAGCACAAATGCCTGACCGACTGGAAAAACCTGTCGGAAGAACTCAAAAGGCTGGACTACTCCGTGGTGTACACAACCTTCACACAAACGGCAAAAGAATCCGAATAAGACCAAGCCGACCATACTACGATTGACGACGCTTACGCCTTCATATGCCCGGGCGTAAGCGTCCATATGCGCAGACGCGAGCGGCCATATGCACGCTCACGAGCCTCCATATGCCCCGTTAAAATTAGAAGACCAGCCGCACGACGCCCTCGGCGGCCAGCACCAACAAGACATAGCGCAAGAGCTTGCCCAACGTCATGGACAACACCGTGACGGGCAGGTTGGCGCGCATCAGGCCCAGCACGATGGCGATGCCGTCGCCAATGACGGGCAGGAAAGAGAAGAACGCCATCCACGCCCCGCGCCCCCGGATGAACCGTTCGGCACGGGCCAGCTTCTCGGGCTTCACCTTCAGCCAGCGTTCGACGTAATCCATCTTGCCCAAATGGCCAATCCAGTAGCATGTCATGGAGCCGGCCGTATTGCCGGCCGTGGCACAGACAACGGTAAGCACGGGGTCGAGCCCCATGCGCACAAAAGCCACGAGCAAAGCCTCGGAGCTGAACGGCAGGATGCTGCCCGCCAGAAAGGCGGCCAGAAACATGCCCGCATAGCCGTAATCTAGGAGAAACTGAAGAGCCGTATCCATAGGTTGAACGCATAAAGAGCCGCCAGCAAAACAAGCGTCACGACGGACGCCACGAAAGCGCGGCGGTCGCGGTTGACGGCGAAATATTGTCCCGCGAGCAGGCTGCTGCAAGGCACCACGCCCCCGCCGACCAGCATGTCGTAATGCTGCGGCTGCAGAAAGAAAAACAACAGGCAAATCGCCTCTACGGTCATGACATAATAAAGGAACAGGCGCGTGCGTATCTTATCCTGATAGCTGCGACCCGCATAACACACGCAGCACCACAAGGTCAGCGCCACGACAACGCCCAGTCCAACCCAGCGCGTCGGCCCGACACCGGCATAGTCGATCGCCTTGAAATCGACGGCCCGGCCCAACGTGCGCCGAAGCAGCTCCATGTCATCCAGCCCGTAAGCATAGGCCAACAGGAACCAGGCCGGAAGGCATGCCCCCAACAGCGCAGCAAAGAAGGTGCGCAGCGTAACGTTGTGAAACCACGCCTGCATGCCCAGCAGAAAAGGCAACAACCAAACGCCTTGCGGAAAAAACAACACGCCCACGCCATAGAAGAAGAACCCGCGAAACACGTCATCCACCGGCTCCACACGCTGATAGGTGTGAAACAGCGACAGAAACATGAGCGCCAGACAACACGCCCACACCTGCCCGGCCTGAACCACATGAGGCAACAGGCAGGCCGACAGCAAGGCATACAGCCCCATGTAGAACGTGGACTGCACCCGGATGAGCGCATGGCTCACGGTGAGAACAGCCAGCAGGATTATCCCCAGGGCCGACAACACGTAACCCGCCGCCGCACAGACGCCCGCCGGAAGAAAGGCCAGCAGACGTCCCCACAAGCTGCCGGACTCGGGCGCAGACGCTTCCACGGGCACCAGCCACCAATAGGCCGATGCCGCCACGACGCACACAAGCAACGGAAGTTTTCCCGTGGCCAGTCTGTCCAAGTAGTGTTTCTGAGTCACTTTTTCAGGTGATGAGTTGACGAGGGTTCAGAAGAGGAGAATTCAGGGAACGAGTCAACAAGCAGACAAGTCGACGAGGAGACAAGCAGACAAGGAAGGCTAGTCTCCTTGTCCCCTCGTCAACTGAAATCTCGTCCCCCAAACATTAAAGGTCAAATCCTATGTCGGAACGGAAGTAACGCTTCTCGAAGTCGATTTTCTGCGCGTTGCGGAACGAGCGCGCCAAAGCGTCGGCCTTGTCCGTGCCGTAGGAGCTGACGGCGATGACACGTCCGCCGGCCGTCACCACCCGGCCGTCCTTCAAAGCCGTACCGGCATGGAACACGATGCTGTCGTCCACGTCGCCTATGCCTGTGATGGGATAACCCTTGTCGTATGCCTCGGGATATCCGCCGGACACGAGCATGACGCACACCGCCGAGCGGGGGTCAATCTCCAGCGTGCGACGGTCGAGGTCGCCCGCAGCCACGCCTTCGAAGAGGTCCACTAGGTCGCTCTTGACACGCAACATCACACTTTCGGTCTCGGGGTCGCCCATGCGGACGTTGTATTCGATGACCATCGGGTCGCCGCCCACGTTAATCAGGCCGAAGAAGATAAAGCCTTTGTAGTCGATACCCTCGGCGGCCAGTCCCTCCACGGTGGGACGGATGATGCGGTCTTCCACCTTCCGCATCCATGTCTCGTCGGCAAAGGGGACGGGCGACACGGAACCCATGCCGCCGGTATTCAGTCCTTTGTCGCCCTCGCCTATGCGCTTGTAGTCCTTCGCTTCGGGCAGTATCTTGTAATTCTTGCCGTCGGTGAGCACGAACACCGAGCACTCTATGCCGCTGAGGAACTCCTCGATGACTACTTTGGCCGATGCCTGGCCGAACATGCCGTCGAGCATCTGGTGCAGCTCGCGCTTGGCCTCGTCGAGCGTGGGCACGATGAGCACGCCCTTGCCGGCGCAGAGTCCGTCGGCCTTGAGCACATAGGGGGCCTGCAGGGTCTCAAGGAAAGCGCAGCCTTCATCCACGCGGTCGGCCGTGAAGCTGCGGTAACGTGCCGTGGGGATGCCGTGGCGTTCCATGAAGCCCTTGGCAAACTCCTTGCTGCCTTCGAGCACCGCTCCGGCTTTTGACGGGCCGATGACGGGGATGGCGGCCAACCGCGGGTCGGCCTTGAAGTAGTCGTAAATGCCTTTCACCAGCGGGTCTTCAGGGCCGACCACCACCATGCCCACGCCCTGCTCCAGCACGAAGCGGCCTATGGCGTCAAAATCGTCGGCCTTGATGGGCACATTCTCGCCCACGAGGGCTGTTCCGGCATTGCCGGGCGCTATGTAAAGCTGTTCCACTTTCGGGCTTTGGGCTATCTTCCAAGCCAGCGCGTGCTCGCGTCCGCCCGAACCAAGTAATAGAAGTTTCATAATGTATAGGTTCTTTGTCTGTTTTTATATTGTGTATGGTTGTCCGTCACGGGGTATGCTAGTCCCTTGTTGACTCGTCCACTTACTTCAAATGATCCTCGAAGTAGCGGGTGATGTGTTCATGCAGGTGCACACGGTCGCGTCCCACCATGTTGTGTCCCTGTCCGGGATAGATGAAGAGGTCGGGGTGCGTGCCCGCGTCGATGCAGGCGCGGATGAACGACAGCGTGTGTTGCGGCACGCAGGTGGGGTCGTTGCCGCCGATAATCAGCTCCAGACGGCCTTTCAGGTTGCCCGCCTTCTGCTTCAGGTCGGCATTCTTGTAGCCTTCGGGGTTGGCTTCGGGGGTGTCCATGTAGCGCTCGCCGTACATCACCTCATAATATTTCCAGTCGATGACGGGGCCTCCGGCCACGGCCACCTTGAACACGTCGGGGTGCGTGAGCATCAGGTTGGTGGTCATGAAGCCGCCGAAGCTCCAGCCATGCACGCCCAGACGGTCGGCATCCACGTAGGACAGGCTCTTGAGCAGCTCCACGCCTTTCATCTGGTCTTTCATCTCCTCGGTGCCCAGCTGGCGGAAGGTGCAGTTCTCAAACGCCAGTCCGCGGTTGGAGCTGCCACGGTTGTCGATGGTGAGCATCACGTAGCCCAGCTGGGCCATGTAGATGTCCCACCCGCGTGCGGCGTAGCGGAAGTTGTTCTGCAACATCTGTGCGTGCGGACCTCCGTAAACGTAGATGATGGCGGGATATTTTTTGGCAGGGTCGAAGTTCACAGGCTTGATGAGACGGTAGTAGAGGTCGGTCTCGCCGTCGGCAGCCTTGATGGTGCCGGTCTCTATCTCGGGCACGTTGAATCCCTTCCAAGGGTCGTCGGCGGTGAAGAGGGTCTTGGTCACCTTGTTTCCGGCTGTGGCGATGAGATCTATGCGGCGGGGCACGTCGGGCGTGGAGTAGTTGTCAATGAGGTAATTGCCCGAGGCCGAAAGCCGGGCTGCATGCACGCCTTCGCTGTTGCCTATGGCGCGGCGTTGTCCGTTCTTCACGTTCACGGCGTAGACGTTGGTCTGCATGGGCGACACTTCGGTGCTGGCTATGTAGACTTCCTTTTTCTTCTCATTGAAGCCCAGAATGCTTTGCACCAACCATTCGCCCTCGGTGAGCGGGGTCACTTTCACCGTCTCCTTGCAGGTGCCTCCGCCGTCGGCCTGCTTCACTTCGGGGGTGACGGGCGTGTCGAGGTCAAAAAGGTAGAGGTGGTTATATCCGTCGCGCTGGCTCTGGTAGATGAATTTCGAGTCGTCCCACGGCAGGAAGGTGAGAGGCTGCTGCGGCTCCACGTACTTGGGATGCATCTCTTCGTAGATGACGGCTTCGCGATGGCCCGTGGCAGCATCGTAGCGCACCAGTTGGGCATAGTTCTGGTCGCGGTTCAGCTCGATGACGTACACTTTCTGCTCGTCGGGGCTCCAGCTCACGTTGGTGAAGTAGCGGTCGGTGGGGTCTCCGGCTTCGAGGTCCACGCTTTTGCCCGTGGCGAGGTCATACACGCCGACAGTGACCTTGTGGCTGGTCATGCCCGCCATGGGATACTTGTCCGGCTCCATGGTGGCGATGCGTGTCTCGATGTTCACCTGCGGATAGTCGGTCACCATGCTCTGGTTCATGCGGTAATAGGCCAGACGGTTGCCCTTGGGGCTCCAGAAGGTGCCTTTCATGATGCCGAACTCGTTGCGGTGCACAGCCTGTCCGTACACCAGGTCATGGTCTTGCGGAGCCGTGGCCGGATTGGCAAACTCCGGACTGAGCGAGCGGATGTCGGCAGCCTTGGCCGTGCGGCTCACGTAGAGGCAGTCGCCCACGGTGTAAGCGGCCGCGCCTCCTCCGGGAGCAAGGTCGATGTTGGCCGCGCCCTTGCCCAAGGCGATGACGTGGTCCACGTGGCGGAACTCGAAGTTGTAGTATACCACATATTCGGGAAAACGTATCACGGCAATGGGCCGGTCGGGGTCAGGGAATGTGGTACCGTAGAGATTGAACACACGAGGAAGCTTCACTGCCGTGTAGGCGGCAAAGTCGCGGTTGGCCTCGCCCACGGTGAAGAGCAGGTTCTCCTTGCCGTTGCGCGGATTGACCGCCTTGATTTCCTCGGCATCGGGCACAATGCAGCGGTCGCCCCACCACTGCACGTCGTACAGGTTCTTGATGGAGCAGTTGAAGTAATTGTTTCCGCCGGGAATGAGGTCCTCCAGCGTGAAGCTTTTCAGGTTTTGTGCCATGGTGGTAAGGGCCGACAGCAGAAACACTGCCAGCGTCAGGTTAATCTTTGTTTTCATAAGGTTTAGACTTTTTCTCTTGACGTTTATACTTGTTTTCATAACGTTGTCCGGGTTTTTCTCGGCCATCGCGCGGAGCGAACTCGCGACGAGGGGAACGGCCGCGTTCTTCGCGACGGGGTTTCCGTTCGGTTTTCTCGCGACGCAAGGTCTTGAAGCCGTCGGCGTTGTCCTCCATGTAGCTCTTGAAACTGCCGCTGAAGAGCTGATACTTGCGGAACTGGCAGGCCAGCGAGCCGTTAAACAGCTCGATCTTTTCCGATGCCTTAAGCCCTATCTGGTCGAAACACTCGTCATGGTAACTGAGCACCCAGGCCACATTGCCCGTAAAAGCGTGTTTCAGCCGTTCGCCTATGGTGCGATACAGTCCAAGCAGGTCATTGGTCGAGATGCGCTCACCATAAGGCGGGTTAGTTATCATGATGGCCTTGTCCTGCGGCTGCTGGAACTCTTCCATGGGGCGCACGGCCAGTTCCACGTAGCGTCCCACTCCGGCAGCCTTCACGTTGCGGGTGGCAATCTCGTTGGCATGCCGGTTGATGTCGTAACCATAAATCTTGTGGGTGAACTCGCGTTCCTGGGAATCGTCGTTGTAGACCTTGTCGAAGAGCTCGCGGTCGAAGTCGCGCCATTTCTCAAAGGCATATTCTTTGCGGAACACGCCCGGAGCGATATTGCAGGCGATGAGGGCGGCTTCGATGGGGATGGTGCCCGAACCGCACATGGGGTCGATGAGGTCGCACTCGCCATGCCATCCGGTGAGAAGTATCATGCCGGCGGCCAGCACCTCGTTGAGCGGCGCTTCGACGGCTTCCTGCCGGTAGCCGCGACGGTGGAGCGACTCGCCCGAACTGTCGAGCGACAGCGTGCAGCGGCTCTGTGCGATATGAATATTAAGCGAAAGGTCGGGATTGTTTATGCGCACCGACGGACGTTTGCCCGTCTTTTCACGGAAGTAATCGGCCACGGCATCCTTCACGCGGTAGGCCACGAATTTGGAGTGGCGGAACTCATCGGAGAACACCACGGCATCCACGGCAAAGCTCTGTTCCGGTGTGAGGTATTCTTCCCAAGGTATGCCCTTGACGGCTTCATACACCTCGTCGGCCGTTGTCGCCTGAAAGTGCTTGATGGGCTTCAGGATGCGTATGGCCGTGCGCAATGCGAAGTTGGCCCTATACATCATCTCCTTGTCACCGGTAAACGACACCATTCGTCTTCCTATCTCCACGTTGTTGGCCCCCAGCCGGGTCAACTCTCCGGCCAGAACCTCCTCCAGCCCCTGAAATGTTTTAGCTATCAGCTCGAATTCTTGCATAATATATATCCAAGGTATATTTACACGTTATGAAAGTGCAAAGTAACGGAAAAGACGCCGTTCAGCCAAAGCACACCCCCATTTTCTTGCCTTGCACGATGAGGTCTTCCTCAGGCGTGACCAACTTCAGCCTGCCGGCCACGTCAGCCAAAGGCACGGAAGTTATCCGTTCGCCATGCAAAGCCACCATGCGGCCAAACTGCCGTGCCACAATCAGGTCGGTGGCATGTCCGCCCATGAGCGTGGCCAGATTGCGGTCGAACGAAGTAGGCGTGCCGCCACGCTGCAGATAGCCCAACACGGTCTCGCGCGTTTCAAAGCCCGTCTCGTACTCTATCTCCTGGGCGATGTACTCGGCTGCGCGTTTGCGGTTTCCCCCGTCAATCTGTATGCCTTCGGCCACGACCACGATGCTGTAAGGCTTGCCGTGCTTCAGGCGGTCAATGATGACGTTACCCAGATTGCGCATCTTGTAAGAAAGCTCAGGCAGCAGGATGATGTCACCGCCGCCGGCCATGCCGCTGTTCAGCGCCAGCCATCCGGCCTCATGTCCCATAACCTCGATGACCATCACACGCTTGTGGGAAGTGGCCGTGGAATGCAGACGGTCGATGGCCTCAGTAGCGACTTCGACTGCCGAATCAAATCCGATAGACGAGTCAGTCCCCCATACATCATTGTCAATGGTCTGCGGGATGGTGACCACATTGACTCCCATCTCGGCAATGCGCGCAGCCGTAGCCTGCGTGCCGCTTCCCCCGATGCACACCAGGCAATCCAGCCGTTGCTGTTCCATTGTCTGTATCGCGCGCATGGCCTTCTCGGTATGATTATCCGACCCCCGACGAGGAAAGAGCTTCACGCGCGAAGTGCCCAACACCGTGCCTCCCATGCCCAACAGCCCGGACAGGTGTTCGGCATCGAAAGCCTCCATGTCATTATCCAACAAGCCCTGAAAGCCGCTGTGTATACCTATCACCTCCATGCCATAATGGTTTATGGCAGTTTTACAAACGCCGCGTATCGTGGCATTAATGCCCGGACAATCCCCTCCGGAGGTTAAAATTCCTATTCTCATGACTACCGTGTATCTATACGTTAAAACTTAAGTGTAAAGATAGGGCTTTTAGAATCTTTATGCTACTTTTGCCCGATAAAAAGAACACATTATCCCAATGAACACAACAAAACTCATCGGAAAGCTGTTCACCCCACGCCAGAAAGCGTTGGACACCTACGCATCCTGCTCGGAGCGCCTGCAGCAGGAAACACTCAAGCGCCTTGTTTCGAGGGCTGCCGACACGGCATGGGGCACGCAACACCGCTACGACACCATACACACCTATGAAGACTTTGCCGGCAGAGTGCCCGTGCAGACCTACGACGACGTGAAACCCTACATCGAACGCATGCGCCACGGCGAGAGCGACGTGCTGTGGCCCGGAAAGGTGCGCTGGTATGCCAAATCGTCGGGCACAACGAACGACAAGAGCAAATTCATCCCCGTCAGCCCCGACGGACTCAAAGATACCCATTATGCCGGCGGTCGCGACTGTGTGGCTTCCTATCTGAAAAACAACCCCGAAAGCCGATTCTTCTCCGGCAAAGGCCTCATTCTGGGCGGAAGCCACGCGCCCAACTACAACGTGAAAGGCAGCCTGGTGGGCGACCTCTCGGCCATCCTCATCGAAAACATCAGCCCGCTGGTGAACCTCATCCGCGTGCCGAGCAAAGAGATTGCCCTGCTGTCCGACTTTGAAGAAAAGCGCGACCGCATTGCCCGCAGCACTCTCCATGCCCACGTGACCAACCTGTCGGGCGTGCCCTCGTGGATGCTTTCGGTGCTCCACCGCGTACTGGAACTCTCCGGCAAGGAATCGCTGGAGCAGGTATGGCCCGACCTGGAAGTGTTCTTCCACGGCGGCGTGGCCTTTGCCCCCTACCGCGAGCAATACCTCCGGCTCATACGCAGCGACCGCATGCACTACGTGGAGACTTATAACGCCAGCGAAGGATTCTTCGGCATACAGACCGACCCGGACGACGCCTCCATGACACTCATGGTGGACTACGGCGTGTTCTATGAGTTCATCCCCATGGACGAGTTCGGACGGCCCGACGCCACGGTGGTTCCGCTCGAAGGCGTGGAGACGGGGCGCAACTACGCCATGCTCATCAGCACCAGCTGCGGCCTGTGGCGTTACGTGCTGGGCGACACCGTGCGCTTCACCCGCAAGCATCCGTACCGCTTCGTCATCACTGGACGCACCAAGCACTTCATCAATGCTTTCGGCGAAGAACTCATCGTAGACAATGCCGAACAAGGACTCAAGGCTGCCTGTGAGGCAACAGGCGCCCAAGTGTCGGAATATACCGCCGCGCCCGTATTCATGGACGCCCGGGCCAAATGCCGTCACCAGTGGCTGGTGGAATTTGCCGTGATGCCCGACTCGACGGAACACTTCGCCCGCGTGTTGGACGAGGCCCTGCAGCGCGTCAACTCCGACTATGAGGCCAAACGCCACAAAGACATCACCCTGCAGCCGCTGGAGCTGGTCGTAGCCCGCAACGGACTGTTCCATGACTGGCTCAAGCTGAAAGGCAAGTTGGGCGGACAACACAAAGTGCCGCGCCTGAGCAACACCCGCGAATACATGGACGAACTGCTCCGACTGAACCAAATAATCCCCCAAGAAGCATGAATCTGAAAACTGCCATAAAACGACTCAAAGCCCCGCTATGCTTCGTGCTGGCCGTGGCGGCTTACGCCTGTGCCAGCACCGGCACCCCCGACGGCGGCCCATACGACGAAGACCCGCCCGTGTTGCTGAAGTGCTCTCCCCAGCTTTATGCCACGAACAACAAGGAAAAGAAGATTACCCTTACGTTCGACGAATTCATCCAGCTGGAAAATGCCAGCGAGAAAGTCGTCGTGTCGCCTCCGCAGATTGAAACGCCGGAGATTAAAACCAACGGCAAACGGGTGGTGGTGGAACTGCTCGACACACTCCGCCCGAACACGACCTACACCATCGACTTCTCCGATGCCATCGTGGACAACAACGAGGGCAACCCCCTGGGCGATTTCGCCTTTGCCTTTTCCACGGGCGAGAAGATAGACACACTGCAGGTATCGGGCACGGTGCTCGACGCCTCCAATCTGGAACCGATAAAAGGCATCCTCGTAGGACTCCATTCCGACCTGGCCGACTCGGCTTTCGTGACGCAACCCTTCGTCCGCGTGGCACGCACCGACAGCCGCGGACGCTTCACCATACGGGGCATCGCGCCGGGAACCTATCACGCCTACGCCCTGCAGGACGTCGACCAGAACTTCATCTTCAGCCAGAAGAGCGAAATGATTGCCTTCTCCGACGACACCATACGCCCGTCGTTCGACTTCCGGACACGCCAGGACACCCTGTGGCTGGGAGCCGACAGCATAGCCATCGACACCATCAAGACGGTGGAATACACCCACTTCATGCCCGACGACATCGTGCTGCGCGCCTTCACCGAGACGCCCACCACGCAATACATGGTCAAGAACGAACGCACCGTGCCCCACAAATTCTCCTTCTACTTCTCGGCCCCGGCCGACACCCTGCCCACCGTGGAAGGCATGAACTTCGACGCCACGGATGCCTTCATCATTGAACACACGGCCAAAAACGACACCATACACTACTGGATCAAGGACTCGCTCGTGTACAACATCGACACCCTGCGGATGCGCGTGGCCTATCTTGCGTCCGACACGCTGAACCGCCTCGTCCCGCAAACCGACACGCTGGAACTGGCTCCGCGCACCACGCGCCAACAGATAGCCAAACAGAAAGCCGACAAGATGGAGGAATGGCGCAAGGAGCTGGACCGCAAACTGCGCCGACGCCGCAAAAACGACACCATCCCCATCGACACCATGCCGCCCATCGAGTTCCTCAAAATCAACTCCGAAATACCCTCCACGCTGGAACTCTATCAAAACGTCAACTTCACCTTCGACGAACCGCTGGCTTCCATCGACACGGCCGGCATCCGCCTGACGGAAATGGTCGACTCGGTGGAAGTGGAAGCCCCCTTCGTGTTGCGACGCAAAGAAGGCCGGTTGCGCAGCTACGAGCTGCTGGCCGAATGGCATCCCGGCTCGGAATACCGCCTCAGCGTGGACTCGATGACCTTCACCGGATGGTACGGGCTCTACACCGACCGGCTGGAACAGAGCATCAAGGTCCGCACCCTCGAGGAATATGCCGCGCTGTTCATGATGATTCCCCAGGCCGACACCACGGCCGTAGTCCAGCTGCTCGACGGACAGGATGCCGTGGTGCGCGAAGCCCGATGGAGCGAAGGACGGGCCGACTTCTTCTTCATCAATCCCGGCAAATACTACGTGCGCCTCTTCTTCGACCGCAACGGCAACGGCGTGTGGGACACCGGCTTGTATGAAGACCACCGCCAGGCCGAAGAAGTATATTACTACCCTCAGGCGCTGGAACTGAAAGCCCAGTGGGACGTCGAGCAGGATTGGGACCTGCGCGCCACCCCCGTGGCCAAACAGAAGCCGCTCGACATCACCAAGCAGAAACCCGACGAAAAGAAAAGCGTGAAAGGCCGCAACGCCGAACGCGAACGAAAGAAACGACAATAGACCTATGAAACGTGTAGTCCTACTGTGCATCTGCATGATGCTGGCCTGGGGCGCCCGGGCCCAGTTCGAAGCCGAGAACAAAGCGTTCAAGGCCGGCGAACGAGTGACCTACGACCTCTACTTCAACTGGAAGTTCATCTGGATAAAAGCCGGGACAGCCGAAATGGCCATCACGGAAACCACCCATCAAGGCACGCCGGCCTACCGCACCTATCTGCAGACGAAGGGAAACAAGCGGGCCGACTTCTTCTTCGTCATGCGCGACACGCTGGAAAGCGTCATATCGCAGAAACTCGTGCCCTACTACTTCCGCAAGGGAGCCGAAGAAGGCAAACGCTACACCGTGGACGAAGTGCGCTACACGTACAAGGACGGAAAATGCCACGTCGACCAGTCGCGCTCGCGCCGCGGCGGCGAAACCCGCACGGCACACGACGTGAGCGACTATCCCGTCTATGACATGCTCAGCATCCTGGCCCGGGCGCGCTCCTTCGACCCCACCGACTACAAGCCGGGACAAAAGATACATTTCCCCATGGCCACCGGCACCAAGGTGGAGGAACAGACCCTCATCTTCCGCGGACGCGAGGTGATAGAAGGCAACGACAAGAACAAATACCGCTGCCTCAAACTCTCGTTCGTGGAATACAAGGACGGGCGCGAAGAGGAAGTCATCACCTTCTTCATCACCGACGACCTCAACCACCTGCCCGTCCGCCTGGACATGTACCTCAACTTCGGCAGCGCGAAAGCCTTCCTCACCGGCATACACGGCAACCGCCATCCCGTCACCTCACGCCTGGCAGACTGAAAGTCCGGGGGAAATGCGCGATGCCTGAAACGGACGGTGAAACCGAATCATAATCAATATCCGCACGCAGATGAGACGAAAGCATCACCTGCGTGCGGATAATCCAATCGGATGGACGCCCTCAAAAAGGTCGAACAGTGCCGACTATTCTCCAAACAAATATTTGCTCTCCACACCCGCTATGCCATTTTCCTGAAGCAGCTTCAAATATTCATCCCTAAAGCTGGTTCGTTTGTGATGGTCTTTCTGATTCCTTATATACTCTATTATGGAGTCCTTCACACTCTCCGAACACGTCAAGGCACAATAGGATTTTCCCCATCCTTCAAAATCGGGGAACTCTGCCGTATGTTCGCTCATGAACTTGTTTACCGACAACTTAAGGTCGTGCATGAAATCAGACAAGGCCAAAGTGGGTGGTATCTGCACCAACATATGTACATGATCCGGCATTCCTCCTATGCGATACAGAACGCCTCCTTTGTTTTTTACAAAACCCCACAGGTAACGGTATAACATTTCCTCATATGCTATGGTTATTACAGGTCTGCTACTTCGCGGACGGAATACAATGTGATACAATAAACGTGTGTAACTCATGAATAGAACATTTGAGATGGTAAATATAAGAAATTATTAACGCCGGTAAAATGTTGCGGATGATTATATTTTCTTTTATCGGTGTCCGGCAACACTTTCTCTTCCTGCCGGAACAAGCAGGGTTCTCCGCTTAAAGCGGACGGTGAAACCGTCCTTACACCGAATAACCGCTGTGTGTCACGACAAGTGACACCTGCGGGAATGTGATGAAAGAGAGAACGACCTTGAAGAGGTCGAATCAAGACAGGCTTGCAAATGATTCCGCGTAGCAATGCCGGATTGGGTTCGACCTCCTTAAGGTCGACCATACAGGCGGGACTATCCGCAGGTGGCGCATTCCGCGCCACACAGCGGTTAGCTTTGTCGGACAGTTTCACTGTCCCTTCAAACGACGGCAGGACAAGATATCCTTCATAAACCAAATCGTGATTTCCCTCTGTCTCTCCCAAGCAACGATCAAGAGAGATAAGACGGCGAAGCTGTCTGACTATGATAACCGCTGTGTGGCACGGCAAGTGACACCTGCGGGAATGCGATGAAAGAGAAAACGACCTTGAAGAGGTCGAATCAAGACAGGCTTGCAAATGATTTCGTGTAGCAATGCCGGATTGGGTTCGACCTCCTTAAGGTCGACCATACAGGCGGGACTATCCGCAGGTGGCGCATCACGCGCCACACAGCGGTTAGCTTTGTCGGACAGTTTCACTGTCCCTTCAAACAACGGCAGGACAAGATATCTTTCATACACCAAATCGTGATTTCCTTCTGTCGCTCTCAAGCAACGATCAAGAGAGATAAGACGGCGAAGCTGTCTGACTATGATAACCGCTGTGTGGCACGGCAAGTGACACCTGCGGGAATGCGATGAAAGAGAAAACGACCTTGAAGAGGTCGAATCAAGACAGGCTTGCAAATGATTTCGTGTAGCAATGCCGGATTGGGTTCGACCTCCTTAAGGTCGACCATACAGGCGGGACTATCCGCAGGTGGCGCATCACGCGCCACACAGCGGTTACGCATTGTGGGACGGCTTCACCGTCCTAAAATAGTGACTTTGCCCGCTCACGCATCGAACAGACTTATTGAAAATCAGCCGCGTACGTAATGGTAGGCATGAGGATTCACTCCCGGTTATTCCGGTATCTGAGCGGAGATATGAGCGCTCGCGAGCGTACATATTCCCGCTCACGTGCCGACATATGCCCGCTTGGGAGCGGCCATATCTCCCCATCAACCTCCTTCACCAATCAACCATCAGGTTTCGGGCGGATTTGTCCGCCGGTGTCTTGCTGACCGTTTTTTTTGCGTCGTCGAAGGCGGGGCGGGGAACAATATACCTAGAGAGCTTCAAAAGGTCTGACCACCGGTTGGGAGGGACAAAAAGGCGAAAGGGGTGCATCGCCCTTGCATGCAGCAGGTACGACACACCCCCTCCGGGCGTATTATGTCAGTGTCCGTGTCAGGATTGTTCCAGACTTTGCAGGAGCTGCCCCATCATCATGATGGTGGACGGCTTCAGGCCGGGAAGAAGCGAGCGGATATACCGGGCCGCTTCCTTCAGAAGCGCCTTGTCGGTCGTGTCCAACGGGAACAGGCGCGAGAAGTTGAGCAACACCAGATTGAAATCGCCGGGCTCCATCTGCGGTTGCTTCTCCTTCAGCAGCGCGAAGTAAGCAGCCTTGTCACCCTTGGCATAGCACTCTATCAGGTCGAAGAGCGGAGCGTAAGGATAGGTCTTGTCCAGGCCACGGTCGATGATTTCCTGCTTCAACTTGCCGTAAGCGGCGGCGTCATACTTTCCGCTTGCAAACTGAAAGCCTGACAAGTAGCTCACCAAGCCCATGTGATGGAGCTTGTTGGCATGTTCCCGGGCCTTGTCACGCACGGCCGGGTCGAATTCGTCGCGGTGAGACACCAGAAAATCGGCCTTCGGGTCTTGCAGCGAAAGCGTGTAACGCTGGAAAAGGAAATAGTTCTCCGGGGCGAGGCGTTGCGCGTCGGTGAGCGAGTCAAAGTATTCGTTCACAATGCGGTAGCCTTCGCTCTCCTTGCCTTCCTCCATGAAATGGAACGCGTATGCATTGACCAGGTCGGGCGTACGCTCGCCGGCGTCATAACGTTTCTTCATGGCTTCGGGCGACAGCTCGGGGTTCAGTTCGCTCTCAATCTTCGAAAGGAAGTTCTCGGCCGTCATGGAGCCTTTGATGTCAAGCAACACCTTCTTGTCCGTGTCGAGCACGAGGAAAGTCGGATATGCCTTCACTTGGAAGGTCTTGGCATCCGCCTGGCCTTCTTTCTCGGCATTGAGCTTGATGCAGACGAAGCGGGCATTGAAGTAGTCGCCCACTTTCTTCTGCGGGAACACGGTGTTGGCCATCACGCGGCAAGGACCGCACCAGTCGGTATAAAAGTCCACGAACACCAGCTTGTTTTCCTTCTTGGCCTGCTCGATGGCTTGGTCGAGCGTCAAGTGGCGGAAGTTGGTCTGTGCCGCTGCAGGAAGCAGGAACAGCGCAGACAGTAAAGATAGGATTAGTTTTTTCATTGGGATGAGGTTTAGAGGATTAGGTTAGAATGAACTATTACGGAATTCGAGTTTCTTCACTTTCAAGTCAGTCTTCCACTCGCAGTTTTCAATGGGACGAATTTCAATAACGTTGGGGTCATTGTTTATCTCATACTTGTAGATGGTTCCTTTATTGGTTTCATCATAAGTACAGATAGCTATGTCAGTTTCCATGCTGCGAGATATCCAATCAAAAGTCATATAAGTGATTTCACTACCAAAATCATGCAACATGACTGCTTGACTATTTGGTAATGAATAATTAAGTCCATACAACTGTGAACCTACCGTATAAAGGATATATGGTTGATCAGTAAAGAAAGCATAATATGAAGCTACATCAAAGCCTGGAGCACGCGATATATCTATAGTATATCCAACATCTTTAGAAGGAGAGGAAACACTAGTCACAGAGAATTTATAAACATAATATAAATTAGTATTCTCCGTATCCTTCATTACCACATAACAATTATCATCCACACAATTGTCGCCATACACAATAGTGCGATTAGTCTGATTCCATGGGAAAGGATCATCAGGGGAGTCTTTCAGAACACGACAATTAGTTACACTCATCATCATAGATGAAGAGGAAGTAGTAAAACGTTCATTATCCAAATCATAAACCATAACACCACTCATATAAGAACGCCTAAAAAACGCTGTTTTATAGGGAAGGAATAACTCTGAGGATGTATTACTATACCTATTAAATGGATTTCCATAAGCTTCTCCACTCATTGGACTACATCCATACACTCCATCCTCTGTAACATAAACACGATTCGTAGAACTAGGAGCACGCCCATTCTGACTCTGTTTAGGAGCCATGTCTATAATCTTAATAGGCCTTTTCACATCAAACTGTGGGAAAAACATATTATCTGGAGAATACGTTTCATCCACATCAAACACAGAACTTGCATTCTCACCAGAAATGTTATTGGTAATCTTATACGTTCCATCTGAAGTCACAGCCCACAAAGTCTGTCCATCCGCAGAATAGGAAGCACCAGAAAACATTAGCTCTTCCGCCCCATGTAAGCCATGTGAATTTATAAAAATATCTTTAATAATAATAGAATCAGAACCACTTGGCATACTTAAAAAATCCATACCAACTGTTCCGTCTTCTTTATCACCAAATACATAAAATCCCCTCGTAAGCATAGTCTGCACATATAAATCTGTATCAAACAACCATTCCAGACCTGACTCTTTATCTCTAATAGACAAATAAAGAGCATAACTTCTTGGAGGCAAAGTCAAAACTATATCCAAATCCTTTTCATTCGAAAGCACAGTATGTTCATGCTCCGCCCCAATTTCAGCATAACATACATACCATGTGTACTCATAATTGCTGTCGTCCGTACCTTTAAGTGAGCCTTCTATCTCCGGCTCAATGACAAGCTCTGTTACACCAGCAATCACATTATATTCATCTTCCAATCCCGAAACCGTCACTTCATTTACAGGTAGGTTTTCATATGAGCCTTCATCATCCACACAAGATACAAGCCCCAATAAAACAATACCCAAGACGATTAAGGTAGTATATAATTTTAAAGTTTTCATAATTTGCAGTTTATTTTATCTGTAATATTCATCAAGAGTAGTAAATGGCGCCCATGCTTGGCTTCCTCCTAAAATCGTTACATATGAACAAAACATCATAGTCCCATCTTCATCAAGAACAGCATATTCACGTCCCTTTGCTGCTTGTTCCAACAAATAACGCGCAAAAGCATCACTAATGGCATTAGCACGCCCCGAAGGCATTGTTGCCCCCGCTCCTTGCGAACTTTCATAATCGGCAACTTCTGTATTGGTAATCTCCATCATCAAACGAAATTTTGTTGGCGAAAACTTTCCAAACAATCCATACCCAGTATCAAGTCCATACCAACCACCAGGACGTACCAAATAATCATTAGCAACTACCTTATGAACACTAGCATCTTGGTTTGAACCATAAGTAGTCTCAGGATCCCAATTATCTGGATGGTCTCCATAATCTGGAAAATTCAACGTAAAATATTCATTGGAATGAAGTTGAAGTTGAAGATACACATTCTCACTAGCCATACGCTCTGTTCTATGCATAGTTAGCGTCACATAAGTATATTGTTCACCTGCCTTAATAACATGTTGTTCTTCAAATCCTGTGTAATCCTCGCCCGCTATGGCGTTAGTACTATCCGCATTAACAGTTACTATAAAAGGACGATCGTAATCTTTAATAGTACCAGTACAACGTACGCGTAACTGAAGTGTACTATCCGTTTCGTTTATTAAACCAAACTCCACAGGACTGTAATATTGATGCGCCCATTGTTTCTCCGGATCTCCCCAATCATTGATCGCCCAACGGACATCAAAATAGAGCGTATCCGTACCTTCAAATGTCATTGTCTCCTTTTCGCATGAAGCGAATGCAGACAAGACAATTAATCCTATGATATATCGAAATGTTTTCATAAATCCAATTAATTTATTGACGGTTATCAGTTTCTGTTGTGGGCAATGGCACCACATAATTATCCAAAGCAATATTCACCGTAGTGTTTGCAGCCGTACCTGATTGAACAACCTCCATAGCATGCCGTTTATAATAGAAGAACAACTGCCCTTCACCAATGACCTCACGAGCAAACTCACGTGTAATATAATCCTGCAAGTCGGTTTCTGTGGGAGTTACATTAGCCACATTACGATGCAGACGAATGCCATTAATGTATTCCGTAGCCTCAGTTAAGTCATCGGTACACTCGGCCGCAATGAGATAAACCTCGCTCATACGCATAAGCGGAATAAGGTAACGATAACTATAGTCAATACTGTTACTTGAACTCGGCGTGATATCATCATATTTTAAGAAATAAGATGAAGCAACGGATGTAACTGTTCCCCCTTCATCCGAAGAGCCTTCAGAAACCACACTCTCCCACATCCGACGACGGTAATCCATATCACTGCCTTCCCCGTAGAAGTTCACTACCTTAGAATCCGTACCGGATATATTCCCATAGAAAGTCAATGCATCACCTTCCAGATCACTATTGAACAGATTATCATACAAATTCGGGCGACTCGTGTTGTATAATCCGAAGATGACCTCCGTGGAGAACACCCGATCGGGATAAGATGCATTGGTTGCCATGTCCGATGTCACCCAAGGGAAGGTCTCTTTCTCTTCCACTTCGTCAATCACGGCTTTGGCTACCTTGTATGCATCCGACTTATTACCCATCCAGAGGTGAAGGCGGGCAAGCAAAGTCTGCACGGCAAAGTAGTTTAAACGATACTGACGATAACGGAAATCATTGTTCTCATTGATATCTTCCGATTCGGACGAGTTGACTCCGGCGGTACGAATAGAATCGTTTTGCAGAAGCGAAGACGCCTCGTTCAAGTCACGCATCACTTTTTGCGCTACTTCACCGGCAGACAGAATAGGAAGCATATCTCGGTTATTGGCAGCTTCCAAATAAGGAATAGCCGATTGAGATGCCGTGGCTTCACTATAAATAGGACCGTAAAGGCGGAGCATGTCAAAGTGCATCATGGCACGCAATGCCAAAGCCTCACCTTTCACCATATCGTAGTAACGGGGAGAAATCGCACTGCCTTCCTCATCGCAATGGTCCAATAATAAATTGGTATTGGCAATAAGCGTGTACATATTCGTCCACAGCGAACCGGAAGCCTGATCAAAAGTATCATCGGTATAATTGTAGTTGGCATACACATAATAAGGATGCTGAGAATTCTGTTGCACATTATAATACTGTGCCATTACGTCGATCGCTCCCATACTGAGGAACGAAGAGTAAACATTGTTCAGATTGGTATATATGCCATTGAGCGCAACAAGGAATCCTTCGTTGTCCTCAAACAATGAGTTCTCCATGATACCGTCTTCCATGTCGACCTCCAACCAGTCGGCACACGAAGACATAGGAGCAACACATAAGGCAGACAATGCTATGTTTGTTACTAAATTCTTTAGTCTCATAATCTTTAAATTTTTAGTCGTTAGAAGCGGATACCTACAGAAGCGGATATGTTGCGCGAGAACGGATAATCAATACCGCGCTCTTCTTTGATGGTTGAGAAGCGGAACAGATTGTTTCCATAGAGGCGGACATTGAATGAAGAGGCGCCTATTGCCTGAAGCCACTTGCCTGCCGTCGTTTCATATCCCAAAGAAATGGAGGTGCATTCAAGAGTATTATCGTCTGCAATAAAGCGTGAAGACATGTTCGTCGCACTCGTATCATCAATACGTTTGAATTTGGCAATGTCTCCCGGTTTCTGCCAACGGTCGTACAAGGCACGTTTATCCTGATTGTACTTCCGTTCCGTCTCGCTGATGTTCTCTACTTTATTGAACAAGGTAGACAGTTGGGCTTGTCCGCCATAACGATAACTGAAGATGATATTAAACGAAAATCCTTTCCAATAAGCATAGGAACCGAACGAACCTTCAATGTCCGGTGTGCTGTCGCCACATACCACCTCGTCGGCAGTGTCCCATTCATAAGTATAGGAACCATCCTTACGGATAAACAATTCATTACCTGTCATGGGGTCAATGCCGGCCGAACGCACAGCCCACAATGCCGTGGAGCTGGCGCCGTCGTAGTAGCGGGTCAGAGTCTGATTGGTGCGTCCTTCCACATTGAATTCTTCCAACATGTCACCTATATTATAATAGGTGGTCTTGATGTGACGCAAGGTTGCATTGACGCTCCAGTTCAAATCTTGGTCGCGCAAGATGTAATAATTGGCTGTGAAGGTAATACCTTTATTCTTCATGGCGCCCACATTCATTGGCACACTCGACATACCGGTCGAAGGCGGGAACGGAATAGTAAGCAACAAGGGGTCAGTACGCTTGATGAAGTAATCCACATTCAGGCGCAAACGGTTCTTGAACATTTCCAAATCGATACCCCAGTTCTGGTCGTTCGTACGTTGCCATTCCAATCCGGTATTTCCCCAGGAACTTACCATTGCAGCCAGACCAAACATGTTGGGATAAGCCGTGCTGTAAGTATAGATGCTGTTGGCCAGTTTGGCATTGATGTTCTCATTTCCCGGATTACCAATGGAGTAACGCAGCTTTAAGTAGTTCAACAAGTCCGACTGTTGGAAGAACGCTTCATTATGCACATTCCAACCCAAACCCAACGACCACGTGGTAGAGAACGGATTATCGACACCATAAACAGACGAGCCGTCGGTACGCAGGTTGAAGTCTAGCAAATAGCGGAGTTTATAGCCATAGTTGAAGTTGGCATAGTAGCTGGCCGAACGGCTCTTCGAGATGGACGACGTAGGACTTCCGCCATCGGGATAACCATTGGAGAAGTTCGGGTTGGAGAACTGGTCGCTCATGTAACCTTCGGCTGAGAACATGGTCATTTTAGACTCGTTCTCGCTAATCTGCATACCGGCAATGGCATTGACCGTGTGGTCGCCGAAAGTCTTACCATAAGAAATGTCCAGGCTGCCGTCATAAGACGAAGTACGTGTATTCGTGTCGCTATAGCTGCCCCGCTTCATCTGGTCGGTTGTTATATATCGACTCTCTTCGGGAGAACTGAAGGCCTCAGCGACTTGACGCCCAACGATGATACCCAGCTTGGCACGGATGCGCAGCTCCTCAATCGGGCGATATTCGACTTGGAAGTTATTAGTGAACTGAAGCAGGTTGCTCTTGTCGAAACTGCGTTGCTCCAAGTCCCAAAGCGGGTTGGTGATATAAGTGTTTCCGCCTATCCCCGATACGGTTTCCAGCACTTGTTGCACTTCGCCAAATTCATTGCGCTTGTCATAGAACGGATTGGCTTGTGCAAAACTGCTGAACGACACCGTAGGATTGCTAACATCCGTGTTGGCAATGGTAGTCTGATTGGAAAAGGCAAACTTGTTCACACGGTATGTCAACTGAATGTTGCCGTTAAGCACGTCGCGGTCGGAGTTCTTCATCACACCGTCAGTCTGCGTATAAGTCAGGCCGATGCCATAACGGAAAGCCGAATCGCCACCTTCTGCAAATATGTTGTGGCTTTGAGTGAAGCCGGTGCGCAAAGGCTCGTTCATCCAATAAGAATCAATGCCGCGAGCCGCACGAAGCAGACGAGAATTATACAAAGCACGTTGGGTCTCATCTATAATCACCCCATTCTCATCCAACGAGCCGTATTCTCCGGCCAAAAGCTCATACTGCAATTTCTCTTTGGAATTCATCAGATTATAATCCGACAGATCGGCCCATTCCACAGTGAAGTTGCCATTATAGTTAAAGCGGAGCTTGCCCGGTTCCGGCTTCTTCGTTTCCACTACGACAACGCCGTTGGCAGCCTTCGAACCGTAGATGGCGGTGGAGGCGGCATCCTTCAGGATGGTAATGCTCTGAATACGGTCCATGCTCAAGTCGGTAATGGTATTCAGGTCGCTTTCAAAACCATCCAAGATGAAGAGCGGCTGATTGGGATTAGTCTCGTATTCTGTCTCCAGACCAACAATGTTCGTGGCGCCGCGCACATTCAGATTCATCGTGGCATTCGGGTCCGAACCGGCCAGATTGTTCTCCAACACCACAAATGCCGGGTCGAGCACTTTCAAACTCTGGAGCACATTCATATTGCCCACTTGTTTTAATTCCTTTTCAGTGTAAGTGGCCATCGAACCCGTGAAGCTTTCGGCGTTACGGGTATAGATGCCGGTCACCACCGCCTCTTTCAACGCCACTGCGTCCGATTGCAGGCGAACCGTCAGGTCTTTGGTCGTCCCCTTCACGCGCACGGTCTGTGTCTTCATGCCGATGTAGGAGAACACCAGGTTGTTTACGTCTTCGGAGACCGTGATCTCAAACCGTCCGTTGAGGTCGGTCGTCACGCCCGTCCCCTTGGCATGGGGCAACGTCACGCTCACGCCGGGCAGCGGCGCATCCATGTCGTCGACTACCACACCCTTGTAGGTGACTTTCCTTTCCGGGACTTTGTCCTCCGTTGTTACACTTTTACCCCCCCCACGGGACTTTGGCCCAATACGGGGAGAGAAGAAGCCATCAACATGGCCACCGCGAAGCATCCGGGCTTCACCGCCTGTGACCAACATTGAGAAAAGAAGCTTCTTGACGAATGAGCTTCTGAGGTGATTTTCTTCATGATTAGTTTTGCTTTTTGTGTTATCTGAAAGTCGCCGCCGCGTTGTCCCGCACCGGACAAGGGGTTCTGCAAACAAGTCGGAAAGTCTCCTTTCTCAAAGGCAACAGACGGAAGGTTCAGGTATGCTTCTCCACGCTATTGTATCCCCCGCGCAAAGGGAAAGCTTCGTCAACTCGTCAGCCCGAATCTCCTTGTTCCGACAGAACAAACAGCAGGCTTTCATGCTAATTTTTAAAACTTCTCTCGCCCACAAAGGTACAAATTTTGCAATGCCAAGCAATAGTTTGCCTTTATTTTATCAACAAATCCTTTTTTTGCTTTATAAATTGAAATGTCGAGATTGCAAAACGGGGCGTCGCCACCCTCATATGCACCGGGGTTGAGCCTCCATATGACGGCTCGCAAGCGGAAATATGAACGCCCGCGAGCGAGGATATGGCCGCTCACGAGCGGGAATATGGAGCATGAAAGGCCGGGATGCGGGGAGTGAAGAATGTGCCTTCTCCTCCTTGCTCCGTCGCTCCATTGTGCGTATCTTTGCGGGAAACAAAACGCTATGTTATTACCCTGTTTACACGAAGGCGTGATTGAAGCCGGATGCGACGAGGCCGGGCGAGGCTGTCTGGCCGGGGCGGTCTATGCCGCAGCCGTCATCCTGCCGCCGGACTTCCGCAACGAGTTGCTCAACGACTCCAAGCAGCTCAGCGAGCACCGGCGCTACGCCCTGCGCGAGGTCATCGAGCGCGAGGCCGTGGCCTGGGCCGTGGGCGTGGTGACACCCGCCGAAATTGACGAGATAAACATCCTGCGCGCCTCCATCCTGGCCATGCACCGCGCCATCGACGGACTGCGCGTGCGTCCGCAACATCTGCTCATCGACGGCAACCGCTTCACGCCCTATGGCGACACGCCTCACACCACGGTGGTGAAGGGCGACGGCAAATACATGTCCATAGCGGCGGCTTCCGTCCTGGCCAAGACCTACCGCGACGACTACATGAAGCGTCTCCATGCCGAATATCCCGCCTACGGATGGGACGGCAACAAGGGATATCCCACGAAAGCGCACCGCGAGGCCATCCGCCGGCACGGCATCACGCCTTACCACCGCCGCACATTCAATCTGTTGGGCGACGCCCAGCTCGCGCTCGATTTCTGAACCGCGCGGGATGAGGAAAGAACAAGGCGCGGAAGTGCGGGAAGACACTTGTTCCCGGCACTTTCGCGCCTTGCACGTCATGACACGGACCCGGTTAGTAGGCGTGGTCGTCGTCACGCAGTTCCTCGCGGGTAATCTGCTTGCGCTCCAGGGCACGCCAAGCGTAGATGATGTAGGCGAGCACGAAGGGGATGAGAATGGAGACGTAAGCCATCACCTCGAGCGTGAAGGGACTCGACGAGCTGTTGGCTATGGTGAGCGAGCTTTGCAGGTCGGCGAGCGACGGATAGTAGGCCGTGTTGTTCCAGCCCGCACAGAGCAGCAGGGCCGTCACCGTGAGCACCGTTCCCGTGCCGGCAAACCAGATGCCCCGGCGCGGGACGGCCGAGAACACGCCGCGCACGATGCCCCACAACACAAGCACGACGCCAATCAGAAACGCAGCCAGCACGGCCGGCATGGCAAGCAGGTTGTTCAGGTATTTGAGGGGTTCCATGTAGATTTCCTGCGTCGCGGGGTCGACGGCAAAACCGTCGCTCACCAACGTGCGGACAAGGAAAGCCAGGAAAAACAGCAGGAAGGCGAACGCGTCGCCAAACAGCCGGCGGCGGCAGCGCATGACAAGCGTGTCATCGCCGATGCGGTTCAGGAAGTACAGCCCGCCCAGAACGCGCGACAGATAGTAGACGGCGATGCCGAGCACCCAGTTCCAGATGTTGAACAGGATGTCGATGCCGTGCCACGAGTTGGCCCAGCGGCTGATGACGGGCATCGAGAGGTCGCTCATGTTGCCCTTGTCAACCACAAAGTTCGACCCGGTGAAGAAGGTGGCCACGGCCGCGCCCAGCAACAGCGGGCCGAGAATGCCGTTGAACACCAGGAAGCTTTGCCATACCGCCTTCCCCTTCGGGCTGTTCACGCCGGCCTGAAACTCGTAGGCCACGGCCTGAAGCACGAACGAGAACAGAATGAGCATCCAGGCCCAATAGGCACCGCCGAAGCTGGTGCTGTAGAACAGCGGGAAGGAAGCGAAGAAGGCTCCGCCAAAGGTTACCAGCGTAGTGAACGTGAACTCCCACTTGCGCCCGGTGGCATTGATGAGCAACGAACGCTCTTCGGGAGTCTTGCCCAGCTGGAAGAGCAACGAGTTTCCGCCCTGCACGAAAAGCAGGAACACCAGCAGTCCCCCCAGCAACGAGATGAGGAACCACCAATAATGTTGTAAGCAGCTATATGTTTCCATGTGTCTTTCTGATTATGACTGCCTCCCGGCAACAGACGGTCGGCAATCGGGTTCAACATAATGTAGTAACATGCAGAAGATTGTCAGGCATTGCTTGTCGATTGCTCAGGCCCCTTCCTGATGATGCGCACCACGATGCAGATGCCTGCGGCCAGCACGAAGGTGAACACGGCCAGGAAAAGGAAGAACGTGGTCCGCACCGAGCCCGTGGAGACGGCCGATATGGCCGCATTCACCGGCAGCAAGTCCTGGATGGCCCACGGCTGACGGCCCACCTCGGCCACAATCCATCCCGCCTGCCCGGCAATGTAGGCCAGAGGTATCGTCCACAGGCCCACCCACTGCATCCAGCGCACACCGGCCAGACGCCGCTTGCATGCCAGAAACAGCACCACGGCAAAGAACAGGATGAAGTAGCATCCCAGCCCCACCATCACGCGGAATGCGTAGAAATTGAGCGGCACGTCGGGCACCAGTTGTGCAGTGTCCTCAATGTAACCGTAGCCCAGATATTTCACGTTGTCTTCCAGCCGGGGCAATATCTCGTCGGCAGCTTGCCGGTCGCCGTTCTGCCGGGCTTCGCGATAAGCTCCGAGAGCGGCAAGCGCTTCGCGGCCCCTGTCCATCTTTTCGGCAGCCGAAAGGGCCGTGGTGCCGTCGGGCTGCGTATAGCCTCCGGCAATGATGTCGTTGATGCCCGGCACGTAGCCGTCCGCATCGCGCGTGGCGAGAAACGAAAGGGCATAGGGCATCTTCCACTCGAAGAGGAAAGGCTCCACGCCGTCGTCATGGCGCTCTTTCGAAGGATTGAGCACACCGATGGCCGTCAGCCCCTGACGGGTGCCGCCGTCGTAGAGGCCTTCGATGGCAGCCAGCTTCATGGGCTGCGTCCGGGCCACCTGATAGGCCGAAGTGTCGCCCGTCATGGCAACGACCAACGAGGAGAACAGTCCGAAGGCGGCGGCAATCTTGATGCTTGCCAGCGCCATGCGTTCATGCCGCTTCTTGAGCAGATACCAGCAGGCAACGCCCACCACGAACGCGGCTCCCAACACCCAGCAGCTCAACACGGTGTGGAAGAACTTGACGACGGCCACATCGGAAAAGGCCACTTCCCAGAAGCTTCCCGCCGCCTGCATCTCGTTGCGCATCGTGTCGGGATTGAACGTCATGCCCACGGGATGCTGCATCCACGAGTTGGCCACCAGAATCCACCAGGCCGAAATGGCGGCGCCCACGCCCGTGAGCCAGGTAGACACGAGGTGGAACCGCTTGCCCACGCGCCCCCAGCCGAAAAACATGACGGCCACGAACGTCGCTTCGAGAAAGAAGGCCAGGATGCCCTCGATGGCCAGCGGCGCGCCGAAGATGTCGCCAACGAACCAGGAATAGTTGCTCCAGTTCGTGCCGAACTCGAACTCCAGAATCAGCCCCGTGGCCACGCCGATGACGAAGTTGATGCCGAATATCTTCATCCAGAACTTCGTGTAATGCTTCCAACACTCTTTGCCCGTAGCGACATAGAGTGTCTCCATGATGCCCATCAGCAAGGCCAGCCCCAACGTGAGCGGCACGAACAGCCAATGGTACATCGCCGTCAGGGCAAACTGCGCCCGCGACCAGTCGATGAGTGATGTGTTGATTTGTTCTAACATAGCTGTAATCTTATTTAAACGTTGAATTGAACAAATGTAGGGATTAATCCGTAAACTGCATCGTCAAAAGACGAAAAACAGCATCCCGACATGCAAATACGAGACAATCCGCACGCCGAGCATGTGAATGCGGCGCGTCCCGCCACGGCCCGCAATTCCGTTCCATATTGCCGCCCGCGAGCGAACATATCCCCGCTCGCGAGCGCGCATATTGCGGCCCGAACGTGTCCATATCCGCGCTCAAACCGGCCCTTATTCCGGCTTTTGAAACAAAAAAGCGGGAGACGCAAAGCATCAAGGTGATGCCGTCAGGATTTCCAATCTCGCAAAAGATACAGGAGCAAATAACCCGTGTCAAAGAGTGGTATGCTGAATGTCAAAGAGAATATGGTTTTCTGTATAATACGCAACATGAGCAAAAGCCCCTCGCATGATTGAAAAAAAGCTGCGCCCAAACGAAGTTGGACACAGCCTTCTTGCAAGTGAGTATTTATTCTTCCACCGGTTGGAAGTCGTCTTTACCTACGCCACAGACCGGACAAACCCAGTCGTCAGGAAGATCTTCAAATGCGGTGCCTGCGGCAATGCCGCTCTCAGGGTCGCCAACTGCAGGGTCGTACACCCAATCACATACGGTACAAATGTACTTCTTCATAAGCTTGTCGATTAAAGTTAATAATTAGCTTGTTATCACTATGTAGAACAAAGGAAGCGAATATTTCGCAATCGCCTTTATTCCTTTAACAAGATTTTGAAAAGTTCGTCCATGCCCTCGGAAGCTCCTTTGGCGATGGTGTGCACCGGCGAGGCGCAACTCACGGGCACGACTTTCGGGTCAATGACATACACGGGGATTCCGCGCCGGATGTAGCGTATGAGTCCGGCGGCAGGATAGACCTGCATGGATGTGCCGATGATGATGAAGATGTCGGCTGTTTCGGCTTCGCGGATGGCGTCCTCAAAGCGCGGAACCGCTTCGCCGAACCACACGATGTAAGGGCGCAGCTGCGAGCCGTCGGCCGCCTTGTCGCCCAAACGGATTTCCGGATGCTCCGGCGAGATGTCGCAGATGCAAGCGGGGTCGTTGGGATTGCGGCTGGACGTGGCTTTCATCAGCTCGCCGTGCAGGTGGATGACGTGCGAGCTTCCGGCACGCTCGTGCAGGTTGTCCACGTTTTGGGTGACGACGGCGACATCGTAGTAATTCTCCAGTTCGGCCACCTTGAGGTGCCCGTGGTTGGGCACCGTGCGGAGCAGTTCCTTGCGTCGCGCATTGTAGAAGTCGAGCACCAGGCGCGGGTTTTCCTCATAGCCTTCGATGCTTGCCACTTGCTGTACGGGATAGTTCTCCCACAGGCCGTCAGAGTCGCGGAATGTCTTGATGCCGCTCTCCGCGCTCATGCCGGCTCCGGTCAGAATCACGATTTTCTTCTTTTTCATGGTCTTTCCCTCCTTTTATTTTTAAGACTTTAAGGCAAATTTATGAAAAAAACGGCTATGCGCGCCACGTTTCATGCAAATATTCAGCTACCTTTGCACCGTTTCAAAAAGAAATACATTATCAACCTTTTAAATTGCAGACATGGACAAATTCAGTTACTCCATCGGGCTGGGCATCGGGCAGAACCTGAAAGGCATGGGCACCAATGACCTCAACGTGGAAGATTTTGCTCAGGCCGTGAAAGATGTGCTCACCGGAGCCACACCGGCCATTTCGCACACCGAAGCCCGCCAGATAGTCAATGAATACTTCGAGCAGCTGGAAGCTCGCATCAACGCAGAGAACATCGAGAAAGGGAAAGCCTTTCTGGAGGAAAACAAGAAGAACCCCAACGTGAAAGTCCTTCCCAGCGGATTGCAGTATGAAGTCATCCGCGAAGGCAACGGCAAGCAGCCGAAAGCCACCGACCAGGTGCGTTGCCACTACGAGGGTACGCTCATCGACGGCACGCTGTTTGACAGCTCCGTCCGTCGCGGACAACCGGCCGTTTTCGGTGTGAACCAAGTCATCAAGGGATGGGTCGAGGCACTCCAGCTCATGAGCGAAGGAGCCAAATGGAAACTCTACATCCCTTCGGAACTGGCTTACGGAGCCGCCGGAGCAGGCGAAATGATTCCGCCGCACAGCACGCTGATTTTTGAAGTCGAGCTGTTGGAGGTGCTCTGACGCCTGTTCCCGCCGACAAGCAACATAACAAAACATAATCCATAACAAAACAATAAAGCAAATGAAAAAACTAGGTATTGCATTGGTGATTGCCTCGGCCGCGCTCGCTTCATGTACGGGGAGCGCACCTCAGGCTACTTTCAAATCGGGCGTTGACACGTTGTCATATGCCGCCGGCGTGGCACAGACGAGAGGTCTGCGTCCCTATCTGGAACAACAAGTGGGACTCGACTCCGCACAGATGAAAGACTTCATCCGCGGACTGAAGGCCGGCGTAAAGGCCGCCGACAACGAGCAACAACGTGCCTACTATACCGGCGTGCAAATCGGCCAACAGGTGAAGGGCATGCTGGACCGTTTCAACTACGACCTCGGCGGCAGCGACTCCCTGCGCGTGGTTAATGACGACAACTTCCTGTCGGGCTTCATTGCCGCAGCGTTGGAAGAGAACACCTCGATGTCGCTCGACAGCGCCGTGACTTACCTGCAAGGCAACATGGAGCGCATCCGCGCCGAATATCTGGCCGAGCAATATGCCGACTATAAAGCCGAGAACGAGAAGTTCCTGGCCGAGAACAAGACCAAGGAAGGCGTGCAGACCACGCCGAGCGGCCTGCAATATAAAGTGCTGGTAGAGGGAACCGGCGAGAAACCGACGGCCACCTCACGCGTGAAGGTACACTACAAAGGCACGCTGATTGACGGCACCGAGTTCGACAGCTCCTACAAACGCAAGAACCCCATCACCTTCGGCGTAGGCCAGGTCATCAAAGGTTGGGGCGAGGCATTGCAGCTGATGCCCGTAGGTTCCAAGTGGCAACTCTTCATTCCGCAGGAACTGGCATACGGCGCCCGCGAAACGGGTAAAATCAAACCGTTCTCGACCTTGGTGTTCGAGGTGGAACTGATTGAAATCGAAGACACGAACAAGAAGAAATAACAACCGGGACATCCGGCAATAAAAACGGCGGGAAGCCTGCATCGCGTACAGCAAACCGATGCGGACTTCCCGCTTTATTTTGTCCCTGCCGGTTACAGGCTGCACAGAAACGTGACCAGAAAGGGAACGCTGAAATCCACCACAAAACCATGATAGATGGACACCACGGCCATGTCGTTTCCCGAAGAACGGATAATGACGGGCAGCGTGGTGTCGGCCGTAGTGGCCCCGCCCGCCGCAATCGGAGCCAACGTGCCGAACCATCGGGCCAGCAACGGAGCGCAAAGCAGGGTGATGATTTCACGGATGATGTTTGATATGAGGGCCACCGTGCCCAGCGCCGCCCCCTTGCTTCCGGTAATGAGGATGCTGGAAAGGGAATAATAGCCAAAGCCCGCGCCAACGGCCATTCCCTCGGCGGCCGAGTGGGGAGTGAGCAGGCTGGCGGCCGCACATCCGGCCAACGTGCCGACGATGGTGCACAGGGGGAGCAAAGCCAAGCCCGGATTCAGCGCGCGGAAACGGGCCAGCGTATCCGGGTCGTGCCCCACGCTGAAACCCACGCACGCCATCAGCGCACAGAGCGTGATGAAACTGACATCGGCCAGCGGCCAGTCGGACGGAAGCCCACACCAGCGTCCGGCTCCCATGCCGAGCAGGAAGAATCCCACGATAATCAGACTTCCCTTCATCGTCCGCCCCCTTTCCCGGCCTTGCGCCGCATCACTGTCCACAACGCCCATGCGGCCAGCACGCTCCCCAGCGTGCCTGCGGTCGACAGAAGCAGGGCCTCGCCTCCCAGCCGCGGGAGGGCGGCCATGAGCTGCCGGTTGCTTCCCACCTCCCAGCCCAGCAGGAAGAGCAACAGCCAGATGAGCGCCGTGACGGCCTGCGACAGGCCGCGCACCCTGCAACGGCGCAACAGATAACCGGCCGCAATGCCGGCCAACATGAATCCGATGACGATGAACATAGGCATATCATTGTTTTGCGAGCCGCAAAATTACGACATTTTTTCCTTCCGCGCAGGAGAGAGCTTGGGATAAAACCCTCCGGCACGCCTTGATATTCCCGCCCGCGAGCGTGCATATGGACAGAAACGAGCATCCATATGTGCGCTCACGAGCGGGGATATGCACGCTCACGAGCCGGAATATCAGGGCTAAAACGGGACGTATTTCGGGGCAACGAGCCGGAGAATACTTTCAGAAGCGTTTGATTTCTTCCCGCCCTGCGCCCTTGCCTTTGTATTTATTCTTGGCAGAATTGAACTTATAGCGCAGTGTAAGGACGTACTCACGGCTGTTGATGGTGTTGCGCTGGTCCACCCGCAGGCGGTCTACTTGGACGACGTTGCCGTCCTTTCGGCTGTGGAACAGGTCGTTGCCACGCAATTCCACGCTCAGCGCATCGTCCAGCCACGACTTCCTGACCGACACGTTGCAGGCGAGCATGTCGCGCGACATGTAGACGTTCTGATAATATCCCTTCCCTTGATAGGAAAGGTCGATACCCACCCGCCACCTGCGGGGAAAGGAGAACGTGTTGCCCCACTCGACCGTCCACATCGGCTTGTCCATCGGTTTGTTTCCCACGGCGGTCTCCAGCGTGAGCCACTGCTTGCTCAGCCCCACGCCCACGTTGGGCGACCAACATCCGACGGTGGGCGTGGCCCCGACGTAGGCCGTCAGCATCGGGATGCAGCCTATGTTTTTGTTGCCCACCATCGTCACCGCCTCGTCGTCGGCCGTCTGTTCGCCCCAATAGATGATGTCGTCCGTGCGGCGCTGGTAGCTCACCATGGCGACCAAGAACCGCCAGGCGGCATTGAGCGACACGTCGTGGATGACGGTAGGTTTCAATGCGGGATTGCCGGTCTGCAATGTGAAGCGGTTGACATAGTTCACGTTGTTGCTCAGGTATTGATAGGAAGGACGCTCAATCTTTGCCGTATAGGAGGCTTGCAGCTGAAGGTCGCCCAACTGCGTGGCGTAGGATACATTGGGAAACACATCGTCGTAGCGTCGGCTCCGGTCGTCGCTGCGTTGCCCGTTTTCATAGAAATCGAAGGTGACATGCTCGTAGCGCAAGCCCGCTGTGAGCGCGCCGAGGGCGAACGTGCGGCTGTATTCCACGTAGGCCGCCGTGTTCTGCTCCCTGATTTTGCTGCGCGACGTGGGAAGGATGGCGTTCGCGCTCAGATAGTCGTCGCGTCGGTGCGTCAGAGAATATTCTCCGCCGAAAGCCAGCGTGCCGCCTCCCAGCGGATGCGAGAGGGCCAGCTTGGTGGCAAACAGACGGTTGTCGATGCGGTTGACGGAGTTCACGTCGCGGCTTTCCTGCTCCCGGCTGTCCTCGTGGGTGAAATTGCGCGTGTCGCTCTTGCCGCCGTAGTAATCGGCATCCCAGTCAATCGAGAGGCGGCCCGCCTTGCCGCTGTAATAGGCGTTCAGCTGATGGGTGGGGCGATGGTCGCCCTCGTTCCGGCTTTGCGATGTCCACGTGTCGTAGAACGCTCCGTCCTTCCACACTTCGCTTGCTATCGCCGACGCCACACGGTCTTTCGGCGTGGCCAGCAGGCTGTAACGCATACCGAGCGAATGTTCCCGCCCAAAAGCATAGTTCCACCCCGCCACGGCTTCCACGCGCTCGCGCAGCGACTCGGTGTCCATCGTGTTCTCCTGTTGCCATAGTGCATCGGCCTGCGTTTCCTGGCTGATGCGGGAATCCTGCAAGCGGGTGTTCCGGCGATACGTGAGCGAGCCGAAGAGGTCCAGGTCGTTATGTCGGTAGTTCAGATTGGCCTGCTCGTGCCATTGGCTTTTCTCTGCATAACTATAGGTGGAGCGCACATCGAAACCGAAGCCGTCGCCCTTGCGCTTCACCGTGCGGATGCGGACAACGGACTTCACCGACGCGTCGTAGCGCGCGCCGGGATTGGTCACCACCTCCACCTGCCGGATGTCGGACGAGTTGAGTTGTTCCAGTTCGTCCGCGCTGCGCACTTTGCGACCGTTGATGTAGATGAGCGGCGCGCCTTTGCCAAACACTTCAAAAGAATCGTCCTTGCGGATAACGGCGGGAACGCGCGCCAACACGTCGGCAGCCGAACCGGCATCCGCCAACACGCTACCCTGCACGGTGGTGACCAGCGCATCGCCCGAAATGCGGGTCACGGGCAGGCGGCTTTTCACCACGACTTCCTGCAACATGCGCGCATCGGGTTGCATCACAATGACGCCCATGTCGGCACGTGCCTCTTTGTAAACCGTGGCATAGCCCACCGAAGAGATGCGGACCAACCCGGACTGCATATCGCTCGTCAGCGTGAAATGTCCCTGCTCGTCGGTGATGGCACCTGCCACGAACGTGGAATCGGGCAGAGAGAGCAGAGCCACGTTGGCATAAGGCAATGGTTGATTTTGCTCATCGGTCAGTCGTCCTGACAACGTTTGCGCGGCGGCCGGAAACGACGCGCAAAACAGAACCACCAGGCAAGCTGCCCGGCACAGGGTTATATATCGTTTCATAGTAATTCTTTACATCGCGTCATTTTGAAGCCAAAATAACGCGTTTTGCTGTTAAACTGTATCGGAATATCGTAAAAACGGCACAAGCATAGTAAAAAAACAGAAAACAAAAGAAACGGACCAAATTCCAATCGCATTAGTCCGTTTCTTCAAACACCTTTGGGTTGCTCCGCACACATGTCTGCAATCAGAGGTATTCCTCACCCATTTTCATCTGCACGTCGTTGCGGAACTGGCGCACGGCTGCCGCGTCGTCACGCCGGCATATCATCAGCACGCCGTTTTCCTCGGTCACGAGATAGCCGTCCAAATCCTTCATCACCACCACGCGATTGCCCGGCAGCGACACAAGATTGTCCTTGCAATTATACATCAGGGCACGCGTGCCAAGCACCACGTTTTGGTCACGATCCTTGGGAGCCATCTCATAGAGCGTGTTCCATCCGCCAATGTCGCGCCATCCGAAATCGCCGATAAGCACATCCACGTGTTCCGACTTTTCCAGTACGCCATAGTCCAACGAAATGTTGGGCGACGAGCCGTAAACCTGATTGACATATTGTTGTTCGTACTTCAGAAACGAAGGCGCGTTGTCGGCCTCGGCTATCAGCTGACCTATATCCGGCACAAGACGCTTCATGGCCTCCAGGATGGCGTCCACATGCCAGAGGAAAAGGCCCGAATTCCAATAGAACTCACCGCTTTCCACGAAGAACTTGGCAAATTCCAGCTCCGGTTTTTCGGTAAAGCTCTTCACCCGATAGATGTCGCAGTCGAGCTTTTCGTCCACTTGGATGTAACCGAAATTCGTGTCGGGATAAATGGCCGGAATGCCCACGGTGAGCAGATGGGGCACACGCGCCACGTAGTCCAGTCCGCGCAGGATGGCCTCGGCAAACACGCCTTCTTTCATGATATATTGGTCGGTGGGCGTCACCACCATGCATGCGTCGGGATTGAGCGCGCGCAAATGATAGGCCGCCCATGCCACAGCCGGCGCGGTATTGCGGTTGGCCGGCTCCTTCAGGATGTTTTCCTGCGGAAGCGCAGGCAATTGCCGGGCCACGATGTCGCCATAGTCGGTATGGGTAATCACGAAAATATGTTCGGGAGGGACAATTTTTGCAAAGCGGTCATACGTGTTTTGCAACAGCGTGCGTCCGGTGCCGAGAAAGTCGAGGAATTGCTTGGGCAGTTTTTGACAGCTACGCGGCCAGAACCGGCTGCCGATGCCACCTGCCATAATCACACAATAGTTGTTTTTGCTGTTCGGTGTCATAGCTGCTCTTTATTTAAGATTATCATCAGGGCAAAGATAACGGTAATCGATTCCTCTCACAAAGTTTTTCTGCAAAACAAAGTTAGGGGGAGCCATGAAAAAAACGGGCTCGACGCCGCAAGTGTTAGGTTTTGCAATTTTTTTCTAACGCATGTTTGCGACTTTCGTCAAATTTCGTTTCCTTTGTAACAAGAGCAATGTATCCGCCCGCTGCAGCAGGACCATCCCGACCGATTTCGTCAAAGGCTAAACATCATATTATATACTAACTTCAAAACAACACGCAACATGAATGGTTTTCTGAAAGACTTTAAAGCATTTGCTCTGAAGGGCAACGTGGTTGACATGGCAGTCGGTGTTATCATCGGCGGCGCATTCGGCAAGATTGTCAGTTCGTTGGTGGCCGACATCATCATGCCTCCGCTCGGCATCCTGCTGGGTGGAGTAAACTTCAAAGATTTGGCTTTGGAACTGAAACCCGCCGTGGTGGAAAACGGAAACGAAGTGGCAGCAGCCGTCATGCTGAACTACGGCATGTTTATTCAAAACATTGTCGACTTCTTAATCATCGCCCTGTCCATCTTCGTCATGATACGCGCCGTCGGGAAACTGAGCAGGAAAAAGGAAGCTCCGGCTCCCGCTCCCCAACCACAACCTACCAAAGAGGAAATTCTGCTGACCGAAATCCGCGACTTGCTCAAGAAACAAAGCAAAGATTAAACCGATTTCATACGATTCCACCCGTTTCATATGCCTTTGGCACAGTTTCATGAAAAAAAGCGTTCCGATAGTTTGCACAATCAAAAATAAGCACTACCTTTGCAACGCATTTGAAATAATGCCCAGATGGCGGAATCGGTAGACGCGCTGGTCTCAAACACCAGTGGAGTAAAATCCATCCCGGTTCGACCCCG
>CALUJS010000006.1 GCA_944321015.1 uncultured Phocaeicola sp. | reverse complement strand
TTTTGTCTGTGCGTTAGCCATAGGTGTAATCATTAATAGTGTGAATGCAATGCAAATAATTGTTCTCATGATTGTATTCCTTTTAAGAGTTATCTGCTGCAAAGTTAGGATGGTTATGTTTTTATCTCGTTGTTTTGCGGCTCAATTTATGTTTGCGTAAGGCTCAATCGCCAATATGGGATGAACCGTATATCAAAACAAACGGCGCTGCCGGAAAAAGTCTTGTGCTTTTCCAGCAACACCGTTTTTATGTTTGTTATAACAAGGTGTGTTGTGTGGTTATTCCCACTCGATTGTGCTAGGTGGTTTTGACGAGATGTCGTAGGTTACACGGTTTACTCCTTTCACCTTGTTGATGATGTCATTGGACACTTTGGCAAGGAAGTCATAAGGGAGACGTGCCCAGTCTGCGGTCATTGCGTCGGTGCTGGTCACGGCACGCAATGCCACGGCACGTTCGTATGTGCGCTCGTCGCCCATTACTCCTACGCTTTGTACCGGCAAGAGGATGACGCCGGCTTGCCACACTTGGTCGTACAGATTCCAGTCGCGCAGACCTTGGATGAAGATGTCATCCGCGTCTTGCAGAATGCGAACCTTTTCCGGTGTAATGTCTCCCAAGATGCGTACTGCCAATCCCGGTCCGGGGAAGGGGTGGCGCGTGATGAGGTGTTCGGGCATTCCCAATTCGCGTCCCACACGGCGAACCTCATCCTTGAAGAGCAGGCGAAGCGGTTCGCAGAGCTTCAGGTTCATCTTCTCCGGCAATCCGCCTACGTTGTGGTGGCTCTTGATGACGGTGCCTGTGATGGAGAGCGACTCGATGCAGTCCGGATAGATGGTACCTTGAGCGAGCCATTTCACATCTTGTATTTTGTGCGCCTCTTCATCGAATACGTCAATGAAGCCTTTACCGATGATTTTGCGTTTCTTTTCCGGTTCGGTGACTCCTGCCAGTTCCGAGAAGAATTTGCGGCTGGCATCCACGCCGATGACGTTCAAACCGAGGCACTCGTAGTCGTGCAATACGTTGCGGAACTCGTTCTTGCGCAACATGCCATGATCAACAAAGATACATGTAAGATTTTTCCCGATGGCCTTGTTGAGCAATACGGCTGCCACCGACGAGTCTACACCGCCGCTTAAGCCCAGAACCACCTTGTCGTTGCCTAGCTGTTCCTTCAGAGCGGCCACAGTGCTTTCGACGAACGAGGCGGCGCTCCAGTCTTGCTTGCTGCCGCAGATGTCAACGACGAAGTTCTTCAGAATCTGCGTTCCGTCTTCACTGTGATATACTTCGGGGTGGAACTGAACGCCCCATAATAATTCGTCCTTGGCTTGATAGGCGGCTATGGCCACTTTGTCGGTGGAAGCAATGCTCCGGAAGTTGTCGGGAATGGCCGTGATGGTATCTCCGTGGCTCATCCATACTTGCGAATTTTCGCGTACTCCCTTAAACAGGGGGTTGTCGTGTTCAAAGTGTGCCAGGTGGGCACGTCCGTATTCGCGCGTTCCGGCCGGCTCTACCCGTCCTCCGTTGGTGTATGCCATGTATTGCGCTCCGTAACAGATGCCCAAAATGGGGTATTTGCCACGGATGCCGCTCAAATCGATTTTGAAGGCATGGTCGTCATACACTGAAAACGGGCTCCCGGAGAGGATTACACCGATGACCGAAGGGTCATTGTGCGGGAATTTGTTGTAAGGCAGAATCTCACAATACGTGTTCATTTCGCGCACCCGGCGTCCGATGAGCTGAGTGGTTTGTGAACCGAAATCAAGAATGATAATCTTTTCCTGCATATTGTTTATTGTCTGGATTGGATTAAAAATATATGTCTGCAAAAATACGAAAAAGCACTGACATAGCGACGAGGATTTTAAGAAAATCGATATATTTGCCCTTGACCATAATATAAAAGGATATGGAAAATCATGAATTCAATACGTTCAAGTTCTTCCGCCGTTATTATAATATTCCCCGGAATATCAAGCTGCAATGGTGCGTGGTGGAGGAAATTGTTGACGGACAAATGCCTGAATATGAGTTGGGCGTGTTGTTGAACGATGCCGGTCGCAAGTATGTCAGCGTGGCTCAGCGCCGCATGTTCAGCCAAGTGTCTTGCGGACTGGTAAAGCGCACTGCCTGGCCGGCTGTACGGAGCAGCGAGGGCAATGATTATCGCTACCGGGTGCCCGGCACAAACCTGTGTGTCATACGGAGCAAGGCTTTTATTGCCGATATTTATGCCAGTTCCTGGTATACGGACGATACGCCCAGGATGGTATTGATGTAAAATGCAACGGCAACGGGGCGGTTGAGGGAGGATATGGACGCCCGGCTCCGGCGATATGGCCGCTCGCGAGCGGGAATATGTGCGCTCATGCCTGAGCATATGGACGCTGCGAGGCCTTGTATTTAACACAAATCGCTTCCCGTGACGAATCGGCATGGGACGGACTGCAATTCAGTTTTTATGTTTACCTTTGCTGCGCATACAAAAATCAGATTATGGGAAAAGCAAAGATATATGTGGCCGGCATTGGTTCCGGTTCGCCGGCAGATATCACTCCGGCAGTGATGGAAGCCATCCGGCAGAGTGATACGGTGATTGGTTATCAGTATTACTTTCAGTTTATAAATGCTTATCTTCGTTCCGGAACCAGGTGTATCGATACGGGCATGAAGAAAGAGACGGCACGGGCGGAGCAGGCTTTTGAACTGGCCGAACAAGGGCAGACCGTCTGCGTGGTCAGTTCCGGCGATGCCGGTATCTACGGGATGGCTCCGCTCATCTGTGAGATGAAAAGCCGGCGGCAGAGTCCGGTTGAAGTGGAAGTCCTGCCCGGCATCAGTGCATTTCAGAAAGCCGCCTCTCTGTTGGGCGCCCCCATCGGGCATGATTTCTGCGTCATCTCTTTGTCCGACCTGATGACTCCCTGGAGCGTCATCGAGCGGCGTATCCGTGCCGCGGCAGAGGCCGATTTTGTGACTGCCGTCTACAACCCGAAGAGTGAAGGGCGTTACTGGCAGCTTTACCGCTTGAAAGAGCTTTTCCTGCAAGCGCGTTCCGGTTCTACGCCGATAGGCTATGTGCGTCAGGCCGGGCGCAAGGAACAACAGGTATCCGTTACCACGCTGGACGCCTTTGATCCGGAGCAGGTTGACATGTTTACCATCGTGCTGATAGGAAATTCACAGACTTATCTGGCCGATGCCTGCATGGTGACGCCCCGCGGTTACTATTCGGCGCAAGCCGACGACCGGACGAAGCTCGGTCAGCGCATCATGATAGAAAGTTTCCGGACAATCGAGCGGGAGTTGCATGACCGGAATATTCCCCTTGGACATAAATGGGCCTTGCTTCATGCCATCCATACGACGGCCGATTTTGAAATGGAGCAGTTGCTCCATACCGATCCGGATGCGGTGGAACATCTTCATTCCCTGATAAAGACCGGGCAGATACGCACGATTGTAACGGATGTGACGATGGCCATGTCCGGCATCCGTCGGGGAGCCTTGGAACGTCTGGGGGTAGAGGTGAAATGCTATTTACACGACCCCCGCGTAGCAGATTTGGCAGCAAAAGGCAATATAACCCGCACTCAGGCCGGCATTCGTCTGGCGGTAGAGGAACATCCGGATGCACTTTTCGTGTTTGGCAACGCGCCGACGGCCTTGATGGAGTTATGCAGTCTGATGAGGAAGGGGCAGGCTGTCCCCGGGGGCATTATAGCGGCGCCGGTAGGCTTTGTTCATGTACAGGAATCCAAACACATGGTAAAAGTATTCCGCAATGTGCCCAAGCTGATAGTCGAAGGGCGCAAGGGCGGCAGCAATTTGGCGGCTACTTTGGTGAATGCAATTCTTTGTTTCGATGATGCCATGCAGTTAACTCCCGGACGCGATGTTTGAATATCCTCTTTCTGAACCTAAGCGGCAGCGCTACGTTGTAATAGGCATAAGCGACTGTCATGAGCAATATTTCTCTCCTGAGGTACAAGCGTTGATACAGGCGAATCGTGTGTTTTCCGGCGGTGTGCGTCATCGGGAAATCATGTTGCCCTATTTGCCTCAGGGGGCGGAATGGATAGATATTACCATACCTTTAAAAGACGTCTTTTCTCGTTATCGGGCTTATGATGACATTGTGATATTTGCGTCGGGCGACCCTTTGTTTTTTGGTTTTGCCAATACCGTCAGGCGCGAATGTCCCGATGCCGAAATCCGGTTATATCCATCGTTCAATTCCTTGCAGATGTTAGCCCATCGTCTGCTGCTCCCGTATCATGACATGAGGGTCGTTTCGCTCACCGGACGCCCTTGGACCCGTTTTGATCAGGCTTTGATTGAAGGCGAGGCGATGATTGGAGTTCTGACAGACCGTGAAAAGACGCCCTCAGCCATTGCCCGGCGCATGTTGGACTATGGGTATGACAATTATACGATGGCCGTCGGTGAGAAGCTGGGAAATCAAACAGAGGAGAATGTCGGTACTTATGCTTTGTCTGAGGTCTTGGGACGTACATTTGCGTTCCCGAATAACCTGATTCTTTGCCGGACGTCTGTTCGTCCGCGTCCGTTTGGAATACCTGAGGGTGAGTTTGCTTTGCTCGACGGCCGTGCCAAGATGATAACCAAGGCTCCCATCCGTCTGTTGTCTTTAAGCATGCTCGAACTTCGTGACCGGCATGTATTATGGGATATTGGTTTTTGCACGGGGTCGGTATCCGTGGAGGCGAAACTCCAGTTTCCTCATTTGCAGGTGGTGGCTTTTGAGCAGCGTCCTCAATGTGAGGAACTGATATCATGTAATAGCCGGAAATTTGGAACTCCAGGGATAGAGGTTTTCATGGGCGATTTTATGCAGGCGACTTTAGGCACATTGCCTCGCCCGGATGCTGTATTTATAGGTGGGCATGGCGGGAAACTGATAGAAATGTTATGCCGCATTCAGTCGGTGCTGGTCGGAGACGGAGTCATTGTGTTTAATGCGGTGAGTGAAGAAAGCCGGCAGCTTTTTGAATCCGGCATCCGAGCCATCGGCCGACGCATAACTCGTGAAACCCGTATACAAGTAGATATGAATAATTCAATCAATGTAATAAAAGCAGAATAGATACTAACATAATGAAACAAGCCATTTTATTGATATCCGAAACAGGACTTCCCATAGCGCGAATCATTTCCAAGGAACTGAATAATGCTCCTATCTACACTCAGAAAGAGATAGCGGGATGCCGGACCATTTCGTCGTACACGGCTTTTGTCAAGGAGCACTTTCAGGAGTTGGAAGCTTTGGTCCATGTAGGCGCATTAGGCATTTGCGTACGTCATATAGCTCCATGCATAACTAGTAAATATCGTGATCCGGCCGTAGTCAATGTGGACAGTACGGGACGTTTTGTTATTCCGGTTTTATCTGGTCATGTAGGCGGAGCAAATGATTTAAGCCGTCAGATAGCGAGCGCTATCGGCGGTGAAGCCGTTGTGACCACCCAAAGCGACAATACGGGACTGTGGCCGCTTGATACATTGGGCAAACAGTTCGGATGGCAGACATCGATGAAACATAGTGAAATGAATCGTTGCATCTATTTGTTCGTGGAAAAGCATTCGACAGCGCTTTTGCTTGATGTTCGCGATCGCGGTACCGAGTATCTTGAACGTACTCTCCCGGAACATGTGCAGGTATTCTATCGGTTTGAAGACATTTGTCTGAGTGATTTTGAATTGCTTATAACGGTTTCTCCGTATATATATGAAACCACATTGCCGACAGTTGCATATCGTCCTCAAGTGCTTCATCTGGGTGTGGGATGTCGGAAGAATGCCGAGCCGGAAGGTGTGGATGTGTATATTAAGAACGTATTGGAACAGCATCATCTGTCTCCGCTTTCCGTTACAAGTATTTCGACTATCGAATTGAAAAAGGATGAGCCGTTGCTCCCTGTGTTGCAAAAGGTATTTCCCGGCAGCCTTCTTCATGTATATACAGCAGCGGAGTTGGAAGGCATCGAAGTGCCCAATCCTTCCGGGAAGGTATTTGATACAACTGGTGTATATGGCGTGGCAGAATCGGTGGCAGTCAAAGCATCAGGATATGGCAGACTGGTATTGGAGAAACATAAAGGTGCATTGCGGGAAGGAAGCGATTTTACTTTTGCCGTGGCGTTGGACGCACAAGCTTCTCGCCAAGGACATATCGAGATAGTAGGTGCCGGGCCCGGAGACCCGGACTTGATATCGGTGCGTGGACGTCATTTCTTGGAAAAGGCCGATTTGATACTTTATGCCGGCAGTCTGGTGCCGCGTGAATTGACGTTTTGTGCCAAGGACGGAGCCGTAATTCGCAGTTCGGCTTCTTTGACTTTAGAGGAACAGTTCGCTTTGATGAAGGATTTCTATGACAGAGGATTGCTTGTCGTGCGTCTGCATACGGGCGACCCTTGTATCTATGGAGCGATAGAGGAGCAGATGAACTATTTCGACAGATACCACATGAACTATCACATCACACCGGGCATTTCCTCTTTTCAGGCTGCGGCTGCCGAGTTGCGTTCCCAATTCACCATTCCCGAACGTGTGCAGACTATCATTCTGACTCGTGGTGAAGGACGCACGCCTATGCCAGAGAAAGAGAAACTTCATCTGCTGGCCCGTTCGCAGAGCACAATGTGTATCTATTTGAGTGCTGCAATTGTTGAGAAGGTGCAGGAGGAATTACTGCAGTGTTATCCGCCAACCACGCCAGTGGCAGCCTGCTATAAGTTAACGTGGAAAGACCAACGGATTTATCGTGGCGAGTTGAAAGACTTGGCCCGTCTGGTGAAGGATAATAATTTGACACTGACGACACTCCTTGTTGTGGGCGACGCCATAGACAATCGTGAAGGACTGTCGCGTCTTTACTCTCATGAGTTCAAACACCTCTTCCGGCCATGATATTGGTTTTAGGGGGAACTACCGAAGGACGTATCGCCGTGCGGACTCTCGACGAAGCCGGTAAGACTTACTATTATTCCACGAAAAGCGGAGTACAGGAAGTGACCGGCCGATATGCCGTTTGTTTGTCCGGAGTATTGGATGAACAGCGTATGGCGGAGTTCTGCCGTGTACGGGATGTCCGATTGTTGGTTGATGCGGCTCATCCGTTTGCCGTGGAGCTACATCGAACGGTGGCGAAGGTAGCGAAAGCTTTACAAATACCATCGGTGCGCTTGGAGCGTGTGTTTGCGCCTCATGATAATTCGGTTGTGTGGTGTCGTGATTACGACGACGTGGTGTGTCGCCTCAATGCTGACGGACGGGTAAGGGTATTGGCACTGACCGGAGTACAGACCATCGAGAAGCTGAGTGCGTATTGGAAAGCTCCCGGACATCGGTGTTTCTTTCGTATCCTGCGTAGAGACGAGTCCCGACATATCGCTTTGCGGTCGGGATTTCCTGAAGCGGATTTGGTGTATTATGACGACGACGTACAGACAGGCAGACTTATGACGCAGATACTTCCCGATGCCATCGTCACGAAAGAAAGCGGGAGTACGGGTGGTTATGAGGAGAAGGTGCGGGCAGCGCATGAATTGGGTATACCTGTATATGTGGTGGAGCGTCCGACCTTGCCGGACTATGTCGAAACGGTTACCGGTCCGCACGGACTCCGCAAGGCTGTGGAGCGATTGGTGCCCGGCTTTTATCCGCTGCGCAGCGGATTTACGACCGGGTCGTGTGCCACGGCGGCAGCAAAGGCGGCTTTGGAAGCTTTGCTTACAGGAGAAAAGATAAAAGACTGCATCATCACGTTGCCCGACGGGGAGTCGGTCTCTTTGCCGGTGGAGCGCGTGGAGGTGGCTCCCGACGGACGAAGCGCCACGGCTTATGTGATAAAGGACGCCGGAGACGATCCCGATGTCACCCACGGGCATGAGATTGGCGCAACGGTGGCATTCTCTTCGTGTCCGGGCATTCATTTCCTGCAGGGAGAAGGAGTGGGGCGGGTGACGTTGCCGGGACTGGGAATACCCGTTGGCGAACCGGCCATCAATCGGGTCCCGCGCAGCATGATGACACGTGAACTGACGACCCGTTATCCCGGGGAAGGATTGGATGTGACAATTTTCGTGCCCGAAGGACGCGCATTGGCCTTGCGTACGTTCAATCCCAAACTGGGCATTGTGGACGGCATTTCCATCTTGGGAACATCGGGCATTGTGCGTCCGTTTTCGACAGAGGCTTTCATTGATTCCATCCGCAGGGAGATTGAGGTGTGTCTGGCTGTTGGTTCTTCCCGTCTGGTTATCAATTCGGGTGCGAAGAGTGAGCGTTTTGTCAAGCGACTTTATCCGGAACTGCCGCCGCAGGCATTCGTACATTTTGGAAACTTCATCGGAGAGACAATCAAGCTGGCGGCCTCATTGGGTGTGCGCGAGGTGACTATGGGCATCATGTTGGGGAAAGCCGTGAAGCTTGCCGAGGGAAATCTGGATACGCATAGCAAAAAGACATTGATGAACAAAGCCTTCCTGAAATCTGTGGCGCAGGCGTGCGGCTGCTCTCCACAGGCTGATATCGTAATAGAGAATTTGACATTGGCACGTGAGCTATGGCACGGCCTTTCATCCGACGATGCCGATTTGTTCTTTCCGCATTTGTTGCGCTTGTGCCGGCAACACACGGCTTCTCTTTTGCCCGACGGCAGGCTGGAGATTCTTTTGATTGACGAAGACGGGGACATACGTTACCGCATCTGAACCCCCGCCTTCTGTCCGCGACAACGGGATGCCGGTGAGCGCGGGGAGAAGGCGGGCCAGATTGCGGTTACAAGGCTGGTTGCTTGTCGTCGATATCCTTCAATATCCGGATGATGCGTTCGGCCGTGTGTCCGTCCCAGCGTTCGGGCAACGTGCCGGTTTTCCACTGTCCGAGCCGGAGTGTTTGCAGCGCTTCCGACAAAGCATCGGGATTGTCGCCCACTATGACATTGGTGCCTTGGGTCACCGTTTCCGGGTGTTCCACGTAATCATTTAGCGTAATGCAGGGGATGCCCAGGAAGGTTGCTTCTTCGGCCACATTGCCCGAGTCTGTGACAATGCCGGCTGCGTGACTCTCCAGGTAACCGAAATGCAGGTAGGATTGAGGCGGGAGGATATGGAAGCGGCTCAGATTGATGCCGGTCGCTTTCACTTTGTCGGCCACATAGCTGTGCAAGGGAGCGATGACGGGCAGATTGCTTTCTTCCGAAATGCGCGCAATCAAAGCTCGAAGCTGCGCGTCATTGTCCACCAGGGCACGGCGATTCAGTGTGAACAACAGGTATTTGCCGTCTTCAACCCGGGCAGGCAGTTCCGGACGGACAAAGCGATGCGCGTTGCCGCGCAGTGTGTCTATCAGGATGTTTCCGATAAAATATACGTTGGCCTGCTCCGTGCCCGTCTGATTCAGGTTACGGTTTGAATTGACTCCGGCGGTAAAGAAGTAGTCAGACAGTCCGTCGGTTATCATCCGGTTGAGTTCTTTGGGCATGTCCATGTCGAAAGAGCGGATGCCGGCTACCAGATGGGCAACCTTGACGCCTTTCTTTTTGGCCACGATGGAACAAGCCATGGTGGGAGTCATGTCGTCCACAACCAACACGAGATCGGCAGGATGTTCGTCGAGCTCGCGGGCAAAAGCAACGATGATGCCGGCCAGGCGGTTGAAGAAATCGTTTGATTCAACGTTCAGGTACGCGTCGGGAGCGTCCATGCCCAGGTCTTCAAACAATGTCTTGTCGATGCCGGTTTCACTTTCCGAACCGGTATATACCAGACGGTAGTCGATGGCTTCGTTGTTCTTCCGTGCAATGCGTATGGCGTTTGTCAGCGGAGCAATCTTCATAAAGTTGGGACGTGCTCCGGCTATGATCGTAATTTTCATGTCTCAATGATGTTTATCGGGTTAAACGGAAATCCGATGCAAAATTACGATGATTTTAGGAATTGCATGGGATTGGCCGGTATATTTCTGGTGGAAAATGCCTGCATATGGAGCGTCGCGTCCGTCCATATGTCCGCTCACGTCCCTCCATATGTCCGCTTGCGTCCGGCTATATGGAGGCTCGATGAGGGACATGTCGGAGGATGAGCAGAGAGAAATAGGGAAAGGAGCGGAGGAGAATGTCCGATGGATGGGTCAGATGAACGGCATTCGTCGTGCCGACGTTTTCAAAATAATGCCAATCATATTCCGGATGGGCGGTCAGACATTGTTTTATGGTTTCCTCACAGCGGGACAGCTTCATGACGACCAGCGTATGGCCTTCGGCGAGGTATGTCTCAATCTCTGTTCGTGTGATGTTGCCGGGGATTATCGTCAGCCGTTCCTGCCGGCTTGCCAGATGCAGCTGCGCCATGCCGGCGGCAGCGATGAACGAGGGTATGCCGGGCTGCTGTCCGACCGGCAAGCCTGCGTCACGACAGCGGTCGAGCACGTAGTGCATGGAGGCATAAATGCCCGCGTCGCCTTCCACGGCCACTGCCACGCGCTTTCCTTCCCGGTAAGCCTGCGCGGCTTTCTCATAGATGTTCTCGTAGATGGCCAGGGCTGCATCGCACCGGGACTCCATGGGCACCACCACCGTTTCCACGAGTTTGTCTATTCCGGCATCGCGGATGAGCCTCACGGCTCTGGAGGTTTCTTTTCCGTCGGAAGCACGGATGCCCGGTGTCAGGATGAGGTCGGCTTCCTTCAATGTTTTCCAAGCTTTCAATGTGAGCAGTTCCGGGTCTCCGGGCCCTAAAGAAACGAATTGTATGGGATGAAAATTCATACTGTATTGATTAAACGAACATATTTTGGCTGCAAATGTGCTAAAATTAGCGATGATAAACAAAGAAAGCCCTATCTTTGTCCACCTCAAAAAAAGAAAGCGATTGAAAAGACACACCGATAACAACCCCATGCGGAAACTATTGTTGAGCGCCGCGCTGCTTGCCGCTTTGTTCATGAGCGGTTGCCGCCCTTCGGGAAATAGGGCCGGTGCGGAACCGTCGGCTGTGGCCGACGAGCTTGCCGACACATCGGCCGCCCGCGTCAGGCCGCAGTATGCCCAAGGGTTTGCCGTCCGCTATGCGACGGACATGCGTTTGGTAGACATCCGCGACCCCCAGTCGGGGGAAGGCGAGACATATCGTTTTGCCCTGGTCCCGCGCGGCGGAAAGCCGAAACACGTCCCCGAAGGATATACCGTAATCGAAACGCCCGTGCGCAGCGTCATCTGCATGACCACGCTCCAGCTGTCGAACTTCATCAAGCTGGGAGAGACGGAACACGTGTCGGGCATTACCAGCACGCGCCATTTGTTTAATCCGCACATGCGCCGACAGATTGAAGCCGGAAAGACCCGGCGCATCGGCATAGAAGGTAATTTCAACAACGAAATGGTGATGGCGCTCAATCCGGATCTGATTCTGATATCGCCTTACAAGCGGGGAGGCTACGACGTGTTGAGAGACGTGAACATCCCGCTGGTGCCCCACCTCGGATATAAGGAGATGACGCCCCTGGCGCAAGCCGAATGGATAAAGTTTGTCGGGCTGCTGTTGGGTGAAGAAGAGAAAGCCAACAGCATGTTTGCGCAGATAGCCCGCCGTTACAATGAGCTGAAGGAACTTACGGCACACGTCGCCGTGCGCCCGGTCGTGTTCAGCGGTGAATTGCACGGGGGAAACTGGTATGCCGTGGGAGGGCGAAGCTTTCTGGCACAATTGTTTCGCGACGCGGGAGCCGACTATTTCCTGAAAGACAATGAAGCTTCGGGCGGCGTGACGCTCGATTTTGAAACCGTCTACAGTCAGGCGAACAAGGCCGATTATTGGAGAATACTGAACAGTTATGACGGGCCGTATTCTTACGATGCGTTGAAGGCTGCCGACGAGCGTTATGCCGACTTCAAGGCATTCAAGGAGCGACGCATTGTCTATTGCAACTTGCGCGAGACACCTTATTACGAAGAGATGCCCACCGCTCCGGAACGTTTGCTTGCGGATTTCGTCAAGGCATTCCATCCGGAACTGTTGCCGGACTATCAACCTGTGTTTTACAAACTGCTAAAATGAAACCTATGAAGCGACAACATACGATGCTGTGGATGTGGCTCCTGCTGGCATCCGTCCTGATATTCTTTTTTCTGAATCTGCTCCTGGGCTCCGTGCATATTCCTCCCGGCTCGGTATGGAACGTGTTATGGGACTTGGGCGACGAATCGGAAATCACGCGAAACATCATCATGAAGTCGCGTGTGCCGCAGGCCCTGACCGCCATCGTGGCCGGAGCCGGACTGGCGGTGAGCGGACTGCTCATGCAGACGGTGTTCCGCAATCCGCTGGCCGGACCGTCGGTGTTGGGCATCAGTTCCGGAGCCAGTCTGGGAGTGGCCTTCGTCATTCTGCTGTCGGGCACGTTGGGAGGCGTGGCGCTGAGCCGGCTGGGATTCGTGGGCGAGATTGCGCTTACGATAGGCGCCACGGTGGGCGCGCTGTCGGTCATGGCTGTCATTGTCTACGTGTCGCAACACGTGAAGGGCAACGTCACGCTGCTGATAATCGGTGTCATGATAGGCTATCTGGCATCCGCCGTCATCGGCGTGCTGAAATTCTTCAGCGTGGAGGAAGACATACGGGCATACGTCATCTGGGGACTGGGCAGCTTCGCGCGGGTGTCGGGCGGACAGATGGCGCTCTTTGCCTGCATCATGGTGGTCCTGCTTCCGCTGGCCTGCCTGCTCATCAAGACACTCAACCTCCTGCTCCTGGGCGACGGCTATGCCCGCAATCTGGGGCTGAACATCAAGCGTGCACGCTTCCTCGTCATCTCCTATTCGGGCATACTGACGGCCATCGTGACAGCCTATTGCGGCCCCGTCATGTTCCTGGGGCTGGCCGTTCCGCATCTGAGCCGGGGCCTGTTCCAGACCTCCGATCATCGCGTGCTGATGCCCGCCTCGCTGCTTATCGGCGCTTCGCTGGCGCTGGTGTGCAATCTGATTGCGCGGATGCCGGGTTTCGAGGGCGCGCTTCCGGTCAATTCGGTCACGGCCCTGGTCGGCGCGCCGGTCGTGGTGTATGTGTTGTTTAACAAACGCAAAAGCGAGTTTAGCGAATGACGATGAAGACTGTAACCATAGATATTGACGATTTGTCCATCGGCTACACGGGCAAACATTACCGCAAGGTGGTGGCCGCACACATCCGTGCCACCATACGCAGCGGAGAGCTGACCTGCCTGCTGGGAGCCAACGGGGTAGGGAAGTCCACGCTGCTCCGCACGCTTTCGGCCTTTCAACCGAAGCTGGAAGGCAGCATCCGCATATTGGGCAGGGAGCTTTCCGCCTACACCGATCGCCAGCTGGCCCGCATCGTCGGAGTGGTGCTGACCGAGAAATGCGACATCCGCAACATGTTTGTGGAGGAGCTTATCGGGCTGGGACGCAGCCCTTATACCGGTTTCTGGGGAAGGTTGAGCCGGGACGACCGCCGGGTGGTGGAGCGGGCCATCGAGTTGGTGAAGATTGAGCATCTGGCCGGACGGATGATTCAGACGCTGAGCGACGGTGAAAGGCAGAAGGTCATGATAGCCAAGGCGCTGGCACAGGAGACGCCGCTCATCTTTCTCGACGAGCCGACGGCCTTCCTTGACTTTCCCAGCAAGGTGGAGATGATGCAGCTGTTGCACACCTTGTCGCGCACGACGAACAAGACAATCTTCATGTCGACCCACGACCTCGAGCTGGCCCTCCAGATAGCCGACAAGGTCTGGCTGATGGACCGGGCGCAGGGCATCACCACGGGCACGCCCGAGGACCTTTCGCTGAACGGCAGCCTAGGGCACTTCTTTGCCCGCAAAGGCATCCTTTTTGACAAGGAGACCGGCCTGTTCCGCATCGACAACGAGTTTACCCATCAGCTGCGCTTGGACGGATGCGGGCAGAAATATCAGATGGTGCGCAAGGCGTTGCAGCGCAACGGCATTCTGGCCAACCGGCATGTCAATTCCGGTTTTTTCATCGAGACCGGCAATCTGGAACGGACGGGATACATCGTCCATCCCCCGGCCGAACCGCCTTTCCGAGTGGAGGACATCGAGTCTCTGCTCATCGAGGTGGAAGCCCGTCGCGCCTCGCTTACGGGCATTGGCGAATAATCCTTCTTGAATCTTCCACGGAACCTTCTTGAATCTTCCGCGGAACCTTCTTGAATCTTCCGTGGAACCTTCTTGAATCTTCGGCGGAACCTTCTTGAATCTTCCGCGGAACCTTCTTGAATCTTCAGCGGAGCCTTCTTGAGCCTTCCTCAGAACCTTCCGGCAGAAAGAAACAAAAGCGCGGAGGAACATATTACGAATCGGTAATATGAAACCTCCGCGCCTTTGCGTGTTTCCGAACGGGATTCCCAATCGGGTTAACGCCGTTTCCTGCGTTCCTGCTCTTCGCGTTCGCGCATGATGCGTTCTTGTTCCTTCTGCAGCGCGGCCAGTTTTTCCATCATGCTGCTGCGCTTCTTCGGATTGTTCTTGTTGGCAATCATGCGTGCCTCCAGCTTGGCCAGCAGAGCCTTCTCGTCAGTCGTCTTGCGCAATACGACCATGATGAGGATGCTGATAAGGCCGGATATGAAGTAATAGTAGTTCAGGCCCGAGGAATAGCTGTTGAAGATGAAGATGAACATGACGGGCATGAGATACATCATCCACTTCATGGCGGCCATCTGGGGGTTGGCTCCCGTGTCTTGCTGTTTCATCATGATGAAGGTGTTGATGATGTTGCTCAGGCTGAACAGCAGGCAGAACAGGCTCAGGTGTTCTCCCAGAAGGGGGATGTGGAATCCCCATGTAATCACGTCGTCGTAGGTCGAGAGGTCGGCCGCCCACAGGAAGCTTTGCTGGCGCAGCTCGATGGCGTTGGGGACGAAGTTGAACAACGCGATGAACACCGGCATCTGGATGAGCATGGGCAGACAGCCTCCCATCGGACTTACGCCGTAGCGGCTGTAGAGCGCCATGGTTTCCTGTTGCTTCTTCATGGCGTCTTCCGGTTTGGGATATTTCTTGTTGATTTCGTCCACATAGGGTTTCAGAACGCGCATCTTGGCCGACGACATGTAGGATTTGTAGGTGGCCGGGTAGACGATGATTTTCACGATGATGGTCATGAACAGCAGAACCAGGCCCATGTTCAGCCCCCATCCTGAAAGCCAGTCGAAGAGGTTGATGGTGAACCAGCGGTTTATCCAGCGGAACAGGGGCCATCCCAGATAGACGAGGTCTTCCATCTCCAGGTCCTTGCCGTTGACGGCGAGGTCGTTTGTGGCTTGCAGGGTCTTGAAGTGGTTGGGACCGAAATAGAATTGCATCTGTGTGGGTTGCTTGCCCGTGGGGTCGAAGAATGTCACGGTGGTGGCATCGTAGTCTTTCAGGTATCCGCTGCCTTCTTGTTGGGGAACGGACTTCATGGTCGTGCCCGTGAAATCCTGTCCGGCAATGAACACGCAGGAGAAGAACTGGTTCTTGAACGCAATCCAGTCCATGGGCTGAGCCACTTCTTCGGTTTCTTCTTTAGTCTCGCTGAGGTAGTCGCTGCTCTCATCCTTTATCTTGTAGGAGAGCGAGGTGTAGCGGTTCTCAAAGCTGAATCCTTTTTCCAGCTGGCGCGCACGTTGGTTCCAATGGATGTCCACGGTCTTTACGGCGGGAGCAAAGGCGTTTTCCATGCCATGTGCCTGTATGGTAAAGTCGAGCATGTAGCTGTCGGGATGGAGCTTGTAGCTGAAGTCCAGGTGTCCTTCTCCGTTCATGGGCAGACGCATGGTCACGGTGCTGTCGGTCACCTGCTCGGGAGTGAAATACAGTTCCTCGGTGCGGATGTTTTCATTCTTCCCGTTGAAGGCGAAATTCAATCCGGCATCGTCGCCGTCGAACAGCACGAGCGGCTTGTGGTCTTGTCCGTTGTATTCCTTCAGCATGGCCGACTTCACCCGTCCGCCTTTGGTGGAGAGTTGCAGCTTGACCAGATTGTTCTGTAGTGTGACGATGGATTCCTTTCCTTGGCGGGCGTGGTAGAGCAGCGAAGTGGAGTCTTGGGCTGCGGCCTGCTGTTGTGCTATGGCGCGCAGTTCGGCCTGCTTTTGCTCTTGTTGTTCCACCAATGCCTGGATGGAGTCCTGATAGTGTTGCATCTGTGCCCGTTCTTCGCTGCTGGGGCGATTGAACACGCTGAATCCTATCAATACCGCACCAATCAAGAGGAATCCGATGAGTGTGTTTTTTTCCATCTGTTTTCAGTCTGTGTGAATTAAGTGATGTAAGCTGGTTATTTGTTTATGGCTGCTTTGATGAACGACATGAACAGCGGGTGGGGCTTAAGCACGGTGCTGCTGTATTCCGGATGGAATTGGGTGCCGATGTACCAGCGCAAGCCGCTGATTTCGATGATTTCCACCAAGTCCGATTCGGGGTTGATGCCTACGCAGCGCATTCCGGCTTTCTCGAACTCTGCTTTGTATGAATTGTTGAACTCGTAGCGGTGGCGGTGACGTTCCTGGATGTGTACCTGGCCATAGGCTTCAAAGGTCTTGGAGTTTTGGTCGAGGATGCAGTCGTAAGCGCCCAGGCGCATGGTGCCGCCCATGTTGGTGATGGACTTCTGTTCTTCCATGATGTCGATGACGTTGTGAGGGGTCTTCTCGTCCATCTCGCGCGAGTTGGCGTCTGTATAGCCCAATACATCGCGCGCGAATTCGATGGCCATGCATTGCATTCCCAGACAGATGCCGAAGGTCGGCAGGTTGTGTGTGCGGGCATAGCGGGCCGCCACAAATTTGCCTTCGATGCCGCGCTGGCCGAATCCCGGGCAGATGATGATGCCGTCCATGCCTTTGAGCATCTCTTCCACGTTTTCATCGGTCAGTTTCTCGCTGTTGATGAAATGTATCTTGGCTTTGCGGTCGTTGTAGGTTGCGGCATGCGAGAGCGCTTCGCGGATGGATTTGTAGGCATCCTGCAAGTCATATTTCCCCACGAGGCCGATGTTGACGGTTTCTGTGGCGTTGTTGCGGCGGTTGAGGAAGTCCTTCCACGGGCCCAAAGTCGGAGTCTCTCCCACGGGCAGATCCATTTTTTCCAGTATGATGGCATCGAGCCGTTGTTCTTGCATGCGCAAGGGAACTTCGTATATCGACGGCATGTCGCGCGATTCGATGACGGCTGCTTCATCCACATTGCAGAACAGGGCCACCTTTTTCTTCAGGCTTGTGCTGAGTTCGTGCTCGGAACGCAATACCAGGATGTCGGGCTGGATGCCGACCGACTGCAGTTCTTTGACCGAATGCTGCGTGGGCTTGGTCTTCAGTTCGCCTGCCGCTGCCAGATAGGGCACGTAGGTGAGGTGCACGCACAGGGCATTGCGTCCCAGCTCGCGTTTCAACTGGCGGATGCTTTCCAAGTAGGGCAATGATTCGATGTCGCCCACGGTGCCGCCGATTTCGGTTATGACGAAGTCAAATTTGTATTTGCTGCCCAGCAGCTTCACGTTGCGTTTGATTTCGTCGGTGATGTGAGGTATGATTTGTATGGTACGGCCCAGATAATCGCCTCGTCTTTCCTTGTCGATGACGCTTTTATAGATTCGTCCCGTGGTTATGTTGTTGGCTTTGGTGGTTTGTATGCCGAGGAAGCGCTCATAGTGTCCGAGGTCAAGGTCGGCCTCGTGGCCGTCCACGGTCACGTAGCATTCGCCATGTTCATACGGGTTGAGTGTCCCGGGGTCAATGTTGATGTAGGGGTCAAACTTCTGGATAGTTACGTTGTATCCGCGTGCTTGGAGCAATTTGCCGATAGAGGAGGAGATGATGCCTTTTCCTAACGAGGATGCTACACCTCCGGTAACGAAGATATACTTTGTTTCTGCCACAGCTTATATATTTAATAGGTTTGTATACACATTATGTCCTTATAGGATTTCAAGGATGCAAAGTTATAAAAAATCGTCGAAGGAGCTAAGAGGGCATTCAAATTTTCTTCATGACATGCAATTATTGTCCCGGGTCGGTCATCGGTGTTTTCCTCTGCCTTTCGATTACCGACGCGTCAATATGCCCGGCCGTGAGCGTCCATATCCTCAGCCGCGAGCGTCCATATTCCCGCTTGCGGGCGTCCATATTGTCCGTCAAGGGACGGGATAATTCAAATGAAAGCTGTTTCAATTCTATTTTTAATTGTACCTTTGCCCGGTAAACATAAATGCAGTGTGAATATGAAAATTCGGATTGTCTTGTGGGGAATATTGCTTTGCTTGGCGTGTGAAGCTGTCCAGGGTCAGCGTCTGACCCCTCGCCAGCGTTATAACAGAAAGTATTTTAAGAATGTGGTGACGGCTTATACTGACTATCTGGAACGGAAAACTGCCCAGTATTGGCAGCCTGATTCCACGGGGCATGTCTATCAGCCCGACGTGGAAATCAATCCGATCTATTACAGGCTGTTTGCTCCGGTGACAGTCTATCGGGGAACAGTGTGGCGCGCGATGAACGGTTGTCTGACAGATTCGATTCGCGCGATTGCCGAGCCTGCGCAAAACGAACGCTGGCTGCCCCTGCGGACGGGCCTGACCGAGAAGGACAGTGCGATTATTGAAGGCATGGACAAGGTTTTGCTGTACACCTATCTGTATCATCCCGAGATGGTGGTGCAGACGGAGGATGAGGTGCGAAGCCAGCGGACTTTTCACGAATATGCCGTGCCGGAACGGCCCCGGAACCAACGTGTGGCCGATCTTGTCGGCCGGCGGGGATGGAACGACCCCGGAGTGCATCAGAATCTGGTCATAAGGAAACCCAATTTCTGGACACGCTCAGCCAGCGTTTCCCTTCAATTTACGCAGAACTACATATCAAGCAACTGGTACAAGGGTGGTGAGAGCAATAATTCGATGTTGTCGGGATTGGACGTCAGCCTCAATTACAACGACCAGCAACGCATACAGTTCGACAACCGCCTGGAGTGGAAGCTGGGATTTATCACATCGCGTTCGGACACGGTGCATAAATACAAGACCAACAGCGACCTGTTGCGTCTTACCTCCAAACTTGGCTTGCGGGCCTTCTCGTCATGGTACTACACCATACAGACGGAGTTCAGCACGCAGATCATGAGCAATTACGAAGCCAACAGCCACAAGGAAGTGTCAAGTTTCATGGCACCGGGATATCTGAAGGTGGACCTCGGTATGGACTTCAAGAAAAACCTGAACAATCTGACCTTCTCGGCTGTCGTTTCCCCTTTGTCCTATAAGTTGACTTACGTGGGCAATGACGAAGTCGATGAAACGAAATTCGGCGTGGAGGAAGGGAAACGCTCCAAGAACGACATCGGTTCCAACCTGCAAATTAACTCCAAATGGACTATCATCCCGGCAGTCGTGTGGGAATCGCGATTGTCTTACTTCACCACGTATAAGAGGGCAGAAGCCGAGTGGGAGAATACGTTTAACTTCCAGCTCAACAGATATCTGTCTACCAAACTCTTCGTGCATGCCCGATTTGACGATGGCGTGGACAAGGACGATGACGACGACACCTATTTTCAGTTGAGCGAATTGTTGAGTTTCGGATTAAGCTATAACTTTTAAATTCCATTATTATATACTATATGGCAGACGATAAGAAAATAATCTTTTCAATGGTAGGCGTGAGCAAGGCCTTCCAAGCAAACAAACAAGTACTTAAGAACATCTATCTCTCCTTTTTCTATGGCGCCAAGATTGGCATCATAGGTTTGAACGGTTCAGGAAAGTCCACCCTCCTGAAAATTATCGCCGGGCTGGATAAGAGCTATCAGGGCGAGGTCGTATTTGCGCCCGGATACAGTGTAGGCTATCTGCCCCAGGAGCCTCAACTGGATAACACAAAGACCGTGAAGGAAGTGGTCATGGAAGGTGTGCAGGACATAGTCAACACATTGGCCGAATATGAAGAAATCAATCTAAAGTTCGGATTGCCCGAATATTATGAGGACCAGGACAAGATGGATGCCTTGTTTGCCCGCCAAGCCGAACTGCAGGATATCATCGACTCCACCGATGCCTGGAACCTCGACAGCAAACTAGAGCGTGCGATGGATGCCTTGCGTTGTCCGCCGGCCGACCAGTCGGTGGCCAATCTTTCCGGTGGAGAGCGCCGACGTGTAGCCCTTTGCCGTTTGCTTTTGCAGAAGCCCGACATCCTGTTGCTCGACGAACCGACCAACCACCTGGATGCCGAATCCATAGACTGGCTCGAACAGCACTTGCAGCAGTATGCGGGTACGGTCATTGCCGTGACGCACGACCGCTACTTCCTAGATGATGTGGCCGGCTGGATACTCGAGCTCGATCGTGGAGAAGGAATACCCTGGAAGGGCAACTATTCCGGTTGGCTGGAGCAGAAGACGCGTCGCATGGAGCAGGAAGAGAAGATTGCGAGCAAGAGGCGAAAGACTTTGGAGCGCGAGCTGGAATGGGTCCGCATGGCTCCCAAGGCACGCCAGGCCAAAGGAAAAGCCCGACTCAACTCCTACGACAAGTTGCTCAATGAAGACCAGAAGGAGAAGGAGGAGCGTCTGGAGATATTCATCCCCAATGGTCCCCGATTGGGCAACAAGGTGATAGAGGCGCATCACGTGCGTAAGGCATACGGGACGAAGCTTTTGTTTGACGACCTTGAGTTCACGCTTCCGCCCAATGGCATCGTCGGTGTCATTGGCCCAAACGGTGCGGGCAAGACTACTCTTTTCCGTCTCATCATGGGGCTTGAAACTCCGGATGCAGGTTCGTTTGAGGTGGGCGAGACTGTCAAACTGGCTTACGTCGACCAGCAGCATAAAGACATTGATCCCGAAAAGAGCGTGTACCAGGTCATCAGCGGAGGCAACGAGCTTATCCGCATGGGTGGGCGTGATGTGAACGCCCGTGCCTACCTCTCCCGCTTCAACTTTTCCGGAGCCGACCAGGAGAAACTCTGCGGCGTGCTTTCGGGTGGCGAGCGCAACCGTCTGCATCTGGCCATGGCGCTGAAAGAAGAGGGCAACGTGCTTTTGCTGGACGAACCGACCAACGACATCGATGTGAATACGCTTCGTGCCTTGGAGGAAGGCTTGGAGGAATTTGCGGGTTGTGCCGTGGTCATCAGTCACGACCGATGGTTTCTCGATCGTATATGCACCCATATTCTCGCTTTTGAGGGAGATGGCAAGGTGTTCTATTTCGAGGGCTCATACTCCGAGTATGAGGAAAACAAGATGCGACGCCTGGGCAAGGAAGAACCCCGTCGGGTGCGCTATCGCAAGCTGATGGAGGATTGATATGAGCACGGCTACATCTGAAGACATCGCGTCTTTGATAATTTGGATTCAGGAACGCATTCAGGCGGGCGACTGTCCCAAGGATGCCATCGAACTCAAGACGGGGGTCGTTGTGGAAAACTGTGAGGAGTTCTTGCGCGCCATGCATGAGATATTGGAGCGCCATCGGAAGGATAAGATTTTCTCTCCCCTGATTGACGACTGTTTGCTCCTTCGTACCCGTATAGACGAATTGCGTGCTTCTAATCCCAACGAGACGCATACGGACGGTTAGTCACAATCCCCCGTATCAATATATGATTTGGCGGCGACATGGAAATATGTTTTTTCTGTGTCGCCGCCTTGTTGTTTCAGAGTAAGGTTTGCTCAGATGTTGAAGCGCAGGTCGATACCCATTTGGCGGGGTTTGCCGGGTTGTACGAACCAGCGGCCGAGGCTTTCCACGCCAAAGGTATAGTATGTCCGCCCGGCAAGATTGCTGCCCCAGATGGCAGCTTCGCAGTGAGGCAGACGGAAGGTGAGTGTGGAGTTGAAAGTGCCGTAGAATCCTTGTCCGTGCGTATTGGCTTCATCCCAATAAGTGTGCCCCACAGCCGAATAGCCAACACGGAGCGTCATGCTTTGTAGCAGACTGTGTTTCAGAGGCAGGGTGTAGGCAGCAGTTGTGTTGAGGGTATGGCGGGGCACAAAGGGAACGGTGCGCCCCGTGTAGTCGTTGTCAACCTCCGCTCCGCTGTCGTATTGGCGGAATGTTGCCCGCGTATAGCCGTAGGACGCATTCAGCATCCAACGAACATGGGGTTGCCATTGTGCTTCCATCTCCAAGCCCAGACTTCGGCTCCGTCCGGCGTTTACCATCTGCCGTCCCATGCCGCTTTCGGCCATGCGGGCAATCTGTTGGTCGCGCGTGTCCATCAGAAAGGCGGCTATGCTTCCCCTCAGGGTGCCGTCCGGTAGTGCGAGGTGTGCACCGGCCTCGTAACTCCAGGTGTATTCGGGTTTATAATAGGTGGCACGCACGTCCTGCCGGGGAATATCGGGCATGTATTGCTCTATCATGGAGGCTATCATCTCTGCCCGGTCGGGGAAAAGCTGTTCTACTTGCCGGATGCAGCCTTCCTTGACCTGTTCCATGACTACGCGCTGAAGTTCAAAGCGGGAAAGGTCGGAGAAAAGTTGGATGTTGTAACCTCCGGAGCGATATCCTTTGGCTGCTGACAAGTAGATGTTTCCCATCGAAGGAAGGTCATATTGCAGGGCGAACCGGGGGAGGAGCCGGGTGTAGTGATCTTTGATGCGTCCTTCGAGCCGTGCTTCGCCGGTATTGCTCAGAGGGCGCGGAAGCATGTTGATGGTAAAGTCATAGGCTGCCGTGGCTCCCGATGCGTAATCCATGCGCAGACGTTCGTGGTCGACGCGCAGCCCTATTGTGGCCGATAAGCCTGGTATGAGGATGTCGTGCAGGGTCGACTGGTGGAACAAGGCGAGGCTCGTTGTGGGAGTGGTAAAGTCGGCAGGCACCTTCATGGCAGGTTCGGTAAAGTCAATGCCCATCTGCATGGGCGGTGTCGAGGGCAGATTCTCGTTTACAATATCCTCCAGCATCTGCATGCCGTCGGTCCCGAACGTTACGGGACTGGACGTACGCAGGTTCTGCCAGGCGGCAAAGGCTCCTGTGACCCACTGCCAGCGTGCGTCATCATTGTTCTTCAGTGACAGTTCTTGGGTGAAGGCGTCGAGCCGCTGCCGTTGCTCCAGCACGTATCGGTCTTCGGGCAGAAAGTCCTGATCCATGTACATGCGGTCGTCCAGCCGCTGATAGCTCGTTACGGAGTTGAAGGTGAGGCGTTCTCCTTGCCGGGTGGCCGACAACCCGGCGTTGGCCAGTCCTCGCCTGTAGCTTCCGGGAGTGCCCGTACGGATAGGCAGGGCTGTGGCGGTCGGCTCATCCCATTGGCGATAGGCGTATCCGCCTTCGTCGCTGTACTCGTAGTTGGCCGTGGCATCCAGCTTCCAGTGTTCGGACGGCAGCCAGATGGCTCTCATGCGTCCGCCTGCACTCCGGCTACCGTCGGCATATCCGCCAAGATTCTCGTTTTTGTAGAATCCGCGCGACTGCCCGTAGAACCCTCCGGCAGAAAAGGCAAAGCGACGGCTGATGCGGTGATAGTGTGTGAGCGACGCATGCAGCGACGCATCGCCCGTGGCTCCGCTCAATGAGAGCTGAGTGCCTTGATAACGGAACGGATTGCGCGTGTAGATGCGCATCAGTCCGCCCATGGCGTTCCGTCCGTAGAGGGTGGATTGAGGCCCCCGCAGGATGTCGATGCGCTCGATGTCGTAGGTATCGAAATCGAAGGCCGACTTGTCCAAATAGGGGATGTTGTCCACATAAAGCCCGATGGCCGGAGTGTTGATGCGCGAGCCTACGCCGCGGATATACACGGCCGAGGTGAGGCGTGACCCGTAGTCGGGCATGTAGAAGTTGGGCACTACGGCTGTCAGGCGTTTGATGGATGTCACCCGATCGGCGTTCAGTTGTTCGCGATGCAGAGTCGAGGAAGCCAGTGGCTGGCTTTCGAGCCGGGCATTATCCTTGGGCGAGGCGGTAATGATGATTTCCCGCACGTCGACCGTGCGGGTGGAATCGCGGTCGACATCCGCAGCCCACACGCACCCCATCGGGAGCGACATATATAATAATAAGTATAGACGTTGTTGCATGGTAAGTTTGTTTAGCGGGTGCAAAGTAAGCGCATCCGCCTCACACAGGCAATCCTCATTAATGAGGAATATGCTCCTGCTTGTAATTCTCCTGTGGGAAGATTCAGATGCTGTCGGCCTCGACCAGTCCGTGCATGACGGCATAGATGGCCAGACCCGAGGCGGAACGTATGCCGAGCTTGGCGCTGATGTTGCGCCGGTGAGATATCACGGTGGTGAGTCCGATGTGAAGGCGGTCGGCTATCTCCTTGTTCATCAGGCCGCGTGCCACGAGAGTCAGCACTTCCGCTTCACGCGGGGAGAGGGCGTTGGTGATTGGGGCCGAGGCGTCGGAGGCCGGGTGCGTGTGGTGTTCGTGCCCGTGTTGACGCAAGTTCACGATGCGCGCCACCAGGACATCTTGCGGCAGGCTGATGTCGAGGGTGGGGACGGGTAGTGAGACCTCGCCCGTGGTGAGCACGATGGTCTTCGGACGACGCTCGAGGAAGAAGGCGGTATGCTCAAAGTAGATGTGTGACGACACGAAATAGTGGGCATACATGTCCGGCGTGTCGTCCATGAGGGCGGCGTAAGAGGAAAACGCGCGCACGACGGTTTCCGGCAGCATCTCTTCCAATATGGTGCGCAGCCCCAGAGCGGCCAACGTGTTGGGGTCGATGATGGCGATTTCGAGAGTGGAGTGCATGAGCGCAAATAAAGATTAGGAATGAGAAGATGCCGGCCGTTGGGATTCGATTCCCAGATAGTTTGCTACGGCCTCGGCACATCGTTCGCCGTCCATGGCTGCCGAGACGATGCCTCCGGCGTAACCTGCTCCTTCGCCACAGGGGAACAGCCCTTTGACGCTTACGTGCTGCAGCGTGTCGGCTTGGCGCGTAATGCGTACGGGAGCCGATGTGCGCGTTTCCACGGCCAACAGCATGGCTTCATTGGTGAGGAAACCGTGTGCGGCCCGGCCGAAGAGTTGGAAACCCTCACGCAGGCGATCGGTAATGAAAGGCGGCATCCAGAAATGCAGCGGAGACGAGATGACGCCGGGGCTGAACGACGTCGGCGGCAGGTCGTAGCTCAACCGTCGGTTCACAAAGTCCGCCATGCGCTGCGCGGGGGCCGTCTGTCGCATGTTGCCTTGCAGCCAGCATGATTCTTCCAGTTGTTCCTGTAGTTCCATCATGGACAGGGGAGTCCCGTGCCACGGTCCGTGTTGGGATTTCAGTTGCGGGTCGTCCAGGTCGTCGGTACGCACTTCCACCACCATGCCCGAGTTGCTCCATCGGCCGGCCCGGTTGGAGGGCGACATGCCGTTGACCACCAGCTGACGGGGACCGCTGGCCGCCGGCACGACGAATCCTCCCGGACACATGCAGAAACTGTACACGCCACGTTCCCTCACCTGAACGGCATAACGATATTCGGCGGCGGGCAGGTAGCGTCCGCGTCCGTTGCGGTTGTGGTATTGTATCCGGTCGATTAAGTCCGAGGGGTGCTCCAGACGTACGCCGACGGCTATGCCTTTGGCTTCGATGTCGACATTGTGGGCGTACAGCCATCGGTAGACATCGCGTGCGGAATGTCCCGTCGCCAGAATGACGGGGCCGATAAATTCCCGCCCGTCGTTTGTGCGGATGCCTCTTGCCTGTCCGTCGCCGATGATGATTTCGTCCATGCGGGTTTGGAAGTGCACCTCGCCTCCACGGTCGATGATGGTACGGCGCATGGCTTCTATCACGGCCGGCAGGCGGTCGGTGCCGATGTGGGGATGGGCATCGCTCAGAATGGCCGTGTCGGCTCCGTGCTGACAGAATACATGCAGTATCTTGTCCACATTGCCTCTTTTCTTGCTGCGCGTGTAAAGTTTCCCGTCGGAATATGCACCCGCTCCGCCTTCCCCGAAGCTGTAATTGCTCTCGGGGTCTACCTTGTGGTCACGGCTTATGCGGGCCAGGTCGCGCTTGCGTTCGCGCACATCCTTTCCTCGTTCCACCACGATGGGGCGCAACCCGAGTTCGATGAGCCGCAGGGCGGCGAAGAGGCCTCCTGGTCCCGCGCCCACCACGATGACCTGCGGACATCCGTCCACCTGCGGATAATGGGTTACGGGATACGGCTCATCGGTCGGGAACTCGTTAACGTAACAACGCACGGTCAGGTTGACATATATGGTGCGCTGGCGTGCGTCGATGCTTCGTTTCAGTATGCGTATAGCCTTGATGGTGCGTGCATCCATGCCTTTCTCGCGAGCCAGATATTGACGGATGCTGTCCTGATCGGCCGCTTGTTGCGGCAGTGTCCGGATGGAGTATTCGGTTATCATGTGTCAGTGGGTTTATTATGTCAGCCGAACAGGAAACGGAAGGCTTCTTCCACCTTTCTTACGCCTATCAGCTCAATCTTCGTTTTCGAGGTGTCCAGCCCTTGCAGATTCTGGCGTGGCACTAGTATGGTTTTGAATCCCAGCTTTTCGGCCTCGGATATGCGTTGCTCGATGCGGTTCACCGGACGTATCTCGCCCGACAATCCCACTTCGCCCGCCATGCAGACCAGCGGCTCGATGTCGCTGTCCATGTTGGACGACAGGATGGCGCTGATGACTCCCAGGTCGATGGCCGGGTCGTTTACCCGCAGGCCGCCGGCAATATTGAGGAACACGTCTTTCTGAGCCAGTTTGAAGCCCACACGCTTTTCCAATACGGCCAGCAGCATGTTCATGCGCCGGATGTCGAAACCGGTGGCGGAGCGTTGTGGAGTGCCATAGGCTGCTGTGCTCACCAGCGCCTGCGTTTCGATGAGGAACGGACGGATGCCTTCAATGGCGCAGGCGATGGCTATGCCGCTCATGCCCTCGTGGTCGGATGAGAGGAGCAGCTCCGAGGGGTTGTCCACCTGGCGGAGTCCGTCCTGTCTCATCTCGTAAATGCCCAGTTCCGCCGTGCTGCCGAAACGGTTCTTGATGCTGCGCAGGATGCGATACATGTAGTGCTGGTCGCCCTCAAATTGCAACACGGCGTCTACGATGTGTTCCAACACCTTTGGGCCGGCAATGCTTCCTTCCTTATTTATATGTCCGATTAGAATGATGGGTGTATTGGTCTCTTTGGCATATTTGAGCAACGACGCGGCGCACTCTCTCACCTGCGACACACTGCCCGGCGAGGATTCCATGGCGTCCGTCGATATGGTTTGTATGGAATCGATGACCACTAGGTCGGGATTTACATTGTGTATATGGGTAAATATGTTTTCCAATGAAGTTTCGCACACGATGAGACAATCCGACGAGCGGTTTAGAAGGCGGTCGGCCCGCAGCTTGAGTTGGCGTGCGCTTTCTTCTCCCGATACGTATAATACTTTCCGTTCGGGCATGCGTAATACGGTTTGCAACACCAGGGTCGACTTGCCTATGCCGGGTTCGCCTCCCAACAAGACCAATGAGCCCGGCACCATGCCGCCTCCAAGCACCCGGTTCAGTTCTTCGTCGTGCATGTCCAGGCGTGCTTCTTCGGTTCCGGCTATGTCTGATAGGGGAAGAGGGCGATTCTGTTTGCCATTGGATGCAGACGCAAAGGATGTGTGCCGGACTGTCGTGTCTTGCCGGATTACTTCTTCGACAAATGAGTTCCATGCTCCGCATGAAGGACATTTGCCTACCCATTTGGGCGAATCTTGTCCGCAATTGGTGCACACATAGACGGTTTTTTCTTTTGCCATAGTTGCTTTGTAGAGATTTCATCGGGGTGACTGCCCGTGATTTTTTGCAAAGGTACAACATCGGATGAAAAAAAGCCATTACTTTTGCGGGAAATACCCCGATTACTTATGAACTATACCGCATGTTTGTTTGATTTTGACTATACTTTGGCAGATTCGTCGGTCGGCATCGTGAAGTGTTTTCGCATCGTGTTGGAGCGTCACGGTTTCTGCGGCGTGCCCGAGGATTCCATTCGCCGCACGATAGGCAAGACGCTGGAAGAGTCGTTTGCCATTCTTACCGGCGAGGCTCGTCCGGAGATACTTGCTGCATGGAGGAAGGAATACACCCGCGAAGCCGATATGTACATGAATGCCAACACCCGTCTTTATCCCGATGCGTTGCCCACGCTTCAATGGCTCAAGTCCCGGGGCATTCGTGTCGGCATCCTGTCAACGAAATATCGCAGGCGTATTGTAGACTTTTTCCGCGACAAGGATGTTCCCGGCCTGATAGACCTCATTATCGGAGGTGAAGATGTTGCCCGGGCCAAGCCCCATCCCGAAGGGTTGTTCAAGGCCATGCAGTGTTTGAATGTTGAGCCTTCCTATGTGCTTTATGTGGGCGACAGCCTTGTCGACGCACGTACCGCAGAAAATGCCGGGGTCGACTTTGCCGGAGTGTTGACGGGGACGACCCTTCGCAGTGAGCTGGCTGTTTATCCACACGTCTTCCTGATGTCCTCGTTGAGTGAACTGATGCAGTCCTAATCGGACATTCGTATTTGAGCGGATTATTGATAAACATCCCGTTTATCTCTTCATATCACCGCTCGTGAGCGGCAATATGAAGGGACGTGAGCGTGCATATCCGCGCTCGCGAGCGGTGATATGCACGCTTAGGGCGGTGATAATCTGATGCCCAGGCCAAGTGCCTGATAACGTTTTCGCCTGTCCGGATAATTTATTTCTTGTCTTTTGTCTCAATCTTTTTGATGTTATATTAGATATGGACAAGTCAATGTCCTGCCGATTCCGAAAATAAGTTTATCACCACGACTCCACCGAGAATCATGCAGATGCCGATTAAACTAATTGGTCTGTTTCAATGCGCTCGGGGCAATCACTTCGCAAATAATTGTCGGCAAAAGGATAAGATACTGTTTCTTGGCAAGCATTGTGCGCTTTTGTTGTATCAATTGCAAATTATTGCATCCGTGTCGATGTAAAAGTGGGCTTTTCTTCGTATTATTTCATGGATTTATTGTAAGTTTGTCCCGTCTAAGCTATGATAATGTACAAAACACAGTATAAATGAAGAAAATACTATCCATCTTAGCCCTTTGTTGTTCCTGCCAATTGGCGTGGGCAGGCGACATATGGGTCTCTCCCCAAGGCAGTGATACAAACATTGGTACACAGGAATCCCCCTTGCGCACGGTGGTGCAGGCTGTAAAGCAGGCGCGCGAATGGCGTCGGCTGAAGAGAGCCGAAGCAGAAGGGGGCATCTACATCCATTTGGCTCCGGGCATCTATCCCCAGGCCAAGCCCTTGTTTTTTCGTCCGGAAGATAGCGGCACTGCCGACAGTCCCACTGTGATTCAGGGAGAAGATGGGGCCGTTGTCAGCGGAGGTGTGGAAGTGACGGGCTGGCAGCGGTTGGACGTTCCCGGTACCCGCCTGCCGGCATCTGTGCAAGGTAGGATATGGGTGGCCGATGCGCCTCGTGTGGGCAACCGTCATCTGGAATTCCGCCAGATGTGGGTAAACGGGCAGAAAGCCCAGCGGGCGTCCCAATTTGAGGATGGTGTCATGGAACGTATGATAAACTTTAATCCACAAGATAAAACAATCACCATTCCGACACCGGCCATACAAGGGTTGGAAAAGGCTCCGCAATTGGAAATGATTGTGCACCAACGTTGGGCGATAGCCATTCTCCGAGTGCGCGACATGCAGCTGATGGGCGATTCCACTGTGGTGCGTTTCCATAATCCGGAAAGCCGGTTGGAGTTTGCCCACCCGTGGCCGCAACCGGTCATCGGGGGTGAAAAAGGCAATTCTTCGTTTTGTCTTGTAAATGATTTGGCTTTGCTCGACCAGCCGGGCGAGTGGTACCAGGAGTATCCTTCCGGTCGTATCTATTATTATCCCCGTCCCGGAGAGGACATGGCGCAGGCTTCAGTCGTGGTGCCAGCTTTGGACAGGCTCGTTACGGTAGATGGTTCGCTGGAGCGTCCGGTGCATCATATTCGGTTTGAGAACGTGCGTTTTGAACACGTGGCATGGAATCGCCCGTCTTATGAAGGACATGTGACGCTTCAAGGCGGATTCCGACTGTTGGATGCCTACAAACTCCCCATACCCGGATTGCCTGAAAAAGCTGCATTGGAGAATCAGGCCTGGATAGCCCGTCCGGAAGCGGCTGTCGCCGTGCGTGGCGCACACGACATTCATTTTGAAGGCTGCACATTCCGACACATGGGAGCCACCGGCTTGGACTATGAGTGGGCGGTGACCCGTTCGTCGGTGCGTGGTTGCACTTTTACCGATATTGGCGGCACGGCTTTGCAGATGGGAACTTTTCCCGATGGCGGTTTTGAGACGCACGTACCTTTCAAACCGGTTAATATGGATGAATTGTGCTCGAATATTGAAGTGACGGATAACCTGATTACCCGCGTGACCAATGAGGATTGGGGATGTGTGGGTATCGGCGCAGGTTATGTGAAGGATGTGCTCATTGCCCATAACGAAGTGTCATATGTCAACTATTCCGGTATCTGTGTGGGCTGGGGCTGGACGTTGTTGGAGAGCGGAATGAAAAACAACCGGGTGGAGGCCAATTATGTACACCATTTCGCCCAACGGCTGTATGATGCCGGAGGCTTATATACATTGTCATATCAGCCCGGTTCCGTGATGCGGGGCAATCGTATTGAGCATTTGGTTGATGCGCCTTATGCCACCAACGAGCGTGCATTCTACATCTATTTTGATGAGGCGACCGACGGCTATACTGTGGAGGACAACTGGTGTCCGGAGGAGCGTTTCGATTCCAATCAGCCCGGTCCGCACAATGTGTGGAAGGTGAATGGCCCGAAAGTGGACGAAGCAGTGAAGATGAAAGCGGGCATACGACACAAAAACGGTAACTAATAGCAGAACATTACAATATAAACAATAAAGATGAAACCGACCAACTATCATTTATTTGATTTCATGGACTTCGACCCGGATTTGTCGAAGAACGAGTCGTTGTGGAAGGCTTGCAAACCAACTGCCGTGTATGAAAAGGACGGCGATGTGCATGTGGTGGTACCTTTCCAGAAGCAACTTCTTTCCAACGACATGGCAGCCGATACGGCTGTGCCACGCGAAGAATATACGTTGATAATCCGTCAATACAGCAATAAAATAATTCGGCTGTTCTGTGGCTTTGGCGATTGGGAGATGACCGATCAGTCGGAAATGCTTCAGTTCAGTGAACGCGTGCAGAAACTTCCTTTGCACGTGGAGGCGGGCGACGGCGAGTGGACCGTGCGTTCGGCTGATGGAGTGCGCCGTGCCTGGATTAACGTGAAGGAGCCTGTGCTGGACCATTGGAGCGACTTGCAGCCTGCCCCGCAGGAGACGCTGGACGTGGTGGTGTATCCTGATGGCAAGCGCGAGATTCGTTTGGCTGCCTATGACCATTTTTCGCCTCCCCGTTATGACGGACTGCCTTTGGCTTACTGTGTGAAAGACGGACATAAGGAGCGTGCCACTTTGTCGTTCGAGTGCAAAGCCGATGAGTGTTTTGCCGGAACGGGTGAACGTTTTACGAAGATGGACTTGAGCGGCCATACGTTTTTCTTGAAAAATCAGGATGGACAGGGCGTGAACAACCGTCGTACCTATAAAAATATACCGTTCTATCTTTCCAGCCGTATGTATGGTACGTTCTATCATACATGTGCGCACAGCAAACTTTCATTGGCAGATGTTTCGACCCGTTCGGTGGAGTTCCTTAGTGACCAAGCTATGATAGACGCGTTTATCATAGCCGGTGACACCGTGGAGGAAATTCTGCGCGGCTATCGTGACCTGACGGGCTATCCTTCCATGCCTCCTCTTTGGAGCTTCGGCATCTGGATGAGCCGCATGAGCTATTTTAGTGCCGATGAAGTGCAGGAAATCTGCGACCGGATGCGTGACGAGCACTATCCGTGCGATGTGATACACTTGGACACCGGTTGGTTCCGCACAGACTGGTTGTGTGAATGGAAGTTCAATGAAGAACGTTTCCCCAATCCGGAGAAGTTCATCCGTGGGCTGAAGAAGCAAGGCTATCGCGTGTCTCTGTGGCAGTTGCCCTATGTGGCAGAGGATGCCGAACAAATAGATGAGGCACGTGCCAATGATTATATAGGTCCGCTCACCAAGAAGCAGGCCTCGGAAGGATCTAATTTCTCGGCACTGGATTATGCCGGTACCATTGATTTTACCTATCCCAAGGCTACCGAGTGGTATAAGGGACTGTTGAAGAATTTGCTCGATATGGGTGTGGTCTGCATCAAGACCGACTTTGGCGAGAATATTCATATGGATGCCAAGTACAAAGGTATGTCGCCCGAACTGCTGAACAATCTTTATGCACTGCTTTACCAGAAAGCAGCTTACGAAATCACCAAGGACGTGACGGGCGACGGCATCGTGTGGGCACGTGCGGCATGGGCCGGTTGCCAACGCTATCCGCTGCATTGGGGTGGTGACTCTTGCAGTTCGTGGGATGGTATGGCCGGTTCGCTGAAAGGCGGATTGCACTTCGGTTTGTCCGGCTTCGCTTTCTGGAGCCACGATGTGCCGGGCTTCCACACCTTGCCCAACTTCATGAATTCCATCGTGGACGACAAGGTGTACATGCGCTGGACGGAGTTTGGCGTGTTCTCGTCGCACATGCGCTATCATGGCACAAACAAACGTGAGCCATGGTTCTATCCCAACATAGCTCCGATGGTGAAGAAATGGTGGAAACTTCGTTATAAGCTGATACCCTACATCATGGAGCAAAGCCGGAAGGCTACCGAGACGGGATATGCCGTGCTTCGTGCGCTGGTGTTCGAACATCCGACCGACCGTGTCTGCTGGCATATTGATGATGAATATTACTTCGGCGACAGTTTCCTGGTGGCTCCGGTAATGAACAGTGAGGATTGCCGCGACATCTATTTGCCCGAAGGCAAATGGGTGAATTTCTTCACCGGCGAGCGAATTGAAGGCGGCCGATGGCTGTATGGCGTGAAGGTTCCGCTGGACGAGATGCCGGTTTATGTGCGTGAAGGCGATGTAATCTCCGTTTATCCGGAGGATGTGGACTGTACGGACGAAATGAATCTCACGAAGAGCGTGCCACTGTGCATTGATGCGGATTTCAAAGGCATTTGGAGATAACGAACGAGACGATGACGTAAATAAAGTAATCTATTATAATTTAAAAGGCAGAGATTTATGGAAACATGGAAAAAGAACATGGAAGAAACCAAGCAACACTACATTGATTGGTGGAACCATAAAGGCATTGTGTTAAACATGTGGGAGCATTTCCAGGAAGGCGTGAAGCCTCATGCGGATGTTCCCGCGCCTGCTCCTGCAAAAGACTTGAATCAGAAATGGTTTGACCCGGAATGGCGCGCAGCCTATTTGGATTGGTATGTGGCACACAGCTCGTTGATGGCCGACATGCTTCCGGTGGCCAATACGCAACTGGGACCCGGTTCGCTGGCCGCGATTTTGGGCGGTGTGTTTGAAGGCGGAGAAGATACCATTTGGATTCACCCGGATCCAAACTATACGGATGATATCACGTTTAATCCGGAAAACAATGCAGCCTGGCAGCTTCACAAGGACTTGCTGCGTGCTTGTAAGAAGAAAGCGCAGGGACATTACTATGTGGGCATGCCCGACTTGATGGAAGGCATGGATGTGCTGGCTGCCATCAAGGGAACAGACAAGGTGTTGCTGGACACGGTGATGCAACCGGAAGTGCTGGAGCGTCAGATGCAGCAAATCAACGATATCTATTTCAAGGTGTTCGATGAGTTGTATGACATCATTCGTGAGGGCGATGAAATGGCTTTCTGCTACTTCTCGTCATGGGCTCCCGGCAAAATGACGAAAGTGCAAAGCGACATTTCCACGATGATTAGCGAGGATGATTATCGCCGCTTCGTGCAGCCGTTCATTCGCGAGCAATGTCAGAAGATAGACTACACGCTCTATCATTTGGACGGAGTGGGTGCCATGCGCCACTTGCCGGCTCTGCTCGAAATCGAGGAACTGGATGCCATTCAGTGGACTCCGGGCGTGGGCGAGCCTCAGGGCGGTTCTCCGAAGTGGTATGACCTATATAAACAAATTCTGGCAGCCGGCAAGAGCATTATGGCTTGTTGGGTGACAGTGGATGAACTGAAACCGTTGCTCGACAATATCGGCGCGGACGGCGTACACTTGGAGATGGACTTCCACAACGAACAGGAAGTGGAGCAGGCCATGCGCATCGTGGAAGAATACAGAGGTTCTTCCTCATCATCAACAGCAAGTAACGTAAAAACAGAACAAGTAAAAGAAAAACAAGCAATGCAAGACGAGACAATCCATGTTCAAGCTTCTCAACAAGAGGATGAGGAGTTGAAACCTTTATTTGACGCTATTGTAAACGGTAAACTCGAACCGGCAGTAGAAGTGACTAAGAAAGCCATAGAGAAAGGCGTTCCTCCCCAAGTGATTATCAACAATTACATGATTAAGGCCATGGGCGAGGTCGGACAGCGTTTCCAGGACGGAAAAGCGTTTGTTCCCCAGCTGTTAATGGCAGGCCGTGCCATGAAAGGAGCTTTGGAACTGCTGAAACCGTTGTTGCAGGGAAATGCTTCGGCCACCATCGGACGTGTTGTCATCGGTACTGTGAAGGGCGACTTGCACGACATCGGCAAAAACTTGGTGGCTTCCATGTTGGAAGGCAGTGGTTTTGAGGTCATCAACATCGGCATAGATGTTCCGGCAGAGAAATTCGTGCAGGCTGTGAAGGACAATCAGGCCGATATCCTCTGCATGAGTGCTTTGCTGACTACTACCATGACTTACATGAAAGATGTCATTGAGGCAGTCAAGGCCGCAGGCATTCGTGACCAGGTGAAGATTATGGTGGGAGGCGCTCCGGTAAGTCAGGCTTTTGCCGACGAGATTGGTGCTGACGGATACAGCGACAACGCCAATTCGGCAGTGCAGGAAGCCAAACATCTGATTGGAGCTGCTTGATAACGAAGATTCAGTAAACATAGAAACCGGATGCGTCCGGCTTCTATGTTTTCATTTTGTAATAGCAAACCTTAATATCTGATATAAATATGAGCGCAAAATTTTTGGAACCTTTGGACTGGGGCATATTAGCCGTTTATTTCATCATATTGTTGGCCATCGGCATATGGGCCAGTCTGAAACGTAAGAAGGGAAGCAGCCTGTTCATGGCTGAACATTCGTTGAGCTGGCATCACATCGGCTTTTCCATGTGGGGCACCAATGTGGGGCCGTCCATGTTGATTGCTTCTGCCAGTGCCGGATTTACCACGGGTGTGGTATCCGGTAATTATGCATGGTATGCATTTGTTTTCATTTGCTTGCTGGCATTTGTCTTTGCGCCCCGTTATTTGGGTGCCAAGGTGACCACGCTACCGGAGTTCATGGGACGCCGTTTCGGCCAGTCCACGCGTAACATTCTGGCTTGGTACACCATTGTGACGATTCTGATTTCATGGTTGGCGTTGACGCTTTTTGCCGGCGGCATTCTGATTCGTCAAATCTTTGACATCCCGATGTGGCAGTCGGCATTGATTCTGCTGCTTATATCGGCTTTCTTCACGATAGCCGGCGGTTTGAAGGCCGTGGCCTATACCAATGTATTCCAGATGGCACTGCTCATCGTCGTGTCGGCTGTATTGACCGTGGCCGGTTTGGTGAAAGTCGGAGGCGTTGAAGGGCTGACTGCCGCTGTGCCTGCCGATTATTGGAACCTGTTCCGTCCCAATGACGACCCGGAATTCCCATGGTTGCCCATCTTGTTGGGCTATCCGGTCATGGGTGTGTGGTTCTGGTGTACCGACCAGTCCATGGTGCAGCCTGTGCTTGCGGCCAAAAGCCTGAAGCAGGGACAGCTTGGCGCGAACTTTACGGGATGGCTGAAAATTCTGGATGTGCCTTTGTACATCATTCCCGGTATCATCTGCTTTGCTTTGTTCCCCACGTTGCAGAATCCCGATGAGGCCTATATGACATTGGTGACCAATTTGTTCCCCGTCGGTATGGTCGGTCTGGTCATGGCTGTGCTGACGGCAGCTTTGGTCAGCACCGTAGGTTCGGCACTGAATGCGTTGAGCACCGTGTTTACCATAGACATTTATCTGAAGAAATATAATCCGGCTGCGTCAGAGAAAGAAATCATCCGCGTGGGACGTCTTGTGACGGTGGTCGGCGCCATCATTTCCATCGTGATATGCATCGCCATTGACAGCATCAAGGGACTCAACCTATTCAATGTGTTCCAGTCCGTGTTGGGCTTCATCGCTCCTCCCATGTCGGCCGTATTCCTATTTGGCGTATTCTGGAAGCGTGCTACCACGCGTGCTGCCAATTTTGCCTTGACATTTGGCACGGCATTCAGCATTCTGGTCGGCATTCTGTATTTGTGGGTGTTCCCGCCTGAACAATATGCAGGCATCTGGCCGCATTTCATGATGCTTTCATTTGATTTGTTTGTTGCCATCTGCATCGGTATGACAATCATCAGCCTGCTGGACAAACGGCCGCAGGGAAATGCTTTGGATTACGGGCAGTTGGAAAAACCTGCTTCATCGGTAGTCATTTTGTGGGTATTGCTGATTCTCGTGATGATAGCACTTTACACATTCTTCAACGGACATTGATAGGGCATTCGGCCTAAATCCGTTGGGTCATTTCGGGCTTTGAGTCGGTTTATCGGCTTACGTGTGTAAGCGGTGACCGGTTCAAAGCCTGTTTTTTTGCCCGTTGCCTGTGGATATGGACGCGCACGAGCGAACATATGTCCGCTCACGACTGAGCATATGGGCGCTTGCGCCCGAACATATCTCTGAAGATTTTTTGCCGAACGACATGTTTTGTCGCTTTGTCCCTCTATATTTGCAACATCAACGTAAAAAGCAAAAGCAGATGACATTGCAATGAAATCAACAATTTTAACCATACAAACGATGACAACCATGAAAATAAACGCAATCTGTTGGCGCAGATGCCTGTTCGCATTGCTGCTTCTGTGCCCTGTTCTGCTTGCCGCCCAGCGTCAATATCGCTATGTGCTCGAGGTGAAAACTGTTCCCCAAGTCAAGCAGGACAAAGCCAAGCGCCATCCGGTAGAAAAGTCGAAGGCCGGACATCCGAAGAAAACGGTGGAGTATTATGAAATTCTATCCGCCAAACCGCTGACCCTGAAGCAATGTCAGGCCCTTGTCAGCCAGGGGAAAGCAAAGCGCATTCCGGCCCCCAAACGCAACGAGCTCGACCCGCTGCACCGCCGTAACCTGACGCTCGAAGGTGAAACAGATGTCAACATCTGGGACATCGATCCCACGGAATACGACCTGATGCACGAAGACCCCGATCTTTACGACTTTATAGCAGACTAAAAATATAGCAATATCCCCTCTATGAGTTTGCTCATCAATTAAAAGTTCGTATCTTTGTCAAGTCCGCTGGTGAAGTCCGGCTGTGACATACATATTTTTTGATTGATGAAAGTGTAGCTTTTACCTTTGTCAGAAAGTCTGGTAAACTTAACATGAATGTAAGGTATGGCAATCGCGCTCATCACTTGTGTCTGTATATGCTTATTCAAGCCATATACGCTACAAGTGTGGGGATATTGTCTATTTACATTCGGGTTTACCAGAGCCTCTGACAAGATAGATGATATGACTCCCACACTTTCTTTTTTGTAAACCTCATTCTCGGGGAGTCGGGATGCGAGAAAATGTTATCAGTATGAATTGGAATAGCTTTGTATTAAAAAGAAACAGAGACAAGCAACATGGATGGATGATTTTTAAAGTTACCATTATTGGCATCGTCGCTATGTTTATGACGAGTTGTAATGGTGATAATAAAGATGATACCTTCCCTAAAATTACCCATTTAGCGTTTCAAACAGAAAAAGATGGGAAATGGGGATTAATAGGAGTAGATGGGAAAGTACTATTTGAGGATAAATTTACAGAAAGACCATCATATGCAGTGAATGGAGTTTTTCGAATTCGAGAATATAATTCTCAAGAAGGAATAGATGTTTACAAATATTTTATAGCGTCAGAAGAACCAAAACAATTAGGTGATCCTGAAGGTTATGTCGCTGGAGGTCTATTTAGTGAAGGACTTCTTCCGGTAGCATCATTGGAGGGGCGTGTGCATTATTTGACTGCTACGGGAGATACTGCTTTTTGGTTAAATCCTTATAACGGAAAAGAAATTATTTTAGTAAGCCCTTTCTTTTCAGATAAACGAGCTTGGTTTATGTTGGAAAATACTAAATATGGATTTATAGATACAAATGGTCATGTAGTTATAGAACCTATTTATGACAGAGTAAATCCCTTTCATGACGGAAAAGCTATAGTTTATAGAGAAGATAGAAAAGTCTATGTTGCCATAGATACAAATGGGAAAGAGCTTTTTGAAGTTAGTGGAGATGCTCCGAGTTCAAGTATGATGTTAAAACCTATTATTGCCAATAATTATTGTGTTCTTGATAATTTTATTTGCAATGAAAAAGGAGAAAGAATACAAAGATTGCCCGAAGTTCTTAGCATTTCACCTTTTGTAGATTCTGTAGCGATGTTTCAAAATGATAAATATGTTTGGAGGCAGATAGATTTGAATGGAAAACTCATTGGAAACGCCCAATATCAATGTGCTTTAGGAATGATGGATAATATAACTTATGTTGGGAATATTGTGTCAACTCTAGATGATGGCAATAATAGAATAAATGTTTCAACTCTAAATAAAAAAGGAGAGGAACTTTATCGTATTGAAAATTTATTAGGATTTTTCCCTTTGTATAATAATATAGTAATTTGTGAGGACAACAAATGCTATTTTGCTGATAAGAATGGAGTACCAATTAATAATGATACATATGCCCAAATCGTAATTCCCTCTTATACATCAGTACCGGGGTACCCATTGGTTTATGAGTTCTTAACTAGTAGTCTACAATCTCTTAAGGAATGTTATAAGTCGGGTGGAGTGCTAGCCTCTTATGTTGATGAACATAAAATAGTAGGTTCTATCTTAAACAAGATAACGAAAGATGGATTTGGAAAAGCGCGTATAGGACAAAAAGCAGAGGAAATAATTCGTATGAAAAATATTAAAGATTTGAGAGGATGGATTTCGCTAGGTGTAGAAAAAGGTATAAATGGAGTATATGCTGATTATGAGGTTATTTTGTTACCTGAGTGGTATTCTGTTTGTACTATACACATAAAACTTAATACTGATTTGTTGCCATTGAAAAAGGATGATCCAAGAATAGGTATAGCTATACAGGAATATTTTGAAAAAGAATTAGGATTCAAAAAACGCGAGGGCTATCCTAATCTTTATATGGCTGATGGTTATAGTTATGACATTAGATGTGTGGGGAATGATTTATTTTTAATAGATAAGACAATTGTACAAGACTATTAATAAAAAGACATTATCATGAAAGGAAAAAATGTATTTACAGAGGCTGAAATAGCTCTGTTGAGAAAACTTATTATTAAAAGATGTAACGCGTTCAGAAGCGAGCAAAAACAAATTCGTGACGAAATGCGTGCGATCGGTTTTTATGGTAGAGACGATTTTCATATCACCGATATGACGATTGAGAAGTTTGACAAATTAATTGAGTCTAAGAAAATAAGAATACTGAAAGGTGAAATTGTAAAAGAGAAAAATGATGACACAACGTTGATGCAGACACAAGTTGCATCTCGACTAAAAGAGTCATTGCCGCCGTTGATTGATGAAAACTCGGAGATCTTAATATTGGGTACAATGCCGGGGGAGGAATCATTGCAGAAAGGTGAATATTATGCCTCCTCAAGAAATAGCTTTTGGAAGATTATAGCTTGCTTGTTTCATGGCAATAAAGGATTTAATGATTATAAAGAAAAAGAAGAATGTTTAAAAGAACATCATATTGCTTTGTGGGATGTATTATCTAGTTGTGAACGTGAAGGAAGTTCCGATGCTAATATTACAAATGAAGATTTGAATGATATTGAGAATTTACTGAAACAATATCCTAACATTCATTTAATTGTTTGCAATGGCAAAGAGGCATTTTCTTATATTGAGAATATGAAATTAGAAATCGATTCTGTAGCTGCAGAGTCAACGAGTAATACAAATGCAAAAACATTAGAAAAGAAAGTTGAAAATTGGAAATCAATATTGAAATATAGAGATACGGAGGAGCAAAAATCTATTGGCAAAGAATAAAAAAGTAAATATGTGAGTAATCAGAGCTTTTTAATAAATGTCCCTAAAGAAAAGAGATAGTCTATACTCCGAAAACCATTGTTTATTTATCTGTCCATATAGCCGCTTGCAAGCAGAAATATGGACAGATATGTTTATTGGAACAGATATTGCAACGCAGCGGCCATGATGTGGGCACGGGCCGACTCGTCGGTGACGCACTCCAGAGGGAAACCAAGGATGAAGGTGCGGCATGAAGGGGTGTGGCAGGCGGTTCCGGCACCATGACTGGTTCCTGTGTAAACAAAGCTTTGAATGGATGCGCCCAATGGCTCGATACAAGCCGGGGAGGGCAGGGAGTAGACGTTTTCGTTTGGCGTGCGCGGGATGGCGAACCGTAGGTTCGTGCCAAAGACTTCAGCATCGGCAGGGTCGTGAAGCAGATTTCCCGTGGCGCGGAAGCCCAAGACAGAGGCAAATGTAGCGGATGCGATGCGGTCGAGTGCCATGCCGCTCATCACGAGCCGCCCTCCTTGTTGGCAATAGGTCGTAAGGGCTTGTGTCAGGGTGGGAGAGAGCGATGTGTTTTCTGCTCCGAGAATGATATCGACGGCAGGATATGAACTGAGCTTGACAAGGCCATCTTCTACGGCTTCATCACTACACGACGTGAATGAGTAATGACCGGCAGCCTGTATGGCTTTGCCGTGGATGAACGGATAGTCATAGGTATTGCCGGCAATGAGCATGCCCTCCAACTCGCTGCCGCTGTAACCCAGACCGTCGGATGTTTCGCGTCCGATACCTTCGCGGTCGAAAGTCAGTTGGCGGCCGCATAGGGCCGGAGTGTTCAGATGGGGCATGCCGGGGTCGACGGTCAAGTCGAAACCTTGCAATCGGTGTGTCTCAAGGGTAGCAGGCCCTCCGACACGGTCGAACGCATTCACTACAAGCAGGTCGGCCCGGCTGTGGCGGGCACGACAGGCTGAAAGTATTTCGGAAGGGAAGCTTTCTCCGCCTCGGTTCAATGCCGTGACTTTGAAACTGTAGACTATTCCGGGTTCCAACTTCTGTGTACATGAAGTGCCATTTACCACACGTCCGTTATCGAACCCGCCGCGACCGATGCGTGTGTAGACCACATATTGGCGCGGAGTGGCAGTAGGCTCCAAAGGATCGGAAGCCGGTTGCCAGCTGAGACGCACCGTATTCTTACGTCCGGTGAAAGCAATGGCGAAATGGGTGACAGGAAGAGGCTGCACCTCGTAATCGGTACCATGCATGGAGGACTCAAAACGCAATACTGATTTGTAAACAGAGCGGGCCAGGGCAAAACGGAATTTCGGGTCATGTCCCAAGCGCATGTCGGCAAAGTTCTGATGGGAGAGCATTTCGAGTATCATGGACGGCACGGCGGGCAGGCGTGTCTCGCTGTAATTTCGGTTCCACATGGCACGTATCGGCCAATACAACTGAAAAGTTGCCTCCAAATCACGTTTCAATCCGGTAAGTATCGTCTGGGTCAAATCGCGTGAGGCATAACGTGAGCCGCCTGCAGCCAGTTTCTCCTCGTTGAAGTGGGTGGTGTAGATGCCCAACGAGCCGATGAGACTGTCACGCGGAGAATATCCGGCATCGCTGTGCAAAGCCAGACAGAGGTCAAAGGGTACTCCCAGTCCTCTTTGTCGTGGATTGTAGGGCGAACCTCCGGACAGATAGTTCACCATGCGCGAACGGGTGTTGATGTCATCGGGGTAGTCGGTCTTTCCGGCATAGACCTCGTAAGGCATGCCGCTCCATTGCGCCTGATAACGTGCTCCTTCCAGATAGCGGGGCAGGCCACTGGTGCGTGCAGTCTCAGGAGTGCGTCCGCGTGCGACATTGCCCATTCCTCCGCCAAATCGGACTCCGTCGGCACACACCACGCCGCGTTGGTTGCTTTCGTTGGTCAGCACCACCATGCCGTAGTCATTGCTACCACGGTCAAACTCGAATGTTCCGAGGTAGACCCATGTGCCTCCCCCTATCCGTTGGTTGACAGAGAAGCGTGTAACTCCTCCTTTGTGGAATACAAGATATTGTGCATCGGTGATGCTTTGGGGGAGAGTCTGATAAGATACGTATACCGCATAGCGTCCGCTCTCGGGAATGTTGGGTATCCATTCGGCAAAGGTGCGTGCACGTTTTTTCCGGGAAGTTGGCGCCATGCGCGCAGTCCCTTCGGTGAAAGGATTCTGTCCGTCGAGATATGTGGCGCGTCGGTATGCGAATCCTGTATTGGATGTTGTTTGCCAAGGTGAACGCCGGTTGTTGTCTTCGTAATAGATGGAGCCGTTCGCCTGTGGCGTGTCGTTGTCGACTATGGCTTCATGTGGTTGCCAGTCACGTTCGCGTGGCGTAAAAACTACGGCGCCGGCATTTTCCAGCATGGGAATCAGATATGGTACCACGACCGATTGAGTGAAGAGATCTTCGGTGGTGCAGAACAAGCGTGGGCGTTGCCATGTCCATTGGCCGATGTCGCTTTTGTAATAGCGGCCATGACTTTGCCACAGGGCGATGTGTCGTCCATTCAGCCCGCGCGTAATGTCGTATGGACGCGATTCGTTGTTTACCCACGGGGAGCCGTTGTATCCGATGTTCTTCCAGCGTCGGGAGTTATCCCGGTCTTTTCGTGACCGGAGTTCATTGGGTACCAGTTCTTCGATAAGTTTCCCGTCGGCATAGATGCTTATGTCATAGTAATTCACTGGGCCGGGGAGTGATTGTTTGACGGTGCGGTATATCGCTTTGACATTTTCCGGAGTGAACGGTTGGTATCCGAAACGTTTATCCGGATAGATAGATAAGGCGCGTTTGTGGTTATCAATACGGAATGAGTCTAGTGAAGTTTGTCCTATGTCGGCCAGTGATGTTGTGTAGTCTCTGAAGAATTGGGCCAACCGTTCGCCCACGGTCTTTTCTAGTCCTTGTGCTCCGGCGGTCAGGGTAATCCACATTAAGGCAAGGAGCAAAGTGCAACGCTGCTTCATATGTAGTGTTAGATAGTTCCGATAGTGAATCTATCCGGATGTTTGCCTTTGAAGTTTTTAAAGTAAAGTTTAATGGTGCGCATATCTTCCTCAATATCTCCCGAAGGGTATATTTCCTTTTCTATGATGATGCTCTTTGTGCCATAGTCTATGCCTGCCAACAGAATAGGTATTTGTGCTTTCAGTGCGATATAATAAAATCCACGTTTCCATTCGCCATTGGCCGAACGGGTACCTTCCGGAGTGATGGCTAGATGAAAGATGGTTCGCTCATGGGCCAATTCTACCATTTGGTCCACAAGCGAACTCTTCTTATCTCTATCTACCGGGATACCGCCCATTGCCCTAAAAAAGGTTCCCAATGGCTCGAAAAACCATTCTTTTTTCATCATGAAAAGGGTCTTTCTTCCAATGGCTCCATAGAAAAGTTTCCCGATAATCAGGTCCCAGTTAGATGTATGCGGAGCTGCGCAGATAACATATTTGTCATAGTCGGGTATGGAAACCCGATGTTTCCATCCTAATAACTTATGGTAAATAAAACTGCAGATAGCTTCGCGCATAAGCATAAACTTATTCTTTTCCTTTTAACATGAATTAATGTAGCTCGCTGATTTCCGTTACGAGTGCATTGACTTGCGATGCAAGATCGGTACGAAGTTTTTTGTATGAACCTTTGATGTTGCCGGGTTCCGGATGGTTGATGCGGCTGAGAAACTCATTTTGCAGATACAAGACCTTGGCCATCAGTTCATCAACTTTCCCATTGTCTATATTGGGCATAAACTCTTTCAGCACAACACACTCGGTAAACAGCTCTCCGGCTATGTAGTTTACGGTTTTCTTTAATGTTCTTTTGTTTGCCATAATTGTACGTTTTAAGTTAGTATGTGTAATCTTTTTCGGTAAAGATATGGATTTTATTTTTATTTCTCGGAGAAATCACCGAAATTTGCCCGCATTATAAGGAAAGTTAATAATAGACCTTCAAAAAAGTACAACATGATTAAAACACAGAGTGCACTTCAACTGGCGAGAAAAGCTTATCAACCTAAGTTGCCTAAGACACTGCGAGGCGCAGTTGAAGTATTGGAGACCGGGAATACAGAACCGGTGGCAAACAAAGAAGAACTGAAAAGCTTGTTTCCTAATACATACGGCTTACCCATTCTTCGTTTTGTAGAAAGTCATGAGCAGAAAACCTATCCGGCCATCAATGTGGGTATTTTATTGTCAGGCGGTCCTGCGCCGGGCGGACACAATGTTATTTCCGGCTTGTTTGACGGGTTGAAGCGGTGCAACGCAAACAGTCGGTTGTATGGATTCATATTGGGGCCCGGCGGATTGGTCAATCACGAATACAAAGAATTGACGGCCGAGCTAATTGACGAATATCGCAACACGGGTGGCTTTGACATCATCGGAACCGGAAGAACCAAGCTGGAGAGAACAGAGCAGTTTGAGAAAGGCTTGGAAATCATGAAGAAGTTGGACATCAAAGCACTGGTAATTGTTGGAGGAGACGACTCAAATACCAATGCGGCCATATTGGCTGAATATTACATGGCCAAGGGAGCCGGAATCCAAGTAATCGGTTGTCCGAAAACCATTGATGGCGATTTGAAGAACGAAGTGATAGAAACTTCGTTTGGATTTGATACGGCTTGTAAGATTTATTCGGAGATTATCGGCAACATCCAACGTGACTGCAGTTCGGCATGTAAGTATTGGCACTTCATTAAGCTTATGGGACGCTCGGCATCGCATATCGCTTTGGAATGTGCATTGCAGACTCATCCGAATGTTTGCATCATATCCGAAGAAGTGGCGGCCAAGAATCTGACTTTGGACAACATTGTGACCCATATTGCCCAGGTTGTGGCAGACCGGGCAGAACGTGGGCTGGACTTTGGAACCGTGCTTGTTCCTGAAGGTTTGATTGAATTCATTCCGGCCATGAAGAATCTGATTGCCGAACTGAATGACATATTGGCCGACAACAATTCCGAAGAACTGGTGCCCGGAGAGTCCGACCAACGCGACTGGGTTATATCAAGGCTTTCTCCTGAAAACGCATCGCTTTTTGCCAGTCTGCCCGAAAATGTGGCCGAACAGTTGACGCTTGATCGCGACCCGCATGGGAATGTTTGTGTTTCGCGCATTGAAACGGAAGTCTTGTTGTCGTCCATGGTGGGCATGAAACTGATTCAATGGAAAATGGAAGGAAAGTATAAAGGCAATTTTGCCACGCAACATCACTTCTTGGGATATGAAGGACGATGCGGATTCCCCTCCAACTATGATGCGGACTATTGTTATTCGCTTGGTTGCGCTGCGGCGCAATTGATTATGGCCGGGAAATCCGGATACATGGCTTCGGTACGTAATACGGTGGCGCCGGCTGACGAATGGATTGCCGGTGGAGCGCCGTTGAGTATGATGCTGAACGTGGAACGCCGCCGTGGAAAGAATCATCCGGTAATCAAAAAGGCATTGGTGGATTTGGAAGGAAAGCCATTCAAACAGTTTGCTGCATTGCGTGAAAGTTGGGAGCGCAACACCGCTTTTGTCTATCCGGGACCGATACAGTATTTCGGCCCATCGGAGTTGTGCGACAGACCGACCATGACCTTACAGCTGGAAAAGGCTGAATGATAGTGATATAAACGAATGAGAGTACGACGCAGGCTTTTGCATACATGCATGTGAAAGCCTGCGTTGTTTAGAAACAAATGCCCCGTTAATGGTAAGAAAGAAATCGACAGACACGACAGATAAGCCGACGAGGAAACCCCGTAAACCAAGAACTTCCTCGAAATCCAAAGAGTCGGTAAGGTCAGCGCAAAAGCAAGGGAAAAGACGTGTTGCATCTGCTCCCGCAGAGAAACCGTCACGGTTTGGTTGGAAGGAGACTCCGCGCTGGCTTATCTGGACAGTGACTGCCATTTTGGGCATTGCTTACATCTGTTTCATGTATGTATATTATCTGAAACCCTATTTTTATCGTTGGGATTTTGGCGATACTTATGCTGGCAGTCCGGTTGTGCACGGCATTGATGTTTCCCATCACCAGGGCGATATCGACTGGAAGCGTCTGGCCCGGGCCGAACATACGGGGTCAGGCATACATTTTGTGTTTATGAAGGCTACGGAAGGTTCCGATTGGGCCGATTCCGCCTTTCAGTACAATTTTGCCCAAGCGCGGGCGAATGGCTTTATTCGTGGTGCCTACCATTTCTTTAGCAATACTTCTCCGGCCGAGGAGCAGGCCAAATTCTTTTGCAGCCGGGTGCAGCTGGACGCCAACGATTTACCTCCGGTGCTCGATGTGGAGACACGAGGCAACTACGGGCTGGATTCCCTGCAACTGGAGGTTAAAACCTGGCTTCGCCATGTGGAGCGCCATTATGGCGTTAAGCCGATACTTTACACATCGCGCCGTTTCAAGGAGCGCTATCTGAACGATGATACCTTGAACGCTTATCCCTTCTGGATTGCCCATTATTATGTGGACTCGCTTACTTATCAAGGGCCTTGGACCTTCTGGCAGCATACCGATCGTGGCCGGTTGCCGGGCATACGTGGCCGGGTGGATATGAATGTGTTCAATGGCGATTTGGACTCTTTGCGTCGTTTCACCATACGTCCGGATGACAATGGCGAGGCGCATGCCGACGAGTGATATGTCCGGGCGTTAGCGTGCATATTCCCGCGCTCGGCTGTCAATATGCACAGATGTGGCCAACCATATTCTGGGTTTTGTGATTGAATGAGTCTGCTGCTCCGTAACGGAGCGTCAAAACGTTAGTTGAAACGAATAAATCCGGGCCATTGTTTGCCCGATAGTAGTTTTGCTCCTATCTTTGCAAGCGTTATGTTCTTTGTACGCGTCTTCCGGTCAAATGGGGGAATGTTTGTTTTCAAGGGACATTTATACCTTTATTCATATATTAAATTTATGCCACAAATATCAGTACGAGGCACTGAGATGCCTTCATCACCCATACGCAAACTGGCTCCGCTGGCAGAGGCTGCGAAGCAGCGCGGTACGCACGTGTATCATTTGAACATCGGTCAGCCGGATTTGCCCACTCCCCAAGTGGCCTTGGACGCCATACGGAACATTGACCGCAGGATTTTGGAGTATAGTCCGAGTCAGGGTTATCGCTCCTATCGTGAAAAGCTCACCGGCTATTATCGCCGTTATGACATTCATTTGGATGCTGATGACATCATTATAACGACGGGTGGTTCCGAGGCCGTGCTTTTTGCTTTTCTGTCCTGTCTGAATCCGGGCGATGAAATCATCGTGCCCGAACCTGCGTATGCCAATTATATGGCTTTTGCCATATCGGCCGGAGCTGTTATTCGCACCGTTACGACCACCATTGATGAAGGATTTGCGCTCCCCAAGGTGGAAAAATTTGAGGAACTGATTAATGAACGCACGAAAGCCATTCTGATATGCAATCCCAATAATCCCACGGGATACTTGTATACACGCCGGGAGATGAATCAGATACGTGATTTGGTGAAGAAGTATGACCTTTATCTTTTTTCCGACGAGGTCTATCGTGAATTCATCTATACCGGTTCTCCCTATATTTCGGCCTGTCATCTGGAGGGGATTGAGCAGAATGTCGTGCTCATCGATTCCGTGTCCAAACGTTATTCGGAGTGTGGCATTCGTATCGGGGCTTTAATCACAAAAAATCCGGAGGTGAGACAGGCCGTGATGAAGTTCTGTCAGGCACGGCTCAGCCCCCCGCTGATAGGACAGATTGCGGCCGAAGCATCGCTGGATACTCCCGGCGATTATTTGCGTGACACTTATGATGAATATGTGGAACGGAGGAAGTGCCTGATTGACGGGCTGAACCGTATTCCCGGCGTATATTCGCCCATACCGATGGGAGCATTTTACACCGTGGCGCGCCTGCCGGTGGACGACAGCGAGCGTTTTTGCGCATGGTGCTTGAGTGATTTCGAGTATGAGCGTGAGACGGTGATGCTGGCACCCGCATCGGGCTTCTATACCACCCCCGGAGCCGGACACGATGAGGTGCGCATAGCCTATGTGTTGAAGAAAGAAGATTTGGTGCGGGCGCTATTTGTGTTGCGCAAGGCCTTGGAGGCTTATCCCGGGCGTACCCTTGTTCCTTAAAATTGCAAAGCGGGCATGATGGATTATAAGTTCTTTTTGGCACGCCGCATGTATTCCGGCAGCGAAGGGCGTCGACAGGTGGCTCGTCCGGCTATCCGTATCGCCATGGCCGGCATGGCATTGGGGTTGGCCATCATGCTCGTTTCGGTGTGCGTGGTTATTGGTTTTAAGGACGAAGTACGCGCAAAGGTCATCGGTTTTGGCAGTCATATTCAGATTAGCAACTTTCGTGGCACGCAGTCATACGAAACGTTTCCCATTGCGGCAGGCGACAGCCTGTTGGACGAGCTCCGCCGGGTGCCGGGGGTTACCCGTGTACAACGTTTTTCTACCAAACCCGGCATTATCAAAACGGACAGTGCCTTTCAGGGCATGGTGTTGAAAGGAGTAGGGCAGGACTACGCTTTGGATTTTTACCGTCACTATCTGGTCGAAGGCGAGATTCCGGCTTTCTCCGACAGTGTTGCTTCGGGCAAGGTGCTTGTGTCGCGCCTGCTGGCCGACAAACTTCATCTCCGTTTGGGAGATAACTTGTATACATATTATGTTCAGGACAATGTCCGTGCCCGCCGATTGGAGGTGGCAGGCATATATGCTACCAACTTTTCAGAGTACGATCGCCTGTTTCTCATAGGCGACATCTATACCGTGAACCGTTTGAACGGATGGAAAGACGACCAGGTGAGCGGCATCGAAGTGTCGGTAGACGATTACGCTCGTCTGGATGATATGCGTTACGCCGTATCCCGCGTGGTTGATACCCTGGTCGATTCATACGGTAACACCTATTTTGCGCAGACAATAGAAGACTTGAATCCCCAATTGTTTGCATGGCTTGACGTGCTGGATGTCAACGTATGGGTCATTTTGGTGTTGATGCTGGGCGTCGCGGGTTTCACCATGATATCGGGATTGCTGATCATTATTCTGGAACGCACCAATATGATTGGCATACTCAAAGCGTTGGGGGCCGGCAATCGGACTATACGCGAGGTGTTTCTTTATTTCTCTGTGTTCATCATCGGAAAAGGAATGTTATGGGGCAATGTGCTGGCATTGCTATTCTGCCTGTTGCAAAAGCATTTTCACTTGATAAAGCTCGATCCGGTAAACTATTATCTCGACTCGGTGCCTATCCACGTCAATGTCGGACTGTGGCTGTTGCTGAATGTGGGGACGTTGATTGTTTCGGTGCTGATGCTAGTAGGTCCGTCATACCTCATATCGCGTATTCATCCCGCGAAGTCGATTCGTTTCGAATAACGTTCTAATTGTATTATTCCCGCAATCTGTGTTGCTGTGATGTTTCATCGGCAATACACTTCCGGCATTTTATTCTCTGGAGGATATGCATGGAAAATTATCCTGTTAAAAAAGAATAATATGCTTGTGAACATATTGTTTCTTTTTCTAACTTCGCAGTAGAGATATGTATAATGTTGTAATAAAGTCCTTGCAAAAAGGCAGCTGCCATGAAAATACAATTTACAATTAGGGAGAGTTTGAGCGATATAGTAGAGCAACTCTCCAATTCGGATTTTTGGGCGACCTCTATTCAGTGTCTGCCGGGTAAGAAGATCATCAAGATTAAAGACCTCGCTTATGATTTGGAGGCCACAGCCGAGGTTATGGCGAAAGAAATCATTATCCACACAGCGTGGTCGAACTTTACTTATCGTATTTTTCAGAGCGACGGGAAAGTGTGCTGTGAGTACGAAGGAGCGTTTCGCGGGCTTTTGGAACAAAAGCTATTGCCTCATCTTACTCCGGTAGGGAACATGCTCGATTATGAGGTGCTGGAAAGCTCGCTTTACAAGCCGGGCGAGCGGAAAACGTTGCGTGAATATGCACGCGACAACGAAAGACAACGAAAGCTTCGCGAGCAAGGCAAGACTTCCTCAAAAGCAAACGGTTCTGGCGGAAATCACTCGTATGGTTTTGCTAGCTATATAAGGGATGACGCACCGACATCATCCAATAAATGAAGCTCCCGCACACAGGTGGTTGCTTAAAAACTTCAATCCCTCTCTTTTGTCCATGTGTACAAATGAGAGGGATTGAGTTTAAACCCCAATCGGCCATTAGACCGCATAAGGAACATTACTACTCCGGGGATGAAGCTCTTTAGGCATCTTGCTCACTTCTGTCAGCATTTTGCCTTTCGTGCCGCTTCGACGTAGCCCGCTACGCCTTCGGCGACGCGGAAGGCAATCTGCAAGACATAAGCAAGCAATCTACCTAAAGTCTAATGACCGATTTGGGTTAAAGGTGTGTATGTCAGGCTTTATTCATCCATTGAACTGTCAAGCAGATTGATTTGTTCTTCCAAGAGTTTTAATTCCGCTTTGAGGCGGTCAACTTTACGGTTGATTTCATTCACCAGGTTGTTGCCCTTTTTCGATGAGGTGGTAAGGAATCCCAGATTGTTTTCGTAAGTCTGGATTTCGTTCTTTTTTGCTTCATACTGGCGTATTAAGCGTTCCCGCTCTCTTAGAAGATTGCCGGTCTCTTTACCCGACAAGTCCTTGATATTCGATTTGAAATTGGAAAGTTTGCGCTGAGTTGCGCTCAGATTCAAACTGTCAAATAACAAATCTACCAGCTTGTGAAATTCTTTGTATACTTTGTCCTTCTCTTTGAAGGGTACATGTCCGGTCTCATTCCATTCTTTGATGGCGTTTCTTACTTCCTTTTCGGTGTTTTCATCAATCGGTTGTTCGCTCAACGTTTTCAGCCTATTGATGAGACTTCTCTTCTTGCTCAGGTTTTCCGTTTCGGCGACATGCTGTGAGGAGGTCGCTTTTTTCTTTTGTTCAAAGAAATAGTCGCAAGCAGAAATGAAACGCTTCCAAATGACGTCAGAATGCTTCTTCTGTACGGGGCCAATGGTTTTCCATTCCTTCTGCAGTTTGGTCAATTTTTCAGCTGTAACCTTCCAATCGGTGCTGTCCTTTAAAGCTTCGGCCTGTTCGCATAATGCTTTTTTCCGTTCCAGATTGTTGTTGAGTTCTTCTTTCAACATCTTGAAATGTTCAGCCTTTCGCTTGAAAAAGTCATCACATGCGCTACGGAATCGTTCGAATATTTTCACGTTCATTTTTTGTGGAGCAAACCCGATGGTTTTCCACTTGGCTTGCAGCGCAATGATTTCTTTTGTTTTGTTTTCCCAATCAAGGAATGTTTTCAATTTGTCGTATTCTGTAGCCTCCACAATTTCGCAGATTACAGTTTTCTGGTCGAGATTGCGTTGTTCTTCTTCCTTGATTTTTTCGTAATGTTGCTGATGCCGGCGGTTGACCACAGATGATGCCGCCTTGAAACGCGCCCAAATGCTTTCACGCAATTCTTTAGATACGGGGCCCGTATCACGAAACTCCTGATGGAGCTTTTGGAGCTGATGAAACGCCGAGATTGCATCCGGTTCGTCGGCAAGGCGTTCGGCGGCTTCACATAAATGAGTCTTTATTTCAAGATTCTTCTTAAAGTCGTATTCGCGGAACTCATTGTTGAGTTTCAGGATGTCGTAAAATTTCTCGACCTGTACCTGATAACTTTTTCCTAATTCGTTGAGCTTATTGGCCGGTACCGGTTTGATTTCATTCCATTCCTGTTGCAATTGTTTAAAGGTGCTATAATTCTTATTGGCATTATCAGGACTTTCTACCAGTTCCTTCAATTGCTCAATTATAGCCAGTTTCTTTTGCAGATTGTCTTCCTTCAGCTGCTCTTGTTCTGCTGTCAGTTCGCTGCGCTTTTCTTTGATAACCTTCATGATTTCTTTGTAGGCTTCTTCATCCGGATCGGGGGTAGGGACGAAGTCTTTCTCATTGCCGCCGTTATCAATGAAATCTTTTTTTGCAGCTTCTGTCTCCGCATTGTGCAGTTTGTAGAAATTCTGTTTCAGCGTATCGAGTTCTGCCTTACTTATATTTTCAATGTCTTGTGCCAATTCGTTTAAGCGGGTGATAATTTCAGCTTTCGAACGTTTGGGCTCGTTGGTTATGGTTTGTTCGCTACCCGTGACAGTTTCTGAAGTCTCTGTTTGAGGAGTTTCTTCTGAAATTGTCTGTTCTGTGTGTTCTTCCAATTGCTCTGGATTCAGAGTTGCATTGGTATTAAGAGAGTCCGTCATTGTTGAAAAAACGTTTTTTAATTAAGGAGATTATCTCCCGTTATGTTATAGACTACAAATTAAAGCAATAAAATTCTTATATCACAATAAATGCGGCGTTTTTTATCGATTATGCCAATAATTCGGTAACTCCCATGTATATCATCATACCAATGATGTCATTGGTGATAGCTATAAAAGGTCCGGTGGCGATGGCCGGATCAATTTTCAATTTCTCTAACGTCATAGGGACCAATGTGCCAAATATCGAAGCAAACATAACGACACAGAACAAACTGATGGACACAGAATAGGTCACTGTGCTTGTGGCGCCGAAACGAACGAAATTGTAGATGTAGACCAGCATAGAGATAATTGTCGCGTTGATTAGAGAAACTACCGCTTCTTTCGCTATTTGCTTGAAGGTTTTGCCGGCATCGAGAGAGCCATTGGCCAGTCCTTGCACAATCAATGCTGACGACTGTGTGCCCACGTTTCCTCCCGTACCTCCAATCAGTGGGATGTAGAGGGCCATTTCCGGATGGGTGCTGAATACATTGTTAAAATTGCCCATGATGACCGAATTGCAGATTCCGCCAATCATGCCGATGAGCAACCACGGCAAACGGGCGCTGGTCTGGCGAATTACGTTGTCGTCCGTTTCAACGTCTTGCGAAAGACCGGAGGCCAATTGGTAATCGCGTTCGGCCTGTTCGCGCACTTCGTCCATGACGTCGTCGACGGTGATACGTCCCACCAGACGTCCGATGCTGTCTACCACGGGTACGGCAACCAGGTCATACTTCTCAATGATTTGCACGACTTCTTCTATCGGGGTATCCACATGCACGGAAACAGGATCTTTCTTCATCACATGCTTAACCTTTGAGACGGACGGACTGGTAATCATTTTTTTCAACGGGAATACTCCTTGCAGGCGTTCGTCGTCATCGATGACATATACGTAATAGATTTCGTCCATTTCTTCTGCCTGCTGGCGCATTTCGCGAAGACACTCGGGCATACTCCAATTTTCGTTGACGGTTACCATTTCGGTACCCATCAAACCGCCGGCGGTATCTTCGTCATATTTCAGAAGGTCTACGATGTCTCCGGCCTGCTCGATGTCTTCAATATGTGAAAGCACTTCCTCTTGCTTGTCTTCATCCATGTCACGAATGATGTCTACGGCATCATCGGAGTCCATGTAATCGACAAAGCGCTTGGCAATGGTTTCCGAAGGAAGTATGTCCAGATATTTTTTGCGGGCGTCCTCATCCATTTCGACGAGCACATCGGCAGCTTTTTCATTGTCCAGCTGATGGAATATGAAACGTGCCTCTTCTGTATCCAGTTCGTTGCACAGTTCAGCCAGGTCAACAGGATGCAAGTCGGCGAGCAGTTCTTTCAACTGTGCCGAATCCTTTAGCTCGATGAGTTCGCTGATTCGATGAATAAAGTCTTTTTCTATTTCCATGTTTGTTACCTTGCGTTTATTTGGCAATAGCCGATGTCACACGGTTGGTTAAGTCGATGAATTCTTGCACGGAAAGTTGTTCCGGCCGTTTGTTGAACAAGGGGTCGGCATATAACGGGCTGTCCTTGCCTAAAATGGGCTTGATGGAGTTGCGTAACGTTTTGCGGCGTTGGTTGAATGTCGTTTTTACTATTTGCTTGAACAGTCTTTCGTCGCAACCCAATGTCTGAACATCATTGCGGGTCATCCGGATGACGGCGCTTTTCACCTTGGGAGGCGGGTTGAATACATGTTCGTGTACAGTAAACAGATATTCTACCTTGTACCATGCTTGGATAAGTACACTGAGAATGCCGTAGGTTTTGCTTCCCGGAGCGGCAGCTATGCGCTCGGCCACTTCCTTTTGTATCATTCCGGTGCAACATGGAATGAGGTTTTTATAATCAAGCATCTTGAAGAAGATTTGGCTTGAGATATTATAAGGATAATTCCCGGTAAGGACAAATGGCTGTCCGTCAAATACCTCTTCCAGATTCATCTTCAGGAAATCGCATTCGATGATATTATTGCTTTGCAAGGACGGAAAGTTCTCTTTCAGATAAGCGACAGATTCAAAATCAAGTTCCACAACCTTCACCGGGCGTTGCTTGGTCAGCAGAAATTGGGTTAAGACCCCCATACCCGGTCCGACTTCCAGGATGGGAAGTTCGGGACAGACATCTACCGTGTTGGCAATGTCTTGTGCGATGCTTAAATCTTTCAGGAAGTGTTGCCCTAGGAATTTTTTCGGTTTTACCAATCTCATAGCCCTTATTTTATGGTTGATTTGTATGTGGTTTGTTCTTATCCTTTTTATCTTTGCAGCAATTTGCGATGCGCAAAGGTACATAGATTCATATAATATTAAGATAACATCTCTTGAAAAAGATACTAAATACTTGTCTGAAGATAGTACTCCCTTTTGTGTTGGGAGGTGCCATCATGTATCGCACTTATCGTGATTTCGATTTGTCTCAGGTGGGAAATGTATGGCATCAGTTAGATTGGTTCTGGATGTCGGTGTCGTTGGTCTTTGGCGTGCTGAGCCATGCGTTGCGCGGATGGCGCTGGAGGCAGACCCTTGAGCCCATGGGCGAACATGCGAAAAGGAGCAACTGTGTGAATGCTATATTTATTTCATACGCCAGCAACATGATTATTCCGCGTTTGGGGGAGGTCTCTCGTTGTGGCGTGTTGGCTAAATATGATGGAGTGTCGTTTTCCAAAGCGTTGGGTACGGTGGTTACGGAACGTCTGATTGACAGTTTGTGTGTGCTGCTTTTTATCGGAGGAACGCTTTTGCTCAACATCCACATCTTCGACGCCTTCTTTGCCAAGACCGGAACCAATTTCCATTCCGTATCCGATTGGTTTGCTTCACCTATATTATATATAGTAAGCGCATCGGGCATTGCTTTTTTCGTATTGCTGTATTTTCTGGTGCGCAAGCTGGCTTTCTTCAGTCGCATAAAGGGCCTCATGCTTAATGTGTGGGAGGGCATTCTTTCACTGCGCAAGGTGAAGAATCTGCCCCTCTTTATTTTCTATACGATAGCCATATGGGCTTGCTACTTTCTGCATTTCTATCTCACGTTTTATTGCTTTGACTTTTCAGCCCGTCTGGGGTGGGTGGCAGGTCTCGTGATGTTTGTTGCCGGTAGCATAGCCGTGCTTGTTCCCACCCCCAACGGAGCAGGTCCTTGGCACTTTGCAATCATCTCCATGATGAGCCTTTACGGGGTAAGTTGGGAAGACGCCGGAATTTTTGCCTTAATTGTGCATGGTATTCAAACATTATTAATAATTTTGTTAGGCATTTACGGATTAGCGGCTCTGCCGTTTACAAACAAACGGCCGATTTCAGGGTCAAGAGGTGTCTGAACCTTTCAGTTTGTCAAAATCAGTTGTAGGATGACGACACGGCTGCAAGCGCAGAAGACAACTCTAGTCCTGATGTCAAAGAGCCCGAAAGAAACATAAAACCTTAAACTATTATGAGTACAATTTTGTCATTAGCTCCACAGAACGTGTGGAAGCATTTTTACGGATTGACCCAAGTTCCTCGCCCCTCGGGCTTCATGGGACCGGTACAGGAGTTCTTACTGCAGTTTGCCAAGGAGGCCGGCATCGAGGCATTCAAGGACGAAGTGGGCAACATCATCATGCGCAAGCCGGCCACACCGGGCATGGAAGATTGCAAGGGCGTGATTCTGCAGGCCCACATGGACATGGTGCCGCAGAAGAACAACGACACGGTGCACGATTTCGAGAAAGACCCGCTTGAAACCTACGTGGATGGCGAATGGGTGAAAGCCAAAGGCACCACGCTGGGCGCCGACAACGGCATGGGCGTAGCCGCAATCATGGCGGTAATGGAAGACAAGACCCTGAAACATGGCGCGCTCGAAGCGCTGATTACGGTAGACGAAGAGACCGGCATGTATGGCGCATTCGGATTGAAGCCCGGCACGCTGCATGGAGAAATCCTGCTGAACCTCGATTCGGAAGAAGAAGGCGAACTGTATATCGGTTGTGCCGGAGGTGTGGACGTAACGGCTACCCTGCAATACAAGGAAGTGGAGACCAATCCGTCGCACATTGCCATGAAAGTAAGCCTGAAAGGATTGCGCGGAGGCCACTCCGGATTGGAAATCAACCAAGGCCGCGCGAACGCCAACAAGCTGATGGCACGCTTCGTGCGCGAAGCCATCACCACCTGCAACGCACGTCTGGCCACTTGGTGCGGAGGCAATATGCGCAATGCCATTCCGCGTGAGGCAGACGTTGTGCTGACCCTGCCCGCACAGGATGAGGAGAAGCTCCAGACATTGGTAAAACGTTGCGAAGACTTGTTCAATGAAGAGTATCACGCACTCGAAACCCCGATTTCCTTCAAAGCCGAATGCGTGGAACGTCCGGCCATGGAAACCCCTGAAGAGATTCAGGACAATCTCGTAGACGCCATCTATGCTTGTCAGGACGGCATCTGCCGTATGATTCCTACCATTCCCGACACGGTAGAGACCTCATCCAATCTTTCCATCGTGACCATTACCGAAGGCAAAGCCCAATTCAGCCTGCTTGTTCGCAGTTCGTCGGAATCAATGAAGAAATATCGCGCGCTCTCGCTGGAAAGCTGCTTCTCCATGGCCGGGATGAAGGTCGAAATGAGTGGCAGTTACTCCGGTTGGAACCCCGACGTCGAGTCGCCCATCCTGAAAGCCATGGTGAAATCCTACGAAGAGCAGTTTGGCGCCGAGCCGGCCGTGAAGGTCGTACATGCCGGTTTGGAATGCGGCATCATCGGTTCCATTGTTCCGGGACTGGACATGATATCCTTCGGTCCTACGCTCCGCTCGCACCAGTCGCCCGATGAGCGCGTACTGATATCGTCCGTTCAGAAGTTCTACGACTTCCTGACAGCCACTTTGGCCAATACGCCCAAAAAAGTTTGAGCCATCCTTATATATTAAGGTATAAGGCACTCTCTTATCATCCTCCCTTCTTTCCATTGTCATGGCGAGAGGGGAGTTTTTTTGTTCCGAATATAGTCTGTTGTTCCAGGTCAATCGCGGGACTTGGATAGACCCTTCCGTCATGTTTTCGGGCATGGATGCCGAAATATGCACGGATAAACGGGGATAATTGGGGATTTTGGTAGCGTACAAATGTTAAAAACGGGGATATTCTTTGTTTTTTTGTATTTGAAATGCATACAAACTTAAATTATCCTTATCTTTGCCGACAGAGAACTAATTAATTATTCATTTGTTAACCTAGAAAACGATGGAACGTAGGACAGATTCTGTGCATTCCAAAGATGCAATGAAGGCCCGTATGTATGGCCGTTCATTTTTTGTGTGGGGATTGTCAGCCGCTTTGTTTTCTCTTCCCGTAGCTGCGGAAAACGCGTGGGGGGGGGTAAAATCGTCTAATCCTCAAGAAGTTCAACAAACAAGAAACGTTACCGGTCAAGTGCTCGACGAGAATGGCGAGCCGATGATTGGTGTTTCGGTTTTGGTAAAAGGTACGCAAGTCGGTGCGATAACCGATTTTGACGGTAATTTCAAACTCAATGCTCCGACCGGAGCGAGCGAACTCCAACTGACTTACATGGGCTACAAAGCCCAGACCGTGAAGATTACTTCCGGACAAATGGTTGTACGCATGGAACCGGACAACCAACTGCTTGACGAAGTGGTGGTAATCGGTTACGGTACGATGAAAAAACGTGACTTGACGGGATCGATAGCCTCGGTCAAGAGTGAGGACATCGTATTGAATCCGGGCACTAACCCCATGCAGGCATTGCAGGGTAAAGTAGCCGGTTTGGACATTACGAAAGAATCAGGACAGGCCGGTTCCGGCATAAAAATGCAACTTCGTGGTACTCGTTCGTTTGCGGCAAGCGGTAATCCGTTGTTTATCATCGATGGTATGCCGGGTGATTATGCCACATTAAATCCGAATGATATTGAGTCTATTGAGGTGTTGAAAGATGCTTCTTCAACAGCTATCTATGGTTCGAGCGGTGCCAATGGTGTTGTGCTTATTACGACCAAGAGCGGCCAGGTTGGTAAAGTAGCTGTGAATTTCAATGCTTATGTAGGTTTTAATGGTTGGTCGGAAACTCCTACCATGCGCAGTGGCGAAAGCTACATACAGACCATACGCGATGCGTCTGCGTTTGCTCAGGACGGTAACTGGTCATCGCCGGCTGATGATGAGAAATTGATGAATGCCGTATTTGGCGATTCGAATGCTTACAAGGCCCATGTCAACAATCAGTATATCGATTGGGTGGATGCATTGCTCCGTACTGCAGTGACGCAAAACTATTCACTATCCGTATCCGGAGGCAATGAAAAAACGAGAGCCTATTTTTCAATGAACTTCTCGGACGAAGCCGGTCAGTTCAAACAGGACAATTATAAGGTGTATTCATCGAAGCTGCGCATTGACCACAATCTGAATGATTGGTTCAAGATGGGAGTAGATGCACAATTGTCGTACACCCATCAGAACAAGGCCGATTCAGATTTGGAAAATTTGATGGTAACGATTCCTTTGGGAACACTTTATAATGAGGATGGCAGTATCAATCCGCGTCCGGTTGTGGGACGTCCTACGGTGTACAACTATCTGTTGAACGATGATGCTTCTCTTTATAAGAATCAAACGGAGAATTTCAGACTTTATTTCAACCCTTATATTGAGATTTCTCCTTTGAAGGGCTTGACGTTCCGTTCTCAGATTGGCGCGGCTTTGGCATACAAGCGCAATAATCTGTTTGAAGGAAGAGGTTCGGTGCAGTGGTATAAAGGTGAAGAAAAAGATGGAGCCATTAAAGCACAAGTGGACAATAATCGCGATTACAGTTACAAGTGGGAAAACATCCTGACTTATAATTTTACAGTAGCCAACGACCACGATTTCACCATTACGGCTGTTACCACATGGAATCATAACCAGTCGGACGAAAGCTGCCTCTATCAGACCGGTATCACTGATAATAAATTCTTATGGCATAACATTCAGGAAAACAATACCAACACACGTGGTTATACCAACTACTCCATGTCGAAAGGTATGGGTTATGTGGGGCGTATCAACTATTCCTACAAGGGAAAATATCTTTTTGCCGCTTCTGTGCGTTATGATGGTTCGTCTCGCTTGGCCGATGGAAATCGTTGGGATACATTCCCCGCATTTTCTTTAGGATGGCGTATTTCCGATGAAAAGTTTATGGAGCAAACCAGAGGATGGTTGGATAATCTGAAAATCCGTTTGGGTTATGGTGTGACCGGTACAGCCGGCATTGATCCGTACTCTTCTGCATCTTCTTTGGCTACCAGCCCCACGGCCATTTCATTGGGCGGTGTATATACTCCGGTGTATATCTATTCCCAGAATGTGCCTAACTACACTTTAGGATGGGAGAAGTCTTACAGTACAAACGTGGGTATCGATGCCGCATTCCTGAAAAATCGCATCGATGTGACCATGGATTATTATAACACAAAGACGAAAGGTGTTATCTGGAATCGTTCTATTGCCGTAACAAACGGTTCCTTTGGAGTGGACGGTGGTACCGGCTCGAACTATCAGACGAATTTGAATATCTGCGAGACCAAGAATACCGGTTTTGAATTGACGCTGAACACGCGCAACATCGTTACCAAAGATTTTACTTGGACATCGACACTGACTTATACCTATAATAAGGAAAAGATTACCAAACTGGCTACTGATGATTTGTCCGGAAAACCGGTATCCAACGGTACTACCGGTTACGTATTGGCCATGGGCGAGGCCGTCAACTCATTCTATCATTACAAAATTGATGGCATCTGGCAATTGGGTGAAGAAGCCGATGCGGCAGTCTTTGGAGCAGCTCCCGGTGATTATAAAATCAACATTCCCGGTATGCACAAGGAAGCCGACGGACGTTTCTATAAAGTGAACGAGGAAGGCGAAACAGTGTATTATGACAAAGATAATCCATATACCATAGGCGGTGACGATTATCAGGTGTTGGGCCACAATTCGCCCGATTGGAGCCTTGGTTTCCAGAACACATTGACGTATAAAGACTTTGACCTGACGATTTACGCTTATGCCCGTTGGGGACAAATGATTAATTACAAGCTCTTAGGTTCATACGACCCGCAGGGTGTGGACAACTTCCCGACCTATTTCAGCTATTGGACACCGGATAATCCGTCCAACGATTTCCCGGCAGCCAATGCAGGAAGATCCATAGAACAATATACGGGTTACTATGCACGTCCTTATGTTGACGGTTCATTCTTTAAGATTAAGAACATCACGTTGGGATATACGCTTCCGACCCGCTATGCCAACAAGGCCGGCATGCAGAAGTGTCGTGTATATGCTACCATTACAAATCCGTTCGTATGGGCCAAGAGCAACCTGATTAAGGATTATGACCCGGAAATGAATGGCTCATTGAAATATCCGTTGACCAAACAGTTGGTATTTGGTGTTAATGTATCGTTCTAATCCTCATTAAAAATAATTAAGACATGAAGAAATATATTTATAAATTGGCCACTGCTGTATTTGCCGTAGCCTCATTGAACGCATGCTCTTTGGACGAATACAATCCCAGCCAGAAAACGGCGGACGATGTATGGTCTACTTTCGAAGGCTTCAAAGGCTTGCAGTCGTATTGTTATCAATCTTTGTACGGGCAGCTTTTCAGTGCCTACGATTTTCTTTCGGTAGCCGAAGGCGGTACCGACTGTTGGTTGACGCCGGGTGGGGCTCCTGATTATGCAAAAGAAGTAATCTACTATGATGGTTTGACCACCAATACCAATGCCACCAATAAGTTGTGGGGGCAGGCTTACTCCATGATTGGCAACTGTAATGCGGTGGTAAACCGGGCGGCCGATGTGACTGACGGCAATCCACAGGACATTACGACATTGGTCGCTGAAGCTCGTTGCCTGCGTGCGTATTATTATTCGATACTTGTCACCTATTATGGCAATGTGACGTTGAATTTGGAGGAGTCATCCCAATCGCCCGTCACGAGTCCCGTGCGTAGTACGATTCCCGAGCTGTATGCTCAAATCGTGGATGATTTGAAGTTTGCCCGCGACAATCTGGGCACCACTCCGTATGAGAACAATCGGGCCCGTGTGACCAAAAAGACAGCCTTGGGTCTGTTGGCTCGCGTCTATGCGCAAGGTGCCGGTGAATATCCCGAACTGAATTTGCAGGACGAAGGCGTGAGCTATTGGGAATGCGCTCGTCGCACAGCCGAGGACCTGATTGCCAATATGGGTGCTTATGGTGCGGCTATCTATGATGATGTGGAAGACATGTGGGCACAAGCCAACAATCAGAACAACAAAGAAGCTCTTTTCGTTGCCTGTGGTCCGAATATGCTGGATGCGCAGACTTATAATTTGAGCAACACGTCTAACTTGCATACTTATGTTTTTCCCAAACCTAGTGGCTTGTCCAATATCTTCCCGACAAAAGATGGAGCCACATATCAATACGGTCGTGTGAATAATAATACACTTGCTCCTTCCAAGTATCTGATTGACTGCTTTGATGCACGTTATGACAAACGTTGGGAGGTGACTTTTACGACCGCTTTTGCCCAAATGTCCGCAGTGCAAAACGGTGGAGCCTATGAGGTAAGTAATGCTGAATATTCTAAGTTCTTTAATCAGAAAGGTGGTTTTAGTTATGTAGAGATAACGGAAGCTATTCAGCAGGAATACGGTTTGGATCCTTCTTTCATCGGAAAGAAGATTTATCCTTATTTCGATTATGATGGTTATTGGGCAGAAGATGCAGGTTGGAGCACACAACCCACTTCGGTGAAGGTATGGCCCAAGGGCGAGCATAGCGGAGACCCGACCAAGTTGGTAGATGTGAAGAATCCGCTGGTGGTTCCTTATCCGTTGGCTGAAGACGATGATCGCTTCTGCATCTACTTGTCTAAAGATAAATTGACAGATGCCGATAAAGCAAAGCGCATTTATTACTGCATCAACATTGACGATTTGTTCCAGCAGCGGGGAAGCGGCTATGAATATAGAACCAGCAACATCAAGGTGCCCAATGACTTCAAAATGTATCCGGGTCTGAATAAATATATCTGGACATTTGAGGGTTCACGTTCAAATAACCTGCAGAGATTTGCCGGTGATATTTACATCATGCGTATGGCTGAAGTCTATCTGTTGGCCGCAGAGGCCAACGTGCAGTTGGGTAACGGCGGAAAGGCTGCCGAGTATTTGAACGTACTTCGTAAGCGTGCTTGCCGCAATGCCAATGATTATGAAACCCATATGAAGCTTTCCAACGCCACAATGGATGACGTATTCGATGAGTATGCCCGCGAATTGTGTGGCGAATATCAACGTTGGCCGTTGATGAAACGTCATAAAGATACGTTTGAAAGTCGTTTGGCTAAAGGTAATCCGCGTGCCGCCGAGAATTTCGATCCCGGCAAGCACTATCTGCGTCCTGTTTCTTACAACTTCCTGAGCCAGATTGATAACGCCGCCGAATATGGAACAAACGGCTATTAATCCTTCGCGTTCATAACAATTAAACATTTATAGGGGATCCCTTCGGCAGAAGCCTTTTCGAGGTAGTGCCGGAGGGATTCTTTTTTAGAATACCCCCGACAATCGCCCAACTGATAATGGCGTTGTGCGTCCATATCCTCAGCCGTGAGCGGGCATATTCCCGCTCATGAGCATCCATATGTCCGCTTGCGAGCGTCCATATCCTCCGTCAGGCGAAGGCTGATTTATGCGAACTTATTCCCTTCTTGCGGCAGAATTGCAAAGGAATGTTTGTCTGCCCTTGTTAAAATGCCTATTTTTGCGGCAACAAATGTGTGTATTTATTATGAAAAACATTGCATTAACTTTAATCTTGACGTTGCTCCCGTTGCTAGGATTCGCGCAGGGAGTGGATTCTCCCCAGGAGATTTCGGTTGCCGGATTTTTTCCCTTGCAGGGAAGCGGGCGCCAAGTGTATAATTTTAATCCCGGATGGCGTTTCTTCCGCGGCGATGTGAAAGGGGCAGAGGCTGCCGACTTCGACGATCGCGATTGGGAAGTTGTGTCCACCCCTCACAGCGTGCAGCTGATGCCGGCCGAGGCCAGCGGTTGCCGTAACTATCAGGGGGTGGCGTGGTATCGCAAGCACTTCACGGTCCCCTCCGAGTTGGCGGGGATGGACGTGACGCTTCACTTCGAGGCCGTCATGGGCAAGCAGAAATTCTATGTCAACGGTCGTTTGGTGAAGGAACATCTGGGCGGCTATCTGCCTGTCACCATTTCGCTGACGGAAGCCGGAGTGAAGGCGGGTGACAAGTGTGTCGTTGCCGTCATGGCCGACAACAGCGATGACAAGAGCTATCCTCCCGGCAAGACACAATATACGCTTGACTTTGCTTATCATGGCGGCATCTACCGCGACGTGTGGATGATAGGCAAGTCGCCGGTGGCCATTACGGATGTCGTAGAGGCAGGCAAGGTGGCCGATGGCGGCGTGTTCGTCCACTTCGACAACCTGTCGGAGGAGAGCGCCGAGGTCTATGTCAATACCAACGTGAAGAACAGCGGGCAGGCGGCACGCCGCGTGACGGTGGAGACCACGTTGACCGACGCCAGAGGAAAAGTGGTGAAAAAGGTAAGCAGCAAACTTTCCTTGCAGCCGGGCGCAGACCGGACGACGATGCAGAAAATCGTGGTGAAGCAGCCCAAGTTGTGGTCGCCCGACTCGCCTTATTTGTATCGGGTGGAGTCCCGCATCAAGGACGGCAGCCGTTGCATTGACGGCGGCGTGACGCGCGTGGGCATCCGTTGGTTTGAGTTCGACGGCGAGAAAGGGTTCTTTCTCAATGGCAAGCCATACGGGCAACTGGTGGGTGCCAACCGCCATCAGGACTTTGCCTACGTGGGCAATGCCGTGCCCAACTCCCAACAGTGGCGCGACGCCCGTCTGCTGCGCGATGCAGGGTGCACCATCATCCGCGTGGCCCATTATCCGCAGGATCCGTCGTTCATGGATGCGTGTGACGAATTGGGCCTGTTTGTCATCGTGGCCACTCCGGGATGGCAGTATTGGAACAAGAAGCCGGAGTTTGCCGAACGTGTGCATGAGAACACCCGCAACATCATCCGCCGCGACCGCAATCACCCGTCCGTGTTGATGTGGGAACCCATCCTGAACGAGACGCGCTATCCGCTCGACTTCGCCTTGCAGGCATTGCAAATCACGAAGGACGAATATCCTTATCCCGGACGTCCCGTGGCGGCTGCCGATGTCCATTCGGCCGGTGTTGCCGAAAACTACGACGTGGTGTATGGCTGGCCGGGCGATGACGAGAAGGCCGATGCGCCCGAACAGTGCATCTTCACCCGCGAGTTTGGCGAGAATGTGGACGACTGGTATGCGCACAACAACAACAACCGCGCGTCGCGCAGCTGGGGCGAACGTCCGCAGAAGGTGCAGGCTCTTTCGCTGGCACAGACCTATGACGGCCTTTATCGCACCACCGGCAAGTTCATCGGCGGCGCACACTGGCATCCTTTCGACCATCAGCGCGGCTACCATCCCGACCCCTATTGGGGCGGCATGTTCGACTGTTTCCGCCAGCCGAAATATGCTTACTATATGTTCCGCAGCCAGTCTCCGGCCGACTTGAAGCACCCCACGGCCGAGAGCGGTCCGATGGTCTACATCATGCACGAGATGGGGCCTTTCTCCGACCCGGACGTAGTGGTGTTCAGCAACTGCGACTCCGTACGCCTGTCCATGTACGACGGCACGAAGGAATGGATTCTCCCCGTGAAGCACGAGAAAGGACACATGCCCAGCGCGCCCGTGGTTTTCAAAAACGTGTGGGATTTCTGGGAAGCACGCACACACAGCTACACCGAGCGCAACTGGATGATGGTGAACATGTATGCCGAGGGCATCATCGACGGACGAGTGGTGTGCAGCACCAAGAAGATGCCGTCGCGCCGTTCCACGAAGCTCCGCTTGCGTCTGGCCGAGAAGCAGCACGACCTTGTGGCCGACGGTTCGGATTTTGTTGTGGTGATTGCCGAGGTGACCGACGATTTGGGTCATGTCCGCCGCCTGGCCAAGGAAAACATTGTTTTCACCATCGAAGGCGAAGGACAAATCGTTGGCGATGCTTCCATCAATGCCAATCCGCGCGCCGTGGAGTGGGGGTCGGCACCCATTCTGGTGCGTTCCACACGCAAGGCCGGCAAGATAAAGATACATGCCCGCGTGCAGTTTGAAGGCACTCAGGCGCCTACGCCCGCCGAGCTGGAGTTTGAAAGCGTGCCCGCCACGATGCCTTTCTGCTACAGCGAGGAGGAGGCTCCGGCCAAGGCGAAACCCGTTCAAGCGGCAGGCAATGCCAAAAAGCAACAGTTCACCGAGGAAGAGAAGCGCAAGATGTTGGAAGAGGTGAACCAACAGCAGGCTGAATTTGGCATCGAGAAATAAGCATTACTGACAATACACAACCAAGGCGCAGAGCATGGTTCCCGGGAAAAGGAACGGCTCTGCGCCTTGATAGTTTCTAGTGGGAGGGGAATATCAGTATTCTATCTTGTCGGCCTTGTCCGTCCAGAGGCGGAAGGCCTTCAGCGCCTCTTCGCCCAGCAACCGGCATGAGGCGAGGCGGCGGTGTTCGGGCGTCAGGGCAATCTCTTCGTAGATGAACGAGTCGTCGAAACCGATTTCCGCCGCATCGTGCTTTGTGTTGCCATAGTACATCTTGTCCAGGTGTGCCCAATAGATAGCTCCCAGGCACATGGGGCATGGCTCGCACGAGGTGTATATCTCGCACCCTTCCAGATTGAAGGTGCCCAGCCTTTCGCAGGCGGCGCGTATGGCGCTCACCTCGGCATGAGCCGTCGGGTCATTGTTGGCCGTCACGCGGTTTACGCCCGTGGCAATGATTTCATCTCCGCGCACGATGACCGCGCCAAACGGTCCTCCGCCATTCTTCACGTTTTCAATGGAAAGCTCGATGGCTTTCCGCATAAATGCTTCGTTCATAGGGCTATTGGATTTTTATCCTTGCACGGCATTAATCAGCTCTTCCGCCGTCACCAGACTCTGCTCTCCGCTCACCATGTTCTTTAGGGTGAACTTTCCTTCCTGCATTTCATTCTCGCCCGCTATGGCCACATAAGGGATGGCCTTGGCGTTGGCATAGCTCATCTGTTTCTTCATCTTCGCGCTGTCGGGATAGATTTCGGCACGGATGCCGGCTGCGCGTGCTTTGGCCAGCACGGGCAGGCAGTAGGCCGCTTCGGCTTGTCCGAAGTTGACGAAGAGGAGTTGCGTGCCGTTGACGGCCTCCTTCGGATAGAGGTCGAGCTGGTTGAGCACGTCGAAAATGCGGTCGGCACCGAACGAGATGCCCACGCCCGACACGCCCGGCATGCCGAACACGCCCGTCAGGTTGTCGTAGCGTCCGCCGCCGCTGATGCTGCCAATCTGCACGTCGAGCGCCTTCACCTCGAAGATGGCGCCGGTGTAGTAGTTCAGGCCGCGTGCCAGCGTAAGGTCGAGCTCAACCTCGCTCCGGATGTCCAGTCCGGCCAAGGTGTTCAGTATGAATTCGCTTTCTTCCACACCCTTCATGCCCGTTTCGCTGGAGGCCAGCACCTCTTTCAGCGTGGCCAGCTTTTCGGCGTTCGTTCCGCTGAGCATGATGATGGGCTGCAGGCGGTCGATGGCTTCCTGCGGGATACCCTTCGAGGCCAGTTCGGCGTTTACATTCTCCAGGCCAATCTTGTCCAGCTTGTCGATGGCCACGGTGATGTCCACAATCTTGTCTGCCTCACCGATGATTTCGGCGATGCCCGACAGTATTTTCCGGTTGTTAATCTTGATGGATACCCGCACGCCAAAGCGCGTGAACACGGCATCTATCATCTGCACAAGTTCCACTTCGTTGAGCAGTGAGTCGCTGCCAACCACATCGGCGTCGCACTGGTAGAACTCGCGATAGCGTCCTTTTTGCGGACGGTCGGCCCGCCACACGGGTTGTATCTGGAAACGCTTGAAGGGGAAGGTGATTTCGTCGCGGTGCATCACCACATAGCGTGCGAAAGGCACGGTGAGGTCGTAGCGGAGGCCTTTCTCACAGAATTTGGATGCCAGTCGTGCGGCATCGCGTGAGAGAAGTTCTTCGTCGGTCAGGGCCGAAAAGTAATCGCCCGAGTTTTGTATCTTGAACAACAGTTTGTCGCCTTCGTCGCCGTATTTGCCCATCAGCGTGGAGAGGTTCTCCATGGCCGGAGTCTCAATCTGCTGATAACCGAACTGATGGAACACGCTGCGGATGGTGTCGAATATATAATTGCGCTTCGCCATTTCAACCGGCGAAAAATCTCGGGTTCCTTTGGGAATGGATGGTTTTGCTGCCATTGTTTTTGCTCTAGTTTTAAGTTAAATATAAATGAATGTCTCGCAAAGGTAAGAACTTTTTGCGCCTTACGGACGCTTTCGCACTAAGTATTTGCGCGTTGGTCGGTGTTTTTTCTGACATCGGCCTCCATGATTGGGGCACAATCCGCCTCGTGAGCCGCCGAAGGTATTACAAAGAGGAGACAATCGGCGTAAGTCGACTTGGCGAAGTACAGTAGTTCACTATATGAAGTACAGTAATTCACTATGCGAAGTACAGTAGTTCACCATATCGTGCCGGAGGGAAGGGATGCTTCAGATTAGAATAAAATCAACCCAAACCGGCATGAGGACCGATTTGGGTTGAAAGGGTGGAAGAGGAGCGGGCGGTTCAGGCCAGCTCTTCCGAAGTATAGCTGCCGGGCAGGGCGCGGCAATTGTAGCCCGAGGCCATGATTTCTCCGTAGGCTCCGGCCGAGCGCAGGGCCAGCAAATCGTGGCGCGAGGCGGCATTCAGGTCGACAGCCTTGCCGAACACATCGGACGATTCGCAGATGGGGCCTACCACGTCGTAAGGTTCCACCGGACGTTCGGAGGAAATATTTTCTATCTTATGGTAAGCCTGATAGAGGGCCGGACGGATAAGGTCGGTCATTCCTGCGTCGACAATGGCAAACTGCTTGTGAGTGCCTTGTTTGACGTATAACACGCGGGTAATGAGCGAACCGCATTGTCCCACCACGGCACGTCCCAGCTCGAAATGTACCGTCTGTCCCGGTTGCAGGCGCAGGTGTTTATGATAGCAGGCGAAATAGGACGCAAAATCGGGCACAGACTGGCGGTTGGGATGATGGTAATCAATGCCCAGTCCGCCGCCCACGTTGATGTGCGGAAGGATGAGCCGACGCGCGGCAAGCCGGGCCTGAAGCTCGTTGATGCGATTGCACAATGCAACGAAATCGCCCATGTCGAGTATTTGTGAGCCAATGTGGAAGTGTAACCCGATGAGTTCAATGGCGGGGAGCCGCAGGGCCGCATCGGTCACTTCGTCCAGTTGCTCCATGCTGATGCCAAACTTGTTTTCGGCTTTTCCGGTGGTTATGTTGGCATGGGTGTGCGCGCCGACATCCGGATTGATGCGCAGGGCCACACGAGCCGTTGTTCCGTGGGCAACGGCCAGGGCGCTTATGACTTCAAGTTCGGGCAGCGACTCGACGTTGAAACAAAAGATGTCGTTGTCGAGACCGAGATTGATTTCCCAGTCGGCTTTACCCACCCCGGCAAAAACAATGTCTGCCGGGGAAAATCCGGCTGCCAACGCGGCGCGTATCTCTCCGCCGCTTACGCAATCGGCTCCCAGTCCGGCTTCGCGTATGATGGTCAGAAGTTTGGGGTTGGCGTTGGCCTTCACGGCGTAGTGCACCCGGAAATTATCATATCGGCCCGCTTCGCTTCTGATGGCATTCAGTGTCTCGCGCAGTAGATTTGTATCGTAATAGTAAAAGGGCGTCGGCAGGTTACGGAACCTGTCGACGGGAAATTGTCCTTTCATCTTATTGTATTGTAATATTAGTGATTGAACAGTGTTTTGCTCAGTGCCTGCAAAGCGCGCTTTTTGTCTTCTTCCTTGATGAGGAATGAGATGTTATAGTTGCTGCCTCCGTAGGATATCATACGTACGGGGATGTCGGCCAGTGCGCTTACTGCTTTGGCTTCAAATCCTACATTGTCCCAACGCAAATCGCCTACGACACAGACAATACACATGCCGTGGTCGACGGAAACGGTGCCGTATTTCTTGAGATCATCCACAATCTCATGCAGATGTTTCGTGTTGTCAATGGACATAGAGACACCCACCTCCGATGTGCATATCATATCGATTGATGTCTGATAGCTTTCGAATATTTCAAATACTTTGCGCAGGAAGCCATGTGCCAGAAGCATACGGCTCGATTTGATTTTAATGGCCGTGATGTTGTCTTTGGCGGCAACAGCCTTAATCTTTCCCGATTCAGACTCGGTGGCAATGAGTGTACCGGGAGCGTCCGGTTCCATGGTATTGAGCAGTCTCACGGGGATGTTGGCGTATTTTGCAGGCTGTATGCAAGTCGGGTGTAATATTTTGGCTCCGAAGTATGCCAGCTCGGCAGCTTCCTCGAATTGCAGTTGGCGTACGGGCGACGTGTTGTCGACTACGCGCGGATCGTTGTCGTGCATACCGTCGATATCGGTCCAGATTTGTATCTCTTCCGCATTGACAGCCGCTCCCACAAGCGATGCGGTATAGTCGCTTCCTCCGCGCTGCAGGTTATCGATTTCGCCGTATGCGTTGCGGCAGATATAGCCTTGGGTAATGTAGATGTCGGCCTGAGGCATTCGTTCCAACAGTTGTGCCAATTTGTCTTTGATGTAGTTAAGATCCGGTTCGGCATTTTTGTCGGTGCGCATATAGTCCAGCGCCGGTATGAGCACAGCGTTTACTCCCTGCTCAAGCAGATAGTTTGTCATCATGTTTGTGGAAATGATTTCACCCTGCGCCAATATGATTTTCTCTTCAAACAAGGTAAAGAGGTCTTTGGTATAGGAACGGATGAAATTAAATTCTTCCTTCAGAAAGTCAAGCGTCTTCTGTTTATACTCGTCGGTGCTGTACAGTTGGTCAATGTGTCGGCGGTAAGCGGCTTCGAGGTTGTTAATGATTTCATTGGCACCCTCGGGGTTTTTCTTGTAAAGGTAGTCAGAGATTTCCACCAGAGTGTTGGTCGTGCCCGACATGGCCGACAGTACAACAATCTTCTTCTCGCCATCCATAATGAGGCGTGCCACGTCTTTCATGCGTTGTGCCGAGCCTACGGATGTTCCTCCGAATTTCAATACTTTCATTGTCAGTTGTCTTATGTTAGTTGTTAATTGATTGCTGTTGGTAAAAAGTTTGTGTGATTTCCTCAATGTGGTGTCCGTGGCATTGATATACGATGCCCGGAAAGTCGTGTACCAGCTTCAGGTTATGCGTCGTCATGACCACAGCCGAACCTTTGGCGCTTATTTCACGCAACAATTGCATGATTTGGCAACTGGTCTCTTCATCCAGGTTGCCGGTCGGCTCATCGGCCAATACGATTTTGGGCTGGTTCAGTATGGCACGTGCCAGCACAATGCGCTGTTGTTCTCCGCCGGACAGTTCGTGAGGGAACTTATAACCTTTGTTTTTCATGCCCACCAAAGCCAATACTTCTTCAATGCGTGCCTGCATCTCGGGCTTGTTCTTCCAACCTGTGGCCTTGAGCACGAAGACCAGATTGTCATGAACCGTTCGATCGGTAAGCAACTGGAAGTCCTGGAAGACAACTCCGAGCCGGCGTCGCAATGCCGGGATGTGCTTTTGGCGGATGGCAGTCATGTCATTGTCCAAGACCCGGGCCTTACCCGTGGCTACGGGAAGTTCGCCATAGAAAGTCTTGAGCAGACTGGTTTTTCCCGTGCCTACCTTGCCGATGAGGTAGACAAACTCTCCCTCGTCCAGATGAAAGTTGACATCGGTCAGCACGGTGTGCTCCTGTTGATTGATATCCACATGTTGGTAGTCGATGAGCATGGTTGCAAGGTTATTTGTGTCGTTTCTGTAGTTCGCGGGCCAAATCTTCTATGCGCATGCCTTTCGACGTCAGGAGCACAATCAAGTGATAAAGCATGTCAGACGCTTCGTATATCAAACGTTCGTCGGTCCCGTTGGTTGCTTCGATGACGGTTTCCACGGCCTCTTCGCCTACTTTCTGTGCCATGCGATTGATGCCGGCTTGAAACAACGAGGTGGTATATGACTTTTCGGGCATTTCCCTGTGTCGCTTCTCAATGAAGTCTTGCAGATAGGTAAGGAAGTTGATATCGGCTTCGTTCGTTTCTCCCCAACAGGTGTCTGCTCCGGTATGGCATACCGGGCCGTCGGGATGTACTTTGACGAGCAGCGTGTCGTTGTCGCAGTCGGCCTTCATGGAGACCACATGGAGATAATGACCACTGGTTTCACCTTTGGTCCACAACGTCCGGCGGGTGCGGCTGTAGAATGTCACCTTGCCGGTTTCGACAGTCTTGTCATAGGCTTCCTCGTTCATAAAGCCAAGCATCAGCACTTTTCCCGTGCAGGCATCTTGGATGATGGCAGGGATAAGGCCGTTCAGTTTCTCAAAATTCAGTTCCATGTCGTATATTCAATGTTATTTATCTTAGCCGCACATTGATGTTATGGCGGCAAAGATACTGCTTTAATTCTGAAATTGTTATTTCTCCAAAGTGAAAAACACTGGCCGCAAGCGCGGCGTCGGCTTTTCCTTTTATAAATGCGTCCTTGAAATGTTCCGGGGTGCCGGCTCCGCCCGATGCGATGACCGGCACGGGCAACATGTCGGCCAAGCGGGCAAGTGCATCGTTGGCATATCCGGTTTTTACGCCATCGTGGTTCATGCTGGTAAACAAGATTTCGCCCGCGCCACGGTCGCACGCTTCCTTTGCCCAGTCGAACAAGCTTTTGTCGGTTCTGATGCGGCCTCCGTTGAGATAGCACATCCAGCCGTCGGGCGTTTCTTGTGCATCAATGGCCACGACGCATACTTGCGAGCCAAAATGCGAAGCTATGTCGTCAATAAGTTGCGGACACCGTATGGCTGCCGAATTGACCGACACTTTGTCGGCCCCGGCCTGCAACAGACGTTCCACATCCGCCAGTTCGTTGATGCCGCCGCCCACGGTAAAAGGGATATTGATGTTGGCTGCCACTCGCTGCACGAGGTTTACGAATGTTTTTCGTTTCTCATGACTGGCCGTGATGTCGAGAAACACCAACTCGTCGGCACCTTCATCCGAATAATGCTTGCCCAATTCTACCGAGTCGCCGGCCTGACGCAGGTCTACGAAATTGGTACCTTTAACAGTCTGCCCGTCCTTAATGTCCAGGCAGGGAATGATTCGTTTTGCTAACATGTTAATCAGACTTGATTTTTGCCTTCGCGGGCGATGAAACGATTGATGTCATCCAGAGTAATACGTCCTTCGTAGATTGCTTTTCCCACAACTACGGCCGGGATGCCCGCCTGCCCGAGCTGGTGCAGGTCGTCGATGGAGCCTACACCGCCGCTGGCGATGAGGTAAAGGCCGGGCATACGTGTCATCATGTCGCGATAGAGCGCCACGGAAGGGCCTTGCAACATGCCGTCGCGACTGATGTCGGTGCATAACACTTGGCAGACTCCTTTCCGATGATAGTTTTCCAGATAGGGGAATAGCTCCAATTGACTGTCTTCCAGCCAGCCATTGATGGCTATGCGCCCGTTTTTGACATCGGCTCCCAGGATGATGCGTTCCGCGCCGAAGCGTTGCAGCCACGAGATAAACATTTCCGGACGGGTAGCGGCAACGCTGCCCACGGTCACCATGGCGGCACCGCAGCCGAATGCGGCCTCCAAGTCGGCAGTTGTCTTGATGCCTCCTCCGAAATCAATGGTCAAAGACGTATGGGCGGCAATGTTCTCCAATGTTTTATGGTTGACAATGTGATTGGACTTGGCGCCATCCAAATCTACCAGATGTAAACGGCGCACGCCGTTGTCTTCAAACGCCTTCGCCATTTCCAACGGGTTGTCGGAGTAGGTCTTCCGGCTTTCATAGTCGCCCTGTGAGAGACGAACACATTTGCCATCCATAAGGTCGATGGCCGGGATAATGTCAATCATTGGCTTATAGGTTTAGAAAGTTCCGCAAAATACGTTCGCCCACAATGCCGCTCTTTTCAGGATGGAATTGCGTGGCATAAAAATTGGCCTTCTGCAGGGCGGCGCTGAACGGATGGATATAGTCGGTTTCTGCCGCAGTATAAGCACAAACGGGTGCGTAATAGCTGTGCACGAAATATACAAATTCCTTGTCGGTGAATCCGGCAAACAGCGGACCACGGGTGTGTTCCAGCGTGTTCCATCCCATGTGGGGGACCTTGTCGGACGGGGTTTCGGGACGGAACTTCTTGATGTCGACATCGAATATGCCCAAACCGTCCACGTCGCCCTCTTCGGTGTGGCGACAAAGCAACTGCATGCCGAGACAGATGCCCAGCACCGGTTGGCGGAGCGAACGTATCACGACATCCAGACCGGTTTGATGCAGATAGTCCATTGTCGTGGCAGCCTCGCCCACGCCGGGAAAGATTACCTTGTCGGCTTGTTGCAATTGCCGCGCATCGGCCGTGACACTGGCTTCCACGCCCAAACGTTTCAGGGCGTGGTCGACGGAATAGATGTTTCCGGCATTGTATTTCACAATGGCTACCTTCATAGGCATAGGGATAAGAGTTTCATTTTGCTTTCTTTGTTATCGCATTGCGATATATATGTCGCAAAAATAAAAAGAAAAGTGAATAGATGCGCTATTATTACCCGAAAACTTTTCTGTGATTATTCTGTCTTGGGGCTAAAATTCACCCGGTTGAGCGTCAATATGAAGGCTCGCGTCGCGGGATATGGACGCTCGGCTCCGGGGATATGGCCGGTCACGAGCGGAGATATGCAGCGGTTCATCCCTCTATATCTATATATTAAGGTAAAGCCCCGACTCCCTGCCGCAATCATTCGGGAGCGTGATGAGCCGTGGCTGACAATCATGATTCAAAAAGCCGGTGTGGTGTCGGGCGGCGGACGGTTCTCGGCCATACGGTTATGTCAAGATGTCACTGATGGCAGTTGGTGCTGACATTATGCCTGTCGCTGTCGGTTTGGCACGCTTTTCGTTTAAAGCCTAGTGCCAACTTGAAACAGATAGCTGGAGCAAGTGAATAAAACAAACAAGAAACTTAAAAATACGAAAACTATGAACGTAAAACCATTAGCAGACAGAGTGCTGATTCTTCCGGCACCTGCAGAAGAAAAGACCATTGGTGGCATCATCATTCCTGACACGGCAAAGGAAAAACCCTTGCAAGGTAAGGTAGTGGCAACAGGCAATGGCACCAAAGATGAGGAAATGGTAGTAAAAGTGGGCGACGAAGTGCTGTATGGCAAATATTCGGGAACGGAGCTTGAACTGGAAGGCACCAAGTATCTGATTATGCGTCAGAGCGACATCCTCGCCATTCTCGGATAACATGAAATTACAATCTACAAACTTAAAAACTTTAGAAAACTATGGCAAAAGAGATTTTATTTAATATAGACGCACGCGACCAACTCAAGAAAGGAGTTGATGAATTGGCTAATGCCGTTAAGGTAACCCTTGGCCCGAAAGGACGCAATGTGATTATCGAAAAGAAATTTGGTGCTCCTCAGATTACAAAAGACGGTGTTACCGTGGCCAAGGAAGTAGAATTGGCCGACGCCTTCCAGAACACGGGCGCACAGCTGGTTAAATCGGTTGCATCCAAGACAGGCGATGACGCCGGTGACGGTACGACTACCGCTACCGTATTGGCTCAAGCCATTGTCGGTGTCGGCCTGAAGAACGTTACCGCCGGTGCCAACCCGATGGATTTGAAGCGTGGTATTGATAAAGCCGTGACTAAAGTGGTAGAGTCAATCAAGTCACAGGCCGAAATGGTGGGCGACAACTACGACAAGATTGAGCAAGTGGCCACTGTTTCTGCCAACAACGACCCGGTCATTGGTAAGTTGATTGCCGACGCCATGCGCAAGGTTTCCAAGGACGGCGTGATTACCATCGAAGAGGCCAAGGGACGCGATACGACCATCGGCGTTGTCGAAGGTATGCAGTTTGACCGCGGTTATCTGTCTTCTTATTTCGTAACCGACACGGAAAAGATGGAATGCGTCATGGAGCGTCCATACATCCTGATTTACGATAAGAAGATTTCCAATCTGAAAGATTTCCTGCCCATCTTGGAACCCGCCGTACAAAGCGGCCGTCCCTTGTTGGTCATTGCAGAGGATGTTGACAGCGAAGCTCTGACTACTCTGGTTGTCAATCGTCTGCGTTCTAACCTGAAGATTTGTGCCGTGAAAGCTCCGGGCTTCGGCGATCGTCGTAAGGAAATGTTGGAAGACATTGCCGTGTTGACCGGCGGTGTGGTTATCAGCGAGGAGAAAGGCTTGAAGCTGGAACAGGCTACCATCGAGATGCTGGGTTCTGCTGACAAGGTAACGATTACCAAGGATAATACGACTATCGTAAACGGTGCCGGTGCCAAAGAGAACATCCAAGAGCGTGTCAATCAGATTAAGGCCCAAATCAAGACCACGACTTCTGATTACGACAAAGAAAAACTTCAGGAGCGTTTGGCCAAGCTGTCGGGCGGTGTAGCCGTTCTTTACGTGGGCGCGGCTTCCGAGGTAGAGATGAAGGAAAAGAAAGACCGTGTGGATGATGCACTTTGCGCAACCCGTGCAGCTATCGAAGAAGGTATCGTCCCGGGCGGCGGTGTGGCTTACATTCGTGCCAGCAAGACATTGGAAGGCATGAAGGGTGAGAATGCCGACGAGACTACCGGTATTGAAATCATCAAGCGTGCCATCGAAGAGCCGTTGCGCCAGATTGTTGCCAACGCCGGCAAAGAAGGTGCAGTGGTGGTTCAGAAAGTGCGCGAGGGCGAAGGCGACTTCGGTTACAATGCACGCACCGATGTTTATGAGCACCTGCATGCAGCCGGTGTGGTAGATCCGGCCAAGGTAACCCGTGTGGCTTTGGAGAATGCCGCTTCTATCGCAGGCATGTTCCTGACAACGGAATGCGTCATCGTAGAAAAGAAAGAAGATAAGCCCGAAATGCCCATGAATCCGGGTATGGGAGGCATGATGTAATATCTTCACGATAATAAAAACCCAAAAAAAAGAGAGAATGTGTCAGAGATGATACGTTCTCTCTTTTTTCATATCCGTATTTCCCGTACAGTCGGTTGTGCAAAGATAAAAAACAAGACTTTGCGCTTTATTCAGACTATGACGCTCCATTTTTTTGCCGAGAACCTGTTTTGTCACATAAAATATTGCTTAAATTTGCCAGCATTATAATTTTAAGATAGGAAGTATGACAACGAATGACAATCATTTGGTGATAATGGCCGGAGGAGTGGGAAGCCGTTTTTGGCCCATGAGCACGCCCGAGAAACCTAAACAATTTATAGATGTGCTTGGCTGCGGTCGCACCTTGCTTCAGCTGACGGTTGACAGATTTAAAGATATATGTCCGGCTGAAAATGTATGGGTCGTGACTTCCGATAAATATGCCGGGCTGGTCAAAGAGCAATTGCCGGACATCCCGGAAAGCAATATCCTGAAAGAACCGTGTCGTCGGAATACGGCGCCTTGTATAGCCTATGTAAGCTGGAAAATCAAGGCGCGCAATCCGAAGGCCAACGTGGTTGTTACTCCCAGTGACCATATTGTCATGAACGTGGCGGAGTTTCAACGGGTGATTCGTTCTGCAATGAATTTCACTCAAAGTACCGATGCCATCCTGACCTTGGGCATGAAGCCGACACGGCCGGAAACCGGTTATGGCTATATCGAGACGGATTTGAGCATAGCATCGTCTACGAATAAGGAAATCTTTCGTGTCGATTCATTTAAGGAAAAACCGGATGCCGACACGGCACAGCGCTATATCGAACAGAAAAACTATTTCTGGAATGCAGGCATATTTGTATGGAATGTTGGTACAATCGTGAATGCTTTCCGGATTTATTGCCCGGCCATCGCTAAAATATTTGAAAGTATCCGTCCCGTATTTTATACAGAGAATGAACAGGAAGTCATCAATCGCGAATTCCCGAATTGCGAGAACATCTCGGTAGACTATGCCATTTTGGAAAAAGCCGAAGAGATATTTGTGTTCCCCGCCGATTTCGGCTGGAGCGATTTAGGAACCTGGGGAGCTTTATACGAGCAAATGACGCCGGATTTGAATAAAAATGTCTGCATCGGCAAAAACATACAACTGTATGACACAAGAAACTGCATCATACACGCGACTCAGGAAAAAAGAGTCGTCATCATGGGATTGGACGGATATATCGTGGCAGAGAAAGACGACGCATTGCTTATTTGCAAAACAAACGAAGAGCAAAAGATAAAGTTGTTTACTGATGCCGGCAATTGAATATTTATTGTAGGATAAGCACATAGTAATATCGCATAATGAAAAAGTTACTATCATTGCCACCGAATCTGGTCGAATGTTTCCATGAAATAGAAGGAGTAGACCCTAATGAATGGTTTTGTACATCAGATCCGGTTGGAGAGAAATTAGGCTCCGGGGGAGGTACTACATGGTTGTTGGAGGCGTGTCATCGACAGTGGGCTCCCGATGTGCCTTTCACACAATGGCTAAGTGAAAACAAACGCATATTGTTGCACGCCGGAGGCCAGAGCCGACGCTTGCCCGGCTATGCGCCATCAGGTAAGATTCTGACCCCGATTCCCGTCTTCCGTTGGGCGAAAGGACAACGGTTGAAACAAAACTTATTGTCTTTGCAATTACCTCTTTATCGCCAGATTATGGAGAAAGCTCCGGCTTCCTTGCATACGTTGATTGCCAGTGGCGATGTTTATATCCGCAGTGGGAAACCTCTACAGGAGATTCCCGAAGCCGATGTCGTGTGTTATGGATTGTGGGTAGAGCCGAGTTTGGCAAAGAACCATGGAGTCTTCGTGTCGTCTCGCCAAAATCCCGATTGCCTGGATTTCATGTTGCAGAAGCCGTCTGTAGAAGAACTTGGAAATTTGATGCAGACACATTTCTTCCTGATGGATATAGGCATTTGGTTGCTTAGTGATCGTGCCGTAGAAATGCTTCGCAAACGTTCTAAGACAGGCGATAAGTGGAAATACTATGATTTGTATGCAGACTTTGGCTGTGCATTAGGCGCCCATCCGAAGATTGAAGATGACGAATTACGCAGCCTGAGTGTGGCTGTCTTGCCGTTGCCGGGTGGCGAATTTTATCACTATGGCACAAGCCGGGAACTCCTTTCATCCACGGTAGCAGTACAGAATCTGGTGCATGACCAACGAGAAATCATGCATCTGAAAGTGAAGCCTCACCCTGCCATATTTGTACAAAACGCATTGGTAGGAATAAAACTGGGAGCAGAAAATTCCGAAGTGTGGATTGAGAATAGTTGTGTTGGTCCATCATGGAGATTGGCACACCGGCATATCATTACGGGCGTGCCCCGTAATGACTGGGAATTGGAATTGCCAGCCGGTACATGTGTTGATGTGGTGCCAATGGGCGATACTGATTATGTGGCTCGTTGTTATGGATTCAATGATGCTTTTCGCGGTGCTTTGAATAACGAGCAAACCATTTTCATGGGTAACCCCATGCTCCATTGGTTGTCGGCACGCGGATTAACTCCCGAATCAATAGAAGGCGGGGACGATTTGCAATCTGCGCGGTTGTTTCCCGTATGCAATAGTGTTGAAGAGCTTGGGAAAGTATTCCGTTGGATGATTTGTGATCCGGAATATGCTGAAGGGAAAGCCATTTGGCAAAGCAAACATAAACTGTCGGCCGATGAGATTTCGGCTTACGCAAATTTACGCCGGTTAACGGAACAGCGCAAGGAGTTTCGTGCCAATGATTGGCCTCTGTTGGCAAAGAACTACGAGAAAAGTGTTTTTTACCAATTGAATTTAAAAGATGCGGCTGAAGAGTTTGTGGCCAATGGCTTACCATTGCCTGCTCTGTTGCCCGATACGGCTCCGGTAATGACACGTATACATGACCACATGTTTCGCTCACAATATCTAAGTTTGTGTGGACAAGACGGAAGTGCTAATGAAAAACAAGCCTTCAGCTTGTTGCGGGATGGTTTGACATCTGCCGTGTTGGCAGATAAACAATCGCCGCACATGGCTGTGTATGCAGACCAAATTGTATGGGCACGAAGTCCGGTGCGCATAGACCTTGCAGGAGGATGGAGTGATACTCCTCCATTCTGCCTTAATGATGGGGGCAATGTGGTGAATATGGCCATTGAACTCAATGGTCAGCCTCCGCTTCAGGCTTATGTGAAGCCTTGTAAGGAACCGAAAATAGTACTTCGCTCTATCGATTTGGGAGCAATGGAGGAAGTACATACTTACGCTGAACTTAGAGATTTTACCTGTGTAGGCTCACCTTTCTCCATACCGAAAGCAGCACTCGTGCTGGCAGGCTTTCAGCCCGGTTTCTCACGTGACGAGTATCCTTCACTCGAAGCGCAGTTGCGTGAGTTCGGATGTGGCATTGAGGTTACGCTTTTGTCGGCCGTACCGGCGGGCTCGGGTCTGGGAACAAGTTCCATTCTTGCCTCTACGGTATTGGGTGCGGTAGCCGACTTCTGCGGCTTGGCATGGGACAAGAATGAAATCGGACGTCGCACACTTGTGTTGGAACAATTACTTACCACCGGTGGCGGATGGCAGGACCAATATGGCGGTGTGTTACAGGGTATCAAACTTCTGCAGACCAACAGCGGCTTTGAACAACGGCCTTTAGTAAGATGGCTCCCGGACTTCCTTTTCTCGGCTCCGGAATATGCTCAATGTCATTTGCTATATTATACAGGAATTACGCGTACGGCCAAAAACATATTGGCAGAGATTGTACGTGGAATGTTCCTCAATTCCACAGAGCATCTAGAGATACTCCAGGAAATGAAAGCCCATGCCTTGGATATGTTTGAAGCCATTCAGTGTGGCAACTTCCAAACGATGGGGCAGCTGGTAAGCAAGTCATGGAACCTGAACAAACGACTTGATGCCGGCACCAATCCTCCTGCCGTAGAGAATATTATTGCACGTATCAGCGACTATTGTCTGGGCTATAAACTGCCCGGAGCGGGTGGGGGAGGCTTTCTCTACATGGTGGCCAAAGATGACGAAGCAGCAGCCCGTATCAAAGCTACACTTTCGGCGGCACCACCGAACGCATGCGCTCGTTTCGTCGAAATGCGTCTTTCAGACCAAGGTTTGAAGGTGAGTCGAAGTTAGCCTGATTTGCAAATTTTGGAGGAATGAACTTTGCCGACAATCTGCGGCGTTGTATCTTTGCCTCGCTTTTGAATAAAGAAACAGTGAACAAATTACAAAATAATACAAGATTATGTTGAGAACCATTCTAGCCATTGCCGGGAAGCCCGGCCTTTATCGCCTGTTGTCGCAGGGCAGAAACATGTTAATCGTGGAGACTTTGGACAGCACGAAAAAGCGTCTTCCCGTATATGCCGCCGACAAAGTAACTTCATTGGGTGATATTTCAATGTATACTGACGAGGACGATATACCCCTTGCCAAAGTGCTCACATCGCTCAAGGAGAAACAACAAGGCACGCCTGTGACCCTCGATTACAAAAAAGCCTCTCTCCCCGAACTGCAAGAGTTTTTTGCACAGGTATTGCCGAACTTCGACCGCGACCGTGTGCACGCAGGAGATATCCGTAAACTCATTCAATGGTATAATATCCTTGTGGAAGCCGGAGAGACTGAGTTTGAAGATGCCACAGACGATTCCGAATCGACAGCAGACTGACAACATATAGTTATCAGCCAATAGTGCTGCTGACAAAGCGCGTATTGCACAAAAAGACAGGAAAAACACTTGAATCCTGCGAATAATAGTGCAATTCGCGCTTTGTTATTGGGAAACTTAGCTACATTTGTGGCAAAATTACATGTAATATCATTAATTTCTAAAAACAATATCGAATGAAACGAATCGTTCTTAGTGCCGCCGCTCTGCTCATCGGAGGATGGGCTTTGGCGCAAGAAAATGCTCCTTTATGGATGCGCGATTGTGCCATCTCGCCTGATGGTACACTTATAGCCTTTACATATAAAGGAGATGTTTATACCGTTCCGGTTGATGGAGGACGCGCTACGCAGCTTACCACGAATCCGGCTTATGACACGACGCCGGTGTGGAGTCCTGATGGCAAACACATTGCCTTTGCATCTGACCGGTTGGGGAGTTTTGATGTGTTTATCGTGTCGCGAGAAGGTGGTGAGCCACGCAGGTTGACCACACACTCCGGCAGTGAGACTCCTATCGTGTTCCGCGATGCCGACCACCTGCTTTTCAGTGCAACCATCCAGCCGTCGGCAGAAGACGTTCGTTTTCCCTCGTCTACATTTGCACAGGTGTATGAGGTGAGTACAAACGGGGGACGTCCGAAAATGATTTCCTCGATGCCCATGGAAAACATCTCAATCCGCAACGACGGGAAACAATGGCTTTATCAAGACAAAAAAGGATATGAGGATCCTTGGCGCAAACATCATCAATCGTCCATTGCGCGAGATATTTGGATGATGACCCCGGGTAAGAATCCGACATACGCAAAACTTACTTCGTTCAAAGGAGAAGACCGTAATCCGGTCTGGGCTCCCGATGGTGAGTCATTCTATTATCTCAGTGAAGAAAACGGGACGTTCAACGTGTATCACCGCCGTCTTGGAAGCGCTTCGTCCGAACAACTCACACACCACAACACCAATCCGGTACGTTTCCTCAGCATCGCAAAAAACGGAACGCTATGCTATGGACTTGACGGAGAAATCTACACACTGAAGCCCGGCGCAAGCCCTCAAAAAGTAAAAATCAGCATTTATGCCGATCGTTCCGACCGCGATGTAGTTCGTCAGGTGCTGCAAAACGGCGTGCGTGAAATGGCGGTATCGCCCAATGGCAAGGAGGTGGCCTTCATTGTTCATGGTGATGTGTATGTTACCTCGGTTGACTACAAAACCACCAAGCAAATCACCGATACTCCTGAGCAGGAACGCGACGTGGATTTCTCTCCCGACGGCCGTAGTCTGGTATATGCTTCCGAACGCGACGGCCTTTGGCAAATCTACCAGGCAACGCTGGCCGACAAGGAAGAGAAGATGTTTACCTATGCCACGAATATAAAAGAAGAGCGCCTGACTCGTTCCACAAAGACCTCTTTCCAACCCCAATACAGCCCCGACGGCAAAGAAGTGGCATTTTTGGAAGATCGCACCGCCATACGTGTCATCAATCTGAAAACACGCAATACGCGTACCGTCATGGACAAAAAATATCAGTATTCTTACTCCGACGGCGATCAGTGGTTTGAGTGGTCGCCGGACAGCAAATGGATTCTGTCAGACTTTATCGGTGTCGGCGGGTGGAACAATAAAGATGTCGTACTTCTGAAGGCGGACGGAAAAGGCGAAATGCACAATCTGACACAAAGCGGCTATAACGACGGTCATGCAAAATGGGTACTTGACGGAAAGGCCATGATTTGGCAGAGCGATCGTGCCGGATACCGCAGTCATGGCAGTTGGGGTGCCGAACGCGACGTGTATATCATGTTTTTCGACCTCGAAGCGTATGAAAAGTTCCGTATGAACAAAGAAGACCTGGCTCTTTTTGAAGAAGCCGAGCGCGAGGAAAAAGCCGAGGAAGCCAGGACCAAGGATGAAGCCGATAAAAAGAAAGGGAAAAAGCGCGCAAAGAAAGCTGGCAAGAAACAAGACAGCAACGAAAAACTGTTGACGTTTGATTTGGAGAATTGCCAGGACCGCGTGGTGCGTCTCACCGGCAACTCTTCTTTCTTGGGCGATGCCATCTTGTCAAACGACGGTGGCAAACTCTATTATCTGGCCTCTTTTGAAGGTCCGCAAGACTTGTGGGTTCACGATTTGAAAGACGGAAGTACGCGCATACTGGCCAAAGGAATCGGAGGCGGTTCTTTGGAGCAGACCAAGAACGGAGCGGTGTTCATGTGCGGGCGAGGCGGCATGCGCAAAGTCGACATCAACTCCGGCCGCACTACGCCCATTGCCTTTGAAGCCTTCTTCAACTACAAGCCCTATGACGAGCGCGCATACATCTTCGAACATGCCTGGCAGCAGGTGAAAGATAAATTCTACAAGAAAGACCTTCACGGCGTGGATTGGAGCAAATACCGCAAGATATACGAGCGCTTCCTTCCCCACATCAGCAACAATTACGATTTTGCCGAAATGATGAGCGAGCTGCTGGGTGAGTTGAACGCTTCACACACGGGCATGCGTTATTCCGGTCGCGGAGGAGCCATGCCCACCGCATCGTTGGGAGTGTTTTTTGATGATGAATATGATGGCGACGGACTGAAGATAAAGGAAATACCAGCCAAGAGCCCGCTGGCCGTCATCAAAACAAAAGTAACCCCCGGATGTATAATTGAAGCCATCGACGGACAGGAGATCAAGACCGGAGCCGATTACTATCCGCTGCTCGAAGGGAAGGCCGGACGTAAGATTCGTCTTACGGTATACAATCCCGATACGAAAAAGCGCTTTGAGGAGACCATACGTGGCCTGAATGCCGAAGCTTGGAACGGTGTGCTTTACAACCGCTGGGTAGAACGCAACCGTGCCGAGGTGGAACGTCTCTCCGGCGGGCGCTTGGGGTATGTTCACATACAAGGCATGAACAGCGAAAGCTTCCGCAAGGCATATAGTGACATACTCGGACGCTATCGCCATAAAGAGGCCATCGTAGTCGACTCCCGCCACAACGGTGGAGGTTGGCTGCACGAAGATCTTATCATACTGCTTTCCGGCCGCGAATACCAACGCTTCGTTGCCCAAGGACAGTATATCGGTAGCGACCCGTTCAATCAATGGACGAAACCTTCATGTATGCTCGTCTGCGAGGACAATTACAGTAATGCCCATGGCACTCCGCAGCTCTATCAGGCTCTGAAGATTGGAAAGCTCGTGGGGGCACCCGTCCCCGGCACGATGACTGCCGTGTGGTGGGAAAATCAGATCGACCCGTCGCTTGTGTTCGGCATTCCGCAAGTCGGTTGCGTCGACATGGATGGTAATTATGCCGAAAATACGGAGTTGCAGCCCGAAGTCCTGATATACAACAGCCCGGCCGATGAGCTTCGGGGTTATGACGCACAGTTGGAAGCCGCAGTAAAAACACTGCTCGACGAGCTTCCCAAGAAATAATTCCTCTGAGAGGAAGGTGTGTATCGGGATTCCGGATGCACATCTTTCTTTCATTTTCACCTCTCCAAAGAGCTTCGTTTCAGAAGCAAAACATCCCTTACTGATAGAGTAGTATCTGTCCATATTTCGCCGCGCGAGGCGGCATATGGTTGCTCGCGTCCGTCCATATACCCGCTCGCGACGGATGATATTGAGAGCCGGAAGGGCTTCCCTGACTTCCCGCAAGACCTCTCGCCGTTGCTCTTGCTCGTGATCGTTTTGTGTTCATTTTCCGGTGTTTTACAGAGGTCTCAGTATTTGTAAATCCATGATAATTACTCGAATATATTTGTTATCTTTGCATTGAGTGAAAATACTTAGTTCACTGAGTAAAATGTAATAATATATATAAACGAGCGGAATATCAGGTAATTACAGATAGAATGAAAGAGCCACGGAAGTTCATCCAAATGGTGATGGGCACCCGTCAGATAGGCAAGTCCACTGTGGTCAAACAAGTGCTTCAGGATTTGGACATGCCTTACCAGTTCTTTTCTGCCAACAATGTTCCGGCTACGAACAGTGCCTGGATTTCCGATTGCTGGGCGGCTGTGCGTAGTTTGAAGGAGAGTCGGGGATGGGAGAGTGTCATACTTGTAATTGACGAGATACAGAAGATAGCCAACTGGAGCGAGGTGGTGAAAAAGGAATGGGACGATGATACGTTTCACGACCGCCATATCAAAGTGTTGCTTTTGGGAAGCAGCCGCGTGTTGTTGGAGAAAGGCTTGTCCGAATCCTTGGCTGGGCGGTTTGAGGAGATACGTATGAGCCATTGGAGTTTTCAGGAAATGCAGGAATGTTTCGGCTTTTCACTTGACCAATACTTGTTTTATGGAGGCTATCCCGGTGCAGCTACCTTGATTAGTGATGAAGCCCGCTTCGGGCAGTACATCCAGTCGGCCATCATCGAGGCGACCATCAATAAGGATATTCTTATGGATACACCAATTAGCAAGCCTGCCTTGCTTCGTCAGACCTTTGAGTTGGGTGCAGCCTATTCGGGTGAGTTACTTTCTTTGAACAAAATGTTGGGTTCGCTTCAAGATGCCGGAAACACGGTGACCTTGGCAGGATATATCAACCTGTTGGATGAAAGCGGATTGCTTTGCGGTCTCCAGAAGTTCAGTATGGATATGGCCCGGAGACGTGCCAGCATCCCTAAGTTGCAGATATATAACAACGCACTGAAGATGGTGTATAGCCCGTTGACTTTTGAGCAGGCGATATTGAATCGTAAATCATGGGGACACATCTTTGAGTCGGGCATCGGTGCCTATTTGGTAAGCCAAGCTTTCGTACATCGTTTTAAAGTGTTCTATTGGCGTGAGCGGGATGATGAAGTGGATTTCGTCCTGCGCAAGAAAGGTTCGGTGGTCGCCATTGAGGTGAAAAGCAATGCGGAGAAGCGGACGGACGGATTGGATAAGTTCCGCAAGCTGTTCAATCCGCAATCGGCGTTTATTGTGGGTGATGGAGGTATCAGTGCGGAGGATTTTCTTTCGATGGATTTGAGGAAGTTGTTTTGAATTTGGAATAATAAAAAGGAATAGCTATGGATACATTAAGTCTCACAAAAGTAAAATCATTGTTCATCCTAACTTTAATACAAAGAGACGATGGACAAAAGAAACAAACTTTGGAGACGCCAACAAATGGCGCGTGTGTTTAAGGCTCGCATGATTCTTTATGCAGCTTATGGAACTCCTGTTATCCGTGAGGATGGAAGTATAGACAATCATCCACATTGGTTCGAACTGGCAAAGGACAAATGGGCAAAGGTTTATCAAACCACAGGAACTCCGTGTAGCTGCTGGATGTGCAGAGGAGAAAAGTACAATCGTAAAGAATATAAAAAGGAAACTTTGCGCATTATCCGGGAGTCAATGGAGTAGAAATTGGGAAAGCCATTCTTTGTGTATCTAAGCAGGGAATGGTTTTCTTTTTTAGTTACCTGTATTGGTGATAGATTTCTGAAAGCGTATCATAAAATCCCCAACCACAGTTGCTGGCATTATCAAGCAATTTCTCTATCCGTTCATAATATTGCGCCAATAAACCATGCATGAAAATAAACTTCATGGCTTTGTCGAAGTTGTTTTCCAAAGTAATGTAATATTGCTCCCACATGTCGCCAAAAGTCACGGTATATTCGCACCCCTGTTCGATGTAGAAAAGCATTAGGTCTGCGACATAAGTCGGTTCAGTTTTCAGTTTTTGGAAATCGGAAATGACTTTCCTGCACTTTGCGAATGAGGGCTTTTCCGAGAAACCACGGGTGGGGAAGAACTCCTGCCGGATGGCTTTCTTGCATTTCTCCAATTCGGCTTTGCTGTCAGGAGTTAGATAGAACTCCAGATACTCCTTGACTTCTTTTCGAGCATCATAAAGTTCAATCATCACTTCTATGACTTGCTCTTTGGAAAGCGTTTGCAGGTATTTCTTTAGTTTTGCTTTTGACATATTTGTTTGTTATAGGGTTGTTGTATATAGTTTTTCTACCAGCGGCACATAATACTCCCGTACCTCTTCCGCCGTAGGTGTATGGGCACCGGGGAAATGATAAGCATGGGTATAGTGTTGCAGGAACAACGGTTCAAAATGAGCCAAGTGGTCATTCTCTCCGAATAGCCCCCAAATATGATCGATCATTTCCGGTCGGCAATTGTCCCATTGATGGGCTTGTATGTCGACAAATTCATTTATCAGCGGTTGGTTTATCACGAAATGTTGCTGTCCGTCGGCTCGTGGTGATTTGTACTCATGCGCCCCGATGCGTTCGGAAAGGAAACAGGTCATTTCAAAATGGGGATTTCCCAACAGGGCAGGTATTCCCAAACGTGATGCTACTATCTGCCCCAAGAAAGAGCCGTTGCTATTGCCCACCAATACATTGGGATGCTCACGCTCACAAAGGTTTGTAATAAATGCCAATGATTCGCGAGGATGAAGCGGAAGGTCGGGCGTAAGGACTTCCGCCTTACCTGCGAATGCTTGTTTCAATGCTTGGGCAGGCATGCAACAACCCGAAGCAAAAAAGCCGTGGAGGAAAAATATTTTTGTAGTCATGGCCAATCTTATATTCTTGCAATCACTTCCCTGCCTATTAATTGATTGAGTTTCGCGCCTATATCTGCGTCTCCATAGATGGAAAGCCAATGTTCTTCAAACAAGGGTGTGTTTCGGTTAGCGATTCCGTTTTTGTTTACTTGATAAAGAATTAGCCTTTCTTTGTCACAAATACCCATAATGGAACTTCGAAGCATTCTTGCGTATGACAAACCTTGAGAAAATGCATTTCTTTGTTCCGCTATTGAGGACATATCCAATTTCGCTTCGATGACCATTGGTGCTGCAGCAAAATGTTTTTCTCCTTTGGGGAAGAATACGAAATCTGGTATGGCTTTAAGCCCTCTGCCTGCTTTTTGAGACAATTGTCGTGTCCAGTCCTCTTCATTGTATCCTAATAGTTTTAATATTGGAATCAGGATTTTTTCTTCTACATCTTTTTCTAAGTTTATCTCGCCAAAATCAATGGCTTTACCATCAAATAGTTTAGGATATAGTTCTGTGTCTCCTCCCTTTTCTTTTATCAAACGAAGAAGCTCAGAGTAGTCTGCAACACTTAATTCTATTCCGTTAATTCCTTGAAGATTTTTCCTGACAATAGGTACTTCTGCAAAGTAAGAATCTGCTTTCAAATCTTTAAAAGATATGTGTGGAGTTAGGATTCCATCGCATATAGTTGTACGGCAATGATAGTAATCAAACGGATTGAATATGCCCTCGGAATTGGCTCGCCATATGGAGTGGATATAACTTCTCGGAGAAGTACAATAAATGACTATTATATCGCCTCTCCGTGTACGTTCATTACAAGCCCAAATGTGTGTATCATTCCCTTCTTTTTCTTTACCAAGAGAATCTAAAAATATAAAGTCTCCATCGGATGCTCCGGTCATCCAAACATTGGTAGGTTTGGGTAGCTCTCTGTTTTCATGAGATTCTTGTAGCAAAGTTGCATAGTCATATATACAAGCACAACATTCAGCATCAGTTAGTTCATTTTCTTTCTGAAAATCATTCCAAACCGAACAGATGTCGTAATAATACATTAAATACGCTTTGTAATCTTTACTTCTTGGAATGGGCGGTAGTTCGATGCCTAATGCATCACAATTGTACTGAATTACATCAAAATGTGTCGGCAATAGAAGAGGTTTGAAAAATGTGTAAGAATAGAATAAGAAAAATGATAAAGGAGGAATGAGTGTTGCTTTTTGGCGATATTTGTCTTTTTGCAAAAGCATTGATTTGGCATCATCGTAAAATTTAACTTCTCCACTCTCATCTACTGTAGCATCTATCAATTGATATTCTTCTATCAGATGGTTGAATTTCTCGCGCGTCCAATTGCCATCTTCTGGCAAAAGTCCACTGGTAGGCAAGTTGGCTCCAAATAGAAAATTCAAATCCAGCCATCTATTGGCAGATATTTTACCTTCCCATTTTTGTGAAAAATCTAAAATGGCTTTTATGCCATCGTATGTATTTTCAATCTCAGGATTGAACATTTCTATGCATTTCTTACCTCTATCTGATTCTTTATAGAGGTTCCACATTTGCTTGTTCATAAAATTTCTATTATTTTTTGTTTTTCAACTTCTTCTGTTCTTTCTCAAAACTTTCCAAGAAATGGATTTCTACGGGCGAAAGCTCGTATTGCGTCCGTTCCTTGAACTTATCATATTCTTGATTCGCTTTCTGCTTGGCAAGCTCGGCAGAGATAGTTCCGGCATGGGTCAGAAGTTCTTTGCCGGAGAGTTTCAGAAAATCATCCAGTTTCTGAATCCAGTCCTTCATATACATCGGTTTGTGCGACTGCGCTTGAAGTTCGGCAAAGTCAAGATACAGGCTGACAATGCGGTTCAGCGTGTCCAGTTCTTCGGGAGATAGATAGTTCTTGGCTATTTCTGCATCCGTGCGTTTGGGCAATCCGCCCGTCCATGAGGTCAATCCCATGAAGTCCTTGTTGGCATCCGCCCTTTGGTAAATAACCTCTGCCGCCGTATGTCCGTGAGCCGAGAAGTGCATCTTGTTTTGTACGGTTTTGAAAAACATCTGCGTAGCCTCTGCCCGTGGGTCATAGTCGATGCTAAGCGCATAAATCTCCAGCACCTTGCGATAGAACACCTTTTCAGATGAACGAATATCACGGATTCGGCTGAGAAGTTCATCAAAATAATTGCCGCCTCCAGCACGCTTCAGCAAGTCATCGTTCATCGCAAATCCTTTGATAAGGTATTCCCTTAGCACCTGTGTTGCCCAAATACGAAACTGGACACCCCGGTGGGAATTGACACGGTAGCCTACACTAATAATCATATCAAGGTTGTAGTAGGCTATATTGCGTTCTACCTTCCTTGTGCCTTCATTTTGAACTGTTGCAAAAAATGCAACAGTTGAACCTGGCTTTAATTCTCCTGACTCAAACACATTCTTGATATGTCTCGAAATGGTGGATTTATTGCGTTGAAATAATTCCGCCATTTGATCAGCAGTGAGCCACACGGTGTCATTGGCGAGCGTGACTTCTATTTTTGTCTGTCCGTCCTCGGTCTGGTAGAGGAGGAGGTTACCTTTGAAGTCATTCATATAAGGTATAGATATTCTTCCCATATTCCGTTCTAGGTTCCGCAGCCATTGAATAAGAGCTTTCTTGCAAACTATACAATTTTGGCTCACTTATAGTTTCTTCATTGTCCGTCCATTGCTCGCATTGGCGGATAACCGTTTCCAAGGCATTGGCTGCTTCTTCGGGCGGATAATGATATTTCTTAAGCAAGCGTTTTATCATTTTGCGCATACCAGCCCGTGCTGATTCCTTTTTCTGCCAGTCGATTGTCCGGTTCTTACGGAGAGTTTCTGTAAGTTCCTTCGTCATAGCAACCAATTGTTCATTGGTATATACATCTTGTACTGCTTGCGGCTTAGTCAATGCGTCATAGAATGACTTTTCTTCTCGTGTCAAACCCAAATCGTTCCCTGCCGATTCTGATGAGGATATTTCTTTTGCCAGTTTCAAAAGTTCCTGTATGACTTCTTCATTAGTGAGCAGCCCCTTTAGGTAGGAAGACAGAGACCGATTCAGTAGGTCGGAGAATTTTTCCGCCTGTACGATGTTGGTCTTTTGATATAAAGTAACACGTTCCGCCAGTAATCTTTTTAATAACTCAACGGCAATGTTCTTTTCTTTCATCTTGGATACTTCTTCCAAAAATGCAGAGTCGAACAAGGAGAATTCCGCTTTCACGTCAGAGAACAGATTGATAACTCCGTCACTTTTTACACTTTGTTTCAGCAACTCACCAATTCTTGCATTTATTTCTTTTTTGGAAACTTTCCCTTTTCCTGTCATTCGGGAGAGTAGGGTACGGACAGTTTCAAAGAAAGCCGCTTCGTAGCGTTGTTGTTCATTTAGCAGACTGCGACACAAAGTGATGGA